>NC_009436.1:645530-1291060 GCF_000016325.1 Enterobacter sp. 638
AAATACACCACTTTTTGCGCACGCTTCGCGGGCGGCAGGGTCATCAGATCCTCGCCGTTGAGTGCGATTTTGCCTTGCGCCGGATTGAGATCTGCCAGCGCGCGCAGCAGGGTTGATTTCCCCGAACCGTTGGGTCCTAACAGGGCGGTGATTTTGCCACGCGGCAGCAGTGGGGTGGTAAGCCCGTCGATGATTTTCTTTTTGCGATAACCGGTGTGCAGATCGGTAACGAGTAAACCGTCCATCAGAGCGTTCCCCGGTGGCGAATAATAATGCTCAGGAAGAAAGGTACGCCGACCAGTGACGTGACAATCCCGACGGGAATGATGACGCCAGGCACGATATTTTTTGAGAGGACGGAGGCTAGGGAAAGCACCAGCGCGCCGATCAGCATACTGCCCGGCAGGTAAAAGCGGTGATCCTCGCCAAACATCATGCGGGAAATATGCGGGGCGACAAGACCGATAAAGCCGATCGGGCCGACAAACGCCACCGTCAGCGCCGAAATGATGCTGATGCGCAGCAGGGTGGTGAGCCGTAACTTGCGCACGTTAATACCAAAGCTGACGGCGCGATCTTCACCCAGGCGCAGGGCGGTGAGCTTCCACGCGTTTTTCAGCGAGAGCGGGACGACGATCAGCAACACCACGACCAGAATCGCCAGTTTGTCCCACGACGCGCGGGCCAGGCTGCCCATCGTCCAGAACACCAGACCCTGTAATGTGTCTTCGCTGGCGACAAACTGCAGAATCGAAATCAACGCATTGAACGTGAACACCAGCGCAATGCCAAACAGCACGACGCCGGAGGTGGCGACGCGCGTCCAGCGGCTAATACCGTCGAGAATAAAGCAGGCCATCAGTGCAAAAACAAAAGCGTTCACCGAGATAAACCACTGGTCGGGCACGCCAGGAATTCCAAGGCCGAGGATGATCGCCAGTGCGGCACCAAACGAGGCGGCAGACGACACGCCCAGCGTAAACGGGCTGGCGAGGGGGTTATTCAGGATGGTTTGCATCTCGGCACCGGCTAAACCCAACGCCAGGCCGACGACCACCGCCATCAGCGCGAAAGGCAGCCGTAAATCCCAGACGATCACGCGCGTGCCTGCGTCAGCGGAGGCGGCATCAAACAGCGTATGCCAAAGTGTGGCGACGGAAATTCCGGACGGGCCGAGGGTAAAATCAAGCAGCAGCGAGAGCAGGATCAACAGCAGGAGGACACCTGCGACAATAAAGCGCCGCAAGATGATTTTTTTGTAATGCGACGCGACAGCCGCCCCGTCAGGATTATCCCGGCTGGCTAAAATGGAACTCATTGGCTTACCTTATGCAACACATCAGAACCGTATTTTATCCCTAAACGTTCCTGTACAAAGGCTGCCTGATATCCAATATCCGGGGGATGCTGTCGGTGACAATATTCCGGGTGATAATGCTTATCAATTGAAAAAACAGGAATCAGAGAAGTCGTTTAGCTACGGTTGCAATTTCGCACAAAAATTAACCGTCGAGTTTTCGAAACGTCATGTACGCCCCGGCTGCACTCAGGGTCAAGGGGACCAGGAAGCTATGGTCCATGCGGGTGAATTCCATCATGAGGGCGATAGCGGTAACGGGCATTTGCATCGACGCCGATAAAAAACCTGCCGCGCCCGTGAGCGCAAAACTGGCCATATCGCTCCCGGGAAAGAAGCGGCCAAGCAGCATAAAAAGCAGCGAACCCAGCAGTGCGCCAACGGCCAGACCAGGCGTCAGTAATCCCCCTTCTGCACCGCCGCGTAAAACGGCCCAGATCACGAAGATTTTGAGACACAGAATCGCGGCCGCCAGTTTTAACGTGACGTCGCCTGCAAGCGTGAGCTGAATCGGGCCTTTGCCGTTGCCGGTCAACTGCGGAAACCACATTGATAACGCGCCGAGCGCCGCAAATGCCACCAGACTGAACACCGGCATCTGCCAGTTACTGCGCACTTTGCTGCGCGCGCGCTGGGTGATGCGGCGAAACCAGAAGGCAGCAATGCCAAACAATGGGCCTGAAAGCGCCGCCCAGAATACCAGCGAGGTGGCGGCCATTTCGGTCGTAAAGCGATATTGATGCTCATCGCCCAGTCCCAGCGTGGCGATCCACGCCGCAAGGGCTGATGTGACCAGAGCAGCAATGGCGGCTTCCCAGCTAAAGCTGATTAATAGCACTTCGAGGGTGAATATCGCGCCAGCCAGCGGAACGTTGTACACCGCAGCCAGTCCCGCGCCCGCGCCGCAGGCAATCATGAGTTGGATATCTGCTGTCGTCAGGTGCAAACGCCGGGCAACCCCTCCGGCAAATAACGCACCCAGTTCACGCGGTGCGACTTCGCGGCCCAGCGGTGAGCCCATCGCAACCGTGATAATTTGCAGCAGGGAGTGAATCAGCGTGGTGATGCCCGGCATCGGTTTATCGGGCTGGTTGACGGCGGCGCTAATACTGACGCGTTTTTTACCGTAGCGGGCAAGGAGCCACCAGCCACAGCCCGCAATGAGTCCCGCAGCCAGCAGGGCGAGAAATCTCCGCTGCGCACTGGCATCCGTCACACCTTCTAAAAACGATTGCGGGCTAATGAGCGCTTTCTGGCTATAGCCGTAAACGAGATGCTGGATTTCGTGCAGTAGCAGGGCGAGCAGCATACCACCCAGCCCGGCTAAAATTCCGGTGAGCAATAATGCGGTCCAGCGTTGCAGCCAGTAAGAACGAGAGGGGATATTCGCCGTCATATGAGCATCTTTAAGAAAAGAGTGAGAACCAGTGTTCCACAAAGCGCATTAACAGGATATCAATCAGAAGCATAAAGCGGGAGATTTCGTGCCCGCGAGGCGGGCACGAAGGGGGATCAGTGTTTTTCACCAATCGGCAGAACGGTGCGGCCAAACTGTTCGTTCAGCACTTCACCCATTGCCAGGTAGATCGCGCTTGCGCCACACACCAGACCAATCCAGCCTGCAATGTGAACGATACCTTCGTTATCCGCCAGATGACCAATCGCCAGCAGGGCGAACAGAACGGTCAGGCTCAGGAACACGAACTGCAGCGCGCGGTTGCCCGCCAGAGTGCCGAAGAACATGAACAGCGTGAAGACGCCCCACAGACCCAGGTAAACGCCCAGGAAGTGCGCGTTTGCCGCGTCAGCCAGACCCATTTTCGGCATAATCAGAATAGCGACCAGAGTCAGCCAGAATGAACCGTAAGAGGTGAATGCCGTTAAACCGAAGGTATTGCCTTTTTTATATTCCAGCAGGCCCGCGAAGATTTGCGCGATACCGCCGTAAAAAATGCCCATCGCCAGGATAATGCTATCCATCGGGAAGAAACCGATGTTATGCAGGTTCAGCAGAATTGTGGTCATGCCAAAACCCATCAGGCCCAGCGGAGCCGGATTAGCCAACTTAGTGTTGCCCATAAGTCCTCAAAATAAATCATCATTAAATGGTGAAGTGGTTAAGCCCCGCCAACTCTCCCTGGCGGGGCGCGGCATCATAAAGGGCACAACACTCGGCGTCTATGATCTGAACAGGGGGAATTTAAAATATTTTTTATGCTTCCCCCTTGATGGATGCGGTTACGACCCCATCTTGTAGTCAACCGCAGTGAGTGAAGCTGAAAAAAATCAAATCTGGGCAGTTGAAACCGCACGTTTCGCCCTTATTACAGATTCACAACCACATGATGAACAAATTTTTAGTGGAGACGTTTAGATGGGTAAAATTATTGGTATCGACTTGGGTACTACCAACTCTTGTGTAGCGATTATGGATGGTACTACTGCTCGTGTGCTGGAGAACGCCGAAGGCGATCGCACCACGCCTTCTATTATTGCGTATACCCAGGACGGTGAAACTCTGGTTGGCCAGCCGGCTAAACGTCAGGCCGTGACAAACCCGCAAAACACGCTTTTTGCGATTAAACGCCTGATTGGTCGCCGCTTCCAGGACGAAGAAGTGCAGCGTGATGAAGCCATCATGCCGTACAAAATCATCGGTGCAGACAACGGTGATGCATGGATCGACGTGAAGGGCCAGAAAATGGCACCACCGCAGATCTCTGCTGAAGTGCTGAAGAAAATGAAGAAAACGGCTGAAGATTACCTGGGCGAACCGGTAACTGAAGCGGTTATCACCGTACCTGCATACTTCAACGATGCACAGCGTCAGGCAACGAAAGATGCCGGTCGTATCGCGGGTCTGGAAGTCAAACGTATTATCAACGAACCAACTGCTGCTGCTCTGGCTTACGGCCTGGACAAAGAAGTTGGCAACCGTACTATCGCGGTTTATGACCTCGGTGGTGGTACTTTCGATATCTCTATTATCGAAATCGACGAAGTTGACGGCGAAAAAACCTTCGAAGTTCTGGCAACCAACGGTGATACCCACCTGGGTGGTGAAGACTTCGACAGCCGTATGATCAACTATCTCGTTGACGAATTTAAGAAAGATCAGGGCATTGACCTGCGTAACGATCCGCTGGCCATGCAGCGCCTGAAAGAAGCCGCAGAAAAAGCGAAAATTGAGCTGTCTTCTGCGCAACAGACCGACGTTAACCTGCCGTACATCACTGCAGACGCGAGCGGTCCTAAACACATGAACATCAAAGTGACCCGTGCGAAACTGGAAAGCCTGGTCGAAGACCTGGTGAACCGTTCTATCGAGCCACTGAAAGTTGCTCTGCAGGATGCGGGTCTGTCCGTATCTGATATCCAGGACGTGATCCTGGTCGGTGGTCAGACGCGTATGCCAATGGTTCAGAAGAAAGTTGCTGAATTCTTTGGTAAAGAGCCGCGTAAAGACGTTAACCCGGACGAAGCCGTTGCAATCGGTGCTGCTGTTCAGGGTGGTGTATTGACCGGTGAAGTGAAAGACGTACTGCTGTTGGACGTTACCCCGCTGTCTCTGGGTATCGAAACCATGGGCGGTGTGATGACGGCGCTGATCAGCAAAAACACCACCATCCCGACCAAGCACAGCCAGGTGTTCTCTACCGCTGAAGACAACCAGTCTGCGGTAACCATCCATGTGCTGCAGGGTGAGCGTAAACGTGCTGCGGACAACAAAGATCTGGGCCAGTTTAACCTCGACGGTATCAGCCCGGCACCGCGCGGTATGCCTCAGATCGAAGTGACTTTTGACATCGATGCTGATGGTATCCTGCACGTTTCCGCGAAAGACAAAAACAGCGGTAAAGAGCAGAAGATCACCATCAAGGCGTCTTCTGGTCTGAACGAAGAAGAGATCCAGAAAATGGTGCGTGAAGCGGAAGCTAACGCCGAGTCTGACCGTAAGTTCGAAGAACTGGTTCAGACCCGTAACCAGGGTGACCATTTGCTGCACAGCACTCGTAAGCAGGTTGAAGAGGCAGGCGATCAATTGCCAGCTGATGATAAAACCGCCATCGAGACTGCATTGAGCGCGCTGGAAACGTCTCTGAAAGGCGAAGACAAAGCGGATATCGAAGCGAAAATGCAGGAACTGGCGCAAGCGTCCCAGAAGCTGATGGAAATTGCTCAGCAACAGCACGCACAGCAGCAGGCTGGTGCAGCAGGCGCTGACGCTTCTCAGAACCATGCGAAAGACGACGACGTTGTTGACGCTGAGTTCGAAGAAGTTAAAGACAAAAAGTAATCGCCCTGATGCAGGGTAATTAATCGGCACGGGCGAAGAGGTTTCCTCTCCGCCCGTGCTCGCATGTTAAGGGGCTGAAAAAACCAATGGCAAAGCAAGATTTTTACGAGATTTTAGGCGTTCCGAAAACCGCGGAAGAGCGTGAAATCAAGAAGGCGTACAAGCGCCTGGCCATGAAGTTTCACCCGGATCGTAATCAGGGTGACAAAGAGGCCGAAGCCAAATTTAAAGAGATCAAAGAAGCCTACGAGATCCTGACCGATGCGCAGAAGCGTGCGGCATACGATCAGTACGGTCATGCCGCGTTTGAACAAGGCGGTATGGGTGGTGGTGGTTACGGTGGCGGCGGCTTTGGTGGCGGTGGTGCTGATTTTGGCGATATCTTTGGCGACGTTTTCGGCGATATCTTCGGCGGTGGACGTGGACGCCAGCGAGCATCCCGTGGCGCAGATCTGCGCTACAACATGGAATTGACGCTGGAAGAAGCGGTACGTGGCGTGACCAAAGAGATCCGCATTCCTACTCTGGAAGAGTGTGATATCTGCCATGGCAGCGGCGCGAAAGTCGGCACCAAACCGCAGACGTGTCCAACCTGTCATGGTTCCGGCCAGGTCCAGATTCGTCAGGGCTTCTTCGCGGTGCAGCAGGCGTGTCCACACTGTCATGGTCGCGGTACGCTTATCAAAGATCCGTGCAACAAATGTCACGGTCATGGCCGCGTCGAGAAAACCAAAACCCTGTCCGTGAAAATTCCGGCAGGCGTTGATACCGGTGATCGTATTCGTCTGGCGGGTGAAGGCGAAGCGGGTGAACACGGTGCGCAGGCAGGCGATCTGTACGTTCAGGTTCAGGTAAAACAGCACGCCATTTTCGAGCGTGAAGGGAATAACCTGTACTGCGAAGTGCCGATCAACTTTGCGATGGCTGCACTGGGTGGCGAAATTGAAGTCCCGACTTTAGATGGTCGTGTGAATCTGAAAGTCCCTGGTGAAACACAAACCGGCAAGCTGTTCCGCATGCGTGGAAGAGGCGTTAAATCGGTACGTGGCGGTGCGCAGGGTGACCTGCTGTGTCGTGTGGTCGTTGAAACGCCAGTCGGTCTGAACGACAAACAGAAACAGCTGTTAAAAGAGTTGCAGGAAAGCTTCGGCGGCCCAACGGGTGAAAATAACAGCCCGCGTTCCAAAAGCTTCTTCGACGGCGTGAAAAAGTTCTTCGATGATTTGACCCGCTAAACCGTTAGCTGGTGTGCATCACAAAGCCCGGAAGCGATTCCGGGCTTTTTGTTTTTGTGCATATAGCTCGGTAAAACTGAGTTTATACTCAATATTAATCTGTTTTTCCCGAGTTATTAGCCTTGGTATGATGGTTTTAACGAAGCATCGTCTTTAAGAGAGAACCAAAGTGAAATTACTACACCGTTTCTTCAGCAATGAAGCGTCCGGCGGCATTATTTTGATTATCGCCGCTGCGGCCGCGATGGTATTTGCCAACCTTGGGGCGACTCAGGGTCTGTATCACGCGTTTCTGGAAACGCCCGTTGAACTCCGCGTGGGTGTTCTGGAAATCAACAAGAACATGCTGCTCTGGATAAACGATGCCTTGATGGCGGTCTTTTTCCTGCTTGTGGGCCTGGAAGTGAAGCGCGAGCTGGTTCAGGGCTCGCTCGCTAGCCGCCAACGGGCGGCGTTTCCTGTCATCGCTGCGATTGGCGGTATGGTCGTGCCAGCGTTGCTCTATCTGGCATTTAACTATCAGGATCCGATTGCGCGTCAGGGCTGGGCTATCCCGGCAGCGACGGATATTGCGTTTGCGCTTGGCGTACTGGCGTTATTAGGCAGCCGCGTTCCGGTGGCGTTGAAGATTTTCCTGATGGCTCTGGCGATTATCGATGACCTTGGCGCTATCGTGATCATTGCGTTGTTCTACACCAGCGATCTGTCGATTCTGTCGCTGAGCGTTGCCGCAGGGGCTATCGCTGCGCTGGCGCTGCTGAACATTTTTAACGTACGCAGAACGGGGATCTACATTTTGGTTGGCGTCGTGCTGTGGACCGCGGTCTTGAAATCGGGCGTCCATGCCACGCTGGCAGGTGTGATTATCGGCTTCTTTATACCGCTTAAAGAGCAGGACGGTCACTCGCCAGCCCAACAGCTTGAGCATGTCCTGCATCCATGGGTCGCGTTTATGATTCTGCCGCTTTTCGCTTTCGCCAATGCGGGCGTGTCATTACAGGGCGTGACGCTTTCAGGGCTGACCTCAATGCTGCCGATGGGCATTATTGCCGGTCTGTTTATTGGTAAGCCGCTGGGCATCAGCCTGTTCTGCTGGCTGGCACTGAAGCTGAAACTCGCGTCATTGCCACAGGGGACAACTTTCCGGCAGATCATGGCCGTGGGCGTGCTGTGCGGAATTGGCTTTACGATGTCCATTTTCATCTCGACGCTGGCGTTTGCATCCATGGACCCGCAGCTCATCGTCTGGGCTAAGCTCGGTATCCTGACCGGATCGTTGCTGGCGGCGTTTGTCGGCTACTCGTTATTGAAAGTGAAATTGTCGGGGCAAGTCCAGCCGGTATAACAGGCAGGGGGAGGGCAGCGGCTCTCTCCCTAAGACACTATCAGGGAGCGAAGATACGATGTCTCATATCAATTACAACCATCTCTACTACTTCTGGAATGTCTACAAAGCGGGTTCCGTTGTGGGGGCAGCTGAGGCGTTGTATCTGACGCCGCAGACCATTACCGGTCAGATAAAGGCACTCGAAGAACGCTTGCAAGGGAAACTGTTTAAGCGTAAAGGGCGCGGAATTGAACCGACCGAACTTGGTGAGCTGGTGTTTCGCTACGCCGATAAGATGTTCACGCTGAGCCAGGAAATGCTCGATATCGTCAATTACCGCAAAGAGTCGAATTTGCTCTTTGATGTCGGCGTCGCGGATGCGCTCTCAAAACGCCTGGTAAGCGGTGTCCTGGACGCGGCGGTAGTAGAAGATGAACAGATCCATCTGCGCTGCTTTGAATCCACACACGAGATGCTGCTGGAGCAGTTGAGCCAGCATAAGCTGGATATCATCATTTCGGATTGTCCGATTGATTCCACGCAACAGGAGGGGCTTTTCTCGGTGAAGATAGGTGAATGCGGGGTGAGCTTCTGGTGCATTAACCCGCCGCCGGAAAAACCGTTTCCCGCCTGTCTTGAGGAACGACGCCTGTTAGTGCCGGGACGGCGATCGATGCTGGGCCGCAAGCTGCTCAACTGGTTTAACTCACAGGGACTGAAAGTGGAGATTCTTGGGGAGTTTGATGATGCCGCGCTGATGAAAGCCTTTGGCGAAGCGCATAACGCTATTTTTGTGGCACCGACGCTGTACGCGCACGATCTTTATATCGATGAGAAGGTAACGGAGATTGGACGAGTGGATAACGTGATGGAAGAGTACCATGCGATATTCGCTGAGCGAATGATTCAGCACCCGGCGGTGCAGCGCATCTGTAACCGCGACTACTCGGCGTTGTTTACGCCGCCAGCGTCACGTTAAGCCAATAAAAAAACCCGCATTAAGCGGGTTCTTTAAACAAGCAACAACAAGTGGCGATTAAGCCAGTTTGCTGATCTGCGCGGTCAAGTTTGCTTTATGACGCGCTGCTTTGTTTTTGTGGATCAGACCTTTAGCAGCCTGACGGTCCACGATTGGTTGCATTTCGTTAAATGCGTTCTGCGCTGCAGCTTTGTCGCCAGCTTCGATTGCTGCGTATACTTTCTTGATGAAAGTACGCATCATAGAACGACGGCTTGCGTTGTGCTTACGAGCCTTTTCAGACTGAACGGCACGTTTCTTAGCTGATTTGATATTAGCCAAGTCCAACTCCCAAATATGATCTATGTGGACAATTCAAAGGCCGAGGAATATGCCCTCTATACCTTCTTTTGTCAATGGATTTGTGCAAATAAGCGCCGTTTATATGGCGACGCTACGTTACGTAGTGATGGCGCAGGATTCTACCAGCTTGTCTCTCCTGAATACAGTCTTTCGGCACAAAAAACGCAGTTGGCGGGCAGATTTTTTTGCACCTGAAGATAAGGTCTATGAAATCAGGGCGGCTTTCTGAAGTGAGGGAACAATCGCCAGTTAACGTTAACCGCTGTACAAGGTATACTTTGGCGATTTTCACTGTCTTGAGCCTGTCATGAAGCTGATACGCGGCATACATAATCTCAGCCAGGCCCCTCATGGGTGCGTGCTGACAATTGGTAATTTCGACGGCGTACATCGTGGTCATCAGGCGCTGTTGCAGGGATTGCGTAAAGAGGGCCAGGCCCGTGGACTGCCCGTTGTGGTGATGATTTTTGAGCCGCAACCGCTGGAACTGTTTGCCGGTGATAAAGCTCCCGCTCGCTTAACACGCCTGCGCGACAAATTGCGCTATCTGGCAGAGTGTGGCGTGGATTACGTACTGTGCGTACGTTTTGACCAACGTTTTGCCGCGCTCACGGCGCAGGCTTTCGTTGGCGATCTGCTGGTCAAACGTCTGGGCGTGCAGTTTCTTGCCGTAGGTGATGATTTCCGCTTTGGCGCTGGTCGTCAGGGTGATTTCTTGTTATTACAGAAGGCTGGCCTGGAGTACGGCTTTGACGTCACCAGCACCATGACTTTCTGTGAAGGCGGCGTGCGTGTGAGCAGTACGGCGGTTCGCCTGGCACTGGCCGACGATCAACTGGATGTGGCGGAGACCCTGTTAGGGCATCCGTTCTCAATTTCCGGTCGCGTTGTGCATGGCGACGCGCTGGGGCGCACAATAGGTTTCCCGACGGCGAACGTTCCGCTGCGTCGTCAGGTATCCCCGGTTAAAGGGGTGTATGCGGTAGAAGTGAGCGGGCTTTGCGATACGCTTTTGCCCGGTGTTGCCAACATTGGTACCCGTCCAACGGTTGCCGGTGTGCGTCAGCAGCTGGAAGTGCACCTGCTGGACGTTGTAATGGACCTCTATGGTCGCCATATAGATGTAATCCTGCGTAAAAAAATACGCAATGAGCAGCGATTTGCATCGCTTGATGAGCTGAAAGCACAAATTGCGCGCGATGAGTTAACGGCCCGCGAATATTTTGGGCTATCGAACCCGGCTTAACGCCTGAATGAGTTTTAAATACGGAACCGAGAATCTAATGAGTGACTATAAATCGACCCTGAATTTGCCGGAAACAGGGTTCCCGATGCGCGGCGATCTCGCCAAGCGTGAACCGGGAATGCTGGCGCGTTGGACCGATGATGACCTGTACGGCATCATTCGTGCCGCTAAGAAAGGCAAAAAATCCTTCATTCTGCATGATGGCCCTCCTTATGCGAATGGCAGCATTCATATTGGTCACTCTGTAAACAAGATTCTGAAAGACATTATCGTGAAGTCCAAAGGGCTCACGGGTTTTGACTCGCCTTATGTTCCGGGTTGGGACTGCCACGGTCTGCCGATCGAGCTGAAAGTGGAGCAAGAATACGGCAAACCGGGTGAGAAATTCACCGCAGCGGAGTTCCGCGCAAAATGCCGTGAATACGCGGCGGCGCAGGTTGATGGTCAGCGTAAAGACTTCATCCGTCTGGGTGTGCTGGGTGACTGGTCGCGTCCATACCTGACCATGGACTTCAAAACTGAAGCCAACATTATTCGTGCGCTGGGTAAAATCATCGGTAACGGCCACCTGCATAAAGGCGCGAAGCCTGTGCACTGGTGTGTTGACTGCCGTTCTGCACTGGCAGAAGCGGAAGTGGAGTATTACGACAAAACTTCTCCTTCTATCGACGTGGCTTTCCACGCCGTTGATCCGGATGCGGTGAAAGCTAAATTCGGTGTCTCTTCCGTCAACGGCCCTATTTCGCTGGTTATCTGGACCACCACGCCGTGGACGTTGCCTGCTAACCGCGCCATTTCACTCTCTGCTGATTTCGATTATGCGCTGGTGCAGATTGACGGGCAGGCGGTGATCCTGGCGAAAGATTTGGTTGAGAGCGTTCTGAAACGCACGCACATCACGGATTACACCGTGCTGGGTACCGTGAACGGTGCTGAGCTGGAACTGCTGCGCTTCAAACATCCGTTCCTCGATTTCGACGTGCCGGCCATTTTGGGCGACCACGTTACGTTGGAAGCGGGTACCGGTGCAGTACACACCGCCGGTGGTCACGGCCCTGACGATTACAATATCAGCCTGAAATACGGTCTGGAAATCGCGAATCCGGTTGGCCCGGACGGCGCTTATCTGCCTGGCACCTACCCGGCGCTGGACGGTATCAACGTCTTCAAAGCTAACGACATCATCGTCGACATGCTGCGTACCAGCGGTGCGCTGCTGCACGTTGAGAAGATGCAGCACAGCTATCCATGCTGCTGGCGTCACAAGTCGCCGATCATCTTCCGTGCGACCCCGCAGTGGTTCATCAGCATGGATCAGAAAGGCCTGCGTGCGCAGTCTCTGAAAGAGATCAAAGGCGTGCAGTGGATCCCGGACTGGGGCCAGGCGCGTATCGAATCCATGGTCGCCAACCGTCCTGACTGGTGTATCTCCCGTCAGCGTACGTGGGGTGTGCCAATGTCTCTGTTTGTGCATAAAGAGACGCAGGAGCTGCATCCGAATACGCTGGAACTGATGGAAGAAGTGGCGAAACGCGTTGAAGCCGACGGCATTCAGGCGTGGTGGGATCTGGATTCAAATGAGATCCTGGGTGCTGACGCCGACAACTACGAGAAAGTGCCTGACACCCTCGACGTGTGGTTCGACTCTGGCTCAACCCACTCTTCCGTGGTTGACGTGCGCCCTGAGTTCTCGGGTCACGCCGCCGATATGTATCTGGAAGGGTCTGACCAACACCGCGGCTGGTTCATGTCATCTTTGATGATCTCTACTGCGATGAAAGGCAAAGCGCCTTACCGTCAGGTTCTGACTCACGGTTTCACCGTGGATGGTCAGGGACGCAAGATGTCCAAATCCATCGGTAACACCGTTTCTCCGCAGGACGTGATGAACAAACTCGGCGCAGATATTCTGCGTCTGTGGGTGGCATCAACGGACTACACCGGTGAAATGGCGGTATCGGATGAGATCCTGAAACGTGCTGCTGACAGCTATCGTCGTATCCGTAACACCGCGCGCTTCCTGCTCGCCAACCTGAACGGATTCAACCCAGTTACCGACATGGTGAAACCGGAAGAGATGGTCGTTCTGGATCGTTGGGCGGTAGGCTGCGCGCAAGCGGCACAGGAAGATATCCTGAAGGCCTACGAGTCTTACGACTTCCACGAAGTGGTGCAGCGCCTGATGCGCTTCTGCTCCATCGAGATGGGCTCGTTCTACCTCGACATCATCAAAGACCGTCAGTACACCGCGAAACCCGACAGCGTGGCGCGTCGCAGCTGCCAGACTGCGCTGTTCCACATCGCAGAAGCGCTGGTTCGTTGGATGGCGCCAATCATGTCCTTCACCGCAGATGAAATCTGGGCCTACTTGCCAGGCGATCGCGAGAAATACGTTTTCACCGGCGAATGGTACGAAGGTCTGTTTGGTCTGGCTGAAACCGAAGCGATGAACGATACCTTCTGGGACGAGCTGCTGAAAGTGCGTGGAGAAGTGAACAAAGTTATCGAACAGGCGCGTGCGGACAAGAAAGTCGGTGGCTCTCTTGAAGCGGCAGTGACGTTGTATGCAGAACCAGAACTGGCTGCGAAGCTGACGGCGCTGGGTGATGAATTGCGATTTGTCCTGTTGACCTCGGGTGCACAGGTTGCCGATTATGCACAAGCTACCGCTGATGCTCAGCAGAGCGAACTGCTCAAAGGGCTGAAAGTGGCATTGGCAAAAGCCGAAGGTGATAAATGTCCGCGTTGCTGGCATTACACCACCGATGTCGGCCAGGTGGCGGAACACGCAGAAATCTGTGGACGCTGTGTTACTAACATCGCCGGTGATGGCGAAAAACGTAAGTTTGCCTGATGACTAAATCGTTTTGTTCAACAGGACTTCGCTGGCTATGGCTGGTGGTTGTCGTGCTGATTATTGATTTGGGCAGCAAATTCCTGATCCTCCAGAACTTTGCTCTGGGGGATACGGTGCCGCTGTTCCCGTCACTGAATCTGCATTATGCGCGCAACTACGGCGCGGCATTTAGCTTCCTCGCCGACAGCGGCGGCTGGCAGCGTTGGTTCTTTGCTGGTATCGCGCTGGGTATCTGCCTGGTGCTGACCGTGATGATGTATCGCGCGAAGGCTAGCCAGAAACTGAACAATATTGCTTACGCACTGATTATTGGTGGCGCGCTGGGCAATCTGTTCGACCGTCTGTGGCACGGCTTTGTCGTCGATATGATCGACTTCTACGTCGGCAACTGGCACTTCGCGACGTTCAACCTGGCCGATAGCGCCATTTGCTTCGGTGCTGCGATGATTGTGCTGGAAGGCTTTTTGCCAAACGCTGCCGCGAAGAAACAGGCGTAATCTTTATTGCCCGGTGAGCGTTATGCCGCCGGGCTAAAACAACTGGACGATTTGCATGTCTAAATCCATACAGAGCAATAGCGCGGTCCTGGTTCACTTCACGCTGAAGATGGAAGATGGTTCCACCGCTGAATCTACCCGCAACAACGGCAAACCTGCGCTGTTTCGCCTCGGCGATACCTCACTTTCTGAAGGCCTTGAACAACAGCTTTTAGGCCTGAAAGAAGGCGAGAAAAAAGCGTTTTCGCTCGAGCCGGATGCCGCGTTTGGTGTACCGTCGCCAGACCTGATCCAGTATTTCTCGCGTCGTGAATTTATGGATGCGGGCGAGCCGGAAATCGGCGCAATTATGCTCTTTACCGCTATGGATGGCAGCGAAATGCCTGGCGTGATCCGCGAGATCAATGGCGATTCTATTACCGTTGACTTTAACCATCCGCTTGCCGGGCGTACCGTCCATTTTGATGTCGAAGTGCTGGAGATCGATCCGGTACTGGAGGAAACGAATGCAGATCCTGTTGGCTAACCCGCGCGGTTTTTGCGCCGGCGTTGACCGCGCTATCAGCATTGTTGAAAACGCGCTGGAAATTTACGGCGCGCCTATTTATGTGCGTCATGAAGTGGTGCACAACCGCTACGTGGTTGAAAGCCTGCGTGAGCGCGGCGCGATCTTTATCGAGCAGATCAGCGAAGTGCCGGACGGCACAATCCTGATTTTCTCCGCGCACGGTGTGTCTCAGGCCGTTCGTAACGAAGCGAAAAGTCGTGATCTGACCGTGTTTGACGCGACCTGTCCGCTGGTGACCAAAGTCCATATGGAAGTCGCTCGCGCCAGCCGTCGTGGTGAAGAATCGATCCTGATTGGTCATGCTGGGCATCCGGAAGTCGAAGGCACAATGGGCCAATACAGCAACCCGGAAGGGGGCATGTATCTGGTCGAGTCGCCGGAAGACGTATTGACGCTCAACGTGAAAAACGACGCTAAGCTGTCGTTTATGACTCAGACCACGCTCTCTGTCGACGACACGTCAGATGTCATTGACGCTCTGCGCAAGCGCTTCCCGAAAATCGTCGGGCCGCGCAAAGATGATATTTGCTATGCCACCACCAACCGTCAGGAAGCGGTACGTGCGCTGGCTGAACAGGCTGATGTGGTGCTGGTTGTCGGTTCCAAAAACTCGTCTAACTCCAACCGTCTGGCCGAACTGGCGCAGCGTATGGGGAAAACGGCGTTTTTGATTGACGATGCAACCGATATTCAGGAAGCGTGGGTAAAAGACGTGAACTGCGTGGGTGTTACCGCTGGCGCTTCCGCACCGGATATTCTGGTGCAGAACGTTATCGCCCGCCTGCAGGAACTGGGCGGCGGAGATGCCATTCCACTCGAAGGACGCGAAGAGAATATCGTTTTCGAAGTGCCGAAAGAGCTGCGCATCGACGCGCGAGAAGTCGAATAAAATACGCAAAATGCCAGTCACTGAATGACTGGCATTTTTTCATTTAGATAGTTAATCATCGCCCGCATTCTGGCCGGCATATGTTTGTTACGCGTCCAAAGAAGCCAGAGATCACCCGAATAGCTACTAATAAATTCCCATTCCGGCAGCACCTGCACGATCTCCCCACACGCCAGCGCTTCGCGAGCAGTAAATAGCGGTAGGCTGCCAATACCCAAATGACGTTTTACTGCATCCAGCCGCACGCCCGTATGGTTAGCGGCATAGCGTCCACGCGTTTGCACGGTTTCTGTTTTCCCGTGCAGCGCGAACTTCCAGCGGGAATCAGCAGGGGTTTCGCCCAGCGAAATACAGCTATGCGCACGAAGATCCTGCGGATGCTGCGGTATGCCTGCTCGACGGAGATATTCAGGCGTTGCGCCAATGATATGGGTCACGGGCATCAGGGCTTTGCCATACAGACCCGGAGACGGCGTGTTAGTGATTCGCAGGGCAAGATCCACACCGTCATCGATCAGGTCCATATAGCGGTCTTCAAGGCGCAGGCAAACATCAATTTGCGGATGACGGTTGAGAAACTCTGGTATCAGCGGATGAATGACAAATCGCCCAACGGCCTTGGGAACACTCAGCGTCAGCCTTCCTTGGGCAACGGTTTGCAGACTGCTGCCAGAATCTAGCGCCTGTTTTGCCGCTTCCAGCATATCCAGCGCGTGTTCATATACCGATTTTCCGGTTTCGGTAAGCGCCAGCTTACGCGTGGTGCGATGCAGCAGTTTGCCGCCCATTTCGTGTTCCAGCCTCGAGACGCAGCGGCTCAGTGCAGACGGCGTGGCTCCGACAATTCGGGCAGCAGCAGAAAAGCTCCCGTGTTCAACAATGGCAACAAAAGTCGCAAGATCGGGAAGCAGTGTCACTTTCATTTGTGTATTCCAGGCAAAAGTCCATTGTGTTAGTGGCGCATTATCACCGTTTACGTAATGAATATACTGTCATGAATAAGAGGAGAATAGCCATGACAGAGCGTCTTTATTACACCAATGAAATAACAGTGGGCCGGGCGCAGATCGTGCGTTGTACTGAGGAACAGGATGGTCGCTACGCGATTGAACTGGACCAGACCCTTTTCCATCCGCAGGGCGGCGGGCAACCGGCGGATACAGGCTGGATAGTCGGGGTTGCGGTAGAAGAAGTTATTCAGCGTGACGAGAACATCGTGCACATTCTGGCGCGCTCGCTTGCCCTGGGCGAAGTGGATATCCAGATCGATGCCGCTGTGAGAGAGCTTCATTCCCGCTGGCATACGGCTGGTCATCTGATTGGCTATGCCGGGGAGCGCTTTGGCTGGCGTCCGGTAAAAGCCCACCACTGGCCAGGCGAAGGGCGGATTACATTCATACCGGGTGAAGAAGGTGCTGCACCCAGTGCCGACATGTTCAAAGAGCTTATCGACGGCTGGCGAGCCGAGAAACTCATACGCCACGTTGAAATGGACGAGGGCCGCAGAAAAGTGTGGTTTGGCGTTTTGCCCGCCTATTTGTGTGGCGGTACTCATGTTTCCGATCTCAGTAAACTGGGAGAGGTGGAGATAAGTAACGTGAAGCAGAAAAAGGGACAGCTCATCGTGAGCTATCGCGTTCTGTGATGGGGCAGCGCCTCCCGGCCTGAATCATGCCTTTTACTGATATCTCTCCCTGTTTATCATAAAATTCTAATTATCGGCGTTTTAGATGGCAGCCTTCTCAAAGGCTGGTTAATCTGAAAACGATTTACATACTTTTAACGTAAGAGAATAACTATGCATGATGCACAGGTCCGTGTCGCGATTGCGGGCGCGGGTGGACGTATGGGCCGTCAACTGATTCAGGCTGCGCTGCAGATGGAGGGCGTCGTGCTGGGTGCGGCGCTGGAACGTGAAGGCTCTACGCTTTTAGGTACGGACGCGGGTGAGCTGGCGGGGGCTGGACATTCAGGCGTCACGGTGCAAAGCAGTCTTGACGCAGTAAAAGCTGATTTTGATGTATTCATCGATTTTACCCGTCCAGAAGGTACGCTGGAGCATCTGGCTTTTTGCCGCCAGCACGGTAAAGGGATGATCATCGGTACCACGGGTTTTGATGATGCAGGCAAGCAAGCCATCAAAGACGCTGCGCAGGATATCGCGATTGTCTTTGCTGCGAACTTTAGCGTGGGCGTCAACGTCATGCTCAAACTGCTGGAAAAAGCAGCCAAAGTGATGGGCGACTATACGGATATCGAGATTATCGAAGCGCACCATCGCCATAAAGTCGATGCGCCATCCGGAACCGCGCTGGCGATGGGCGAAGCGATTGCTTATGCACTCGACAAAGATTTAAAAGACTGTGCGGTGTATACCCGTGAAGGTCACACCGGCGAACGCGTACCGGGAACAATCGGTTTTGCAACCGTGCGTGCAGGCGATATCGTCGGCGAACATACGGCTATCTTCGCCGATATTGGTGAGAGAGTGGAAATCACGCATAAAGCTTCCAGCAGAATGACCTTCGCAAACGGCGCAGTGCGGTCTGCTTTGTGGTTAAAATCGAAAGGAAATGGTCTTTTTGATATGCGTGATGTGCTTAATCTCAACGAATTATAAGTTTTTATACCCTTCGTGATGTGGTTATTGTAGTCATAGTTCCTTGATTACACAGGGCAATAATTTATTGCCCTTTTATTTTACTGCTGATGATGTAAATTCTATCTGTAACATCTTTTTTAATATCATTTCTATCTTTTTTGTGTTGCACTAATGTGAATTTTGACCATTTGGTCTGGTTTTTACTGTGTGGCGCCATCGAAAACGATTAAACTCCGCGTACAAACGTTTTCCTCCGTGATTTGGTTGATCTTTTTGGCGGCTAAGTCTCTTTAGCTTCACCAGGTGCTTAAAAGAATACGTAAAATATCCGTTTTCAGTTGACATTGCTCCTACAAATCCCGAGAATGCCGCCGTTTGCCGAAAATCCACTGGCAGCAAATTTGCGTTGCTTCATGACCTCGTTGTGAATTAATATGCAGATAAAGTGAGTGAATATTCTTTGGAGGGTGTTTTGATTAAGTCAGCGCTATTGGTTCTGGAAGACGGAACCCAGTTTATCGGTCGGGCCATAGGGGCAACAGGTTCGGCGGTTGGGGAAGTCGTTTTCAATACTTCAATGACCGGTTATCAAGAAATCCTCACTGATCCTTCCTATTCCCGCCAAATCGTCACTCTTACTTATCCCCATATCGGTAATGTCGGCACCAATGAAGCCGATGCAGAATCTTCCCAGGTCCATGCGCAAGGTCTGATTATTCGCGACCTGCCTCTGATTGCCAGTAACTACCGCAATACGGAAGACCTCTCTTCTTACCTGAAGCGTCACAACATCGTGGCGATTGCCGATATCGATACCCGTAAGTTGACCCGTTTGCTGCGTGAAAAAGGCGCACAGAACGGCTGCATCATCGCCGGGGACAACCTCGATGCTGCGCTGGCACAGGAAAAAGCGAAAGCATTCCCGGGCCTGAACGGCATGGATTTGGCAAAAGAAGTCACCACCACTGAAGCGTATAGCTGGACGCAAGGTAGCTGGACGCTGGCGGGTGAACTGCCAGAAGCGAAGAAAGAAGATGAGCTGCCGTTCCACGTTGTCGCGTACGATTACGGCGCTAAGCGCAACATTCTGCGCATGCTGGTGGATCGCGGCTGCCGCCTGACGGTTGTCCCGGCACAAACGCCTGCAGACGACGTACTGAAGATGAATCCGGACGGGATTTTCCTCTCCAACGGCCCTGGTGACCCTGCGCCGTGCGATTACGCTATCGACGCAATCAAAACCTTCCTTGAAACCGATATTCCGGTATTTGGCATCTGCCTCGGCCATCAGCTGTTGGCGCTGGCAAGCGGTGCGAAAACCATCAAGATGAAGTTCGGCCACCACGGTGGTAACCACCCGGTGAAAGATATCGATAATGATACGGTGATGATTACCGCGCAGAACCACGGTTTTGCGGTTGATGAGGCGTCAATGCCTGCCAACCTGCGCGTGACGCACAAATCGCTTTTCGACCAGACTTTGCAGGGTATCCATCGCACCGATAAGCCCGCGTTCAGCTTCCAGGGTCACCCTGAAGCGAGCCCAGGCCCGCACGATGCCGCGCCGCTGTTTGATCACTTTATCGACCTTATTGAGCAGTACCGTCAGACCGCTAAATAATCAGGAGCCCAGAGAATCATGCCAAAACGTACAGACATAAAAAGCATCCTGATCCTTGGCGCTGGCCCGATCGTTATCGGCCAGGCCTGCGAATTCGACTACTCCGGTGCACAGGCGTGTAAAGCCCTGCGTGAAGAGGGTTACCGCGTCATTCTGGTGAACTCCAACCCGGCGACGATCATGACCGACCCGGAAATGGCCGATGCAACCTACATCGAGCCGATTCACTGGGAAGTCGTACGCAAAATCATTGAAAAAGAACGCCCGGATGCGGTCCTGCCCACCATGGGCGGCCAGACTGCACTGAACTGTGCGCTGGAGCTTGAGCGTCAGGGCGTGCTGGCTGAATTTGGCGTCACCATGATTGGTGCGACTGCCGATGCGATTGATAAAGCCGAAGACCGCCGCCGTTTCGACGTGGCGATGAAAAAAATCGGTCTTGACACTGCACGTTCCGGTATCGCGCATAACATGGAAGAAGCGCTGGCGGTTGCCGCTGACGTGGGCTATCCGTGCATTATCCGTCCTTCCTTCACCATGGGCGGCACCGGCGGCGGTATCGCCTACAACCGCGAAGAGTTCGAAGAGATTTGCGAGCGCGGTCTGGATCTTTCCCCCACCAAAGAGCTGCTGATTGATGAGTCGCTGATTGGCTGGAAAGAGTACGAGATGGAAGTGGTGCGTGATAAAAACGACAACTGCATCATCGTCTGCTCGATTGAAAACTTCGATGCGATGGGCATCCACACCGGTGACTCCATCACCGTGGCCCCTGCGCAGACTCTGACCGACAAAGAATACCAAATCATGCGTAACGCCTCGATGGCGGTGCTGCGTGAAATCGGCGTCGAAACCGGCGGTTCTAACGTGCAGTTCTCCGTGAACCCGAAAAACGGTCGCCTGATTGTTATCGAAATGAACCCGCGCGTATCACGCTCTTCCGCGCTGGCCTCCAAAGCGACCGGCTTCCCGATTGCGAAAGTGGCGGCAAAACTGGCGGTGGGTTACACCCTCGACGAGCTGATGAACGACATCACCGGTGGACGTACTCCGGCATCGTTCGAACCCTCTATCGACTACGTTGTGACGAAAATTCCTCGCTTTAACTTCGAGAAATTTGCGGGCGCAAATGACCGTCTGACCACGCAGATGAAATCCGTCGGCGAAGTGATGGCGATTGGTCGTACTCAGCAGGAATCCCTGCAGAAAGCGCTGCGCGGTCTGGAAGTGGGCGCGATGGGCTTTGACCCGAAAGTGAGCCTGGATGACCCGGAAGCGCTGACCAAAATCCGCCGCGAGCTGAAAGACGCGGGCGCCGAGCGTATCTGGTACATCGCCGATGCGTTCCGTGCGGGCCTGTCCGTCGACGGCGTGTTCAACCTGACCAACATAGACCGCTGGTTCCTGGTGCAGATTGAAGAGCTGGTGCGTCTGGAAGAGCAAGTGGCCGAGATGGGCATCACCGGTCTCGACGCGGACTTCCTGCGTATGCTGAAGCGTAAAGGCTTTGCCGATGCGCGTCTGGCAACCCTGGCTGGCGTGCGCGAATCAGAAATTCGTAAGCTGCGCGACCAGTACAACCTGCACCCGGTCTACAAACGCGTGGACACCTGTGCGGCGGAATTCGCGACCGACACGGCGTACATGTACTCCACGTACGAAGATGAGTGCGAAGCGAACCCGTCAGTTGACCGCGATAAAATTATGGTGCTCGGCGGCGGTCCAAACCGTATCGGCCAGGGCATTGAGTTTGACTACTGCTGCGTACACGCCTCGCTGGCGCTGCGTGAAGACGGTTACGAAACCATTATGGTCAACTGTAACCCTGAAACAGTTTCTACCGATTACGACACCTCTGACCGCCTGTACTTTGAGCCGGTCACGCTGGAAGACGTGCTGGAAATCGTGCGCATCGAGAAGCCAAAAGGCGTCATCGTACAGTACGGCGGCCAGACGCCGCTGAAACTGGCGCGCGCACTGGAAGCCGCTGGCGTTCCGGTTATCGGCACCAGCCCGGATGCGATTGACCGTGCAGAAGACCGCGAGCGCTTCCAGAAAGCGGTTGACCGCCTGAAGCTGAAACAGCCTGCCAACGCCACCGTTACGGCGATTGAAATGGCCGTTGAGAAGGCAAAAGAGATTGGCTACCCGCTGGTGGTGCGTCCGTCTTACGTGCTGGGCGGCCGTGCAATGGAAATCGTTTACGACGAAGCTGACCTGCGCCGTTACTTCCAGACCGCTGTCAGCGTCTCGAACGACGCGCCAGTCCTGCTGGACCGTTTCCTTGACGATGCGGTGGAAGTGGATGTGGATGCTATCTGCGACGGCGAAACCGTGCTGATTGGCGGCATCATGGAGCACATCGAACAGGCTGGCGTTCACTCCGGTGACTCCGCGTGTTCTCTGCCGGCTTATACCCTGAGCCAGGAGATCCAGGACGTGATGCGCCAGCAGGTGCAGAAACTGGCCTTCGAGCTGCAGGTTCGCGGTCTGATGAACGTGCAATTTGCGGTGAAAGACAACGAAGTGTATCTGATTGAAGTTAACCCGCGCGCGGCACGTACCGTACCGTTTGTCTCCAAGGCGACCGGCGTACCGCTAGCGAAAGTGGCGGCACGCGTGATGGCGGGTCAGACGCTGGTGCAGCAGGGCGTAACCAAAGAAATTATCCCACCGTACTACTCGGTGAAAGAAGTGGTGTTGCCGTTTAACAAATTCCCGGGCGTTGACCCGCTGTTAGGGCCAGAAATGCGCTCGACCGGGGAAGTCATGGGCGTGGGCCGTACCTTCGCAGAAGCCTTCGCTAAGGCACAGCTGGGCAGCAGCTCAACCATGAGAAAACAAGGTCGCGCGCTGCTCTCCGTTCGCGAAGGCGATAAAGAGCGCGTGGTGGACCTGGCCGCGAAGCTGTTGAAGCAGGGCTTTGAGCTGGATGCCACCCACGGTACGGCTATCGTGCTGGGCGAAGCAGGCATTAACCCACGTCTGGTGAACAAGGTGCATGAAGGCCGTCCGCACATTCAGGACCGTATCAAGAATGGCGAGTACACCTACATCATCAACACCACCGAAGGGCGTCAGGCGATTGAAGACTCCAAGCTGATTCGCCGCAGTGCGCTGCAGTACAAAGTGCATTACGACACCACCCTGAACGGCGGTTTTGCCACGGCGATGGCGCTGAATGCGGATGCCACCGAGAAAGTGATTTCAGTGCAGGAAATGCACGCGCAAATCGGGAAGTAACGCGTCTCAGAATCATCCCAAAACCCGCTTCGGCGGGTTTTTTATTGCCTTTCCGACCAATATTGGCGGTTGTGCCCCGCGCTAATTCATCGCACTTTGAAGGCTTCTCATAAAAAGGAGTTTTCTGTGACTCGTTCAATGACGCTGTTATCTCTGGCTTTGCTGCTGTCCGGCTGCGCGGATTTTGCTTCTTCCGTCACCAACACGATTGATGGTATGGGCATGACGCCTGATTATGCTAAAGGGCTTCAGGACGATCTTCAGGCGCAGAAAAAGCTCACCACGCCGGTCATCAATGTGGCGGTAACCGTGCCGGAAGGAAAACTGATTGAGAAATATGACAACGGTGGCAAGAAGTTTGAGACCATTGTGAAGAACCGCTGCTTCGATGAATACATTGATATTTACTATCCGAACGGTACGTTAAGAACCCACACGCCGCTGGTGAACTGCAAGGCGGAAGGGGTTTCTCAGGGCTATACCCAGGACGGAAAACTGCGCACCACCATTACCTTCAAGGATAGCGTCGCGAACGGCGAAGCGAAAACTTATGATGCGAACGGCAAGGTTTTACAAACAGTTATGTACAAAGACGGTTTCCCGCAAAAACGTTAAGGTGCAGCATCAGAGTGTTCTGCATTTTTCCTGGTGCGCGGACATTGCCGCTAAAGTGTAGGGTCAGAAGGTAACAAATGACTATCAACAGGGAGCACACCATGAAAAATAAACTTTTGCTGACATCCATTTTTGCAGCCGCAGCGCTCTTTACCGTAGCCGGTTGTTCATCGAATCAAGCGGTGAAAACGACTGATGGCAAAACGATTGTCACCGATGGCAAACCGCAGGTTGATGACGACACCGGCCTGGTCTCCTACGAAAATGCGGAAACCGGCAAGACCGAGCAGATTAACCGCGACCAGGTTAAATCTATGGGTGAACTGAAAAACTAAGTCAGTTTTATCCATTTGCCCCGTCAATAATATTCACTATTAGCCTGTTGAATTACTGACTACACTCTTTTGTAAAAGAGGCAGTAAAACAACAGGCTAATTGATGATTTTAATTATTTATGCGCACCCTTATCCGCGTCATTCGCATGCGAATAAGCGGATGCTTGACCAGGTAAAAGTGCTCGATGGCGTAGAAATACGCTCTCTTTACGAACTCTATCCCGACTTTAATATCGATATTGCCGCCGAGCAGGAGGCGATTTCGCGCGCCGATCTGATCGTCTGGCAACACCCGATGCAGTGGTACAGCACGCCAGCGCTGCTGAAGCTGTGGATCGATAAAGTCTTTTCCCACGGCTGGGCGTATGGGCATAACGGCCACGCGTTGAAAGGCAAAAGTGTGCTGTGGGCGGTCACCACGGGCGGCGGCGAAGCGCATTTCGATATTGGCTCTCATCCTGGTTTCGAGGTACTGGCGCAACCGCTCCAGGCGACCGCGCTTTACTGCGGGCTGCAATGGCTCCCTCCTTTCGCGATGCACTGCACGTTTGTCTGCGACGACGAAACGCTGCAGGCTCAGGCGCGTCACTACAAACAACGCTTACTCGACTGGCAGGAGACGCACAATGGATAGCCATACGCTGATTCAAGCGCTGATCTATTTGGGCGCGGCGGCGCTGATTGTGCCCGTTGCCGTGCGTCTCGGCTTAGGCTCTGTGCTCGGCTATTTGATTGCAGGCTGTATTATCGGCCCGTGGGGATTCCGCCTGGTGACCGATGCCGAGTCGATTTTGCATTTTGCCGAAATCGGCGTGGTGCTGATGCTGTTCGTTATTGGTCTGGAGTTGGATCCCCGGCGTTTGTGGAAACTTCGCGCTTCGGTATTTGGCGGCGGGGCATTGCAGATGATCGCTTGCGGCGCATTACTGGGCGGTTTTTGCATCTTATTGGGAATGGACTGGAAAGTCGCTGAGCTGATCGGCATGACGCTTGCGCTTTCGTCGACGGCCATCGCGATGCAGGCGATGAACGAGCGTAACCTGACGGTTTCCCAGATGGGGCGCAGCACTTTTTCCGTGCTGCTGTTCCAGGATATCGCGGCGATCCCGCTGGTGGCGATGATCCCGCTCCTGGCCGTAAGCGGTTCATCGACTACGCTGGGTGCCTTTGCGCTGTCGGCGCTGAAAGTCGCGGGCGCGCTGGCGCTGGTGATTTTGCTCGGGCGGTATGTGACGCGCCCGCTGCTGCGCTTTGTTGCGCGCTCAGGCCTGCGGGAAGTGTTCAGCGCCGTGGCCCTGTTCCTGGTGTTTGGTTTTGGGCTGTTGCTTGAAGAGGCCGGATTATCCATGGCGATGGGGGCGTTCCTGGCGGGCGTTCTGCTGGCGAGTTCTGAATATCGTCATGCACTGGAAAGCGATATTGAGCCTTTCAAAGGTTTGCTGCTGGGGCTGTTTTTCATCGGTGTCGGCATGTCTGTGGACTTTGGCACGCTGGTGACGCATCCGCTGCGGATCCTCATCCTGCTGGTCGGTTTCCTGGTCATTAAAATGGGAATGCTGTGGCTGATCGCTCGCCCATTGAACGTACCAAACAGACAGCGCCGATGGTTTGCCGTGCTGCTGGGGCAGGGAAGTGAGTTTGCATTTGTGGTCTTTGGCGCGGCGCAAATGGCAAACGTGCTGGATCCGGAATGGGCGAAAGCGTTGACGCTGGCCGTCGCGCTGTCGATGGCCGTCACGCCGATTTTGTTGGTGTTGCTGACTCGTCTCGAACAGTCGGGCAGCGAGCAGGATCGCGAAGCGGACGAAATCGACGAAGAGCAGCCGCGGGTGATCATTGCCGGGTTTGGTCGTTTTGGTCAGATCTCCGGTCGTTTGTTGCTCTCCAGCGGGGTGAAAATGGTGATTTTGGATCACGATCCTGACCATATCGAAACGCTGCGTAAATTCGGCATGAAGGTCTTTTACGGCGATGCCACGCGCGTCGACTTGCTGGAATCTGCAGGCGCGGCAAAAGCGGAAGTGTTGATCAATGCGATTGACGATCCGCTGACCAACCTGCAGCTGGCAGAACTGGCGAAGGAACATTTCCCGAATCTGAAAATTATCTCGCGAGCCCGCGATGTCGATCATTACATTAAGCTGCGTCAGGCGGGTGTTGAAACGCCAGAGCGTGAGACGTTTGAGGGCGCGCTCAAAACCGGGCGCATGGCGCTGGAAGGCTTGGGCCTTGGGGCGTACGAAGCGCGGGAACGCGCCGACCTGTTCCGCCGTTTCAATCTGGATATGGTCGAAGAGATGGTGGAGATGGCAGACGGTGATGCTTCATCCCGCGCCGCGGCGGTAAAACGCACCAGCGCGATGCTGACGGAAATCATTAATGAGGACCGTAATCATCTGTCATTGACCCAGCGTCACGGCTGGCAGGGCACCGAAGAGGGCAAGCACACCGGCGATCCACGCGATGAGCCGGAGAGTAAACCGACGGTGTGAAGTGGCGTTGCCAGCAATATTGAAATATTTCCGCTTCTTTACTCTGGCTGTAGTCGACGAAAGATTAAGCTTTACGTATAGTGGCGGCAATTTTTTGCATCCGGGAAATTTTCAATGATCAGTCTGATTGCAGCGCTGGCGGTAGATCGCGTTATTGGTATGGAAAACGCCATGCCATGGAATCTGCCAGCCGATCTCGCGTGGTTTAAACGTACGACGTTAAACAAGCCGGTAGTGATGGGCCGCCTGACCTGGGAGTCAATTGGTCGTCCATTACCGGGGCGTAAAAACATCGTGATCAGTAGCCAGCCTGGTACTGACTCGCGTGTTGAGTGGGTTAAATCTGTCGATGACGCGATTGCGGCCTGCGGCGACGCCGAAGAAATTATGGTGATTGGCGGGGGGCGTGTGTACGAGCAGTTCCTGCCAAAAGCGCAGAAGCTGTATTTGACGCACATTGATGCGGAAGTGGAAGGGGATACCCATTTCCCGGACTACGATCCGGATGAGTGGGAATCCGTATTCAGTGAATTCCACGATGCTGATGCGCAGAACTCACACAGCTACTGCTTCGAAGTTCTGGAACGTCGCTAAGATGGTTATCCCTCTCCTGCTCGGGAGAGGGAACGTGTCTGTCAGGAGGCGGCTGCCTCACCTTCCCCTAAATCCAGTTGCCGATTCGACGGCTGAATAAAGTAGGCTTTGTCTTCCCATCGCAGACAGGTCATATCGCCACCCCAGCAGCAGCCCGTATCCAGCGCGTAGATATTCTCTGGCGTGCCTTTACCTTCGAGCGATGCCCAATGTCCAAACACCACGCTGTATTCATTGGTGACGGGCCCCGGAATCGCAAACCACGGTTTGAGCGGTGAAGGGGCGTTTTCCGGCGTGTCTTTGCAGTACATATCCAGTTGCCCATTCGGGAAGCAGTAGCGCATCCGCGTAAAGGCATTGGTCACGAAACGCAGGCGCGCCACACCGCTTAACTCAGGACTCCAGTTATTTGGCATATCGCCATACATCGCGTCCAGGAAAAACGGGTACGAGTCGCTCGCCAGTACCGCCTCTACATCGCGTGCGCACTCTTTTGCCGTTTGCAGATCCCATTGCGGCGTGATCCCGGCGTGGGCCATGACCAGCTTTTTCTCTTCGTCAATCTGCAACAAAGGCTGACGACGCAGCCAGTTGATCAGCTCGTCAACATCGTGGGCTTCAAGCAGCGGCGTAATGCGATCTTTGGGTTTATTGCGACTGATCCCGGCAAAAACAGCCAGCAAATGCAGATCGTGATTGCCCAGCACCAGGCGCACGCTGTCGCCCAGCGATTTAACAAATCGGAGTACGTCAAGCGAGCCTGGACCACGCGCGACGAGATCGCCCGTCAGCCAGAGGGTGTCTTGTCCTGGTGTGAAATCCACCTGCTTTAACAGCGCGATCAGTTCATCGTAGCAACCGTGAACATCGCCAATGAGATATGTAGACATGTTTTAATGGATAAATGTAGGAACAGCGAGGCGGAAAACAGGGACCGCAACGCGGAAGGCATTGCCGTCGACATCAACCATTTCATAATGGCCCTGCATGGTACCCATCGGTGTTTCAATAACGGCACCGCTGGTGTATTGAAACTCTTCGCCAGGGGCGATGTGGGGCTGTTCGCCGACCACACCTTCACCCTGGACTTCGATTTCGCGGCCATTGCCGTTGGTGATAAGCCAGTAACGCCCGAGCAGTTGCACAGGCATCCGCCCCAGATTGCGAATGGTTACGGTGTAAGCAAAAACAAAACGTTCATCGTCCGGCGTGGACTGCGATTCGATGTAGACGCTTTGTACCTGAACACAGACGCGGGGCGAATCAATCATGGCTTAGCTCTCCTTTGGCGGCGCGTTATCGCTAATGTAATTCGCTAACTTACAGTACTGCTCAACGGAAATGTTTTCCGCACGCATGGCCGGATCGATACCTAATTCAGTCAACACGTCTACGGTAAAGGTGTTACCGAGGCTGTTGCGAATCGTTTTACGGCGCTGGTTGAAGGCTTCTGTGGTGATGCGACTCAGCACGCGTAGCTCTTTGACCGGATGCGGCATGACAGCATGAGGAACCAGACGAACAACCGCAGATTCCACTTTTGGCGCGGGCGTAAAGGCCGTTGGCGGCACTTCCAGCACGGGGATTATCTGGCAGTAATACTGCGCCATCACGCTTAATCGACCATACGCTTTACTATTTGGCCCTGCAACCAGTCGGTTGACGACCTCTTTTTGCAACATAAAGTGCATGTCGGCAATGGCATCAGTATAGCTAAACAGATGGAACATCAGCGGCGTGGAGATGTTATACGGCAGGTTACCGAAAACACGCAGCGGCTGGCCCAGTTTTTCTGACAGCTCGGCAAAGTTCATGGTCATGGCGTCTTGCTGATAAATGGTCAGCTTTGGCCCCAGGAACGGATGCGTTTTCAGACGCGCAGCCAGATCGCGATCCAGTTCGATAACGGTCATTTCGTCGAGACGCTCGCCTACTGGCTCGGTCAGGGCTGCAAGGCCTGGACCGATCTCGACCATAGCCTGACCTTTTTGCGGATTGATGGCTGACACGATGCTTTCGATAACGAACTGATCGTTAAGGAAGTTTTGCCCGAAGCGTTTGCGGGCTAAGTGGCCCTGATGGACTCTAGTATTCATTGAGTATTAACAATCATTTTGATGGCGAGATTAAGCGCCGTAATAAAACTGCCGACATCCGCTTTGCCTTTTCCTGCCAGATCCAGCGCAGTACCGTGGTCAACGGACGTTCGAATAAAAGGTAAGCCGAGTGTGATATTCACTGCGCGACCAAATCCTTGGTATTTTAGCACGGGCAGGCCCTGATCGTGGTACATCGCGAGCACAGCATCCGCACTATCAAGATATTTTGGCTGAAAAAGGGTATCTGCTGGCAGCGGCCCGCTCAGATTCATCCCTTTTGCACGCATCTCATTCAGCACCGGAATGATCGTATCGATCTCTTCCGTACCCATATGTCCACCTTCGCCCGCATGCGGATTGAGGCCACAGACCAGCACGTGCGGATCCGCGATACCAAATTTGGTACGCAGATCGTGATGTAAAATCGTGATGATTTCACGCAGCAGTGCCGGTGTAATGGCGTCAGAGATGGCTTTGAGCGGCAAATGCGTTGTCGCCAGTGCTACGCGCAGCTCTTCTGTTGCCAGCATCATGACCACATTATCGCTGTGCGAGCGCTCTTCAAAGAATTCGGTATGCCCCGTGAAGGGGACGCCGGCTTCGTTGATGACGCCTTTATGAACCGGACCCGTAATCAGCGCCGCAAATTCGCCATTCAAACACCCATCACAGGCGCGAGCGAGCGTATCCACGACGTAGTGACCATTATCGGTGCTGAGAACGCCAGGCGTAGCAGGTTTGCGAAGTACAACGGGGAGAAGCGTTAATGTGCCTTGCTGCTGCGGCACAGGTGGCTGGTCGGCCCTATAGGGCAAGAGCCTTAAAGGCAGACCGAGCATATTCGCTCGGTCTTGTAACAGTGTTGCGTCTGCACAGACCACCAGCTCAACCGGCCAGCTACGTTGCGCGAGCTGGACGACGAGTTCAGGACCAATCCCGGCAGGCTCGCCGGGAGTGATGACAACACGCTGTGGTTGCATTAGTTGCTCAGTACTTTCACGTATGCACTGGCGCGTTGTTCCTGCATCCAGGTTGCCGCTTCTTCAGAGAATTTGCGGTTGAACAGCATACGGTAAGCTCTGTCTTTCTGCGCTGCGTCGGTTTTATCCACGTTGCGCGTATCCAGCAGTTCAATCAAATGCCAGCCGAAAGTAGAGTGCACCGGTGCGCTCATCTGGCCTTTATTCAGCTTCATCAGCGCATCACGGAATGCCGGATCGTAGATATCAGCCGCTGCCCAGCCAAGGTCACCGCCCTGGTTAGCGGAACCGGGATCCTGAGAAAACTCTTTCGCCGCGTTAGCGAATGACGTTTTGCCGCTCTTGATATCAGCCGCAATCTGCTCCATCTTCACGCGGGCCTGATCGTCCGTCATGATTGGCGATGGTTTCAGCAAAATATGGCGAGCATGTACTTCCGTGACGGAGATGTTCTGGCTCTGACCACGCCTGTCGTTCACTTTCAGAATGTGGAAGCCCACGCCTGAACGAATCGGACCCACGATGTCGCCTTTCTTCGCCGTGCTTAGCGCCTGACCAAAGATAGAAGGCAGTTCCTGAATTCGACCCCAACCCATCTGGCCGCCTTTCAGCGCCTGCTGGTCAGCAGAATAGGTAATGGCGAGTTTACCGAAGTCACCGCCGTTACGCGCTTGTTCAACGATAGAACGCGCCTGGCTTTCAGCTTCAGCGGCCTGATCGGACGTTGGGTTTTCCGGCAGTGGAACCAGGATGTGGCTCAGGTTCAGCTCGGTGCTGGCATCATTCTGATTACCCACCTGCTTCGCCAGTTGATCCACTTCCTGCGGCAGAATGGTGACGCGACGACGGACTTCGTTATTGCGCACTTCAGAAATCAGCATCTCTTTACGGATCTGATTACGGTAGGTCGCATAGCTGATACCGTCATAGGCCAGACGGCTACGCATCTGATCTAACGTCATATTGTTCTGTTTAGAAATGTTAGCGATCGCCTGATCGAGCTGCTCATCAGTGACTTTTACGCCCATTTTCTGGCCCATCTGCAACACGATCTGATCCATGATCAAACGTTCCAGGATCTGATGACGCAGCGTGGCGTCATCTGGAAGTTGCTGACCTGCCTGGCCCGAGTTGAGCTTCACAGATTGCATCATACCATTTACGTCGCTTTCGAGGACTACACCGTTATTCACAACGGCGGCGACTTTATCAACAACCTGTGGCGCGGCGAAGCTGGTGTTCGCAACCATAGCGATACCGAGCAGCAGCGTTTTCCAGTTCTTCATACTTTTTCCATTTCAATTAACCGCAAAGCGGATTGCGTTGTAAATCAAGCTCATTACAGGGAACTACGGTATGGCAGAATGTTCGAACGCAGCATTTGCTGAGTGCCCAGACCGTAGTTGGAACTCAAGCCGCGTAATTCGATATTAAAGCCAATCACGTTATCGTATTTGCTCTGATTGGTGTTGGTATCCCAGCCGTTAAGCTTACGCTCGTAACCGACGCGAATGGCATAACAGCAGGAGTTATATTGCAGACCTAACATCTGGTCAGCAGCCTTGCTGGTATTGGTATCGAAGTAGTACGCCCCAACGACAGACCAGCGATCTGCGATCGGCCAGCTTGCAGACCCCCCCACCTGAGAAATACCTTCTTTGTACTGCTCAGCGGTATAGTTCGGCAATGTCGCCTGGATGTATTCCGGGCTGGCATAACGGTAGGTTAGCTGCACCATCCGATCTTCATCGCGACGATATTCAAGGGCAGTACTGCTCGTCGAAACATTATTCAGACGCGTATCGTATTGCACCCCACCGCGCAAACCCCAACGATCGGTCATACGCCAGTAAGTGTCACCTGCCCAAACCAGAGAACCGGTTTTATTGTCTTTTTCCCAGTTGATATCGTCATCACCGGTACGCGACTCGGTGAAGTAGTAGATTTGACCCACAGAAACGTTAAAACGTTCAACGGCTTCATCATCATATACGCGAGTGGTGACACCCGAAGTCAACTGGTTTGCTGACGCGATACGGTCCAGGCCGCCGTAGGTACGGTCGCGGAACAGGCCGCTGTAATCCGATTGCAGGAACGCAGAGTCGTAGTTATTGATTTTACTTTGATCGCGATAAGGCACATACAGATACTGCATACGCGGTTCCAGCGTTTGGGTATAACCACTCGCCAGATTCATATCACGTTCGAAAATCAGTTTCCCGTCCATCTTGAACTGCGGCAACGTACGGTTTACGGACTCTTCCAGATTTGCGTTATTGGTGGTGTTGTAATTGTCGAGATTCTTTTGCTGGTAATGCGTCGCCATCAGCTTGGCTTCAGTATCCAGACTCGCCCAATCGTTGGACCATGGGAGATTTACTACCGGCTCAATGTGCAGACGCGTGGCTTCTGGCATATCGGAATTTGTATTCACGAAATGCACGGCCTGGCCGTAGATACGGGTATCAAATGGACCGACATCATTTTGATACCAGTTAACATCCAACTGCGGTTCTGCACCGTAGGTACTACCCGTCTGGTTGCTAAAGACCTGAAACTGTTTAGTCGATACCGTTGCGTCAAAGTTCTGCACGGCATAGCCAGCGCTGAATTTCTGCGTCGCATAGCCATCAGTACTGGAACCGTACTTTGTGGTGAAGTCGTTGAAGTAGTTTGAATCGCTGACTTTGGTGTAATCGACGTTGAAACGCCACACCTGATCCATGACGCCAGCGTGTTGCCAGTAGAACAGCCAACGGTGGCGATCGCCCTCAGTAGGGTGCTCATCTTCATAGACTTTATCTGAAGGCAGATAATCCAGCTCCATCAGACCTGCCCCAGCATGGGTCAGGTAGCGGAACTCATTTTCCCACATGATATTGCCGCGCTTGTGGATATAGTGCGGCGTAATCGTGGCGTCCATATTGGGCGCGATGTTCCAGTAATACGGCAGATAGAACTCAAAATAGTTCGTGGTGCTGTATTTGGCATTCGGGATTAAAAAGCCCGAGCGACGCTTATCGCCGATCGGCAACTGCAAATATGGGCTATAGAAAACAGGCACGGGGCCCAGTTTAAAGCGCGCATTCCAGATTTCAGCGACCTGCTCTTCACGGTCGTGAATCACTTCGCTACCCACCACGCTCCAGGTGTTTGAACCCGGGAGACAGGAGGTGAAAGAGCCGTTATCGAGAATGGTATAGCGATTTTCACCGCGCTGTTTCATCAGATCCGCTTTACCACGGCCCTGACGACCCACCATCTGGTAATCACCTTCCCAGACGTTAGTGTCTTTTGTATTCAGATTTGACCAGGCTTTCGGACCTTTCAGGATGACCTGATTGTCGTCATAGTGCACATTGCCCAGTGCATCGACCGTGCGTACCGGAGCAGCCGCGCCTTCGGGCTGCTTCTGATGAAGTTGAACTTCATCTGCCTGCAAACGGCTGTTGCCTTGATTAATGTCGACATTGCCCGTAAACGTGGCGTTATCAGGGTAATTACCCTTTGCATTGTCGGCAGTAATAGTGACAGGCAAGCTGTTAGTATCACCCTGCACCAGCGGGCGATCGTAGCTTGGGACGCCCAGCATACACTGCGAGGCGAGATCGGCGGCTAGCCCCTGTTGGCTATATAGGGCCGCACCAATCATTGTGGCCAGGAGGGTGGGGATACGTTTTTTCATACGTTGTATTTATTGTTCCATCATCAGTGGCGTTACGCTGGCAAACGGTCAGAGACTATCTTACTCATCAGCGCAGTGCCAGCGTTAATCCTGCCCGTTTGCGAGTCAGAGTGTTAGGCTCGCTATCGAATGACGAGTATGATAATGCAAATTATAGGCGATGTCCCTCAATTGACCGTGGCTCGACCACTGAGATAATGGAGTTGAGTCGGACCAGGAACATGACCGTACGGGGAGTATATGCAGTATTGGGGTAAAATAATTGGCGTCGCATTCGCATTATTGATGGGCGCAGGATTTTGGGGCGTCTTATTGGGCCTCATTATCGGCCATATGTTTGATAAAGCGCGCAGTCGCAAAATTGCGATGTTTGCCAACCAACGCGAGCGTCAGGCGCTATTTTTCGCCACCACGTTCGAGGTGATGGGGCATTTAACCAAATCGAAAGGACGGGTCACAGAAGCCGACATTCAGATCGCCAGCGTATTCATGGATCGCATGAGTCTGCACGGTGAATCTCGTGTGGCGGCGCAAAACGCCTTTCGCATCGGTAAAGCGGATAATTACCCGCTGCGCGAGAAAATGCGTCAGTTCCGTAGCGTCTGCTTCGGGCGCTTTGATTTAATTAGGATGTTTCTGGAAATCCAGATTCAGGCAGCGTTTGCCGACGGCTCACTGCATCCGAACGAACGAGACGTACTGTATGTGATTGCTGAAGAGCTGGGTATTTCCCGTATGCAGTTCGATCAGTTCTTGCGCATGATGCAGGGCGGAGCGCAGTTTGGCGGAGGCTATCAGCAACAGCAGCAATCTGCGGGCGGCGGCTGGCAACAGGCGCAGCGTGGCCCAACGCTGGAAGATGCCTGCAACGTATTAGGCGTTAAGCCGACTGACGATGCGACCACCATTAAACGCGCCTATCGCAAGCAGATGAGCGAACATCACCCGGATAAACTGGTTGCTAAAGGGTTACCACCGGAAATGATGGAAATGGCGAAGCAGAAAGCGCAGGAAATTCAGAAAGCGTACGAGCTGATTAAAGAGCAGAAAGGCTTTAAATAATGCGGTGTCTGCCCGGTAAAAACCGGGCGGACATTAAAAGTCGGCAGGCGTTTTAAACGTCATCGACGTGCCAAACGCCGGATGGGTAATCGTCAGCATTTCAGCATGCAGCTGTAAACGCGGCGCCATTGCCAGCGCTTCCGGTGTCGCGTAAAAACGATCCCCCAGAATCGGATGACCCAACGCCAGCATGTGCACACGCAGCTGATGCGAACGTCCCGTAATCGGCTTAAGCAAAATGCGCGCGGTATTATCCGGCGCATACTCCAACACTTCATACTCCGTCTGCGCGGCTTTGCCGGTCTCAAAGCACACTTTTTGCTTTGGTCGGTTCGGCCAGTCACAGATCAGCGGTAAATCCACCAGCCCTTCCGCTTTTTCCGGATGTCCCCAGATCCGCGCGATGTACTGTTTCTTCGGCTCGCGATCGCGGAACTGACGCTTCAGTTCGCGCTCGGCGGCTTTGGTCAGAGCCACGACAATCACACCGCTGGTCGCCATATCCAGACGATGCACAGATTCTGCCTGCGGATAATCGCGCTGCACGCGGGTCATCACGCTGTCTTTGTGCTCCTCAAGACGGCCCGGAACGGATAACAAGCCGCTCGGCTTGTTAACCACCATAATATGGTCATCCTGATACAGAATGACCAGCCAGGGTTCCATCGGCGGATTGTAGGTCTCCATGATCATGTCGCGCTCCGTTTACTGATGCGTCACAACGATCAGACGCAGCGCATCCAGTCGCCAGCTCGCCTGATCCAGGCTTTCGAGCACCTGCTGACGGTTGCTCTCGATGGCAGCCAGTTCGTCGTCACGGATGTTCGGGTTCACGGCTCTTAACGCTTCCAGGCGAGAAAGCTCCGCCGAAAGTTTCTCGTCAGCTTCGCGACGTGCGGAATCGATCAGCGCTCGTGCGGCTTTCTCAATCTGCGCTTCGCCCTGTTGCAGAATGGCGTGCACGTCCTGTTGAACGGCATTCACCAGCTTGCTGCCCGTATGACGATTCACCGCGCTCAACTGACGGTTAAAGCTCTCAAACTCCACCTGAGCCGCCAGGTTGGTGCCGTTTTTGTCCAACATCAGGCGCACCGGCGTTGCAGGCAGGAAGCGGTTAAGTTGCAGCTGTTTCGGTGCCTGCGCTTCGACGACATAGATCAGCTCAAGCAGCAAGGTCCCCACCGGCAGGGCTTTGTTTTTCAGCAGCGAAATGGTGCTGCTCCCGGTATCACCGGACAAAATCAGATCCAGGCCGTTACGAATCAGCGGGTGTTCCCAGGTAATGAACTGCGCGTCTTCACGAGAAAGTGCCACATCACGCTCAAAGGTGATGGTGCAGCCATCTTCCGGCAGGCCTGGGAAGTCAGGCACCAGCATGTGATCGGACGGCGTCAGAACAATCATGTTTTCGCCACGGTCGTCCTGGTTAATCCCCACGATATCAAACAGATTCATCGCGAAGCTGATCAGGCTGGTGTCGTCATCTTGTTCTTCAATGCTTTCTGCGAGGGCTTGCGCTTTCTCGCCGCCGTTGGAGTGGATCTCCAGCAGACGGTCACGGCCCTGTTCCAGCTGAATCTTCAGCGCATCGTGTTTTTCGCGACAGGTTTTGATCAGATCGTCAAAGCCGTCAGTATTTTCCGGCGATGCCAGGTAGCCAATCAAATCGCTATGCACCTGATCGTAAATGGTGCGTCCGGTCGGGCAGGTATGTTCAAACGCATCCAGCCCTTCGTGGAACCAACGCACCAGCACGGACTGCGCGGTATTTTCCAGGTACGGGACGTGGATTTGAATATCATGCGCCTGACCAATACGGTCCAGACGGCCAATACGCTGCTCCAGCAGATCCGGGTTAAACGGCAGATCGAACATCACCAGTTTGCTGGCGAACTGGAAGTTACGCCCTTCTGAACCGATTTCGGAACACAGCAGAACCTGCGCGCCGCTGTCTTCTTCGCCAAACCATGCCGCCGCGCGGTCACGTTCGATGATAGACATCCCTTCGTGGAACACGGCGGCGCGAATACCTTCTCGCTCACGCAGGACCTGTTCCAGCTGCAGCGCGGTGGCTGCTTTGGCGCAGATCACTAGCACTTTCTGCGAGCGATGGGCGGTCAAATAGCCCATCAACCATTCAACGCGTGGGTCGAAGTTCCACCAGGTTCCGGTATCGCCTTCAAATTCCTGGTAAATCTGCTCCGGATAGAGCATATCGCGAGCGCGTTCTTCAGCACTTTTACGCGCACCCATAATTCCAGAAACTTTAATCGCCGTCTGATACTGCGTCGGCAGCGGCAGTTTGATGGTGTGCAGTTCGCGTTTTGGGAAACCTTTCACACCGTTACGGGTGTTACGGAACAGCACGCGGCTGGTGCCGTGCCTGTCCATCAGCATGGAAACCAGTTCCTGACGCGCGGCATCAGCGCCGTCGCGGTCGCTGTTGGCCGTGTGAAGAAGCGGCTCAATATCCTGTTCCCCAATCAAATCGCTCAACGTATTGAGCTCATCGTTGGAAAGATGTTTGCCCGCCAGCAGCATGGCGACCGCATCGGCCACCGGACGGTAGTTCTGCTGTTCTTCAACAAACACGTCAAAGTCGTGGAAACGGTTGGGATCGAGCAGGCGCAGGCGCGCGAAATGGCTTTCGAGACCCAGCTGTTCTGGCGTTGCCGTCAGAAGCAGAATACCCGGGACGCGCTCCGCCAGCTGTTCAATCGCCATGTACTCGCGGCTTGGGGCGTTTTCGCTCCAGACCAGATGGTGCGCTTCATCGACGACCAGCAGATCCCACTCGGCATCGCAAAGATGCTCAAGGCGCTGCTTGCTGCGACGAACGAAGTCCAGGGAGCAAATCACCAGTTGTTCAGTTTCAAACGGGTTGTCGGCGTCGTGCTGAGCTTCGGCATAACGCTCGTCATCAAACAGGGAGAAGCGCAGGTTAAAGCGGCGCAGCATTTCGACCAGCCACTGATGTTGCAGCGTTTCAGGCACCACAATCAACACACGTTCCGCAGCACCCGACAGCAACTGTTGGTGCAAAATCATGCCCGCTTCGATGGTTTTACCCAGGCCCACTTCATCTGCCAGCAGAACGCGCGGTGCGTGACGACGACCTACATCGTGAGCGATGTTGAGCTGATGGGGAATCAGGCTGGTGCGCTGTCCGCGCAGGCCGCTCCACGGCATACGGTACTGCTCGCTCTGGAACTTACGCGCGCGATAGCGCAGGGAGAAGCGGTCCATACGGTCAATCTGACCGGCGAACAGGCGATCCTGTGGCTTGCTGAACACCAGACGGCTGTCCAGCATCACCTCGCGCAGCATAACATCTGCTTCATCTGTATCTAAACGCGTTCCGGTATAGGCGAGCAGCCCATTCTCTTCTTTTACGTCTTCAATCTTCAGCTGCCAGCCTTCGTGGCTGGTAACGGTGTCGCCCGGATTAAACATGACACGGGTAACAGGGGAGTCATTGCGTGCATACAGACGGTTTTCACCGGTTGCAGGGAACATAATAGTGACCATTCGCGCATCCAGCGCCACTACTGTTCCTAATCCGAGTTCGCTTTCCGTATCGCTGATCCAGCGTTGACCAAGTGTAAAAGGCATAGTTGTTCGGCTCTAATCTTTAATTGCAGGCAATAGTTCGACCGCCGTCGCAGAATGACGGCCATCGAAAAAGGGTCCGGGAATGGAAAGGGCGCTATGGTACTGGATGACGGCGTTTTCGTCACGCGTCAAAATAGCCCAAGTTGTCCTGTCATGAGTGTAGCAAAATCATCGTCGACGAAAGGTAAAATTCCATCGGCGACGGGCATAAGCTGTCGCGTGAGGTAGTGATCGTAGTCGAGTGGCGACTGTTGATAATCCACTGGCTCCGGTCCGCTGGTGGTCCACACATACTTAATAGTCCCCCTATTTTGATACTGCGGCGCGCGGCCACGGCGCACATTTTCCTCATCCGCCAGACGTGCCGCGCGTACGTGCGGGGGGACATTACGCTGGTACTCTTCCAGCGGGCGGCGCAGGCGCTTGCGGTAAACCAGTTGGCTATCCAGCTGACCGTCCATCAGGCTGGCAATCGTCTCGCGGACGTAATCCTGATACGGCTCGTTGCGAAACACGCGCAGATACAGCGTTTGCTGGAACTGCTGCGCCAGCGGCGTCCAGTCGGTACGCACGGTTTCCAGGCCTTTAAACACCATGCGCTGTTCTGTGCTTTCCTGGATTAACCCCGCGTACCGTTTCTTGCTGCCCTGTTCCGTTCCGCGGATCGTGGGCATCAAAAATCGGCAAAAATGGGTTTCGAATTCCAGTTCCAGCGCGCTGGTTAAGCGCTCTTTTTGCAAATGATTGTGCCACCAGTCGTTCACGAAAGAGACCAGATGTTTACCGATTTTGGTTGCGTCCTCTTCGCTGTGCGCCCCTTTTAGCCAGACGAACGTCGAGTCGGTATCACCGTAAATCACGTCATAACCCTGCGACTCCACCAGCGCTTTCGTCTGGCGCATAATTTCGTGCCCACGCATGGTGATCGACGAGGCCAGACGCGGATCGAAGAAGCGGCAGGCGCTGGTACCCAGCACCCCGTAAAAAGCATTCATGATGATCTTCAGCGCCTGGGAGAGCGGTTTATTGCTGTGACGCTTGGCTTCTTCGCGGCCGAGCCAGATCTGGCTGACGATCTCCGGCAGGCAGTTTTTCTCGCGCGAAAATCGTGCGCCTAAAAATCCTTCGGTACTGTGCGCCTCGTCGGGCTGCGCCATACCTTCCACCAGACCGACAGGATCGATCAGAAACGTGCGAATGATCGACGGATACAGACTTTTATAATCCAGCACCAGAACCGAGTCATACAGCCCAGGCCTTGAGTCCATGACATAGCCGCCAGGGCTGGCCTGGGGAGGCACTTCGCCAAGATTTGGCGCGACGTACCCGGCACGGTGCATGCGGGGAATATAGAGGTGGCCAAACGCGGCGACCGATCCGCCGTGACGATCGACCGCCAGACCGTTCACGGTCGCGCGTTCTAACAGGAACGGCATAATCTCCGTCTTGTGGAAAATGCGTGTCACCAGCTCGCAGTCTTTCAGGTTGTAGGTGGCCAGCGCCGGTTTATCTTCGTGAAAGCGTCGGTCGATCTCATCCATGCGATCCCACGGATTATCGATCGATTTCCCTTCGCCGAGCAGCTCTCGCGACACCGCCTCCAGCGAGAAAGACGAAAAACTCCAGAAAGCGGATTTCAGCGCTTCGATGCCATCGATGATTAAACGGCCATTCGCCTGGGCGAAAAACACCCCGTTCTTGAAACCGTGCTCGCGCCACTCAAGCTCGCTATTGCCGCGCCCGAGGACCAGCGGAATGCGATAGCGTTCGGCGTGTTTTTGCAGGACGCGCAAATCAAATTGCACCACGTTCCAGCCGATGAGCACATCGGGATCGTGTTTCGCAAACCACTGATTCAGTTTTTCGAGTAATTGCGGGCGGCTGCTGACGTACTCAAGCTCAAAGTCCAGCCCGGACGCATCGCCGTTTGGTGGCCCAAGCATATACACAATGCGCTGGCCGCAGCCTTCCAGCCCGATGCAGTACAGCTCACCGTGGCGCGTGGTTTCGATATCCAACGACACCCATTTCAGCGGGGGGCGGTAGTGTGGATTGGGCTTGAGGCGGGCGTTGGTAAGCCTGTTGCCCTGCGGCGTTCCGTCGACCCAAACGGGGGCGGTGATAAAACGCTCCATCAGGAAGCGTTCAGGCGGGCGAATATCCGCTTCATACAGAGTAATGCCTGCTTCACGCAGCAGCTTTTCGTAACGCATCAGCTGGCGATGGGCGCGACAATAAAGGCCGTATACGGGCTGGCGGTGGAAATCTTTCAGGTCCAGCGGCGTGATGCGCCAGCCGTTCTCACCGCGCAGCACGTCCTTCGTTTGTTCTACGTATTGTTCTGGAATAAAGGTTACCGATTCCTGGGGCGGAAGCGTCACGTTCAGCGGGCCGTTGTCGGTCGCCAGCCAGAATTCGACCTCGGTGCCATGCGGCGTATCCCGCCAGTGTCGGGTCAGTAAAAAGCCTTCTTGCGCCTGCGCCACGCCGTTATCCCATAAAACAAAACCAGGCCTGATTATAGCCTGGTTAAGGTTTTTATGCTGGGATTTTATACAGGTATTATGGCGTGTGATTTGCTGCTGTCTCACGGGGAGAGGGCGCGATCACTGGCCGTAATAGGCTTTCGCGCCGTGTTTGCGTAGATAGTGTTTATCCAGCAGCGTTTGTTGCATATCCGGCAGTTGCGGAGAGAGTTGCCGCGTAAAGATGCCCATGTAGGCGATCTCTTCCAGCACGATGGCGTTATGCACCGCGTCTTCGGCGTTTTTCCCCCACGCGAACGGGCCGTGAGAGTGCACCAGCACGCCCGGCATCTGCGCGGCATCGAGTCCCTGTTTTTCAAAGGTTTCGACAATCACATTGCCGGTTTCCCATTCGTACTCGCCGTTGATTTCGCCGTCGGTCATTTTACGCGTGCAGGGCACCGCACCGTAGAAATAGTCCGCGTGCGTTGTGCCCGTCGCCGGGATGGAAAGCCCGGCCTGCGCCCAAATAGTGGCGTGGCGAGAGTGGGTGTGGACGATGCCGCCAATCGACGGAAATGACTGATACAGCAGGCGATGGGTCGGCGTGTCGGAAGAGGGCTTTTTGTTGCCTTCCACCACTTCACCGGTCGCGAGACTGACGACCACCATATCCTCGGCGGTCATCACCGTGTAATCCACGCCGGACGGCTTGATGACAAACACGCCCTTTTCACGATCGACGGCGCTCACGTTGCCCCAGGTCAGCGTCACCAGATGATGTTTTGGCAGCGCCAGATTCGCGTCGAGCACCTGTCGTTTGAGATCTTCTAACATGCAATCCTCCAGGAAAAAAAGCCCGCCCTGCGGCAGGCTAAAGGTTCCCCTGTTAACGTTTTGAACCGTAATAGACTTCGTTCCAGCGCAGCGCGTCTTTAAACGCGGGCAGGCGGGTGTCGTTATCGATAACGGTCAGTTCGATATCGTGCAGCTCAGCAAACTGGCGCATATCGTTCAGGTCCAGCGAATGGCTAAAGACGGTGTGGTGCGCGCCACCGGCCACGATCCACGCTTCGGACGCGGTTGGCAGATCCGGTTGGGCTTTCCACAGGGCGTTCGCCACCGGCAGTTTCGGCAGAGAGTGCGGGGTTTCGACGGTATCGACGCAGTTCACCAGCAGGCGGAAACGATCGCCCAGATCGATCAGGCTGGCGTTAATCGCCGGGCCGGTACGGGTGTTGAAGATCAGGCGGGCCGGATCGGCTTTGCCGCCGATGCCCAGATACTGCACGTCGAGGATCGGTTTCTCTTCAACGGCGATCGAAGGACACACTTCCAGCATGTGCGAGCCGAGCACCAGATCGTTGCCGTTCTCGAAGTGGTAAGTGTAATCCTCCATAAATGAGGTGCCGCCCTGTAGACCGGTCGACATCACCTTCATGATGCGAAGCAGGGCGGCGGTTTTCCAGTCGCCTTCGCCCGCAAAGCCGTAGCCTTGCTGCATCAGACGTTGTACCGCCAGGCCAGGAAGCTGTTTCAGGCCGTGGAGATCTTCAAACGTGGTGGTGAACGCATGGAAGCCGCCCTGTTCAAGGAAGCGCTTCATGCCCAGCTCGATACGCGCAGCATCCAGCACGTTCTGGCGCTTATCGCCTTTAATCTGGGCGGCCGCGGTCAGGCGATAGCTGCTCTCGTATTCATCAACCAGCGCACTCACGTCGCCGTCGCTGATTTCATTCACGACCTGCACCAGATCGCCGACCGCCCAGGTATTTACTGAGAAGCCAAACTTGATCTGTGCCGCGACTTTATCGCCGTCGGTGACGGCCACTTCGCGCATGTTATCGCCGAAACGCACCACTTTCAGATGGCGAGTATCTTGTTTTGACACGGCCTGACGCATCCAGGAACCGATACGTTTCTGCGCCTGGCTGTCCTGCCAGTGACCGGTCACTACCGCGTGCTGCTGGCGCATACGCGCACCGATAAAACCAAACTCGCGGCCGCCGTGTGCGGTCTGGTTCAGGTTCATAAAGTCCATATCGATGCTGTCCCACGGCAGGGACGCGTTGAACTGGGTATGGAATTGCAGCAGCGGTTTATTGAGGATAGTCAGGCCGTTAATCCACATTTTGGCCGGAGAGAAGGTATGCAGCCACACCACCATACCGGCACATTTGTCGTCGTAATTGGCGTCACGGCAGATGTGGGTGATTTCGTCTGGCGTGGTGCCAAGCGGTTTCAGCACCAGTTTGCAAGGTAGTTTGGCTTCTGCGTTCAGCGCATTAACCACGTGTTCCGCGTGTTGAGTCACCTGACGCAGCGCTTCCGGTCCATATAAATGCTGGCTGCCAATCACAAACCACACTTCATAATTATTAAAAATGGTCATTATCGTGTCCTTAATGTGTCAGGGTTGCCGGTTTTTCCGCGCTGGTTTTGGCGGGAGTGGCGACAGGGAGATAGTGTTGCTCGGCGCTTTTCGACCATTGCAGGTAGCGCTGATAAAGTTGTTCGAAGCGTTGTGCTTGCTGGGCGCGCGGCTGAAGCGTGTTTTCTACGGCGCTCGCCATGTGCTGTTGGGCAGTCGGGATATCGGCGTGAACGCCTGCCGCGACGGCGGCAAAAATCGCAGCACCCAGCGCACAGCACTGGTCGGAGGCGACAATTTGCAGCGGACGGTTCAGCACGTCACAGCAGGCCTGCATGATCACCTGGTTTTTACGGGCGATGCCGCCCAGCGCCATCACCTCGTTTACGGCGATCCCTTGTTCGGTGAAGCACTCCATAATCGCGCGTGCCCCAAACGCGGTTGCCGCAATCAGGCCGCCAAACAGCGCAGGCGCATCGGTTGCCAGGTTAAGATCGGTAATCACCCCTTTGAGGCGCTGGTTGGCAAACGGGGTACGGCGGCCGTTAAACCAGTCGAGCACCACCGGGAGATGGTCAAGAGACGGATTTTTTGCCCACGCTTCGGTGAGCTGTGGAAGCAGCTGTTTTTTGCTCGCGTCAATCTGCGGTTTCAGCTCCGGATGCGTCGCGGCCAGCTGATCCAGCGGCCAGCCCAGCACGCGGCCAAACCAGGCGTAGATATCGCCAAAGGCGGACTGTCCGGCTTCGAGACCGATAAAATCAGGGACGACACTGCCGTCAACCTGGCCGCAAATACCTTTCACCGCGCGATCGCCCACGGTGGCTTTATCGGCGGTCAGAATGTCGCAGGTGGATGTGCCGATCACTTTGACCAGCGTATTTGGCTGCGCACCCGCGCCAACGGCACCCATATGGCAGTCGAACGCGCCGCCGGAAATCGCCACGTTTTGTGGCAGACCCAAGCGTCGCGCCCACTCTTCATTGAGCGTGCCTACCGGGATATCGGCGGTGAAGGTGTCGGTAAAGAGCGGGTATTTCAGGCTCTGGTTGATGATCGGGTCGAGCTCATCAAAGAACGCAGCAGGTGGCAGACCGCCCCAGCTTTCGTGCCAGAGCGATTTATGCCCAGCGCTACAGCGCCCGCGGCGGATATCCTGCGGACGCGTGGTGCCGGACAGCAGCGCCGGAACCCAGTCGCACAGCTCAATCCACGAGACAGCAGCTTGCGCTACGGCAGGGTCCGCGCGGGTGACGTGCAGGATTTTTGCCCAGAACCACTCGCTGGAATAAATCCCGCCGATGTAGCGCGAGTAATCGGCTTTGCCTGGCTGATGGCATAAACGGGTGATGGCTTCGGCTTCTTCGACCGCGGTATGGTCTTTCCACAGCACGAACATGGCATTCGGGTTGTCGGCAAATTCAGGGCGCAGCGCCAGCACGCGGCCTTCAGCATCGACAGGCGCAGGTGTTGAGCCAGTGCTGTCCACGCCAATCCCGACAATCTGCGCACGCTGTTCTTCGCTTAACTCTGCCAGCACGGTTTTGATCGCCGCTTCCATCGATTCAATGTAATCACGCGGGTGATGGCGGAACTGATTATTTGGCGCATCGCAATAACGCCCCTCTTGCCAGCGCGGATACCATTCGACGCTGGTCGCTATTTCCTGACCCGTACGACACTCCACCGCCAGAGCGCGTACCGAGTCACTTCCAAAATCGAGGCCAATCGCAATTGCCATTTCTGTTGCTCCATCAAAAAACGGGTATGAATCAACATTAGAGATTGAGGGAGAAAATCGTCAGGCAGGATCCGCTAATCTTATGGATTAAATTGCTGTTAAGGTTGAAAGTGTGACGCTGTGCAAATAATCAATGTGGACATTTCTGCCGTAGTTATAGACACTTTTGTTACTGCTGTTTCGTGTGAAGTGGCGGATAAATCTGGGATAAATGCTGAATTAAGGCGCATCGGAAAGCACGGGGATGTAATAAACGTCTTTTAACGCCCCGTTTTTAGACTGCTTTTCTCGATATGGACAATTTGTTTCCTTCTTGACCGTTGGGAGTCACCAATTATGGCCGAAATACAAAACGATCCCTTGCTGCCGGGTTACTCCTTCAACGCCCATCTGGTCGCGGGTTTGACCCCCATTGAAGCCGACGGCTACCTCGACTTTTTTGTCGATCGACCGCTGGGAATGAAGGGTTACATTCTGAATATCACCGTGCGTGGCGAAGGGGTTATCCAGAATAACGACAAGCAATTTGTCTGTCGTCCGGGGGATATTTTGCTGTTTCCACCGGGAGAAGTTCATCACTACGGACGTCATCCGGACGCCAAAGAGTGGTATCACCAGTGGGTCTATTTCCGCCCGCGTGCTTACTGGCAGGAGTGGCTGGCGTGGCCGGCGATTTTTGCGCACACCGGTTATTACCGGCCTGATGAGGCACACCAGGCGCAGTTTCGCGGACTGTTTGCCCAGATCATTGATGCGCAGGTGGGCGGGCGCTACGCCGAACTTTTGGCGATAAATCTGCTGGAACAACTGCTGCTACGGCGCATGGAGGCGATTAACGAATCGCTTAACCCGCCGCTGGATCACCGCGTGCGCGACGCATGTCAGTACATCAGCGACCATCTGGCGGACAGCCAGTTTGATATTGCCGGTGTCGCCCAGCACGTGTGCCTTTCGCCATCGCGTCTGTCGCACCTGTTTCGCCAGCAGCTTGGCGTCAGCGTGTTGAGCTGGCGAGAGGATCAGCGCATCAGTCAGGCCAAACTGTTACTCAGCACTACGCGAATGCCGATCGCCACCGTCGGGCGCAACGTGGGCTTTGAAGATCAGCTCTATTTTTCGCGCGTATTCAAAAAATGTACCGGTGCCAGCCCCAGCGAATTCCGCGCCGGATGTGAATAAACGGTAAAAAAAATTAAACAAACAGGTGAAGTCCGGCAGCAACCAGTAAACTATTCAGACAATTGTTGTCTTGACGCGGCAGGAAGCTCTTCGCAGAATCCCTGCTTCGTCATCTGACCGGAATCGTTATGCAGGCATTGCTGGAACATTTTATTACTCAATCCGTCGCGTATTCGCTGATTGCTGTCGCGCTGGTGGCCTTTCTGGAATCGCTGGCGCTGGTGGGATTGATTTTACCCGGGACAGTCATGATGGCGGGGCTTGGCGCCCTGATTGGCAGCGGGGAGGTTAACTTCTGGCAAGCATGGGTGGCCGGGATTATAGGTTGTCTGCTGGGCGACTGGCTGTCGTTCTGGCTGGGCTGGCGCTTCAAAAAGCCGCTGCACCGCTGGTCCTTCATGAAAAAGAACAAAGCGTTGCTCGATAAAACGGAACACGCTCTGCATCAGCACAGCATGTTTACCATTTTAGTGGGGCGATTTGTCGGCCCGACGCGTCCGCTGGTGCCGATGGTTGCCGGGATGCTGGATCTGCCGGTCGCCAAATTTATTCTACCAAACGTCATCGGCTGCATCCTTTGGCCGCCGATCTATTTCCTGCCTGGGATCCTGGCCGGTGCGGCGACCGATATTCCTGTTGATGCCCAAAGCGGTCACTTCAAATGGCTGCTGTTAGCTACCGCGCTGATGATGTGGATCGGGGTCTGGCTGTGCTGGCGTTTATGGCGCAGCGCGAAAGCCGGAACGGATCGTCTGACGCACTACCTGCCGCGCAGCCGTTTGATCTGGCTGGCACCGTTACTGCTGGGCGTTGCCGTGGTAGCGCTGGTATCGCTGATTCGTCATCCGCTGATGCCGGTATACGGTGAGATTTTACTGAAGGTGGTAAGCCGGTAATTGTCGTCTTTCCGTTAGCGGTTTTCTCTCTCCCCGTGCGCACGTCGGCAGTTTTCTCCCACTCCCTTTGCGCATGACGGCGGTTTTCTCCCTCTCCCTGCGCGCACGTCGGTGGCTTTCTCCCTCTCCCTGTGCGCACGTCGGCGGTTTTCTCTCTCTCCCCGTGCGCATGACGGGGGTTTTCTCTCTCTCCCTGTGCGCATGACGGCAGTTTTCTCCCTCTCCCTGTGGGAGAGGGGCGGGGTGAGGGCATCAGACAACTCAGTATCTAAACCGGCTGCGAATGTATCCCCAACAGCGCTGAGGCGCTGGCGTTCCCGCTAAGCAGCGCCTGAGTCTCGCCGTCCCAGGCGATGCGTCCGTCGGCAATCACCACGGAGCGTGGCGCAATTCTGGCGGCGTCTTCCACACTGTGCGACACCATCAGCATCGTGAGTTGCTTCTGGTGACACACGTCTTTGACCAGCTGCAGCATCTCTTGGCGCAGTGCCGGGTCGAGCGCCGAGAACGGCTCATCAAGCAGTAAAATCGGCTGCTCCCGAACCAGACAGCGCGCCAACGCCACACGCTGACGCTGTCCGCCGGACAGTTCTCCCGGCAAGCGATCGATAAAATCCATCAGCCCCATCTGTCGGGCGATATCTTCAAGCTTCTCGCGCTGCGCAGCCGTCAGTTTCAGTCCCGGATCCATTCCTAGCCCGATGTTCTGGCGGACCGTCAGATGGGTAAACAGATTATTTTCCTGAAACAGCATCGACACCGGACGCTGCGAGGGCGGCGTGTGGGTATGATCCTCACCGTTAATCGTCATCTCCCCGCGCGCGGGCGGCAGGAAACCGGCAATCAAATTGAGCAATGTGCTTTTCCCCGCCCCACTGGGACCGAGGATCGCGATCATCTCCCCTTGTTGCGCGGTCAGGGTAAAACGCATCGGCAGGTGCTGGTAAAGCCAGGTTACATCAGTCAGTTTTAGCATCACGCCCCGGAAGTTTTTCGATAACAGTGAACAAGGTAAAGCACAGCAGCAGGAGTAGCAGCGCCGTGACCGCGCCATCCTGACTGCGATAGGAGCCGATTTGCTGGTAGAGCCAGAACGGCAGCGTGCGGAAATCGTCATTACCAAACAGCGCCACGACGCCGAAATCGCCAATCGACAGCACGCTGGCAAAGGCCAGCGCCTGGGCAATGGGGCGTTTCAGTGCGCGGAGTTCGACCACTTTCAACCGCTGCCAGCCGCGCATTCCCAGTGACTGACAAAGCAGCGTGTAACGGGCGCTGACGTCGCGCATCGGGTTTTCCAGCACTTTGAGCGCGTAGGGTATTGCCATCAGCGCGTTGGTGAAAATCACGATGCCGTCCGCGTGCTCTGGTAGGCCGACAGTGCTGTTAAACAGCAAGAAGAAACCGGTCGCCAGCACAATGCCTGGCATCGCCAGAATCAGCATGCCGCTGAGCTCCAGCGCCTGTCCGGCGACTCTGGCCTGGCGCGCGTACAGCTCACGGCTGCTCCACAACAGCATCATGGTCAGCAAGACGCACAGCAAACCGGCACCCAGTGCAATGCGCAGCGAGGTGCCCGTTGCTTGCCACAGTAGCGGCTGTTGCAGCACAGAAAATACATTCAGATTGAGTCCATCCACCACCACCGCGAGCAGTGGCGGGAGCAACAGCAGCAACGCCAGCGCGATGAGCGTGATATCCGCAATGCGGCTGCGCCAGCGATCCTGTGGGTCGCGCCAGCCGCTGACCTGATGACTGCCCACTGCAATGGCTTTGCTCAGGCGCTGGCTAAGCAGCACCAGCCCCAGACAGCAGAACATCTGAACCATCGCCAGTATCGCCGCTCGGCCCGGATCGTAGTCAAAGCTCAGCGCCTGATAAATCGCGAGTTCAATGGTTGTCGCCTGCGGCCCACCACCCAGCGACAACACCGTCGCAAAGCTGGCGAAACAGAGCATGAAAATCAATGCGGCAACCGGGGGGATCTGGCGGCGCAGCCACGGCCATTCAACAAAACGGAAGAACGTCCAGCCGCGCATACCGAGCTGTGCGGCGAGCTGGCGCTGTTCTCCAGGGATATTTTCCAGCGCCTGTAAAAACAGTCGCGTCGCCATCGGCATATTGAAAAAGACGTGGGCCAGCAAAATGCCCTGCAGACCATAAGGCGAGAAGGTCCACTCGATACCGAAAACGTTGAGCAGCGCGGCGATCCAACCCTGTCGTCCGTAAACGCTCAGAATGCCGAATACGGCGACCAGCACCGGTAAAATCAGCGTCATGGCGCACAGGCGCAACAGGATTAGCCTGCCGGGAAAGCGGCGTCGATACAGAGCGCGAGCCAGAAAAATCGCCGGTACAACGGAGAGCAGGGCAGAGAGAAACGCCTGCCAGAAAGAGAAACGCACGACGTGCCAGAGATAGCTGTCGTGCCAAAGCGCGACGAGATCGCTCTCTGGTGCGTTAAACCACAGCGCCAGAAATGCGCCCAGGCTGACGACCACCATCAAAATGGCGGCAATCAGCCCAGGAATCAGCCAGCCGGGGATCAGCGGCTGACGGCGCGTTGCCATTCACTGATCCATGCGGCGCGATGGCTGGAAACCTGTTGCGGGGTAAATTCCAGCGTGGTTTGTGGTTTGGTCAGCTGATCAAAACCTGCAGGCAGCGTCACGTTGGTTACCGGATACATCCAGTTGCCGGTCGGGATCGCATTCTGGAATGCCGGAGAGACCATAAATTTCAGGAACTTTTCAGCCAGTTCAGGCTGTTTGCTGGCTGCCGTACGTGCGGCCACTTCCACCTGCAAATAGTGCCCCTCAGAGAAATTCGCCGCCGCGTAGTGGTCTTTTTTCTCTTCGATGATGTGATACGCCGGAGAGGTGGTGTAGCTCAGAACCAGATCGCTTTCGCCCTTAAGGAACAGGCCGTAGGCTTCACTCCAGCCTTTGGTGACGGTAACGGTTTTCGCCGCCAGCTTCTGCCATGCTTCTGGCGCTTTGTCACCGTAGACTTTTTGCATCCACAACAGCAGGCCCAGACCCGGCGTGCTGGTGCGCGGATCCTGATAAATCACGCGCCATTTCTGGTCGCTCTCAACCAGCTCTTTCAGGCTTTTCGGTGGGTTTTTCAGCTTATTTTTGTCATACACAAACGCGAAGTAGCCATAATCGAACGGCACGAACGTGTCATTTTTCCAGCCGCCGGGAACGTTAACCGCCTCGGAGGCCACGCCGCTTTTGGCGAACAGTTTGGTTTGTGAGGCCGCGTCCAGCAGATTCTTATCGAGACCCAGCACCACGTCGGCTTTGCTGTTTTTACCTTCCATGCGCAGACGGTTTAACAGCGAGACGCCATCTTCCAGCGCCACGAATTTCAGCTCGCAGTTACAGTCGGCCTCAAAGGCTTTTTTGACGACCGGCCCAGGGCCCCAGTCAGCGGCAAAGGAGTCGTAGGTGTAGACCGTTAAGACGGGCTTGGCAAAAACAGGCAGCGCAAACAGCGCCAGCAGGGGGAGAACTTTTTTTAACACTTTGCACCTCAAAGTTGAGTGGCAAAGGATTTTGAGCGACAGCCTCAAATCCCTTCGCCGGCGTTATCCGGATCAGGTTCGACGGGTATTATCTCAGCGCACATCGTTGATGCAGCACCCCGTTGAGAACAGCAGTAGTGTAATGATTTGGTGAATATTACGAAAGTGTTATGGTTCCGGCGGTGCAAACCAGGCCGATTTAAAGTCAAACCAGCCTAAGGTATTCATTCTCAAACCGCGCATACTGCGCTGCCCCTGGATCATCAGCCAGTGGTGGATAAGCGGAACCATCGCCTGCTGCGACAGCAACTGCTGGCACCAGACGGCGAGATTCATCTCCCCGGCGCGCCATTGTGCGGCGTCCTGTTGCCAGTCGCGAGCAATACAGTGTTGAATAAGCGGAATTTCAAACAGATGCGAGAACAGGGAGAAGTCGAGCGGCAGGGTGAAATTGGCGCTGTTGAGCCAGATATCGCTCACTGCTTCGCCGCGGTGCCACTCATCGTATTCTACTTCCTGAATCTCGAGCTTCACGCCCTCTGCCGCCAGCAGTTTGCTCATGATTCGGGCAATAAAGCGGTGTTCAACGTGCTCGCGATAATAGGTCAGGGTGATGGATTCCAGCCCGGCGGGTTTCTCGCCGCGCCCTGGACGGGCATGGTGCCAGCGAGGAAGGAGCCCATATGCCGGGAACCAGTAAGTCTGGTGCTGATCTTCCGCCTGATAAATCAGATTGGCAGGGGCGAGAATTTGGCTCACCCACTGGCGCACCTCACGGCTGGCTCCGCGATGTGTTCGGGCATCAAACAGCAGGTAGTAACAGCCCTCTTCAAGACGGCTCTCAACGGCTTTCTCGCCCTCGGTGGGGCCTTCCAGCGTCAGGCCAGGGCTGAACTCTTCGCTGATGTCGGGCAGCACCCAGACATTCACTTCGTCAATCAGTGCGCGATAACCAAAGTAATCATCAAAAGCGCGGATCTTGAGCTGATTATTGTTATTACGCGTCACCGCGTAAGGACCGGTGCCGACAGGCTGGCTGGCAAACTGGGGCATCGATTGCCACTCGTGCGGCAAAATCATCGACGGCACATAGCCCATCAACCACGGCAGCCACTGATCGGGTTGCGAAAGTTCGATATCCAGCGTCCAGGCCGTCGGTGAGTGAATGCGTGAGATATGCGAATAGAGCGGCAGCTCGCGGGCACGCTGCAGCGACGCGATAACATCGCCCATTTCCAGCTCACGGCCATGATGAAAATGAATGCCTGGACGTAAAAAGAAGCGCCAGTGCAGGGGCGAAAGCTGCTGCCAGTGGTGAGCGATATCGGCTTCCAGTTCCCCGTTTTCCTCATTTATTCGCGTCAGACCACTAAAGATCTGTCGTGCCATGTGCGTTTCGGATCGACGTAATGCGCTGCCGGGTAACAGGTTTTTCATCGGGCGATAGTAGAGAACGCGCAGAATATGGCGTCCCTGGCGGAAGCTACGGCCTAAATGCGAGACCAGCATTTGACGCACCGCAGCCTTATCGCCGACCAGTTGCACCAGTTGATCGATACGATCCTGCTCCAGCAGATCCTCGGCGCGCTGTTGTTGTAGGGCGAGACCGGTATAAAGGAACGTCAGGCGCGAACGTTTACCGCGCCCGGCTTCGGCCTCCCAGTTGAGCCAGCCCTGCTGCTGCATGGTGTTGAGCAGCGTGCGCATATGGCGGCGTGAACAGTTCAGGAGTTCGGCCAGCTCGTTGAGCGTGGTCTCCCGCTCCTGACCCTCGCAGCACTGCCAGAGGCGGATGAATTGTTGTTGCAGACGACCTGACGCCATAAAAGGGGAACTCCTGCCAAAAAATCATCAATTTATTAATCCCTATATTAAGCCAATAATCATTTCCGATGAAGCAAGGGAGTGAACGATGAAGAGGTCAACCGCACGTCAGTTTTATCAGCAGTACTTTTTAGCGACAAAAGGAGTGTCCTGGCTGGCCCGCCAGTGCGCCGAGCAGCGGCTGAAAATGCTGGAAGAATTGATGCAGTGGGAGGTTACGCAAACGACTTCTGAACGCTGACTTGCCTCGATCATGTGTGACTGAGTATTGGTGCTTATCACCCGCCAGCAAAATGTTTTTGCTGGCTTTTTTCGTTTACTATTCCACCTGTTTTTTCTTCGCTTTAACAAGGATCTGCGCATGCTCTGGTTGATGACAATGGGCCGCCGCCTGAATGGGGTGTACGCCGCTTTTATGCTGGTGGCGTTTATGATGGGCGTGGCGGGAGCGCTTCAGGCGCCGACGCTAAGCCTGTTTCTGAGCCGCGAAGTCGGCGCACAGCCGTTCTGGGTCGGGCTGTTTTATACTGTCAACGCCATCGCCGGGATTCTGGTGAGCCTGTGGCTGGCGAAACGCTCGGATAGTCAGGGCGATCGTCGCAAGCTGATTCTGTTTTGCTGTGCGATGGCTATTGGCAACGCGCTGTTGTTCGCGTTCATCCGTCATTATCTGACGCTGATTACCTGTGGCGTGCTGCTGGCATCGTTGGCCAATACCGCCATGCCGCAGCTCTTTGCCCTGGCGCGAGAATATGCCGATAACTCGGCGCGTGAAGTGGTGATGTTCAGCTCGTTGATGCGTGCGCAGTTATCATTAGCGTGGGTCATCGGCCCGCCGCTGGCGTTTATGCTCGCGCTGAATTACGGCTTTACCATGATGTTCTCTATCGCGGCGGGGATTTTTGCCATCAGTCTGGTGCTGATTGCGTGCGTGCTGCCGTCGGTTGCCCGGATAGAGCAGGCGACCGATAAGTCGGTGACGCAGATTAGCGACTGGCAGAATAAAAACGTGCGCATGCTGTTTATCGCCTCGACGCTGATGTGGACCTGCAACACCATGTACATCATCGACATGCCGCTGTGGATCAGTAGCGATCTGGGTTTGCCGGACAAACTGGCGGGGATCTTAATGGGTACGGCGGCCGGGCTGGAAATTCCGGCGATGATCCTGGCGGGTTATTACGTCAAACGCTTTGGTAAACGCCGGATGATGGTGGTAGCGGTTGCGGCAGGGGTACTGTTTTATCTCGGTTTAATTCTGTTTCACAGCCGCGAGGCGCTGCTGGCCCTCCAGCTGTTTAACGCTATTTTCATCGGGATTGTCGCCGGGATCGGCATGCTGTGGTTCCAGGATTTGATGCCCGGAAGAGCGGGGTCAGCGACGACGCTTTTCACCAACAGTATTTCCACCGGTGTGATTCTGGCGGGCGTGATTCAGGGCGCGCTGGTGCAAAGCTACGGGCATTTTGCAGTGTACTGGGTGATTGCGGCGATTTCTCTGCTAACGCTGGCGCTAACCTGTCGCGTGAAGGATGTGTGAAATAAGAAGGGGGAGTTTAAAGCCTGGTTTTGCACGCTAATAAATAAATGGCCCGCTCGTCGCGGGCCATTCGCTTTAGTTCATAAATGCAGGCTGCTTGTTCTCGTAGGCTGCAATAGCATCTTCATGCTGTAACGTCAGTCCGATGCTGTCCAGACCGTTGATCATGCAATGGCGACGGAATGCATCAATGCTAAAGGCATACGTTTTATCGCCCGCTTTGACGACTTCCGCTTCCAGATCCACTTCAAACGTGATGCCCGGATTGGCTTTTACCAACGCGAACATTTCGTCGACCTGCGCGTCGCTCAGCGTCACGGGTAACAGCTGGTTGTTGAAGCTGTTGCCGTAAAAGATATCGGCGAAACTCGGTGCGATGACAACCTTAAAGCCGTAATCCGTCAGCGCCCACGGAGCGTGCTCACGAGATGAACCGCAGCCGAAGTTTTCACGCGTTAACAGAATTGAAGCGCCTTTAAATTCCGGGAAGTTCAGCACGAATTCTGGATTCGGCTGTTGGCCCTGATCGTCAAGGAAACGCCAGTCATTAAACAGGTGCGCGCCAAAGCCGGTGCGGGTGACTTTCTGCAAAAACTGTTTTGGAATAATGGCGTCAGTATCCACGTTTGCCGCGTCCAGAGGGACAACCAGGCCTGTATGCTGGGTAAATTTCTCTGCCATGATTGTCTCCTTATTTTAAAACACGAATATCGGCGAAATGACCGGTGACAGCCGCTGCCGCTGCCATTGCCGGGCTGACCAGATGCGTGCGTCCGCCACGGCCCTGACGGCCTTCGAAGTTACGGTTGCTGGTCGAGGCGCAACGTTCACCCGGATTCAGGCGGTCGTTGTTCATTGCCAGACACATGGAACAGCCCGGCAGGCGCCACTCAAAACCGGCTTCAATAAAGATCTTATCCAAACCTTCTGCTTCCGCCTGCGCTTTCACCGGGCCAGATCCTGGGACGACTAACGCCTGCACGCCAGGTGCCACTTTGCGGCCTTTGGCAATCTCGGCAGCAGCGCGTAAATCTTCGATACGGGAGTTGGTGCACGAGCCGATAAAGACTTTATCGATCGCCACTTCAGTCAGCGGAATACCGGGTTTCAGGCCCATATAGGCCAGTGCTTTTTCGGCGCTGGCGCGCTCAACCGGATCGGCAAACGAGGCCGGATCGGGAACATTATCGTTCACGGAAATCACCTGACCTGGGTTGGTTCCCCAGGTGACCTGCGGGGCGATCTCTTCGGCCTGCAGCGTGACGACGGTATCAAAGGTTGCGCCTTCGTCCGTTTGCAGGGTTTTCCAGTACTCTACTGCATCATCAAAATCGTTGCCTTTCGGCGCGTGCAGACGCCCTTTCACATAGTTAAATGTGATGTCATCTGGCGCAACCAGGCCCGCTTTCGCGCCCATCTCGATAGCCATATTGCACAGGGTCATGCGGCCTTCCATGCTCAGCGCGCGGATCGCATCGCCGCAGAACTCGACAACATGGCCCGTTCCGCCTGCGCTACCGGTTTTACCGATGATCGCCAGAACGATATCTTTGGCGGTAATGCCCGGTGCAGCATGGCCTTTGACTTCGATTTTCATGGTCTTCGCGCGGCCCTGTTTCAGGGTTTGCGTCGCCAGAACATGCTCAACTTCAGAGGTACCAATACCAAACGCCAGCGCACCAAACGCGCCGTGCGTGGCGGTATGGGAGTCGCCGCAGACGATAGTCATACCCGGCAACGTGATGCCTTGTTCTGGACCCATTACGTGGACGATGCCCTGAAACGGGTGGTTCAGGTCGTACAGTTCAACGCCGAACGCGTTGCAGTTTTTAATCAGCTCCTGCATCTGGATGCGAGCCATTTCACCAGACGCATTGATATCTTTGGTCTGGGTGGAAACGTTGTGATCCATGGTCGCGAAGGTTTTGCCTGGCTGGCGAACCTGGCGGTTGTGCGCCCGCAGGCCGTCAAATGCCTGCGGAGAGGTGACTTCGTGCACCAGATGGCGGTCAATGTACAGCAGCGGAGTTTCGTTTGATGCTTCGTAGACAACGTGCGCATCAAACAGTTTTTCGTATAACGTCCTGGCCATGATTACACCCCTTCTGCGACATAGCGGGCAATGATATCGCCCATTTCATCGGTACTGACTGCCACCGTGCCGCGCGCTAAATCGCCGGTACGGATGCCTTCTTCTAACGCGCGGTTAATGGCGTTTTCAATCGCATCTGCTGCATCGTTTGCATCCAGGCTGTAGCGCAGCAGCAGCGCCAGTGACAGGATCTGCGCGATTGGGTTAGCAATATTTTTGCCCGCGATATCCGGAGCCGAACCGCCCGCGGGTTCGTACAAACCAAAACCTTCTTCGTTCAGGCTAGCGGATGGGAGCATGCCCATCGAGCCGGTGATCATTGCGCACTCGTCAGAGAGAATATCGCCAAACAGGTTAGAACACAGCAGGACGTCAAACTGCGACGGGTCTTTAATCAGCTGCATGGTGGCGTTGTCGATGTACATATGCGCCAGCTCAACGTCCGGGTACTCGTTGGCGATTTCATTGACGATTTCACGCCATAAAATGGAGGACTGCAGGACGTTGGCTTTATCAATGGAGGTCACTTTGTGACGGCGTTTGCGTGCAGACTCAAACGCAATACGCGCAATTCGTTCGATTTCAAAACGGTGATACACCTCGGTATCAAACGCTTTTTCGTGCTGACCGCTGCCTTCGCGCCCTTTTGGCTGACCGAAGTAGATACCGCCGGTTAATTCGCGCACGCACAGAATGTCGAAGCCGTTAGCGGCGATATCGGCACGCAACGGGCAAAACTCTTCCAGACCCTGATACAGTTTTGCAGGGCGCAGATTGCTAAATAATTTGAAGTGCTTACGCAGCGGCAATAACGCGCCGCGCTCAGGTTGTCCGGCAGGTGGCAGATGTTCCCATTTCGGGCCGCCGACGGAACCAAACAGGACTGCATCCGCATTTTCGCAGCCTTCAACCGTGGCTTTCGGCAGCGGCGTGCCGTGGTTATCAATCGCGATACCGCCCACATCATAATGGCTGGTCGAGATTTTCATCGCGAAACGTGTGCGTACAGCTTCCAGGACTTTCAGGGCTTGTGTCATTACTTCCGGGCCAATTCCGTCGCCCGGCAACACAGCAATATGGTAATTCTTCGACATTACACGGTTTCCTTATTGTTCTCTTTATTCTGAGCTTTGCGTTGCAATTCTTTCTCGACTTCTGCGGCGCGCCAGATGTTATTCAGCACATGCACCATCGCTTTGGCAGACGATTCCACAATGTCCGTCGCCAGGCCAACGCCGTGGAAACGGCGACCGTTATAGGTAACAACGATGTCCACCTGACCCAGCGCATCTTTGCCGTGTCCTTTCGCGCTCAGATCATATTTGACCAGTTCGACGTCGTAACCGGTGACGCGGTTGATTGCCTGATAAATGGCGTCTACCGGACCATTACCGTTCGCGGCTTCTGCTTTGATTTCATCGCCGCAGGCCAGTTTGACGGAGGCGGTGGCGATATCGCTGGAGCCGGACTGCACGCTGAAGTAATCCATGCGGAAATGTTCAGGTTCTTCCTGCTGCTTGTTAATGAACGCGATCGCTTCCAGGTCGTAATCGAACACCTGACCTTTTTTATCAGCCAGTTTCAGGAACGCGTCATACAGGTGATCCATGTTGTAGTCGGTCTCTTTGTAGCCCATCTCTTCCATGCGATGTTTTACCGCCGCACGACCAGAACGGGAGGTCAGGTTCAATTGCACCTGATTCAGGCCGATGGACTCCGGCGTCATGATTTCGTAGTTTTCGCGGTTCTTCAGCACGCCGTCCTGGTGGATACCGGAGGAGTGAGCGAACGCGCCAGTGCCAACAATGGCTTTGTTCGCCGGAATCGGCATGTTGCAAATTTGGCTGACGGTCTGGCTGGTACGCCAGATTTCATTGTGATTAATGCGGGTCTGCACATTCATAATGTCTTTACGCACTTTAATCGCCATGATCACTTCTTCGAGCGAACAGTTCCCCGCACGCTCGCCAATCCCGTTCATTGCGCCTTCTACCTGACGGGCACCTGCATGAACGGCGGCAATGGCATTTCCGACGGCCAGGCCTAAATCGTCGTGAGTGTGAACGGAAATGATGGCTTGATCGATGTTGGGTACGCGTTCGTACAGACCGGTAATGATGTTGGAGAACTCAAACGGCATGGTATAGCCGACGGTGTCAGGGATGTTGATGGTCTTCGCACCCGCGTTTATCGCGGCTTCGACCACGCGAGCCAGATCGGCAATGGGCGTACGGCCAGCATCTTCACAAGAGAATTCCACATCATCGGTATAATGGCGGGCGCGCTTGATCATATACACCGCGCGTTCGATGACTTCGTCCAGCGTGCTGCGCAGCTTGGTAGCGATATGCATCGGTGAGGTGGCAATAAACGTATGAATGCGGAAGGCTTCGGCCACCTTCAGCGACTCTGCTGCAACGTCGATATCTTTCTCAACACAGCGGGCCAGGGCACAGACGCGGCTATTTTTTATGGTGCGCGCGATGGTTTGTACGGACTCAAAATCACCCGGTGAAGAGACAGGGAAACCCACCTCCATCACGTCAACACCCATACGTTCGAGGGCCAGCGCAATTTGCAGCTTTTCTTTCACACTCAGGCTCGCCTGCAACGCCTGTTCACCATCACGTAAGGTTGTATCGAAAATAACGACTTGCTGGCTCATGGGTTTGGTCCTTGTCTGTCCTGGGGCGCCTTGCTACGAGCATAAAAAAACCCGCGCAATGGCGCGGGTTTCTTGTTTACTGGAGACGATTCAACGTTGAATTTCGTTCGCCAGCCTACCGCGCAAAAGAGATGCGTTTAGTAGTAGTAGGCTGAGAGAACGAACGGTACGAATCATGAATCATGCTCCAGATGAATGCGTTATGCCTTTAGTGGTACTGGATATGCTGATCCAAGTCAACCCCTGCGATGAAAAACGGGCTAAAGAAATGAAGATATGTGGATTTCTATTTTAGCGTATTGTGCTGGTTTTTATCGTTCAAGGTAATTAATTAGTCTAATATTGGATTCTAAATAAATTTTAAGAATTAATTTAATATAATTGGTTTCAATTAAACACTGCTTGATATGTTTAACATGTAAAAGTTTATTGTATTAAATTCATTAAGTTAGAGTTTTTCTTCGCAAGGCGAAGGTGAATAAAAATCGCACAATGATCATGGAATGTTAACTTTAACGTATTGATGGTATTGAATAGTTTAATAAAGCTTAAATATTAGTTCATCGTAAGGCTTATTGTTTATTCATTGGATTTATGGTTTCATTCCAACCCTAATGTTTTAGTTATCACTTTTGGCACTTATCGCTTTAGCATGTCTCTACATCTTCACGTTATTTGCCGTAAGTTTTTTATATATTCCGAAATTTAAACCTTTCTCTTTCTCAGGTTTTATCTGCATGATAAATAATATATTTAGAAGTTATTACTGCACTAAGAAAAAGGGAGTTTAGCGTGATGGTGGAGTTAGATATGTTAGAAAATAAAATTGAACGGACTCACGTTAGTGAAGGGACGCGACCGCAATTACGGACGGTTGATCTTAACTTATTAACCGTTTTTGATGCTGTTATGCAGGAACAGAATATTACCCGCGCGGCGCAGTCATTAGGCATGTCGCAGCCAGCAGTGAGTAATGCTGTTGCTCGGCTTAAGCTGATGTTCAATGACGAATTATTTGTCAGGTACGGCCGTGGGATTCAGCCTACAGCAAGGGCTTGCCAGCTTTTTGGTTCAGTACGGCAGGCATTGCAGTTGGTGCAAAATGAACTGCCGGGATCGGGGTTCGAACCGATTAGCAGCGAGCGCGTTTTTCATCTTTGCGTGTGTAGTCCGCTGGATAACTATTTAACCTCAGTTATCTATAATAAAGTCGAAGCCATTGCGCCGAATATAAATCTGATATTTAAATCTTCACTTAATCAGAACACAGAACACCAGTTGCGTTATCAGGAAACGGAATTTGTGATTGGCTATGAAGAGTTCCGTCGCCCGGAGTTTTCTTGCGTGCCTTTGTTTAATGATGAAATGGTATTAGTCGCCAGCAAGACGCACCCGCGTATAACTGGACCACTACTTGAAAGCGATGTGTACCGCGAACAACACGCGGTTGTCGCGCTCGACAGATATGCCTCTTTCAGCCAGCCGTGGTATGACACACCCGATAAGCAATCCTGTGTGGCTTATCAGGGAATGGCGATGGTCAGCGTACTAAATATTGTCTCGCAGACCCACCTGGTAGCTATAGCACCTCGTTGGCTGGCAGAAGAGTTTTCAGATAGGTTAAATCTGCAAGTCATGTCACTACCGCTTAAATTAAAAAGCCGTACTTGCTATCTTTCCTGGCATGAAGCCGCAGGGCGCGATAAAGGCCATCAGTGGATGGAAGAGCTATTAGCCAGTGTTTGCCGTCGTTAATACGGACCGGGATAAATCGATGTGAAACATCCGGTTTATCCCGCTATTTATTTATATTGCAAAATTTTATCCCGCCAGCATTTTTTCTTAATGCCATTTACCTCTCTAAAATAGATAAATTACTGACGCAGCGTCTTTTTTTACGATGAATTATCATCGGAAAAGCTTATCTCAGATGAATACACTGAATTCTCACCTATACCCTGTGTATTCTGCTTTCGAGCGTTTCTTCACGCCACGGTTTGCCGATTGCCTGCCTTAGGGCTAGCGGTTATGGTGAAAGCCACTCTGCAAAAATCTATGACAGGGGAAGCCCTGCTCAGCAAGACGACGAGGAAATGAATTCCTGTGTTCGTCTATAACAACAATAAGCCTGGAGGCAAACCATGGAGATGTTGTCTGGCGCCGAAATGGTCGTCCGGTCGCTCATCGATCAGGGCGTCAAGCAAGTATTCGGTTATCCCGGAGGCGCAGTCCTCGATATTTATGATGCGTTGCACACCGTAGGTGGCATCGATCATGTCCTGGTGCGTCACGAGCAGGCCGCTGTACATATGGCCGATGGGTTGGCGCGCGCCACTGGGGAAGTGGGCGTCGTGCTTGTGACGTCAGGTCCTGGCGCAACCAACGCGATAACGGGTATTGCTACCGCCTATATGGATTCCATCCCGCTGGTGATTTTGTCCGGTCAGGTTGCAACCTCGCTGATTGGCTACGACGCCTTCCAGGAGTGTGACATGGTGGGGATCTCCCGCCCGGTGGTGAAACACAGTTTTCTGGTGAAGCAAACGGAAGATATTCCGGGGGTACTGAAAAAAGCATTCTGGCTGGCGGCCAGCGGTCGTCCGGGCCCGGTCGTGGTCGATTTACCAAAAGATATTCTGAATCCTGCCAATAAATTACCTTACGTCTGGCCTGATTCGGTGAGCATGCGCTCGTATAATCCGACCACGCAGGGCCATAAAGGCCAGATTAAACGGGCATTGCAGACACTCATTGCGGCAAAAAAACCGGTCGTCTACGTTGGTGGCGGCGCGGTAAACGCGCATTGTCACGAGCAACTGCGTGAGCTTATCGAAAAATTGAACTTGCCCGTTGCCTCCTCATTGATGGGGCTAGGCGCGTTTCCGGCCACTCATCGTCAGGCACTGGGCATGCTGGGGATGCACGGCACGTTCGAAGCCAACATGACGATGCATAATTCTGATGTGATTTTTGCCGTTGGTGTGCGTTTTGACGATCGCACGACGAACAATTTGGCTAAGTACTGTCCGAATGCGACGGTGCTCCATATTGATATCGACCCGACGTCTATTTCCAAAACCGTGCCCGCTGATGTGCCTATTGTCGGCGATGCGCTACAGGTTCTGGAACAAATGCTCGAACTGCTGGCGCATGAAACCCCAACGCAGCCACTGGATGATATTCGAGACTGGTGGCAGCAGATTGAGCAGTGGCGTGCGCGCCACTGTCTGAAATACGACACGCAAAGTGAGCATATTAAGCCGCAGGCGGTTATCGAAACCATCTGGCGTCTGACCAAGGGTGAAGCCTATGTGACCTCGGATGTGGGTCAGCACCAGATGTTTGCGGCGCTTTACTATCCGTTTGATAAACCTCGTCATTGGATCAATTCCGGTGGTCTTGGCACGATGGGCTTTGGCTTGCCGGCCGCGTTGGGCGTGAAACTGGCGCTCCCGGACGAAATCGTCGTATGTGTGACAGGCGATGGCAGTATTCAGATGAACATTCAGGAACTCTCCACAGCACTGCAATACGATTTGCCTGTGCTGGTGCTGAACCTGAATAACGGTTATCTGGGGATGGTGAAACAGTGGCAAGACATGATTTACTCCGGTCGTCACTCCCAGTCTTACATGAAATCGCTGCCAGATTTTGTTGGCGTGGCAGAGGCTTACGGCCATGTGGGCATTCGTGTCAGCGATCCGGCGGAGCTGGAATCGAAGCTTGCCGAAGCGCTCGAGCATGTCAGGAATAACCGTCTGGTGTTTGTCGATGTCATCGTAGACGGAACAGAACACGTCTATCCGATGCATATTCGCGGCGGCGGTATGGATGAAATGTGGCTCAGCAAAACGGAGAGAACCTGATATGCGCCGGATATTATCTGTATTACTGGAAAACGAGTCTGGTGCGCTCTCTCGCGTGATCGGACTCTTTGCCCAGCGCGGCTATAACATCGAAAGCCTGACCGTGGCCCCGACTGACGATCCTACGTTATCCCGTATGACCATCCAGACCGTTGGCGATGCGAAAGTGCTGGAGCAGATTGAAAAGCAACTGCACAAGCTGGTGGACGTGCTGCGAGTCAGTGAATTAGGGCAGGGCGCGTATGTTGAGCGCGAAGTCATGCTGGTAAAAATTCAGGCCAGCGGGTACGGCCGTGACGAGGTCAAACGCAATACGGATATCTTCCGTGGGCAGATTATCGACGTCACCCCTTCTATATATACGGTGCAGTTGGCCGGAACCAGCGACAAGCTCGATGCCTTCCTTGCTTCGATACGTGATGTCGCCAAAATCGTTGAGGTCGCGCGCTCCGGCATCGTGGGGTTGTCTCGCGGCGATAAAATAATGCGGTAGCAGTGAAAAAAAGTTCGCCTCTTTAAGCCTGACCTGCAAAGTCAGGCTTTTTTTTACCGAAACGCAGCGTAAGCGAGATAAAAGCTATTGCCGCCAGGACTATTCTGCGCTTAGATGTAAAAAGGTATAACCATAAACCTGACAAGGCCATGGACTCTTTTTTTCTTTTAAGGGGCAATTGTGAAACTGGATGAAATCGCCCGGCTTGCGGGCGTGTCACGAACTACAGCAAGCTATGTGATCAACGGTAAAGCGAAGCAGTACCGTGTTAGTGATAAAACCGTTGAAAAAGTCATGGCAGTGGTGCGTGAGCATAACTACCATCCGAACGCTGTCGCCGCCGGTTTACGTGCCGGACGCACCCGCTCTATTGGTCTGGTCATTCCGGATCTGGAAAATACCAGCTACACCCGTATCGCCAATTATCTCGAACGCCAGGCTCGCCAGCGCGGCTATCAGTTACTGATCGCCTGTTCTGAAGATCAGCCCGATAATGAAATGCGCTGCATTGAGCATCTGCTGCAACGCCAGGTGGATGCGATTATCGTATCCACTTCCTTGCCACCAGAGCACCCATTTTACCAGCGTTGGGCTAATGACTCGTTCCCGATTGTCGCCCTTGATCGTGCGCTGGATCGTGAACACTTTACCAGCGTTGTCGGTGCCGATCAGGACGACGCGGAAATGCTGGCCGCAGAACTGCGCACCTTCCCAGCGGAAACCGTGCTCTATCTTGGCGCATTGCCGGAGCTGTCCGTCAGCTTCCTGCGTGAGCAGGGGTTCCGCACCGCCTGGAAAGACGATCCGCGTGAAGTCCATTATCTCTATGCCAATAGTTACGAGCGTGAAGCCGCCGCTCAGCTGTTTGAAAAATGGCTTGAGACGCACCCGATGCCGCAGGCACTGTTTACTACGTCGTTTGCACTTTTACAGGGTGTGATGGACGTTACGCTGCGCCGCGAAGGCAAATTGCCGACTGAGCTGGCTATTGCGACGTTTGGTGACAACGAGCTGCTCGACTTCCTGCAATGCCCGGTTCTTGCCGTGGCACAGCGTCATCGTGACGTTGCGGAGCGCGTGCTGGAAATTGTCCTGGCGAGCCTTGATGAACCACGTAAGCCAAAACCGGGCCTGACCCGTATCAAACGTAATCTTTACCGCCGCGGTGTGTTAAGCCGTCACTAAAACATTAATCAGGGCAGCAATAGCAGCCCTGTTTTTTTCCGAATATTACGGAGAATAATAACCGGACTAAATTTAGGATAATTCCTTAAGAACCATAGCCTGCTATTCTTTTATTTGTTTTTCACCCTTTAGCGGCATTTTTAAGGTTATTAAGAGTTCACTTAATACTATTTTTTTGTATTGTTTTGTTACAAAGACTATTCCCTCGCTGAATTATCAGCCGTTTTTATCTTTCCTATCTGACTTATAGTGCCACCTCTTGTTCTTTCTGGCTTGTACGTTGAATCTGGCGCTGTCATCCCCTGACGATATGTCTTAAAATGCCGCCCGCGTCGCAAACTGACACTTTATATTTGCCTGTATGGATAGAGAGTGAATTTTATCGCTCCTCTGAATATTGATTTTTTTCTTACAAATATTCATGACGTTAATTTTGTCTCGCGAGTTGTGCAGTTATTAATCAAGTTGGGTTATGTCGGTAAATAGGGCGCTTTGGAGTCCTTATCGCGGCAGTCCCGGCTTGACAAGCTTTTCCTTCGCTCCGTAAACTCCTTTATGTGGGAATTTGTGGGTTAAAGTGGCGATAAGGGGTGGAGCTGGCATGTTCCGAGGGGCGACGTTAGTCAATCTCGACAGTAAAGGGCGTTTATCGGTACCAACCCGATACCGCGACCAGCTGATCGAAAACGCGTCAGGTCAAATGGTGTGCACCATTGACATCAACCACCCCTGCCTGCTGCTTTACACCTTACCCGAATGGGAAATTATCGAGCAAAAGCTGTCGCGACTGTCGAGCATGAACCCGCAGGAACGCCGCGTGCAGCGGTTGTTGTTGGGGCATGCCAGTGAGTGTCAGATGGATAACTCAGGGCGCTTACTGATTGCGCCTGTGTTGCGACAACATGCCGGTCTGACAAAAGAAGTGATGCTGGTCGGGCAGTTCAACAAGTTTGAACTGTGGGATGAAACGACCTGGTATCAACAGGTCAAGGAAGATATCGACGCTGAACAATCTGATTCCGGTGTCTTATCGGATCGATTGCAGGACTTGTCTCTATAAATATGACGGAAAATTATAAACATACATCGGTGCTGTTGGACGAGGCCGTGAACGGCCTGAATATTCGTCCTGATGGCATCTATATTGATGGCACATTTGGTCGCGGTGGTCACTCGCGTCTGATCCTCTCCCAACTGGGAGCGGAAGGTCGCTTATTGGCAATCGATCGCGATCCGCAGGCAATTGCTGTTGCGAAGACTATCGATGATCCACGCTTTTCATTTGTTCATGGGCCTTTCTCTGCGCTGGCTGACTACGTTAGCGAGCGCGATCTGACGGGCAAGATCGACGGGATTCTTCTCGATCTTGGCGTCTCATCACCACAGCTTGATGATGCTGAACGCGGATTTTCTTTCATGCGTGATGGTCCGCTCGATATGCGTATGGACCCGACGCGTGGTCAATCCGCTGCCGAATGGCTGCTCACAGCTGAAGAAGCCGACATAGCTTGGGTGATCAAAACCTTTGGCGAAGAGCGTTTTGGTAAACGTATCGCACGCGGCATCGTTGAGCGTAACCGTATTGAGCCGATGACCCGCACGAAAGAGCTGGCAGAAGTGGTGACGGCGGCTACGCCGGTGAAAGATAAATTCAAACATCCCGCGACCCGTACCTTCCAGGCGGTGCGCATTTGGGTCAACAGTGAACTGGAGGAAATAGAGCTGGCGCTAAAAAGCTCGCTCGGCGTGCTGGCCCCAGGTGGGCGGTTATCCATTATCAGCTTCCATTCGCTGGAAGACCGTATTGTGAAGCGTTTTATGCGCGAACAAAGCCGCGGTCCTCAGGTTCCAGCAGGGTTGCCGATGACGGAAGATCAACTCAGGAAACTGGGCGGTCGCTATTTGCGAGTACTAGGCAAGATGATGCCGGGCGAAGAAGAGGTGGCAGAGAATCCACGCGCCCGTAGTTCAGTGCTGCGCATCGCAGAAAGGACGAACGCATGATCAGCAGAGTGACAGAGACCCTAAGCAAAGTTAAAGGATCGTTTGGAAGCAACGAGCGCCATGCCTTGCCTGGCGTGATCGGCGACGATCTTTTGCGGTTTGGGAAGCTGCCACTCTGCTTGTTCATTTGCATAATCGTGACGGCCGTGACAGTCGTGACAACCGCACACCATACCCGTTTACTGACCGCGCAGCGCGAGCAAATGGTGCTCGAGCGTGATGCGCTGGATATCGAATGGCGAAACCTGATTCTTGAAGAAAATGCGCTCGGCGATCATAGCCGGGTTGAACGGATCGCAACGGAAAAGCTGCAATTGCAGCATGTTGATCCTTCGCAGGAAAATATTGTAGTACAAAAATAAGGGAACACGCGACGCATGAGAGCAGCGGCGAAAACGCAAAAACCGAAACGTCAGGAAGAACAGGCCAACTTTGTGAGTTGGCGTTTTGCGTTGCTTTGTGGCTGTATTTTACTGGCGCTGTGTCTGTTGCTTGGTCGCGCTGCGTGGTTACAGATTATCGCGCCGGACATGCTGGTGCGACAGGGGGACATGCGTTCCCTTCGCGTGCAGGAAGTGTCGACCTCACGCGGTTTGATCACTGACCGTTCTGGTCGTCCGTTGGCGGTGAGCGTGCCCGTTAAAGCGATCTGGGCCGATCCGAAAGAGCTGCATGATGCTGGTGGCGTCACGCTGGATAACCGCTGGAAAGCGCTTGCCGATGCGTTGAAAATGCCGCTCGACCAAATGGCGGCGCGCGTTAATGCCAACCCGAAAGGGCGCTTTATCTATCTGGCGCGTCAGGTGAACCCTGATATGGCCGATTACATTAAGAAACTCAAACTGCCGGGAATACATCTGCGTGAAGAATCACGCCGCTATTATCCGTCAGGAGAAGTGACCGCTCACCTTATTGGGTTTACCAACGTTGATAGCCAGGGCATTGAAGGGGTCGAAAAAAGCTTTGATAAATGGCTGACCGGACAACCGGGCGAGCGAGTGGTGCGTAAAGACCGCTACGGCCGCGTCATTGAGGATATCTCTTCAACGGATAGCCAGGCGGCGCACAATCTCGCATTGAGTATTGATGAACGCTTGCAGGCGCTGGTTTACCGCGAACTCAATAATGCCGTGGCGTTCAACAAAGCCGAATCCGGCAGCGCCGTACTGGTGGACGTGAGCACTGGCGAAGTACTGGCGATGGCGAACAGCCCGTCCTATAACCCAAATAATCTTACCGGTACGCAGAAAGATATCATGCGTAACCGTACCATCACCGACGTGTTCGAACCGGGTTCGACTGTGAAACCGATGGTGGTAATGACCGCGCTGCAGCGTGGCATCGTCAACGAAAATACCGTTCTGAATACTATTCCTTACCGAATCAACGGCCACGAAATCAAGGACGTGGCGCGTTACAGCGAATTGACCCTGACCGGGGTTTTGCAGAAGTCGAGTAACGTCGGTGTTTCTAAGCTGGCGTTAGCGATGCCGTCCTCAGCGTTAGTAGAAACTTACTCACGTTTTGGGCTTGGAAAGGCGACCAATTTGGGGTTGGTCGGAGAACGCAGTGGCTTATATCCTCAAAAACAACGGTGGTCTGACATAGAGAGGGCCACCTTCTCTTTCGGCTACGGGCTAATGGTAACTCCGTTACAGTTGGCGCGAGTCTATGCAACGATCGGCAGCTATGGCGTTTATCGTCCACTGTCGATAACCAAAGTTGATCCACCGGTTCCGGGTGAGCGTATCTTCCCGGAATCCACTGTTCGTACCGTGGTACATATGATGGAAAGCGTGGCGCTGCCTGGCGGCGGCGGCGTGAAGGCAGCGATCAAAGGCTATCGCATCGCCATCAAAACCGGTACCGCGAAAAAAGTGGGACCGGACGGTCGCTACATCAATAAATACATTGCTTACACCGCAGGCGTTGCGCCTGCAAGCAATCCGCGATTTGCGCTGGTGGTTGTCATTAACGATCCACAGGCGGGTAAATACTACGGTGGCGCCGTCTCCGCGCCGGTGTTCGGTGCCATCATGGGCGGCGTTCTGCGTACCATGAATATCGAACCAGATGCGCTGTCGACGGGCGAAAAAAGTGAATTTGTAACTAATCAAGGCGAGGGAACAGGTGGCAGATCGTAATTTGCGCGACCTTCTTGCTCCGTGGGTACAAAACGTACCTGCGCGGGCACTGCGAGAGATGGTACTCGACAGCCGTGTGGCTGCGTCGGGCGATCTTTTCGTTGCGGTAGTCGGTCATCAGGCGGACGGGCGTCGATATATCCCGCAGGCGATTGCGCAAGGTGTAGCTGCCATTATTGCTGAGGCAAAAGATGACGCAACCGACGGTGAAATCCGCGAAATGCACGGCGTGCCGGTCATCTATCTCAGCCAGTTGAATGAGCGTCTTTCCGCCCTGGCGGGACGTTTTTATCATGAACCGTCTGACCAGTTACGATTGGTTGGCGTCACCGGAACCAACGGTAAAACCACCACCACGCAGTTGATGGCGCAGTGGGCCCAGTTGCTGGGTGAAACGGGCGCGGTGATGGGCACGGTCGGCAATGGTCTGTTGGGTAAAGTCAATCCAACGGAAAACACCACCGGTTCAGCGGTTGATGTGCAACATGTACTTTCCGGCCTCGCAGGGCAGGGCGCGACGTTTGCCGCCATGGAAGTCTCTTCTCACGGCCTGGTGCAGCATCGCGTTTCAGCACTGAAGTTTGCGGCGTCTGTGTTTACCAACCTGAGTCGCGACCACCTCGATTATCACGGTGACATGGAAAATTACGAAGCAGCGAAATGGCTGCTCTATTCCACGCATCACTGCGGTCAGGCGATCATCAACGCCGACGACGAAGTGGGCCGCCGTTGGCTGGCAAAATTGCCAGATGCGGTTGCGGTCTCAATGGAAGACCATATTAATCCGAATTGCCATGGCCGTTGGCTGAAGGCGACGGACGTGGATTATCACGACAGCGGCGCAACGATCCGCTTTGCTTCTTCATGGGGCGAAGGCGAAATCGAAAGCCGTTTGATGGGCGCATTTAACGTCAGCAATTTGTTGCTGGCGCTGGCCACGCTGTTGGCGCTGGATTATCCGCTATCCGAGCTGGTGAATACCGGCGCACGCTTGCAGCCTGTTTGCGGACGGATGGAAGTATTTACCGCGCCGGGCAAACCGACAGTGGTGGTCGATTACGCCCACACCCCGGATGCGCTGGAAAAAGCGCTCCAGGCTGCGCGTCTGCACTGCACGGGTAAGCTGTGGTGCGTCTTTGGCTGCGGCGGCGATCGCGACAAAGGTAAGCGCCCACTTATGGGGGCGATTGCTGAACAGTTCGCGGATATTCCGGTCGTGACCGATGACAACCCGCGTACTGAAGAGCCGCGTGCCATTATCAACGATATCCTCGCCGGTATGATGGATGCGGGCCACGCACGCGTGGTTGAAGGCCGCGCCGAAGCGGTGACCAATGCGATTATGCAGGCCAAAGAAAATGACGTCGTGCTGCTGGCTGGCAAGGGTCATGAAGACTATCAAATTGTCGGAGCACATCGTCTGGATTATTCCGACCGTGTGACGGCTGCGCGTCTGCTGGGAGCGTTGGCATGATCAGCATTACGCTACGTCAGGCTGCCACTGTGCTGAATGGCGAGCTGCAGGGTCAGGATCTGACTGTTGATGCGGTGACGACGGATACCCGTAAAATTACGCCGGGCTGTTTGTTCGTCGCGCTGAAAGGCGAGCGCTTTGATGCGCATGATTTTGCCGATCAAGCAAAAGAGAACGGCGCTGGTGCGCTACTGGTTAGCCGTAAACTGGACATCGATCTGCCGCAGTTGGTGGTAAAAGACACGCGCCAAGCGTTTGGTGAGCTGGCTGCCTGGGTTCGCCAGCAGGTCCCCACGCGCGTTGTGGCGCTGACGGGCTCTTCTGGCAAAACCTCTGTCAAAGAGATGACGGCCGCGATTCTCAGCCAATGTGGCAATACGCTTTACACTGCCGGCAATCTGAATAACGACATCGGCGTGCCGATGACGCTGCTGCGTTTGACTGAAGAACATGAGTACGCCGTTATTGAACTCGGCGCCAATCACCAGGGTGAAATCGCCTGGACCGTTGATTTAACGCGTCCGGAAGCGGCATTAGTCAATAACCTTGCGGCAGCGCATCTTGAAGGATTTGGTTCGCTGGAAGGTGTGGCAAAAGCGAAAGGTGAAATTTATGGCGGCCTGCCGGAGAACGGCATTGCCATTATGAATGCCGATAACAATGACTGGCTGAACTGGCAAAACATCATTGGCTCGCGTAAAACCTGGCGCTTCTCGCCAAATGCCGCGAACAGCGATTTTTCCGCGACGAATATCCATGTGACCTCACATGGCACAGAATTTACCTTAAAGACCCCGACGGGTGATGTCGATGTGCTATTGCCTCTGCCGGGTCGTCACAATATTGCGAATGCACTGGCTGCTGCGGCACTGTCGATGGCCGTTGGTGCAACGCACGATGCGATCAAAACGGGGCTGTTAAACCTCAAAGCCGTGCCGGGACGTTTGTTCCCTATCCAACTGGCTGAAAAAAAGCTGCTTCTTGATGACTCTTACAACGCTAACGTCGGCTCCATGACCGCTGCGGTACAGGTGCTGTCAGAAATGCCTGGCTATCGCGTGATGGTTGTAGGCGATATGGCTGAGCTGGGTGATGAGAGCGAAGCGTGTCATATCCAGGTGGGTGACGCGGCAAAAGCATCCGGTATTGATTGCGTATTAAGTGCAGGAAAATTAAGCCAGGCCATCAGCCAGGCAAGCGGTGTTGGTGAACATTTTGCCGATAAAACTGCGCTGATTACGCGTTTGAAAAAGTTAGTTGCAGAGCATCAAATTGTGACTGTTTTAGTGAAGGGTTCACGTAGTGCCGCCATGGAAGAGGTTGTGCACGCATTACAGGAGAACGGAACATGTTAGTTTGGCTGGCCGAACATTTGGTCAAATATTACTCAGGCTTTAACGTCTTTTCGTATCTGACGTTTCGCGCCATCGTCAGCCTGCTGACTGCGCTGTTCATCTCTTTGTGGATGGGCCCGCGCATGATTGCCCGTCTGCAAAAACTCTCTTTCGGCCAGGTTGTCCGCAATGACGGCCCAGAATCGCACTTCAGCAAACGCGGTACGCCAACAATGGGCGGGATCATGATCCTCACCGCGATTGTTGTCTCCGTATTGCTGTGGGCCTACCCGTCCAACCCGTACGTCTGGTGTGTTCTCACCGTGCTGATTGGTTACGGCATTATTGGTTTCGTTGATGATTACCGCAAAGTGGTGCGTAAAGACACCAAAGGCCTTATCGCCCGCTGGAAATACTTCTGGATGTCGGTGATTGCGCTGGGCGTGGCGTTCGCGCTGTATCTGGCGGGTAAAGACACACCGGCAACTGAGTTGGTCGTGCCGTTCTTCAAAGACGTGATGCCACAGCTTGGATTGTTCTACATCCTGCTGGCGTATTTCGTGATTGTCGGCACCGGCAATGCGGTGAATCTGACCGATGGCCTTGATGGCCTGGCGATCATGCCAACCGTCTTTGTCGCAGGTGGCTTTGCGCTGGTAGCGTGGGCGACCGGTAACATGAACTTTGCCAATTACTTACACATTCCGTATCTGCGCCATGCCGGTGAACTGGTGATCGTCTGTACGGCGATTGTGGGCGCGGGGCTTGGCTTCCTGTGGTTTAACACCTATCCGGCTCAGGTCTTTATGGGTGACGTCGGTTCGCTGGCGCTGGGCGGCGCGCTGGGCATTATCGCCGTGCTGCTGCGTCAGGAATTCTTGCTGGTGATCATGGGCGGCGTATTTGTGGTCGAAACGCTTTCGGTGATTTTACAGGTCGGTTCCTTCAAGCTGCGCGGTCAGCGCATCTTCCGTATGGCGCCGATTCATCACCACTATGAACTGAAAGGCTGGCCGGAGCCGCGCGTGATTGTGCGCTTCTGGATTATTTCGCTGATGCTGGTGCTGATTGGCCTCGCAACACTGAAGGTGCGTTAATCATGGCAGATTACCAGGGCAAAAAAGTCGTTATCATCGGGTTAGGCCTGACGGGTCTTTCCTGCGTGGACTTTTTCCTCGGACGGGGCGTGACGCCGCGTGTGATGGATACGCGTGTTTCACCGCCGGGTCTGGATAAACTTCCGGAAGAGGTGGAACGCCACCTTGGTGGTCTGAACGATGATTGGCTGCTGGCCGCCGATTTAATTGTGGCAAGCCCAGGGTTTGCTCTGGCGCACCCTTCGTTAAGCGCTGCGGCTGATGCGGGCGTTGAGATTGTTGGCGATATCGAACTGTTCTGCCGCGAAGCGCAGGCACCGGTTATCGCGATCACTGGCTCCAACGGCAAAAGCACCGTCACCACGCTGGTGGGTGAAATGGCGAAAGCCGCGGGCATTAACGTGGGCGTCGGCGGCAATATCGGTTTACCTGCTCTGATGCTGCTGGATCAGGATCGTGAATTGTACGTTCTGGAACTCTCAAGCTTCCAGCTCGAGACCACGTCGAGTTTGCACGCCGTTGCTGCGACGATCCTGAACGTTACCGAAGATCATATGGACCGTTATCCGTTTGGGTTGCAGCAATATCGTGCGGCCAAACTGCGCGTCTATGAAAATGCCAAAGTGTGCGTAGTGAATGCCGACGATGCGCTGACCATGCCGGTGCGCGGTGCGGATGAACGCTGCGTCAGTTTTGGCATCAATATGGGTGACTATCACCTGAATCATCAGCAGGGCGAAACCTGGCTGCGTGTGAAAGGTGAGAAAGTGTTGAACGTGAAAGAGATGAAACTTTCCGGACAGCATAACTACACCAATGCGCTGGCAGCACTGGCGCTGGCAGATGCTGCGGGTCTACCGCGTGCATCAAGTCTGAAAGCATTGACCACGTTTACGGGCCTGGCGCATCGCTTCCAACTGGCGCTTGAGCATAACGGCGTTCGCTGGATCAACGACTCAAAAGCCACCAACGTCGGCAGCACAGAAGCCGCGCTAAATGGGTTACGTGTCGATGGTACGTTATACCTGCTGCTCGGCGGCGACGGTAAATCAGCGGATTTCTCATCTCTCAAGCCTTATCTGACAGGCGATAAAATCCGCTTGTACTGCTTTGGCCGTGACGGTGCTGAACTGGCCGCGTTGCGCCCGGAAATCGCGACACAGACTGAGACCATGGAACAGGCGATTCGCCTTATTGCACCGGCAGTTCAGCCGGGTGATATGGTGCTGCTGTCTCCAGCCTGTGCGAGCCTCGATCAGTTTAAGAATTTCGAACAGCGTGGCGATCTCTTTGCCCGCCTGGCGAAGGAGTTAGGCTGATGCGTTTATCTCTCCCTCGCCTGAAAATGCCGCGCCTGCCTGGATTTGGGATCCTGGCGTGGCTCTTTGCGGCATTGAAGGGCTGGGTGATGGCTTCCCGTGATAAAGATTCCGACAGCCTGATTATGTATGACCGCATGCTGCTCTGGCTGACGCTGGGGCTGGCTGCGATCGGTTTTATCATGGTGACATCTGCCTCCATGCCCGTTGGACAGCGCCTGGCAAACGATCCCTTCCTGTTCGCGAAACGTGATGGTTTGTACATTATTCTGGCGTTCTGCCTGGCCATGATCACGCTGCGTTTGCCAATGGAATTCTGGCAGCGTCACAGCACTGCCATGCTGATCGCCTCGATTATCATGCTGCTGATCGTGTTGGTGGTGGGGAGCTCGGTCAACGGTGCATCGCGCTGGATTGCCTTTGGCCCGCTGCGTATTCAGCCCGCTGAATTTACCAAGCTGTCGCTGTTCTGCTATCTCGCGAACTACCTTGTGCGCAAGGTTGATGAGGTACGTAACAACCTGCGCGGCTTCTTAAAGCCGATGGGCGTCATTCTAGTGCTGGCTGTTTTACTGCTGGCGCAGCCGGATCTCGGTACCGTCGTGGTGTTATTCGTTACGACGCTGGCGATGCTGTTCCTGGCGGGTGCAAAGCTGTGGCAGTTTATCGCCATCATCGGCATGGGAATCTCGGCAGTCGTGCTGCTGATCCTCGCCGAACCGTATCGTATCCGCCGCGTGACCTCTTTCTGGAACCCGTGGGAAGATCCGTTTGGCAGTGGCTACCAGCTGACCCAATCGTTAATGGCCTTTGGCCGTGGCGAAATCTGGGGACAAGGTTTAGGCAATTCCGTACAAAAACTGGAATATCTGCCCGAGGCTCATACCGACTTTATCTTCTCCATCATCGGGGAGGAACTGGGTTATATCGGTGTGGTATTGGCACTTTTAATGGTATTCTTCGTCGCTTTCCGCGCCATGTCCATTGGCCGAAAAGCGCTGGAAATCGATCATCGCTTCTCCGGTTTCCTGGCCTGCTCAATTGGTATCTGGTTTAGCTTCCAGGCATTGGTCAACGTTGGCGCAGCAGCCGGTATGCTGCCGACTAAGGGCCTGACGTTGCCGTTGATCAGCTACGGTGGTTCGAGTCTGCTGATTATGTCGACCGCGATTATGTTTTTGTTGCGCATAGATTATGAGACGCGTCTGGAAAAAGCCCAGGCGTTTACACGAGGTTCACGATGAATCAACCGAAGCGGTTAATGGTGATGGCGGGCGGTACCGGTGGACATGTTTTCCCGGGACTGGCGGTCGCGCACCATTTAATGGAGCAGGGCTGGCAAGTGCGCTGGCTGGGAACCGCCGATCGTATGGAAGCGGATTTGGTGCCGAAACACGGTATTGAGATCGACTTTATTCGCATTTCAGGCCTGCGCGGCAAAGGTATCAAAGCGATGCTGCTGGCGCCGGTGCGCATTTTTAATGCCTGGCGACAGGCGCGCGCCATCATGAAGCGTTTTAAACCTGACGCGGTATTGGGTATGGGCGGTTACGTCTCTGGCCCTGGCGGTCTTGCGGCATGGTCGCTGGGTATTCCGGTTATTCTGCATGAGCAAAACGGAATCGCCGGACTGACCAACAAATGGCTGGCGAAAATCGCCACCAAAGTGATGCAGGCTTTTCCGGGCGCATTTCCGAATGCGGATGTCGTGGGGAATCCTGTGCGTGTTGACGTGTTGGCTTTACCGCTGCCTCAGGAGCGTCTTCTTGGACGTGATGGTCCGGTTCGCGTGTTGGTTATCGGCGGATCGCAAGGTGCGCGGGTATTGAACCAGACGCTTCCGCAGGTGGCTGCAAAGCTGGGTGATGCCGTGACCATATGGCATCAAAGCGGCAAAGGCGCGCAGCAAATCGTGGAACAGGCTTACGCCGAGGCAGGTCAACCTCAGCATAAAGTCACTGAATTTATTGATGACATGGCCGCGGCGTATGCCTGGGCGGATGTCGTGGTGTGTCGCTCTGGCGCGCTGACGGTGAGTGAAATTGCCGCGGCAGGTTTGCCTGCTGTGTTTGTGCCTTTCCAGCACAAGGATCGTCAGCAGTACTGGAATGCGTTGCCGCTTGAAAAAGCCGGTGCCGCCAAAATTTTTGAACAGCCGCAGTTTACCGCAGAAGCGGTCGCCACCACTCTGGCGGGCTGGAATCGAGAAACATTGCTGGAAATGGCTGAACGCGCGCGCGCGGCGGCGATTCCTGATGCGACCGAACGGGTGGCAAATGAAGTGAGCCTCGCAGCAAAGGCTTAACCCTTGTAGCGCGTTTTGCGTTGCGCGAATTTTAAGAAGTATCGATGGCGGTTAGAAAATGAATACACAACAACTGGCGAAACTGCGTTCAATCGTGCCCGAGATGCGTCGCGTCCGGCACATCCACTTCGTTGGCATTGGCGGCGCAGGTATGGGCGGTATTGCCGAGGTTCTGGCTAACGAAGGCTATCAGATCAGTGGTTCCGATCTGGCACCGAACCCTGTTACGCAACAGTTGGCGTCGCTCGGGGCGACGATTTATTTCAACCACCGTCCGGAAAACGTACGTGATGCGAGTGTGGTCGTGGTGTCTAGCGCGATCTCATCTGATAACCCTGAAATCGTAGCGGCGCACGAAGCGCGCATCCCGGTGATCCGCCGTGCAGAGATGCTGGCAGAACTGATGCGTTTTCGTCACGGAATTGCCGTTGCAGGTACGCACGGCAAAACGACGACCACGGCGATGGTGTCCAGTATTTATGCGGAAGCAGGTCTTGATCCGACGTTCGTCAATGGCGGTCTGGTTAAAGCGGCTGGTGTGCACGCACGTTTGGGCCACAGCCGTTATCTGATTGCGGAAGCAGATGAAAGCGATGCGTCGTTCCTGCATCTGCAGCCGATGGTGGCGATTGTCACCAATATCGAAGCCGACCATATGGACACTTACCAGGGCGACTTTGAAAATTTAAAGCAGACATTCATAAACTTTCTGCACAACCTGCCGTTTTATGGTCGTGCGGTAATGTGTGTTGACGATCCGGTCATTCGCGAGCTACTGCCACGCGTCGGGCGTCAGACAACGACTTATGGTTTTAGTGAAGACGCTGACGTGCGTGTGGAAAGCTACACGCAAACCGGTGCGCAAGGGCATTTCACCCTGGCGCGTCAGGACAAAGAGCTGCTGCACGTGACGCTTAACGCGCCGGGCCGCCACAATGCGTTGAATGCTGCTGCTGCTGTTGCGGTGGCAACAGAAGAAGGCATTGAAGACGACGATATTTTACGTGCTTTAGAGAGTTTCCAGGGGACCGGGCGTCGTTTCGACTTCCTGGGTGAATATCCGCTGGAGCCCGTCAACGGTAAATCCGGCACAGCGATGCTGGTCGATGATTACGGTCACCATCCGACCGAAGTGGATGCGACGATCAAAGCGGCCCGTGCAGGCTGGCCGGATAAAAATTTGGTCATGCTTTTCCAGCCGCACCGCTATACCCGTACGCGCGATCTGTATGACGATTTCGCCAATGTGCTTTGCCAGGTGGATGCGCTACTGATGCTGGACGTCTATGCCGCTGGCGAAATGCCGATTCCGGGCGCGGATAGCCGTTCATTGTGCCGCACGATTCGCGGTCGCGGTAAAGTTGATCCGATTTTGGTCTCCGATCCTGCTCAGGCCGCTGAGATGCTGGCGCAGGTATTAACGGGTAACGATTTGATTTTGATACAGGGTGCGGGAAATATCGGCAAAATCGCACGTAACTTATCTGAAATCAAACTGAAGCCGCAAACCTCAGGGGATGAACACCATGGCTGATAAGATTGCGGTCCTGATGGGTGGCACCTCTGCGGAACGCGACGTTTCGCTCAATTCCGGCGCAGCTGTTTTGGCGGCTCTTCGTGAAGGTGGCGTTAATGCCCATCCGGTTGATCCAAAAGACATTGATGTAACGCGTTTGAAAGAGATGGGCTTTGATAAAGTCTTTATCGCGTTACACGGTCGCGGCGGTGAGGACGGCACTTTGCAGGGCTTGCTGGATTTAATCGGCATGCCTTATACCGGTAGCGGTGTGATGGCTTCCGCCATTTCCATGGATAAACTGCGCAGTAAATTGCTGTGGCAGGGTGCGGGTTTGCCTGTGGCGCCGTGGGTTGCAGTGACGCGTCGCGAGTTTGAATCAGGCCTGGAAGTTGGCGTTAATCAGCGTATTGAACAGCTGGCGTTACCGGTTATTGTAAAGCCCAGCCGTGAAGGCTCAAGCGTAGGAATGTCGAAAGTTGATAAAGCTGATGATTTAACCTCTGCTTTAGCGCTGGCTTTTCAACATGATGAAGAAGTTCTGATTGAAAAATGGCTTGGCGGTCCAGAATTTACCGTGGCAATGCTTGGTGAAGAAATTTTACCGTCAATTCGCATCCAACCGGCTGGAACCTTCTATGATTATGAAGCGAAGTATCTCTCTGATGAGACGCAATATTTCTGCCCAAGTGGTCTGGAAGCAGAACGTGAGGAAGAATTAAAGGCCCTGGTGCTTAAAGCCTGGACTGTTTTGGGTTGCCGTGGCTGGGGGCGGATCGATGTGATGCAGGACAGCGACGGACAATTTTATCTGCTGGAAGCCAATACCTCGCCGGGTATGACCAGCCACAGTCTGGTGCCGATGGCCGCACGTCAGGCCGGGATGACCTTCTCGCAATTAGTTGTTCGTATTCTGGACCAGGCGGGCTGATATGTCTCAGGCTGCATTGAACACGCGGAACCGTGAAGAAGAAGAGGAATATTCTTCTTCAGGGCGGAGTAATGGAACGCGTCTTGCAGGGATTATTTTCCTGCTGGGTGTGCTGTGTACCGTGTTTATCAGCGGCTGGATGGTGTTGGGCTGGATGGAAGATGCGCAGCGGTTACCTCTCTCAAAACTGGTGTTGACCGGGGAGCGGCATTACACACGCAACGACGATATTCGCCAGTCAATTCTGGCTCTGGGGCCGCCTGGGACATTCATGACTCAGGACGTCAACATCATTCAGAGTCAGATTGAACGTCTGCCATGGATAAAGCAGGCGAGCGTAAGAAAGCAATGGCCTGATGAATTGAAGATTCATCTGGTTGAATTTGTGCCGATAGCGCGTTGGAATGATCAGCATATGGTTGACGTAGACGGAAATTCGTTCAGCGTCCCGGCCGATCGTGTTAGCAAGCAAAGTTTACCGATGCTGTATGGCCCAGAAGGAAGCGAAAACGAAGTCCTACAAGGTTTTCGTGAAATGGGTCAGGTGCTGGCTAAAGACAGATTTACGTTAAAAGATGCAGCAATGACCGCTCGTCGCTCGTGGCAACTGACGTTAACGAATGGGATTAAGCTTAATCTTGGTCGCGGTGACACGATGAAGCGTTTGGCGCGTTTTGTAGAACTTTACCCCGTTTTACAGCAGCAGGCGCAGACAGACGGCAAACGGATAAGCTACGTTGATTTGCGCTACGACTCAGGCGCAGCAGTCGGCTGGGTGCCGGCTCCGGTTGAGGAACCTAATCAGCAACAGAATCAGGCACAGGTACAGGCAGAACAACAATGATCAAGGCGACGGACAGAAAACTGGTAGTTGGACTAGAGATTGGCACCGCGAAGGTTGCCGCTTTAGTAGGGGAAGTTCTGCCCGACGGTATGGTCAATATCATTGGCGTGGGCAGTTGCCCTTCCCGTGGTATGGATAAAGGTGGGGTAAACGACCTTGAGTCGGTGGTGAAATGCGTACAGCGCGCCATCGATCAGGCAGAGTTAATGGCAGATTGCCAGATCTCCTCCGTATATCTTGCGCTTTCTGGTAAGCATATCAGCTGCCAGAACGAAATTGGGATGGTGCCGATTTCCGAAGAAGAAGTGACGCAAGAAGACGTTGAGAATGTTGTGCACACGGCAAAGTCGGTGCGCGTGCGCGATGAGCATCGTGTCCTGCATGTGATCCCACAGGAATATGCGATCGATTATCAAGAGGGTATTAAAAACCCCGTCGGTCTTTCCGGTGTGCGTATGCAGGCAAAAGTGCATTTGATCACCTGTCATAACGATATGGCGAAAAACATCGTCAAAGCCGTTGAACGTTGTGGCCTGAAAGTAGACCAACTTATTTTTGCAGGACTGGCGGCCAGTTATTCGGTCCTGACGGAAGATGAACGCGAACTGGGCGTTTGTGTGGTCGATATTGGCGGTGGAACAATGGATATCGCCGTGTACACTGGTGGTGCCTTGCGTCATACCAAAGTGATCCCGTACGCTGGGAACGTCGTGACAAGTGATATTGCCTACGCCTTTGGTACACCACCTAGCGATGCAGAGGCGATCAAAGTCCGTCACGGTTGCGCATTGGGTTCTATCGTGGGCAAAGATGAGAGCGTTGAAGTGCCAAGCGTAGGCGGGCGTCCGCCGCGTAGTCTGCAACGACAGACTCTGGCAGAGGTGATTGAGCCGCGTTATACCGAGCTGCTTAACCTCGTCAACGAAGAGATTTTACAGTTACAAGAACAGCTTCGTCAGCAGGGCGTGAAACATCATCTTGCGGCGGGGATTGTATTAACCGGCGGCGCGGCGCAAATTGAAGGTCTAGCGGCCTGCGCGCAGCGAGTGTTCCATACGCAAGTTCGTATTGGTGCACCGCTGAATATTACTGGTTTAACGGATTATGCCCAGGAGCCGTATTATTCAACGGCTGTGGGTCTGCTTCACTACGGGAAAGAGTCCCATTTGAGTGGTGAAGCGGAAGTGGAAAAGCGTACGTCAGTCGGGTCGTGGGTCAAACGACTCAATTCCTGGCTGCGAAAAGAATTTTGATTTTTTAAAGAGACCGGAGAAAATTAGCGGTCTCAGGCGACAGGCACATACGCGAAGTCCTTCAAAACGTTTTTACAGCGTGAAGGATGAAGTGTAAAAACGGAGAGAAACCATGTTTGAACCAATGGAATTAACCAACGACGCGGTGATTAAAGTCATCGGCGTCGGTGGCGGCGGCGGTAACGCTGTTGAGCATATGGTGCGTGAGCGCATTGAAGGCGTTGAATTCTTTGCAGTCAACACCGACGCACAGGCATTACGCAAAACGGCTGTAGGCCAGACTATTCAGATCGGTGGTGGTATCACCAAAGGTCTGGGCGCTGGTGCTAACCCAGAAGTGGGCCGTAATGCAGCTGAAGAAGACCGTGAAGCACTGCGTGCTGCGCTCGATGGCGCGGACATGGTGTTTATTGCAGCGGGCATGGGCGGTGGTACCGGTACTGGTGCAGCACCCGTTGTCGCTGAGGTCGCTAAAGATTTAGGTATTCTGACCGTTGCAGTTGTGACTAAGCCTTTCAATTTTGAAGGCAAGAAGCGCATGGCATTCGCGGAGCAGGGTATCACCGAGTTGTCTAAACACGTGGACTCTCTGATCACGATTCCGAACGACAAACTGCTGAAAGTCTTGGGTCGCGGCATCTCTCTGCTTGACGCCTTTGGCGCAGCAAATGACGTGCTTAAAGGCGCAGTCCAGGGTATCGCTGAACTGATTACTCGTCCTGGCCTGATGAACGTTGACTTTGCAGACGTGCGCACCGTGATGTCCGAAATGGGCTACGCGATGATGGGTTCTGGTGTGGCGAGCGGTGAAGACCGTGCAGAAGAAGCGGCTGAAATGGCCATCTCTTCCCCACTGCTGGAAGATATCGATTTGTCGGGTGCGCGTGGCGTTCTGGTCAACATTACCGCTGGCTTTGACCTGCGTCTTGATGAGTTCGAAACGGTCGGTAACACCATCCGTGCGTTCGCTTCAGATAACGCGACTGTGGTTATCGGTACTTCCCTTGATCCTGAAATGAACGACGAACTGCGTGTGACTGTTGTTGCAACCGGTATTGGCATGGACAAACGTCCAGAAATTACCCTTGTGACGAATAAACAGACTCAGCAGCCTGTCATGGATCGTTACCAGCAGCACGGTATGGCTCCGCTGACTCAAGAGCAGAAACCAGCCGCTAAAGTGGTTAACGATAATACGCCGCAAACCGCGAAAGAACCGGATTATCTGGATATCCCAGCATTCCTGCGCAAGCAAGCTGACTAAGAATTGGCTGGAATTTGGGGATTTTCGCTCTTTGTGCTAAACTGGCCATCCGTTAGTGATATACACTTTCGGTTGGATAAGTAATTTGGCGAGATTATACGATGATCAAACAAAGGACACTTAAACGTATCGTTCAGGCGACTGGCGTCGGTTTACATACCGGCAAAAAAGTCACACTGACGCTGCGCCCTGCGTCGGCCAATACCGGGGTCATCTATCGTCGCACCGACTTGAATCCACCGGTAGATTTCCCGGCCGATGCCAAATCTGTGCGTGATACTATGCTCTGTACCTGTCTGGTCAATGAGCATGACGTGCGGATTTCTACCGTAGAGCACTTGAATGCCGCCCTCGCGGGTCTGGGTATCGACAACATTGTTATTGAAGTCGATGCGCCTGAGATTCCGATCATGGATGGTAGTGCTGCTCCGTTCGTTTATTTGTTGCTGGACGCTGGCATCGAAGAACTGAACTGTGCGAAGAAATTTGTTCGCATTAAAGAGACGGTTCGCGTTGAAGATGGCGACAAGTGGGCTGAATTCAAACCGTTTAATGGTTTCTCGTTGGACTTTACCATCGACTTTAACCATCCAGCGATTGATGCCAGTACCCAGCGCTATGCGATGAACTTCTCTGCTGATGCGTTTATGCGTCAAATCAGTCGTGCCCGTACTTTCGGTTTCATGCGTGATATCGAATATCTGCAGTCCCGTGGCCTGTGCCTGGGCGGCAGCTTCGATTGTGCCATCGTTGTTGACGATTATCGCGTGCTGAACGAAGACGGCCTGCGTTTTGAAGATGAATTCGTTCGTCACAAAATGCTGGATGCGATTGGGGACCTGTTCATGTGTGGTCACAATATTATCGGTGCATTTACCGCGTTTAAATCCGGTCATGCATTGAATAATAAGTTACTGCAAGCAGTCCTGGCTAAACAGGAAGCTTGGGAATATGTGACCTTCGAAGACGAAGCTGAATTGCCTCTGGCATTCAAAGCTCCGAGCACGGTCCTGGCGTAACGGTAACAGCCGTTTCGTAAAATCGACTGGTTAACCTGGTACTCTCTCCGGCCAGGAAGACCAGTCGTTTTTGTTTCTACAGTTGTGTCTTAATATCCTGCCTGATGTTTGCCCTGCCAGAGCACAATATGTTCGTGCGTTCGCTGCATTCTTGACCGTTTTTACCTGCTGTCGTACGTCATTCCTGCTGCTGTGTTCGAGCTTTAATGGTAATATTTGGGCGCTAAAATAATTTTAGGTAAGCCACTCAAGGTTTATCTTGCGATGGTGGACTCATTGAGCGGAATTCTAACGCGCTGGCGACAATTTGGCAGACGTTACTTTTGGCCGCATCTCTTATTAGGGATGGTTGCGGCGAGCTTCGGCTTGCCTGTACTCAGCGCAAATGCTGAAACGGTCACACCCGCTAAGACCAACACCGCCCGACATGATTTATCCACGCGAGTCAATTTTACTAACCTCGCGCTGTTGGAAGCCACGCGTCGCCCGAATTTCACTGTCGACTACTGGCATCAACATGCAATCCGCACTGTCATTCGTCATCTCTCTTTTGCGATGGCACCGCAGGCAATGCCTGTTGCACAAGAGTCGCTGCCTGTTCAGGCGCAGCACCTGGCATTACTGGATACGCTTAATGCTTTGCTGACTCAGGAAAGTAAGCCGCCTGTCATTGTCCGTCAGCAGACAAACATCACTTTCATTCCCCACGCCGCTTTCTCCGTCTCTGCCTGGATTAGCCAGGTACAGGGCATCCGCGCCGGACCCCAATGCCTCAGCTAAATTAACCGTTTTTCAATACTTTAATTTATCTGCCCATCATGGGGCGCGTGAGAATTTATTATGTTAATCAAATTATTAACCAAAGTTTTTGGCAGTCGTAACGATCGTACCCTGCGCCGCATGCGCAAAGCCGTCACCGTCATCAATGCCATGGAACCGGAGATGGAAAAACTCTCCGACGACGAACTGAAAGCAAAGACCGTTGAGTTCCGCGCACGTCTGGACAAAGGTGAAACAGTAGAAAGCCTGATTCCAGAAGCATTCGCCGTGGTTCGCGAAGCGAGTAAGCGTGTGTTTGGCATGCGTCACTTTGACGTGCAACTGCTCGGCGGTATGGTGTTGAACGAACGTTGCATCGCTGAAATGCGTACCGGTGAAGGTAAAACCCTGACCGCAACCCTGCCTGCCTATCTGAACGCACTGTCCGGCAAGGGCGTACACGTCGTGACCGTCAACGACTATCTGGCGCAACGTGATGCGGAAAACAACCGTCCGTTATTCGAATTCCTGGGCATGTCCGTCGGCATCAACATGTCTGGTTTACCTGCACCAGCTAAGCGTGAAGCCTACGGCGCGGATATCACCTACGGCACCAATAACGAATACGGCTTTGACTACCTGCGCGATAACATGGCGTTTAGCCCAGAAGAACGTGTACAGCGTAAGCTGCACTATGCATTGGTCGATGAGGTGGACTCCATTCTGATCGATGAAGCGCGTACCCCACTTATCATTTCTGGCCCGGCTGAAGATAGCTCGGACATGTACCGCAAAGTCGACAAAATCATTCCGCATCTGATTCGTCAGGAAAAAGAAGATTCCGACACATTCCAGGGCGAAGGTCACTTCTCCGTGGATGAAAAAGCGCGTCAGGTGAACCTGACTGAGCGCGGTCTGATTCAGATCGAAGAGCTTTTGGTTGAGCAAGGCATCATGGAAGAGGGTGAGTCACTCTACTCCCCAACCAACATCATGCTGATGCATCACGTGACCGCTGCATTGCGCGCGCATGCCCTGTTTACTCGTGATGTGGATTACATCGTCAAAGACGGTGAAGTTATCATTGTTGATGAACACACTGGCCGTACCATGCAGGGTCGTCGCTGGTCTGATGGTCTGCACCAGGCGGTTGAAGCCAAAGAAGGCGTGGATATTCAGAACGAAAACCAGACGCTGGCTTCTATCACTTTCCAGAACTATTTCCGCCTGTATGAAAAACTGGCCGGTATGACCGGTACTGCTGACACCGAAGCGTTTGAATTCAGCTCTATCTACAAACTGGATACCGTGGTTGTCCCGACCAACCGTCCAATGATCCGTAAAGATATGCCGGATCTGGTGTACATGACCGAAGCGGAAAAAATTCAGGCGATTATTGAAGATATCCGTGAGCGTACTGCAGCAGGCCAGCCGGTTCTGGTGGGTACGATTTCCATTGAGAAGTCCGAGGTGGTTTCTCATGAACTGGAAAAAGCAGGGATTAAGCACAACGTTCTTAACGCCAAATTCCACGCCAAAGAAGCGGATATCGTTGCACAGGCGGGTTACCCGGCAGCAGTGACCATCGCAACCAACATGGCGGGTCGTGGTACCGATATCGTGCTGGGCGGTAGCTGGCAGTCAGAGTTGGCTGAGCTGGAAAACCCAACTCCTGAGCAAATTGCACAAGTTAAAGCCGACTGGCAGGTGCGTCACGATGCCGTGCTGGCCTCCGGTGGTCTGCATATCATTGGTACAGAGCGTCACGAATCTCGCCGTATCGATAACCAGCTGCGTGGTCGTGCGGGTCGTCAGGGTGATGCCGGTTCTTCACGCTTCTACCTGTCCATGGAAGATGCGTTGATGCGTATTTTTGCTTCTGACCGTGTGTCAGGCATGATGCGTAAACTGGGTATGAAACCAGGCGAAGCCATCGAACACCCATGGGTGACCAAAGCGATTGCCAATGCACAGCGCAAAGTAGAAAGCCGCAACTTCGACATCCGTAAGCAACTGCTTGAATATGACGACGTTGCTAACGATCAGCGTCGTGCAATTTACACTCAGCGTAACGAACTGCTGGATGTAACTGATGTGAGCGAAACCATCAACAGCATTCGCGAGGATGTGTTTAAAGCGACGATCGATGCATACATTCCCCCACAATCGCTTGAAGAAATGTGGGATGTTGAAGGTCTGCAAGAACGTCTGAAAAATGACTTCGATCTCGAACTGCCGGTCAAAGAGTGGCTGGACAAAGAGCCGGAGCTGCATGAAGAAACCTTGCGCGAACGTATTCTTGAAAACGCGATTGAGGTTTATAAGCGTAAAGAAGAAGTCGTCGGCACCGAGATGATGCGTCACTTCGAGAAAGGCGTGATGCTGCAAACGCTGGATTCCCTGTGGAAAGAGCATCTGGCGGCGATGGACTACCTGCGTCAGGGTATTCACCTGCGTGGTTACGCGCAAAAAGATCCTAAGCAAGAATACAAACGTGAATCCTTCGCGATGTTTGCGACGATGCTCGAATCACTGAAATACGAAGTGATCAGCACCCTGGGTAAAGTCCAGGTTCGCATGCCGGAAGAAGTAGAAGCAATGGAGCAGCAGCGTCGTGAGGAAGCTGAGCGTCTGGCGCAGATGCAACAGCTGAGTCATCAAACTGACGAAAATGAAGCGGCTGAGGCGATTGCTGCCCAAACGGGCGATCGCAAAGTGGGTCGTAACGATCCATGCCCTTGCGGTTCCGGTAAAAAATATAAGTCGTGCCACGGCCGTTTAAGCTAAGCACAGAGTAAATCGAAAAGGCGCAGAGATCTGCGCCTTTTTTATGGGTATAACACTATGAAAGTACTGCAAATTGCCGTCGGAATTATCCGCACTCCGTTAAATCAAATCTTTATTACCCAGCGGGCGGCCGATGCCCACATGGCGAATAAACTGGAGTTTCCTGGCGGTAAAATAGAAGCGGGTGAAACGCCTGAAGAGGCGTTAGTTCGCGAGCTTCAGGAAGAGGTTGGGATTACACCGTACAACGCGACATTATTCGATAAACTCGAGTATCAGTTCCCGGACCGTCACATCACGCTGTGGTTCTTTATGGTTGAGAACTGGGAAGGTGAACCTTGGGGGAAAGAAGAGCAACTCGGGATGTGGGTTGAGCAAGGCGCACTGGAGGCTGACAAATTCCCGCCTGCCAATGAACCCGTTATTACCAGACTGATTCAGGGCGTGTAGACCTGCTAACCCTATTGCCAGCAGGTCCAGCGAAGAACCTAACTACTTCAGTTCTTCGCTCCAGTCATCGCTATCTGACAGGCCACCCTCGCTCGGGATGCGTTTCTCTTCTGCCGCCCATTCACCCAGATCGATGAGCTGACAGCGCTTACAGCAAAACGGGCGAAACGGACTGATTTCACCCCAGACAACAGCTTTGCCACAGGTCGGGCAATTCACGTTAATCACTTCAGACATTGGCACTCCTTAACAGCAAGCCAGTTCAAAATCGAGACGTTCCGGCACGCTTCCATTCTCGCTATCCAGCGGCATAAATCGAATCGCAAAGCGGCTTTTATGGCCTGAAATTTGCGGATAAAGCTGATCGCCGAGTGAAAGTTGCAATCGCAGCAGGTCGGCATCATCGCCATTATCATGATAAAAACCGTTAAGGCTGGTTTGCTTGCGAAACGGTGCTGAGTTGCGAACAAGGTCAAGAATCAGGGTCAGCGCTTGATTCATCGGCTCGAGGCTTCCCATCCAGTTTTTTACCTGTGCATCACGCTGTTCTTGCGACATATGCAGCCAGATGTGCAATGTTGGCAGGTCAAAACTACAGCATCCTCCCGGAATACTCAGTCGCTGGCGCACCAGCCCAATCAACCGATCTTCTCGCAGAAACTGCCCAACGCGAGGGGCGGCCATAAGAATAGTGCTGCTTTGCTTCAGCTGCAGGCGGATTGAATCGATACGGTTCTGATCGACGCCCGGGACTTCAGCCCAGCCCTGCAATTTTCGCTGCTGACGTTCGAGTTCTTTGAGCAACTCTGTGCGAACGTCGCCCCGCTCAATAACATCCAGCAGGTCGCCAACGTTGCGGAAAAAATGCAGCGCGGTTGCGTGCTCGGCGATCGGAAGATGAAAAGACATCTGCTGAATGAGAAATTCGATGCGCAGCCAGGTGCGCATTTTCTCATTCAGCGGGTGTTCAAAAAGGATATGAGAACTCATTGTGTTTTGTCCTGTGCTGCGGCCTGCGCGGCATACGTCAGATAGTGTGCGTGCAGGCGGGCAACATCCGATGCAATTGTTTCGGGTGCGCCGTTATTATCAATAACGTCATCTGCGACGGCAAGTCGTGCTTCACGCGTTGCCTGCGCAGCAAGAATTTGTTCAGCATGTTGGCGTGTGACGTTATCGCGCAACATCGTTCGCTGAAGTTGTGTTTCGGGTAACACATCGATGACCAGAATTCTGTTGGCTTTATGCTGAAGCTGATTTTCGACGAGCAACGGAATAACCCATAAAACATACGGCGATGTTGCCGCAGAGATCTGTCGCTGAGTTTCCTGGTGAATCATGGGGTGAAGAAGCGCATTGAGCCAGGTTTTTTCTTCCGGTCGAGAAAAAATGCGCTCGCGCAACAGACGTCTGTTCAGGGAGCCGTCACTGTTAATGATGTCCTGGCCGAAATGCGCTTCAATGGCTCTTAAGCCGGGGGTGTGAGGCTCAACCACCTGTCGGGCAATGATGTCAGCATCAACAATCACGATACCCAAGCGTGAGAAAGCGTCAGCAACAGTGCTTTTACCACTCCCGATGCCGCCCGTTAACGCAACAATGTACCCCATTAAACAAAATCCCGGGAAGTATTCATCATTAAAATCATTTAGTTATCATTTAAATTTGCAGTGGCGTGGGTCTGCCTCTGATTACCCGCTTTATACCAGGTAAATTTATAGGATTGTAGCGTAAAAAAAGAGAAATTCGCAGTCTTGCGGAGCACGTATTAGTGCGTATGATAACGTCACTGGAGTTGTGCTTTACACTTTTTTGCCTCTAACCCCAGGAATCCCCGCATGCGTATCGAAGAAGATCTGAAGTTAGGTTTTAAAGACGTTCTTATCCGCCCTAAACGCTCTACACTGAAAAGTCGCTCAGACGTTGAACTCGAACGCCAATTCACCTTTAAACATTCCGGTCAGACCTGGTCTGGTGTTCCTATCATTGCCGCCAATATGGATACCGTGGGTACCTTCGCGATGGCAACGGCATTGGCGTCGTTCGATATCCTGACCGCAGTGCACAAACACTATAGCGTTGAAGAATGGAATGCCTTTGCCGCTTCAGCTTCCGCAGATGTGCTCAAACATGTGATGGTCTCAACCGGCACCTCTGATACTGATTTCGAGAAAACCAAACAAATTCTGATTGCGAATCCGGCACTGAATTTCCTGTGCATCGATGTGGCTAACGGGTATTCCGAGCATTTCGTGCAGTTTGTTAGCAAAGCACGTGAAGCATGGCCTGATAAAACCATCATCGCAGGTAATGTTGTGACCGGTGAGATGTGCGAAGAGTTGATTCTGGCTGGCGCGGATATTGTGAAAGTCGGCATTGGTCCTGGCTCTGTGTGTACTACACGCGTCAAAACCGGTGTTGGCTATCCTCAGCTGTCCGCCGTGATTGAATGTGCTGATGCCGCTCACGGCCTGGGTGGGCAGATCATTAGTGACGGCGGCTGCACCATGCCTGGTGATGTTGCCAAAGCCTTTGGCGGCGGCGCAGATTTCGTGATGCTGGGCGGGATGCTGGCCGGTCATGAAGAGAGCGGCGGCACAGTCGTTGAAGAAAACGGCGAGAAATTTATGCTCTTCTACGGCATGAGCTCTGAATCAGCAATGAACCGCCACGTAGGCGGTGTTGCGCAGTATCGCGCCGCGGAAGGTAAAACTGTGAAGCTACCATTGCGTGGCCCAGTTGAAAATACCGCCCGCGACGTTATGGGTGGCCTGCGTTCTGCCTGTACCTACGTGGGGGCATCACGACTGAAAGAGCTGACTAAACGCACAACGTTTATTCGCGTTCAGGAACAGGAAAACCGCATTTTCAACAGCCTGTAATTGCTCCGCTGGCGCACGCCCGTGTGCCAGCTTTATCCTGCACTCATCGCATCGCCTAAATGGAAAATAGGGAGATACATCGCCACCACCAGCGTTCCGATTATTAACCCGGTCACGATGAGCAGCAGGGGTTCTAACAGCGAGGCCAGGTCGTCGGCCTGCTGAAATGTTTGTTCATTATGATGACGGGCAAGATTGGCCAGCATGCTATCAAGGGAGCCGGACACCTCTCCTGTTCGCACAAGCTGGATGCATAAGGGCGTGAAGATCCCTGCTTTCGTTAATGACGACCATATTGGGTCCCCCTGCGTAATGCGATCCCTGACCCCTTTCAGGACCTCCTGCCAGTACACCCCCTCAACGGACTCTTGAGAACTTTCCAGCCCCTGTAAAAACGCGATGCCCGCCTGCTGGGTCAGCGACAACACGGTAAAAATCTGACTGAGTTTTTGTCCACGAGCCAGCGATCCCATAATTGGGATACGCAGTAAAAAACGCTGACAGAATCGCTGCCAGCCGAGATGATGCCGTAGGCAACGCATCACGATGACGGGTAAAAATAGCGCAAGGATGAGAGCAATGGCTTGCTGGCGTACGAAAGTCGCAAAACCCATCACCCACTGTGTGAGCATAGGAAGCGGTGTATTAAATGTTTTATAAATAGCCGCAAATTCCGGCAGGACAAACGTCACCATCGCCAGCACCACGACCACAGCCAGCGCGAGAATGATCATCGGATAGCGCAGTGCTTTTTTCACCTTCGCGCTAAGCTGTTGCTGCAATTTTTGTTGCTGCGCTAACTGCCGGCAACATTCTTCCAGCTTGCCTGTCAGCTCCCCGGTTTTCATCATGGAGACATAAAGCGGGCTAAATACGTCTGGCCATTTCTTTAAGGCATCGGAGAAGGCGCAGCCTTCGCTGAGATCGTCAGCAAGGTTGTTAAGCAGTGCCTGCCACTGTTTAACGGGATGCTGCTCAGCCAACATTTGCAGGCTGTAGGCAAGCGTGAGACCAGCCTGGAGCAGGGTAGCCAGTTGTCGAAAAATCTCGTAGCAATGATGAGGCTGCCACTGCTGGTGCAGAGGGCTGCGCGTGAGCCGAAGTGGGTAAAGTGCTTTGAGTGATAATCGGGTGATTGCTGCCTGGCGATCAATGGCTAATAGCGTCCCTTGTTGAAGCTCGCCCTCGGCAGTCATCGCGCGCCAGCGCCAAAGATGATTAGCAGCCATTCGGTAGCCCCAACACGCGGATCAATTCTTCAAAGGTGGTTTGCCCTTTCTCGACGGCCATGCAGCCATGTTCGAAAAGCGTTGTCATGCCGGTCTTTTTTGCCTTGATTTCGACCTCTTCAACGGAGGCGCCGCTGGCAATGGCCTGGCGGATGTCGCTGTTAATAGTCAGGACTTCAAACAGGGCAACGCGGCCGTAAAAACCGTGATAACAACGATCGCATCCCGTCGGTTGCCAGTGAGGTAGCTGTCGCGGCCAGATGTTATGCGGGATGAGCGTTTCCTGATGGGTCTCTTTCGTACAATGAGGACAAAGGCGGCGGACTAGACGTTGAGCGATCACCAGCGTAAGCGCAGAGGAAACCATCCAGCGCGCAACGCCCATCTGCTGAAGCCGCACCAGCGTCTCAATGGTAGAGTTGGTGTGTAACGTCGAGAGCACCAGATGGCCTGTCTGGGCAGCATTGATAGCAATCTCCGCCGTTTCGCCGTCACGGATTTCCCCCACCATGATGATGTCAGGATCCTGGCGCAAAAGTGCCCGTAATACGCTTTGAAAGGTTAGGCCCGCTCGAGGGTTTATTTGTGTTTGATTCAGCCCGGCAAGAGGGATCTCAATGGGATCTTCTACGCTGCACAGATTCACGTCTTGTGCATTACGGGCTTGAAGCGCGCTGTAGAGCGTTACGGTTTTGCCGCTGCCCGTGGGGCCGGTTACCAACAGTAATCCCTGCGGTTGCTGGAGCGCTTGCTCGAAATGGGCAAGCTGGGTGGTCGTCATACCTAATGTCTCAAGCTCCAGCGCCTGCTGCACCTGATGTAAAAGCCGCAACACAATTTTTTCTCCACCGCGGCAGGGTAACGTGGCGATGCGAAAAGAGACCGATACTCCCGACAGCTCAACGGTAAACTGACCATCCTGCGGTAAACGCCGCTCGGCGATATCCAGATTACCCAGCACCTTTAATCGGGCAATCAGGGTGGTCCCTGTCGCCGCATTCAGCGGGGGCTGCGGGTATAAGACGCCGTCAATGCGCAAGCGGATTTGCCAGGCATTCCCGGCTGGCTCAACGTGGATATCGGAGGCTCGCTGGCTGAGTGCTTGCAGAAGCGTTCGGTTAAGAATATCCGCCGCCAGGCTTGTATCCTGCGAAATGACGGGCAAATTTGATGTCGAAGACATTTGCTGATGCTTTTCCATGCGCTCTGCCGTCCAGCATTGAATATCGATCCGTTTTTGTGTGGCGAATCGCAGGGCCTCCATCATTTCCGCAGCAGGGGTTCCCGCCACGGCAATACTCACCATTTCAGCGTCGCTACTGAGAATAAGCGCATGATGACGCTGGCACAGCATGACCAGTTGTTCCGAATTCATCGTTCGCTTCCTCAATTATTATCAAAGCGGAAGACGTCTTCGCAGGCCTGTTTGAGCGCGCTGTCATCGCTGATGTTGCAGTTGCGCGTCCAGCCGGTGATGCCGTTGCCATTGTCCCAGATTGGCGTCATGACCACTTCCAGCCCGTTGAGGCTCTCCTGACCGGTTAATCCAACCGTGCCTTTCGCGACGCTCATGGCGGAGACATAGCGCGTGGTGGTGGGCGAGGGGATGCCGTTTACGCTGGCATCACACGTCTCGACACCGCCATGATCGAGCGCACAAAGTTCGACCGCTGTGCGATAGGGGACAAATGTTTGCAGCATGTCCGTGAGCGCAGCTTTGCGAAGATAGTTTTGGTATGCGGGCACGCCGATGGCGCTGAGAATGGCAATAATGCCGATGACCACCATTAGCTCAATGAGCGTAAATCCTTTTTGTCTGTTCATGTCTGCTCCTTAAAAAAAGTGGAGCAAATGTGGCAGTTCAGAAGAAGAGAAACGAGCGGCAATAAACGGATCGTGAAGGGGGATTCAGAAGATTAAGCGGCGGTTACATTAAGATGTAAAAATTTTGCGAGGGGTATCGAGAACGTCTTGTGATCCTCTCCCGAAAAAGAGGATCACAATGCTGATTATTTGAAACGCATGGAGAGGTCAAGCGCCTGCACGTGCTTGGTCAGCGCGCCGACGGAGATGAAATCTACGCCTGTTTCAGCAAACGCGCGTAGGGTTTCCCGCGTGACATTACCCGAGACTTCAAGCTGCGCCTGGCCATTGGTGCGTTTAACCGCTTCGCGCATTTGTTCCGTTTCGAAGTTATCCAGCATGATGATATCGGCACCCGCTTTAATGGCGGCATCAAGCTCTTCCATGTTTTCCACTTCCACTTCGACAGGCACATCCGGATGCAGCCAGAAGGCTTTTTCAACGGCCTGACGCACGGATCCTGAGGCAATAATGTGATTTTCTTTAATCAGAAACGCATCGGATAAACCTAAGCGATGGTTAGCGCCGCCGCCGCATAACACTGCGTATTTCAGCGCCGTACGCAGGCCTGGCAGCGTTTTACGGGTATCCAGCAACTGAGTTTTCGTGCCGGCCAGCAGATCAACGTAGCGGCGAACTTCACTGGCCACGCCGGACAGCGTCTGGACAAAGTTTAACGCCGTGCGCTCACCTGTCAGCAGCACGCGGGAAGAGCCTTCGAGTTCAAAAAGAGGCTGATTCGCTGTGATGCTGGCACCATCTTCCACATGCCACGTCACTTTTACGTCATCGCCAGCCAGCTGAGTGAAGACCTCTTCAACCCAGCGTTTACCGCAAAAGATGCCGTCTTCACGGGTGATGATCACCGCGTGCGAGCGTGTCTCTTTTGGCAACAATTGTGCGGTAATATCGTTATCCGCATTCACCTCACCACCCAAATCTTCGCGTAGTGCCTGAGCCACGCTTTCCGGGATATCAAGGTTAATACGTTCCAGAAGCGCGTCACGTCGGTGGTCGGGGTTGTAACGGCGAGGCGGCATGATAAAACTCCAAATTGGTAACGAATCATAAGATTGAAACATGCTACTCTGAACCGAGTATCAGCACCATATATAAGGAGAGCCAGCATGCAGTTACAAAACGGATGGCTGGTGGACGCGCGGCATGTACCTTCGCCGCACCATGATTGCCGCCCGGAGGACGAATCGCCCTCACTGCTGGTGGTCCATAACATTAGCCTGCCACCTGGCGAATTTGGTGGTCCGTGGATAGACGCATTATTCACTGGAACAATTGATCCCAACGCTCATCCCTTTTTTGCTGAGATCGCGCACCTGCGCGTTTCGGCCCATTGTCTGATTCGCCGCGACGGTGAAATCGTCCAGTATGTTCCTTTTGATAAACGCGCCTGGCACGCCGGTGTGTCGTCGTACTGTGGGCGTGAGAAATGCAATGATTTTTCGATTGGTATTGAGCTGGAAGGCACGGATACCACGCCTTACACCGATGCGCAGTATCAGGCACTGTGTGCGGTGACGCGAAAATTGATCGCCTGCTATCCGACAATTTCCGACAATATCACTGGGCATAGCGATATCGCGCCGGTGAGAAAAACCGATCCAGGACCGGCTTTTGACTGGTCCAGGTTTCGCGCCATGCTTACCGCTTCGTCAGACAAGGAGATGACATGACGTTGTTCACCATGCTGCTGGTGATGATCGCTGAACGGTTGTTCAAACTGGGCGAACACTGGCATTTGGATCACCGGATGGAAGTGCTGTTCCGTCGGATTAAGCACTTTTCAATGTTGCGCACGATCCTGATGACGGTTGTCGTCATGGGTGCTGTTTACCTGCTACTGCGCGCGCTGTATGGTCTGTTTTTCAACGTCCCGCTTTTGGTTGTGTGGATCCTGCTCGGCGTGCTGTGTATCGGTGCGGGGAAAGTGCGTTTGCACTATCACGCCTACCTGAAAGCGGCTTCGCGTGATGACAGCCATGCGCGTGGCGCGATGGCGAGCGAGTTGACGCTGATCCATGGCGTACCGCCGGATTGCAACGAACGCGATTATTTACGCGAGCTGCAAAACGCCCTGCTGTGGATTAACTTCCGCTACTATCTTGCGCCGCTGTTCTGGTTCGTGGCGGGCGGGGCGTGGGGCCCGGTGTTGCTGATGGGCTATGCATTTTTACGCGCCTGGCAGACGTGGCTTGCCCGCTACCTGACGCCCCATGAACGTTTGCAATCCGGTATCGACGGTATTCTTCATGTGCTGGACTGGCTGCCGGTGCGTCTGGTGGGCGTAGTGTATGCGTTGATTGGTCACGGCGAGAAAGCGCTTCCGGCGTGGTTTGCGTCCCTTGCCGATCGCCATACGTCGCAATATCAGGTACTAACCCGCCTGGCGCAATTCTCACTCGCGCGCGAACCGCATACGGATAAAGTCGAGACCCCAAAAGCGGCGGTGTCGATGGCGAAGAAAACTTCGTTTGTGATTGTGGTGCTGGTCGCGCTGCTGACCATCTACGGTACGCTGGTTTAACCCAGCGCACCGCGTCAATTAAAGCGTATCTGCGGGCGGGATGCCAAAATCGGGCATCCCGTTTTTGTCCCAGCGAACCAATTTTAAACGAGTATGCCGGTTGGGATCGTACAGCGGATCGCCTTCAATTTCGGTGTAATTTCGCGCGTGATATACCAGCACATCTTCCCCGTCCGGCGTCTGCGTGAAGCTGTTATGCCCCGGCCCGTACTGACGATTTTCGTAGCTGGTGGTGAACACAGGACGCGGCGCTTTGTGCCAGTTTTGCGGGTTCTGAGGATCGGCATTCATGTCTATCCACAGCAGCCCCATGCAGTAGTTTTCATCCGTCGCACTGGCGGAATAGCTGATAAACAGTTTGTTGCCGTGCACTAAAACTGCCGGGCCTTCGTTAACCCAAAATCCGCGGCATTCCCACTCATACTCCGGTTTACTCAGCATCACGGGATCGCCTTTCAGCGTCCATGGATTTTCCATTTCGCACAGATACAGATTGGAATTACCCGAGATATCCGGGGCTTTCTGCGCCCACAGATACCAGCGCTTACCCTGATGAACAAAGGTGGTGGCGTCGAGCGCAAAGGTATCAAACGGCGTTTTGATTTGTCCTTTCTCGATCCACCGTGCGTTAAGCGGATCGTCGCCTGTGCCTTCAAGCGCAAACATTCGGTGCTGGAACATACCTAGCTTATCCAGCGCTTGAGTGTGGGTCGCGGCAAAATAGATGTACCACTTTCCTTCGATGTGGTGCAGTTCCGGGGCCCAAATGAGCTCACTCATCGGGCCGGTGTCCGGTTTGTGCCACACCACGACTTCCTCCGCGCTGCGCAATCCTTCCAGCGAGTCGGCGCGCCGAAGGGCCAGCCTGTCGTACTCTGGCACGGAGGCGATGAAATAGTATTGCCCCTCATGATGCAAAATATACGGGTCAGCACGTTGTTCAATAAAGGGATTTGGCCAGTTACGCATGGGGCTTTCCTTATTTTGTCTCAGCTGTTTTCAGTTCCTGATAGTCGCTCAGCTCGCGGTAATTTGTGCGACGCTTCTCAAGGTCTTCCTGAATTTGCTTCATCGTTTCACGATCCACTTTCAACAGGCGTACCACACCCGCTGTGAGCAGATAACCCACGCCCGGAATCACGGTAAAGAGCAACACGATGCCGTTGATGGCATCCGCGCTTTGCGCTTTTGCACCGGCATCATAGCCGTACCAGGAGAGCAAAAAGCCCACCATCGCACCAGCAATCGCCAGCCCCAGTTTCAGGAAGAAAATGTTGCCGGAGAAGCTGATCCCGGTGATGCGTTTGCCGGTTTTCCACTCGCCGTAATCGTCCACATCCGCCATCAGCGACCAGTGCAGCGGGGAAGGGATCTGATGCAAAATGTTCAGCAGGAAGTAGAGCACGACAATCGTCGTCGTGGCTTTGGGATCGAAGAAATAAAACGCGCAGGAGAAAATCGCGAGGGCGATATTGGTCCAGAAGAACACTTTCAGTTTACACCAGCGGTCGGTCAGGACCTTCGCCAGCATGCTTCCGAGCATCATCCCGACGACGCCAAGGCTGATAAACAGCGTCGCAAAGTGAGTGCTTTGCCCCATGACCCAGGTGACGTAATACATCGTCGCCGCCATGCGGATAAAGCCCGGGCAGACGTTGCACAACGTCAGCAGCAAAATGCGCACCCACTGATCGTTTTTCCACGCGTCTTTCAGATCGTTTTTCAGTTCGTCGTTGGTTTGAACCGCCGGGCGAATACGTTCCCGCACGGTCGCGAAGCTGAACAGGAACATACAGGTGCCGATAAGCGCCAGTACGGTCATCGCCATCTGGTAGCCCTTGGCTTTGTTATCCCCGCCGAAATATTCAACCATCGGCAGCAAGGTTAACGACAGCAGCAGGGTGGCTATGCCGACCATCACGAAGCGATAGGACTGGCAGGCCACGCGCTCTTTGGGATCGTTGGTGATCACACTGCCTAACGAGCAGTAAGGAATGTTGATAGCGGTATAGGTGAGCGAGAGTAGGAAATAAGTGACAAAGGCATAGATAACTTTGCTGTTGTACGTCCACTCTGGGGTCGTGAACATCAGCACGCTGAACAAGGCGTAGGGGAAGGCGATCCACAGCAACCATGGACGAAATCGACCATATTTACTGCGGGTACGGTCCGCAATCGCGCCCATGATCGGGTCAGTGATGGCATCGATGACGCGTACCGACAGCAGTAAAACCCCGACCAAAGCAGGCGCGAGCCCGAAAATATCCGTATAAAAATAGTTAACAAACAACATTATGGCGCCGAAGATGATGTTGCATCCCGCGTCGCCCATCCCATAGCCGATCTTTTCTTTGACTGACAGTTTATTGTTATTCATCGACAGCTCTCCGAATTGCAGTATGGAGAGAATTATTTGCTGGCAAATGAATATTTGCGTAGCAAGATAAAGGCGGTGATATGGATGAAATCGCTGTCGGTGAGAATTTGTGAGGCAGGTAACACGCTCAGTGCCCGAGGCCGGGCACTGAGTCAGACGAGATTAATGCGCTTTAACGGCTTTCGCGTTCTTCTGTTTGAACAGATAGCCAATACCCAGGATAACGACCCAAACCGGGATCAGGTAAACGGAAATTGCCATACCCGGCGTCATCAGCATGATCACCAGCACTGCCGCCATAAACACCAGGCAAACCCAGTTTCCGACGGGGTAGAACAGGGCAGGGAAGCGCGTTTTCACGCCCTGCTGCTGCTTGGCACGACGGAACTTGATGTGCGCCAGGCTGATCATCGCCCAGTTGATGACAAGCGCAGAGACAACCAGCGCCATCAGCAGACCGAACGCTGATTCCGGTGCCAAATAGTTAATCAGTACGCAAAGGGCTGTCACCACCGCGGAAACCAGAATGGTGTTCACCGGTACGCCACGCTTGTCGAGATTCAGCAGCGCTTTTGGTGCGTTGCCCTGTTGAGCCAGACCAAACAGCATACGGCTGTTGCAGTACACGCAGCTGTTATAAACGGACAGCGCTGCGGTGAGCACGACGACGTTCAGGGCGTTTGCCACGAAGGTGTCGCCCAGCTCATGGAAGATCAGCACGAACGGGCTGGTGTCAGCGGTTACGCGTGTCCATGGCAGTAAAGAGAGCAGAACGGCCAGTGAACCCACATAGAAAATCAGAATACGGTAGATAACCTGGTTGGTGGCTTTTGGGATGCTCTGCTCTGGGTTATCGGCTTCTGCGGCGGTAATACCCACCAGCTCAAGGCCGCCAAACGAGAACATAATGATCGCCATCATCATCACCAGACCAGTCATGCCGTGAGGCAGGAACCCGCCTTGCTCCCACAGGTTGCGCACGGTGGCTTGAGGGCCGCCGTTGCCGCTGAACAGTAACCAGCCGCCGAAGATGATCATTGCTACCACGGCGATAACTTTGATAATCGCGAACCAGAACTCCATCTCACCGAACACTTTTACGTTGGTCAGGTTGATGGCGTTGATCAGCACAAAGAAGACCGCAGCGGAAGCCCAGGTTGGGATCTCCGGATACCAGAACTGGATGTATTTCCCGACGGCGGTGAGTTCAGCCATCGCGACCAAAACGTACAGCACCCAGTAGTTCCAGCCGGAAGCGAAACCAGCAAAACCGCCCCAGTATTTATACGCAAAGTGGCTGAAGGAACCCGCTACCGGCTCTTCGACAACCATTTCGCCTAACTGACGCATGATTAAGAACGCGATAAAACCGGCGATAGCGTAGCCGAGAATAATGCCGGGGCCTGCTGACTGAATAACGGATGCGCTGCCCAGAAACAGGCCGGTGCCGATAGCGCCACCCAGAGCAATAAGCTGAATATGGCGGTTCTTAAGGCCGCGCTTCAGCTGATCGCCATGCTGTTGACCTTCCATTATGTGAAACCTCGTGTGTGGTTGTTATGTTCACGCTATGGCGTGTGTAATTATGAAATTCCATTTCATGTATTTATTTCGTTACGGTTCAAATGACCTAAAAAACGGAAGATGTCTTCCGTAAGCGTCAGAATAGTGGTAAGCGACCGCGAATGCACCTGCTTTATAAAGGGTCGATGACGAGTTGAATAAAAAGAAAGCAATTGTAAGTTGCTGCCTTTAACCCCTTTTATCTGGGTATAGAATAAAAATGCTTCATTAGGGGGTTAAAAATTCATTATTTGTCATGGTGAATCGGTTCAGATGGCGTATTTCGCGTTTCATTAAAGTTAAAACTGCCTCTATATGGGTAACCAATTCATTTGTGCAAAGTTACATTTCTGAAACGTTATTTCTGTAAGGTTGTTAAAATGTGCAGGGTTTACTGATTTCAATCAAAACCACGATGGACAGAAGGTGAATACTTTGTTACTTTAGCGATACGAATATGAAATTGGTAAGACCAATTGACTCCGGGCAAAAAGGCGTAAGACAGGGAATATGGCCTACAGCAAAATTCGCCAACCAAAACTATCCGATGTGATTGAGCAGCAGCTGGAATTTTTGATCCTCGAAGGGACTCTGCGCCCCGGTGAAAAACTCCCGCCTGAACGCGAACTGGCTAAACAGTTCGATGTTTCCCGTCCCTCTCTGCGTGAGGCGATTCAACGTCTCGAAGCCAAGGGCTTGCTGCTTCGTCGCCAGGGCGGCGGAACTTTTGTTCAAAACAGCCTGTGGCAGAGCTTCAGCGATCCGCTGGTAGAGCTTCTATCTGACCACCCAGAATCCCAGTTTGACCTGCTTGAAACCCGTCACGCGCTTGAAGGTATCGCTGCTTATTATGCGGCACTGCGCAGCAATGATGAAGACCGTGAACGTATTCGCGAGCTTCATCAGGCCATTGAACGGGCACAAGAATCAGGCGATCTCGACGCCGAGTCCGATGCCGTCGTCCAGTACCAAATTGCCGTCACCGAAGCGGCTCATAATGTGGTACTCCTCCATCTGCTACGCTGCATGGAACCGATGCTGGCCCAGAATGTTCGACAAAATTTTGAATTGTTGTATGCCCGCCGGGAAATGCTTCCGCTGGTCAGCAACCATCGTACTCGTGTATTCGAGGCGATAATGGCCGGGGAACCGGAGCATGCGCGTGAAGCGTCGCACCGCCACCTGGCTTTCATTGAGGAAATCTTGCTGGACCGCAGCCGTGAGCAATCGCGTCGCGAACGTTCACTGCGTCGCATACAGCAAAGAAAGGATTAAGCGCCTTTTTTAGAGCGCGGCAACTAAACGCAGAACCTGTCTTATTGTATTTTCTGGCGAAAATACAATGGGACAGGTTCCAGACAAATCAACGTATTAGATAGATAAGGAATACCCCCATGTCAGAACGTCTCCAAAATGACGTGGATCCGATCGAAACTCGCGACTGGCTACAAGCGATCGAATCGGTCATCCGTGAAGAAGGTGTTGAGCGTGCTCAGTATCTGATTAATGAGTTGCTTTCAGAAGCCCGCAAAGGCGGCGTGAAAGTAGCAGCAGGTGCAGGGGCTAGCAACTACGTAAACACGATTGCCGTTGAAGACGAACCGGAATATCCGGGCAATCTGGATCTGGAACGCCGTATCCGTTCTGCAATTCGCTGGAACGCGATCATGACCGTTCTGCGCGCATCCAAGAAAGACCTGGAACTGGGTGGCCACATGGCTTCCTTCCAGTCTTCTGCGACCGTTTATGAAGTGTGCTTTAACCACTTCTTCCGCGCACGCACCGAGAAAGACGGCGGCGACCTGGTGTACTTCCAGGGCCACATCTCTCCGGGCGTCTACGCACGTGCGTTCCTGGAAGGTCGTCTGACTGAAGAGCAGATGAACAACTTCCGTCAGGAAGTTCACGGTAAAGGTCTGTCCTCTTATCCGCACCCGAAACTGATGCCAGAATTCTGGCAGTTCCCGACCGTATCTATGGGTCTGGGCCCAATCGGTGCAATCTACCAGGCTAAATTCCTGAAATATCTGGAACACCGTGGCCTGAAAGACACCTCACAGCAGACCGTTTACGCCTTCCTGGGCGACGGCGAGATGGATGAGCCAGAATCTAAAGGTGCGATCACTATCGCAACCCGTGAAAAACTGGACAACCTGTGCTTCATCATCAACTGTAACCTGCAGCGTCTGGATGGTCCGGTAACCGGCAACGGCAAGATCATCAACGAACTGGAAGGCATCTTCAGCGGTGCTGGCTGGAACGTGGTTAAAGTGATGTGGGGCGGTCGTTGGGATGAGCTGCTGCGTAAAGACACCAGCGGTAAACTGATGCAGCTGATGCAGGAAACTGTTGATGGCGATTATCAGACCTTCAAATCCAAAAACGGTGCCTACGTTCGTGAGCACTTCTTCGGTAAATACCCTGAAACCGCAGCGCTGGTTGCCGACTGGTCTGACGATCAGATCTGGGCACTGAACCGCGGTGGTCACGATCCGAAGAAAGTCTACGCAGCACTGAAAAACGCACAAGACACCAAAGGCAAAGCCACTGTTATCCTGGCGCATACCGTTAAAGGTTATGGCATGGGTGACACCGCCGAAGGTAAAAACATCGCGCACCAGGTGAAGAAAATGAACATGGACGGCGTTCGTTACGTCCGCGATCGTTTCAACGTGCCAGTGACCGATGAGCAGGTAGAAAACCTCTCTTACATCACCTTCCCGGAAGGCTCCGAAGAACACACCTATCTGCACGCACAGCGTCAGAAACTGAACGGCTACCTGCCGTCCCGTCAGGTGAACTTCACTGAGACTCTGGAACTGCCCGCTCTGGAAGATTTCTCCCAGCTGCTGGAAGAGCAGAACAAAGAGATCTCTACCACTATCGCTTTCGTTCGTGCCCTGAACGTGATGCTGAAAAACAAGTCGATCAAAGATCGTCTGGTTCCAATCATCGCCGATGAAGCGCGTACTTTCGGTATGGAAGGTCTGTTCCGTCAGATTGGTATTTACAGCCCGAACGGCCAGCAGTATACCCCGCAGGACCGTGAGCAGGTTGCATACTACAAAGAAGACGAGAAAGGTCAGATCCTGCAGGAAGGTATCAACGAGCTGGGCGCAGGCGCATCCTGGCTGGCTGCTGCAACATCTTACAGCACCAACAACCTGCCGATGATTCCGTTCTACATTTACTATTCCATGTTCGGTTTCCAGCGTATCGGCGACCTGTGCTGGCAGGCTGGCGACCAACAGGCTCGCGGCTTCCTGGTCGGTGGTACTTCCGGTCGTACAACGCTGAACGGCGAAGGTCTGCAGCACGAAGATGGCCACAGCCACATTCAGTCTCTGACTATCCCGAACTGTATCTCTTATGATCCGTCTTACGCGTACGAAGTGGCAGTCATCATGCATGACGGTCTGGTTCGTATGTACGGTGAAGCGCAAGAGAACGTTTACTACTACATCACCACGCTGAACGAAAACTACCACATGCCGGCGATGCCGGAAGGTGCCGAGGAAGGTATCCGTAAAGGTATCTACAAACTCGAAACCGTTGCGGGTAGCAAAGGTAAAGTTCAGCTGTTGGGCTCCGGTTCTATCCTGCGTCACGTTCGTGAAGCAGCGCAGATCCTGGCAAACGACTACGGTGTCGGTTCCGACGTGTACAGCGTGACCTCCTTCACTGAACTGGCGCGTGATGGCCAGGATTGTGAGCGCTGGAACATGCTGCACCCACTGGAAACGCCACGCGTTCCGTACATCGCTCAGGTGATGAACGACGCGCCGGCAGTGGCATCTACTGACTATATGAAACTGTTCGCCGAGCAGGTTCGTACTTATGTACCGGCTGATGATTACCGCGTACTGGGTACCGATGGCTTCGGTCGCTCCGACAGCCGTGAAAACCTGCGTCACCACTTCGAAGTTGATGCTTCTTATGTGGTGGTAGCAGCGCTGGGCGAACTGGCTAAACGTGGCGAAATCGATAAGAAAGTGGTTGCGGAAGCAATTACCAAATTCAACATCGATGCAGATAAAGTTAACCCGCGTCTGGCGTAAGAGGTAAAAGAATAATGGCTATCGAAATCAATGTACCGGACATCGGGGCTGATGAAGTTGAAATCACCGAGATCCTGGTCAAAGTAGGCGACAAAGTTGAAGCTGAACAGTCGCTGATCACCGTAGAAGGCGACAAAGCCTCTATGGAAGTCCCGTCTCCTCAGGCTGGCATCGTGAAAGAGATCAAAATCTCTGTTGGCGATAAAACCGAGACTGGCAAACTGATCATGATTTTCGATTCCGCCGACGGTGCAGCAACTGCTGCACCTGCGCAGGAAGAGAAGAAAGAAGCGGCAGCTCCTGCTGCGGCACCAGCAGCAGCGGCTGCAAAAGACGTTAACGTACCGGATATCGGCGGCGACGAAGTTGAAGTCACTGAGATCATGGTTAAAGTCGGCGACACCGTTGCGGCTGAACAGTCCCTGATTACCGTTGAAGGCGATAAAGCCTCTATGGAAGTCCCGGCTCCGTTCGCAGGCGTGGTGAAAGAGATCAAAATCAACACCGGCGACAAAGTGTCTACCGGTTCCCTGATCATGGTCTTCGAAGTGGCGGGTAGCGCACCTGCTGCGGCTCCGGCTAAAGCAGAAGCGGCACCGGCTGCGGCTGCACCAGCGGCCTCTGGCGCGAAAGACGTTAACGTTCCGGATATCGGCGGTGACGAAGTTGAAGTGACTGAAGTGATGGTGAAAGTGGGCGACAAAGTTGCCGCTGAGCAGTCACTGATCACCGTAGAAGGCGACAAAGCCTCTATGGAAGTCCCGGCTCCGTTCGCAGGTACCGTGAAAGAAATTAAAATCAGCGCTGGCGACAAAGTGTCTACCGGTTCTCTGATTATGGTCTTCGAAGTGGAAGGCGCTGCCCCTGCGGCGGCTCCGGCTGCTGCTCCAGCACCTGCTGCTGCCGCACCGGCGCAAGCTTCAAAAGCGGCTGCACCTGCTGCTAAAGCGGAAGGTAAATCTGAGTTCGCTGAAAACGATGCTTACGTTCACGCTACTCCGCTGATTCGCCGTCTGGCACGCGAGTTCGGCGTAAACCTGGCGAAAGTGAAAGGGACTGGCCGTAAAGGTCGTATCCTGCGCGAAGACGTTCAGACTTACGTGAAAGATGCGGTGAAACGCGCTGAAGCGGCACCTGCTGCTACCGGCGGCGGTATCCCGGGCATGCTGCCATGGCCAAAAGTGGACTTCAGCAAGTTTGGTGAAGTGGAAGAAGTTGAGCTGGGCCGTATCCAGAAAATCTCTGGTGCGAACCTGAGCCGTAACTGGGTGATGATCCCGCACGTTACGCACTTCGACAAAACTGATATCACCGATCTGGAAGCGTTCCGTAAACAGCAGAACGCAGAAGCTGAGAAGCGCCGTCTGGATGTGAAATTCACGCCAGTGGTCTTCATCATGAAAGCGGTTGCTGCGGCGCTTGAGCAGATGCCACGTTTCAACAGCTCTCTGTCTGAAGACGCGCAGCGTCTGACGCTGAAGAAATACATCAACATCGGTGTTGCGGTTGATACGCCAAATGGTCTGGTTGTTCCAGTCTTCAAAGACGTGAACAAGAAGAGCATTACTGAGCTGTCCCGTGAACTGACCGTGATTTCCAAGAAAGCGCGTGATGGTAAGCTGACTGCCGGCGAAATGCAGGGCGGTTGCTTCACTATCTCCAGCATCGGCGGCTTGGGTACAACCCACTTCGCACCGATCGTTAACGCGCCGGAAGTGGCAATCCTCGGGGTTTCCAAATCCGCGATGGAACCTGTGTGGAATGGTAAAGAGTTCGTGCCGCGTCTGATGATGCCAATCTCTCTTTCCTTCGACCACCGCGTGATCGATGGGGCTGATGGTGCGCGCTTTATCACCATCATCAACAACACCCTGAGCGACATTCGCCGCCTGGTGATGTAATCGAAAAGCCGGCCAATCGGCCGGCTTTTTGTCTTCTAATCTCATGAAGGTTGTGAGGTTACTGGCGAAAGCGATATTTCGTGAGCCGTTTGTTGTTTCAAAATTGTTAACAATTTTGTAAACTGCGGGCGGATAGAACGACCCGGTGGACGACGGGTATAAATTAAGAGGTCATGATGAGCACAGAAATCAAAACTCAGGTCGTGGTACTTGGGGCAGGCCCAGCAGGTTACTCCGCAGCATTCCGCGCCGCGGATTTAGGTCTGGAAACCGTCATCGTAGAACGTTACAGCACCCTTGGTGGTGTTTGTCTGAACGTCGGCTGTATCCCTTCAAAAGCGCTGCTGCACGTTGCAAAAGTTATCGAAGAAGCCAAAGCGCTGGCCGATCACGGTATCGTCTTCGGCGAGCCGAAAACCGATATCGACAAAATTCGTACCTGGAAAGAAAAAGTTATCACCCAACTGACCGGCGGTCTGGCTGGTATGGCGAAAGGCCGTAAAGTGAAAGTGGTTAACGGTCTGGGTAAATTTACCGGAGCAAACACTCTGGAAGTTGAAGGCGAAAACGGTAAAACCGTGATCAACTTCGACAACGCGATCATCGCGGCGGGTTCCCGTCCGATTGAACTGCCGTTCATTCCACATGAAGATCCACGCGTGTGGGACTCCACCGATGCGCTGGAGCTGAAGTCCGTACCTAAGCGTCTGCTGGTTATGGGTGGCGGTATCATCGGTCTGGAAATGGCGACCGTTTATCATGCGCTGGGTTCAGAGATTGACGTGGTTGAAATGTTCGACCAGGTTATCCCGGCGGCTGACAAAGATATCGTTAAAGTCTTCACCAAACGCATCAGCAAGAAATTCAACCTGATGCTGGAAACCAAAGTAACGGCCGTTGAAGCAAAAGAAGACGGTATTTACGTTTCCATGGAAGGCAAAAAAGCCCCTGGCGAAGCGCAGCGTTACGACGCAGTGCTGGTTGCTATCGGTCGTGTGCCGAACGGTAAGAACCTCGATGCGGGCGCAGCGGGCGTAGAAGTTGACGACCGTGGCTTTATCCGTGTGGACAAACAGCTGCGCACCAACGTGCCGCACATCTTTGCTATCGGCGATATCGTCGGTCAGCCAATGCTGGCGCATAAAGGTGTTCACGAAGGCCACGTTGCCGCTGAAGTTATCGCGGGCATGAAGCACTACTTCGACCCGAAAGTGATCCCATCGATCGCGTACACCGAGCCAGAAGTTGCCTGGGTGGGTCTGACCGAGAAAGAAGCGAAAGAAAAAGGCATCAGCTACGAAACCGCCACCTTCCCGTGGGCTGCTTCTGGCCGTGCTATCGCTTCTGATTGTGCAGACGGCGTGACCAAACTGATCTTCGACAAAGAAACTCACCGTGTCATCGGTGGTGCGATTGTCGGCACCAACGGCGGCGAGCTGCTGGGTGAGATCGGTCTGGCTATCGAGATGGGTTGTGACGCTGAAGACATCGCGCTGACCATCCACGCGCACCCGACTCTGCATGAGTCAGTGGGCCTGGCGGCAGAAGTGTTTGAAGGTAGCATCACCGACCTGCCAAACGCGAAAGCCAAGAAGAAGTAATCTTCTGACCAGTAAAAAGCCGCTCAACTGAGCGGCTTTTTTTTATGGTGTGACGCGCTGCCAGTTTTTATCCGGATGGTAGGTCGTCGTCGCCTCCGCTTTTTGCTGCGTTTCATCGCCCAGATTGGCCTGATAAACGTTGTCATCCTGGTTAATCACAAAACTCATCACGCCTGTCTGACCGTAGCTGACGGGCCAGGCAATCATCGCAAAACCGTTGTTTTTATCAGGTAGAATGCGGAAACGATAGCCGTGATAACCCGTGCCTGGGATCTGTGGACTAAACGCCGGGCCAAGCGGACTTGGCGCTTCGCCAGGGGCGACAGGCCAGTAGAGACCGTCTTTTTTCCCTTCTGAACTGATAATTTTCTGTGCATAGGTTTGGTTGAGCGCGTAATAGCTTTGCTGGGCATCAACGTACGCATGAAGCGCTTCGATAGCGGCCAGTTCATTGCGACCAATTTCACGCGTGAGGATCTCATCAGCTGCCTTGCGCATATCAAACTGCCAGCCGGATTCGCCCTTCACGACGGGGATAGGCAATTGCCAGTTGCTGTCGCCCACGACCAGATGCGCGATATCACCCGCGATGACCGTAGAATGGCTTACCTTCCAGTCACGCAAAAAACGATCCACGGCTTCAGGGTCGACCCCTTCAGGTGGCAAGAAATTGCGCCAGTCATCCCCAAGCAAGTTCTTCATTTCGTCTTCATTTTGCTCGCTGATGGCTTTTGCCAATGCGTCGGTCGCCTGGTCGGGCGTACTGAAGTGCTGCTGCGCGATCGCAAAAGTGGAAACCAAGAACAGCATCATTCCACCAAGTATTTTCTTTTTCATGTTGATTCCCTTAGCGATGACGGAGTTCACGGTGTTCGGTACGCCCAGCAGGCATTTGTCGCGCCGGTTGCTGAGGACGGGATGCCATTTGGCGGCTTTGCGATCCGCGCTGCTGTTGCGACTGCCAGTTCCCTGAGCGGCTATCGTTCCCGCTCAAAGCATTGGCGCGAGGCTGCGTGTTTCGCTGCTGAGTGGTTGGCGAAGCGCGTTTTTCAGGGCGCTGAGATGTTGTCTGACGGTTGTCACGCTGCGCTTTATTGGTCGTTCTCTGCGCGGTCTGCGGTTTGTTGTCGTACCCGCGATAATTATTGCGCTGAGAGATCTGTTTAAGCTGTGCGTTCGAGGCCTGACGCTGTGCATCTTTTGTTGCCGGACGTTGCGTTTGAGACAGCGTTTTGCCCGTTGATTGTTGTACCTGGGCCAGCGCTGCCTGCCGTTGGCTATCGCGATTTACCGGTTTTTGCTGCGTGGCGCTCAACCCTGTCGCCGTGTTGGTGGGATGGAAGCGGCTATTGAGCTGGGTAGTCGGATAGGGCACGCCTTCACGATAAGCCGGGTTATGCTGCCAGTTGCGATTGGCGTCTGTTAAACGCTCCCCGCTGATTTTATTGAAATTGTCGACGTTGATATTGATGTTGTTATTGCCGTTACGGTTATAACTGCCGTTGCGGTCGTAATCGTTATCATGGTGGTGATGATCCCAGTCATGGTCGTCATCCCAGTCGATATTGCTGAAAATCGCGTAGGTTGTTGCGACACCGAGGCTGAACCCCAGGCCTTTTACCAGGCTATCCGTAAATTGCTCACCGGGTGATGGCGGTAGATAGACAGGCGGATAGCTGGCGTTGGGCCAAGTGCCGTAAACCGTGGCGGGATTATACGTCGGGACGTAGACCACCTGCGGATCGGCGGATTCGATCTTGATCACCGTTGGATTGGTTGTCGTAACGGTCGCGTTTGATGGGGTGTTGGCAGTCTGCGCGGGTGCCGTTTTCTTCTCGGTTGTGACCGTTTGCTGTGGCGTCGATTGCAGCGCACCTGTCTGCTGCGCCAGCAGACGCAAGCGCTGCACGGAATCCATGACGTCTTTGGGCTGTGCGAGGAACGCGTCGCCGAGATTCTGGATCCACGGTGGGTTTTCACCCATCAGTGACATCAGCTGTGGAAAGGCGACCAGCGATTTAACACTCGGATCCCACGGCTGGCCACTCACCGCCTGAATAGCCGCATCGCCCTGCATTTTGGGGTTATCCTTCGACCATTGTGCGGCCTGAATGACATTCGCTGGATAAGTGGATGCCATGAGGATTTGCGACAGCAGCGCGTCAGGATAGAGCGCTATGGGGGCGGTCCACTGATCGATTTGCGCAGCGGTATAGGTTGGCGCAACGACAGGTGCAGGGGGCTGGGCCGCGGGTTGTGGCGCTGCGGGCGGAGCCGTTGCTGACGGCGTGGAGACTGTCGCAGGTGCGCGGCTTTTCACAAACATAACGCCGGACGCGGCTAACAGCCCGGCACTGCATAACAGCACAATCAGGTGTGGCTTAAAGGGCAACTTCATAGTGTGACTCCAGCGTAAGCAGTGCCGATTGGCGTTCTTGTTGCCGCGAGTATATTCACCCGTGTTTTTGCGTTTTGACGAATCTTGGGAAACCACCCAACGTGTGTGGATAAAGAGTGTGAGCATTTATTACACAAATTATATGTGATAGATAAAACGGCGCTGGAATTTCAAATGGCCGCTCTTACGAGCGGCCAGCAGCTACTTGCCGAGATTAACCACAAACAGCACCGTGATGTCGGATATGTTCCAGCCACCGTGGAGTATTGTTAGCAGTAAACCGGTCACAACGATCAGCGTAGATATTCGCATCTCCATTGCGTGCGTTCCTGACGGGCTACGCAGGCTCATTCTTCACCGGGAAAGGCAGAGCCAGGCAAATGAGGAATTGCCACGTAGGTTACGGAACTGCTCCCGGGCCCGGTGACTGGTTGCTACACCAGCGAAGCAGGCCGAGGTGGACATTAGCGGATCCAATGCGCTTTCAAAAGCGAGGAACTGAAATTTCATTGGGTTTCATTCGGAACAGGAAAGCGCTGCGCAAAAATGAAAAAGCCTCTTGCAACGCAATAATCTGAAGAGCAAAATTCATTGCGTGAGGAATTGCCACATAACTGCCAGCCCGGTGTGCTACCACCGCAAGGCAACAAACTAACCGCTGCAAGGCGGTTTTTTTGTCCCTGACATCCGTCCCGGTTCCCCGCTATACCATCCTTAACGATTCAGCAAACTATTTAATGTTGCTTTTTTGTAAACACATTAACACTGTGCAGAAATCCTGCTATGCTGCCCGACGCGGTATCGGGCATTTACCCTACAAACTGCTGTCTCACAGGAGCGTGAAGATAAGCCTGGAAACACAACGTGTATGCCGCATTATGATAATGAGAGCGAGGAGAACCGTCGTGCTAGAAGAATACCGTAAGCACGTAGCAGAACGTGCCGCCGAGGGAATTGTACCGAAACCTTTAGATGCAACCCAAATGGCCGCGCTCGTCGAGCTGCTGAAGAATCCGCCTGCGGGCGAAGAAGAATTCCTGTTAGATTTGCTGATCAACCGTGTACCGCCTGGCGTAGATGAAGCAGCCTACGTGAAAGCCGGTTTTCTTGCTGCGATTGCGAAACGCGAAGCAACCTCCCCACTGGTCACCCCTGAAAAAGCGATTGAACTGCTCGGCACCATGCAGGGCGGCTATAACATTCATCCGCTGATTGACGCGCTGGAAAGCGAAACGCTGGCACCGATTGCTGCCAAAGCGCTTTCTCAAACGCTGCTGATGTTCGACAACTTCTATGATGTTGAAGAAAAAGCGAAAGCGGGTAACCGCTACGCAAAACAGGTTATGCAGTCATGGGCTGATGCTGAATGGTTCCTGAACCGTCCCGCACTGGCAGAAAAAATGACCGTCACCGTATTCAAAGTGACCGGCGAAACGAACACTGATGACCTGTCTCCAGCACCGGATGCCTGGTCTCGCCCGGATATCCCTCTGCACGCTCTGGCAATGCTGAAAAACGCCCGTGAAGGGATTGTGCCGGATCAGCCAGGCGCTGTTGGACCGATCACGCAAATCGAAGAGTTGGCTAAAAAAGGCTTCCCGCTGGCCTACGTCGGCGACGTCGTCGGAACCGGTTCTTCACGTAAATCTGCGACCAACTCCGTGCTGTGGTTCATGGGCGATGATATCCCTCATGTCCCGAACAAGCGTGGCGGCGGCCTGTGCCTCGGCGGCAAAATTGCCCCTATCTTCTTTAACACCATGGAAGATGCAGGCGCTCTGCCAATCGAAGTAGATGTTAACAACCTGAACATGGGCGACGTGATTGACGTTTACCCATTCAAAGGTGAAGTGCGTAATCACGAAACCAATGAACTGCTGGCAACGTTTGAACTGAAAACCGATGTTCTGGTCGATGAAGTTCGTGCAGGCGGTCGTATTCCGCTGATTATTGGCCGTGGCCTGACGACCAAAGCGCGCGAAGCTTTGGGTCTGCCGCAGAGTGACATTTTCCGTCAGGCGAAAGACGTGGCGGAAAGCGATCGCGGCTATTCTCTGGCGCAAAAAATGGTTGGCCGCGCCTGTGGCGTGACGGGCGTTCGTCCAGGTGCTTACTGCGAGCCGAAGATGACGTCTGTGGGTTCTCAGGACACCACCGGCCCGATGACTCGTGATGAACTGAAAGATCTGGCGTGCCTCGGCTTCTCTGCCGATCTGGTTATGCAATCGTTCTGTCATACGGCTGCGTATCCAAAACCGGTTGATGTGACCACGCACCACACGCTGCCTGACTTCATCATGAACCGTGGCGGTGTCTCGCTGCGTCCTGGCGACGGAGTTATCCACTCGTGGCTGAACCGCATGCTGCTGCCGGATACTGTCGGTACCGGCGGTGACTCCCATACCCGTTTCCCGATTGGGATCTCCTTCCCGGCGGGTTCTGGTCTGGTGGCGTTTGCTGCTGCAACGGGCGTGATGCCGCTGGACATGCCGGAATCCGTTCTGGTGCGCTTCAAAGGCAAAATGCAGCCTGGCATTACGCTGCGTGACCTGGTGCATGCGATCCCGCTGTACGCAATCAAACAGGGTCTGCTGACCGTTGAGAAGAAAGGTAAAATCAACATCTTCTCTGGCCGCATCCTTGAGATTGAAGGTCTGCCAGATCTGAAAGTGGAGCAGGCGTTTGAACTGACCGATGCCTCCGCTGAGCGTTCTGCTGCGGGCTGTACCATCAAGCTCAATCAGGAACCGATTATTGAGTATCTCACCTCAAATATCGTGCTGCTGAAGTGGATGATCGCAGAAGGCTACGGCGATCGTCGTACGCTGGAGCGTCGTGTGCAGGGCATGGAAAAATGGCTGGCGGATCCGCAACTGCTCGAAGCCGATGCTGATGCAGAATATGCCGCAGTGATCGACATCGATCTGGCGGATATCAAAGAGCCGATCCTGTGCGCACCAAACGATCCTGACGATGCGCGTCCGCTGTCTGCTGTGCAGGGCGAAAAGATCGACGAAGTGTTTATCGGTTCCTGCATGACCAACATCGGCCACTTCCGTGCTGCTGGTAAACTGCTGGATACGCATAAAGGCCAACTGCCAACGCGTCTGTGGGTGGCTCCGCCAACCCGTATGGATGCCGCGCAGCTGACCGAAGAAGGCTACTACAGTGTGTTTGGTAAGAGCGGTGCGCGTATCGAAATCCCTGGCTGTTCCCTGTGCATGGGCAACCAGGCGCGTGTGGCGGACGGTTCGACGGTGGTTTCCACATCGACCCGTAACTTCCCGAACCGTTTAGGAACTGGCGCGAACGTCTTCCTGGCTTCTGCGGAACTGGCGGCGGTTGCGGCGCTGATTGGTAAACTGCCAACGCCGGAAGAGTACCAGACCTTCGTCGCGCAGGTAGATAAGACGGCGGTGGATACCTACCGTTATCTGAACTTCGATAAGCTCTCTCAGTACACCGAGAAAGCTGACGGTGTGATTTTCCAGACGGCAGTATAAGATATTAAAATGGGGACGTTGTCCCCTTTTCAATCATTAATTATAAACTTTTTCTTATTCTTTATTGAGGAAAGACAATATTTTTTCTTTGGCACTAACATATTCTAAATTATCTTCACGCAACAAAATATGAACTGCTTTATGGCAGTTTGGGCACAGTAAAGCAAAGTCATTAGTAGTCACCGTGTGCGAATTTTTATAGGTGTGCAAAGGTTTTTTATGATGGGCTTCTATATAATTTTTAGAATATGAATTAATAAACTCTAAATTGCATACATCACAAACCCATGGTGCCTTGTTTTTCAACTCTTTAATTACTTGTGCGTTACGCTCAGCAAGTAAGTGCGTAACGAATTTTCTTTCTCCTTCCAAATATTTTGTATCAGTTTTTTTTGGCGGAGGGGCGTCATTGGAATAGCCCCTGGATAAATCTAGAAGCGACAGTATTCTTTTTAATATGACAGATGAATTGTCCATGTCAGTAACTGTGAAAAGGCCCTCAAAGCTCCAGTTATTTGAACTCTCGATGAAAAGTAGAATTGGATAGCAACTAGTTGGTTGATTAATTAGAGCTTTATTGGCATTGTCATTATAACTTATAATACCTTTTTTTGCTTTAAATGAATAACTAAACATAGTTTTATCATTATCCTTCCATCCATCTTCTGCATAACTTCCTTTTTTCGTTTTGATAATAACTGCTTTTAACTCGGGAAATTTACCAATCCAGTTGATACCTTGTTGAGGAGTGTTGTTGATTATCCAGTCTGGTTCTTCGTAAAATTCAGACTGAGTTTGTTTAGAAAACTGTATCAGATCAAAAAGATTTCTCTTAGAGACGAAACTTTTCGGTGTTAAAGTTAGCAGTTGGGAGGGTTTACTTACTTCTATTGTTAATTTCATGATTTTTCCTTCGATGATAAAAGTACTTGTATATAGGTTTCTGATCTTTCCATGTGAATATTAAATAACCGATTTAAATTATATATTGTTGCTTTATTTATAACGATAATTTATATTTATTAACCGTGGTTATCAATGTAAAGAATGTTTTTTTGCTGATTTTTTGAATGTGATAATAATTAAATTGGTTTTTCATATGGTTTAATATGAAAGGATTTGGAGCTTCTTTAAAATTACTATAGTTATTAACTGATGATTAATCCTTACTTGGGTACGGACAAAGACTGTCAAAATTTTTCTTTTTTTGGTTAATGTATCTTTTTTTCTTCCTCTCTGCTGCGATAATTACGCTATTGGCTTTGCAGAGGAAAATACGATGGATTACGAATTTTTACGCGACATCACCGGTGGGGTGAAAGTGCGTATGTCGATGGGCCATGAAGTGGTCGGGCACTGGTTTAACGAAGAGGTCAAAGAAAACCTCGCGTTGCTCGATGAGGTGGAACAAGCGGCACGTACGATAAAAGGCAGCGAGCGGTCCTGGCAGCGTATTGGTCACGAATACACGCTATGGATGGACGGTGAAGAAGTCATGGTGCGCGCCAACCAGATGGAAATCTCGGGCGACGAAATGGAAGAGGGAATGAGCTATTACGATGAAGAGAGTTTCTCACTGTGCGGCGTTGAGGACTTTTTACAGGTCGTGAAAGCCTACCGTGAGTTTATGCAACAGAAGTAACGCACCGGAGCATCCTTGCTCCTGGCGTGTTTTACACGGCCGGAATATTGCGGCCGTAGTAGATTTCGCGCATCTCTTTCCAGAGCAGGTCGGTGATGACCTTTCGCTCCTCTTCGCTTAAATCTTCCGGCTGGGTATGGAACATGTAGTGCTTAAGGTCGAACTCCTTAAGCAACATCTTGGTGTGGAAGATATTTTCTTGATACACGTTCACATCCATCATGTCGTACAGCCCCTTCATGTCCTCAGACATAAAGTTCTGGATCGAGTTGATTTCATGATCAATAAAGTACTTCATGCCATTGATATCACGGGTAAAACCGCGCACGCGATAATCAATCGTCACGATATCGGATTCAAGCTGGTGGATCAGATAGTTCAGCGCATTGAGCGGTGAAATCACGCCGCAGGTCGACACTTCTATATCGGCGCGGAAAGTGCACAGCCCGGCTTCTGGGTGGCTTTCCGGATAGGTATGTACGCAGATGTGGCTTTTATCGAGATGGGCCACCACAGCCTCTGGCAGAGGGCCAGGATGTTCGGTCGGATCGATAAGCTGTGGATCCACAGGCTCTTCGCTCACCAGGATCGTCACGCTCGCGCCTTGCGGCTCATAATCCTGACGCGCAATGTTCAGAATATTGGCTCCGATGATGGAGCAGGTTTCTGACAGGATTTCGGTCAGACGGTTGGCGTTGTAGAGTTCGTCGATATAGGCGATATAACCATCGCGCTCTTCTGCGGTTTTGACGTAGCAGATATCGTAAATACAAAAACTCAGGCTTTTAGTCAGGTTGTTAAAGCCATGCAGTTTCAGCTTTTTCAATTTAGCTCACCTCCTTAGGGGACAGTGCGTCTTGCAAATATTGCGGTAAGGCGAACGCTGCCGTGTGGACGGCCGGATTGTAATAACGGCATTTCAGGTGGGTCTGATGAAAGCGTGCAGCAATGATCTCGGTGGAGAGATGGCGCAATACGTCGTTGTCCGTTGCCCACGCGAAAGTCATGATCCCGCCGTAATAGGTTGGAATCGCAGCCTGATAGAAACTGACATCACCGAAGTAATGGCTCAGTTTGCGATGGCTGTCGATCGCTTCGTCCTGTTGCAGGAAGCAGACGCCGTTCTGAGCAACGAAAATCCCGCCAGGATTCAGGCAGCGTTTGCAGCCTTCGTAGAACGACGAGGTGAAAAGCGTTGCGCCAGGACCAATCGGATCGGTGCAATCGGAGATGATCACGTCAAACGTTTGATGGCTCTGATTCACAAAGTTGACGCCGTCGTCGATCACCAGCGTAAAGCGCGGATCGTCATAGCTGCCAGCGTTGTGATTGGGCAGATACTGGCGGCAGAACGAGACGACACCGGCGTCGATTTCCACCATGGTGATCGTTTCGATAGATTTATGGCGAGACACTTCGCGCAGCATTGCGCCGTCGCCACCGCCGATAATCAGCACATGTTTTGCGTGTCCGTGCGCCAGTAACGGCACATGGGTCATCATTTCGTGATAAATAAACTCATCACGCTCGGTGGTTTGCACCACGCCATCCAGCGCCATCACGCGGCCAAATGCGGCGTTCTCGAAAATGATCAAATCCTGATGATCGGTTTTCTCGTGATAGAGCACGTTATCCACGGCAAAGTACTGACCAAACTGGTCATGCAGCGTTTCGTGCCACACTGTGTTATCGGTCATGAGCTGAACCCTCCTTTGTTAAAATCTATTACACCCACGCAAAATGGGCGCAACATCATAGCGAACAAGAACCGCGCAAGCACGGCCATTATTTCAACAAAGGGGCGTCGGGAAGGTTACTTTACGTAGGCGAGCAGGCTGAGCGAATCGCGGGCCAGCGCTTTGCATTTTTTCGCGACAGGAATGCCAATGCCGCTTAAATCGCGGTAACTGTCTTCACCGAGCGCCTTCATGTCAAAGCTATCGTAGTTGCTGAGATCCCATTGATTCTGCTGGGCAAAAAAGACCAGTGCGCGACGAATCTGCCCATTGGGTAAATTCTGGTAACCGCAATCGTTTTTCAGGAAAACAAAAACCGCCGTTAAATCGGCCATATCTTCCGCTTCATTTTCACTTAGCGCATAACTGTTCGCGCACATAGCCATCAGGCTGCCGAACAAAATTGTCCTGAAAAACGTCTTCATTGCTTCTACCACTGCATCACGGAAATTTAACGTTAGCATACTTGCGACCAGCGAGACGACCTTTATTATTGCCACTTTACTTGACCTTCCGGTTAGGGGAGGGTTTAAGCTCAAAATATCGCCTGCACGAAAAAAGGGAATGAACATGCAACGTCGTGATTTTTTGAAATATTCAGCTGTGTTGGGGGCTGCCAGCGCATTACCGCTCTGGAGTCGCGCCGCTTTTGCCGTCGACAGACCCGCATTACCGATCCCTGATTTATTGGCCGCAGATGCGCGCAGCCGCATTCAGCTCGTCGTACAGTCGGGAAAATCTGCCTTTGGCCCGCATAACGCCACCACATGGGGATATAACGGCAATTTGCTTGGGCCTGCCCTTCAATTACGCAGGGGCAAAGAGGTCACGGTTAATATTCACAACACGCTTGCCGAAGAGACGACGCTCCACTGGCATGGCCTGGAGGTCCCGGGCGACGTGGACGGTGGGCCGCAGGGCGTCATTAAAGCGGGCGGTCAGCGAACGGTGACTTTTACGCCTGAACAACGCGCCGCGACCTGTTGGTTCCATCCCCATCAGCACGGTAAAACGGGCCATCAGGTGGCGATGGGGCTGGCTGGGCTGGTACTGATTGAGGATGACGAAAGCCGCATGTTGCGCCTGCCAAAACAGTGGGGCATCGACGATGTACCGGTCATCGTGCAGGACAAAAAATTCACTGCCGACGGGCAAATCGATTATCAACTGGATGTGATGACGGCGGCGGTCGGGTGGTTTGGCGACACGCTGCTGACTAACGGCGCGATCTATCCGCAACACGCCGCGCCGAAAGGCTGGCTGCGCCTGCGCCTGCTCAACGGGTGTAACGCGCGTTCACTCAATTTTGCCACCAGCGATAAGCGGCCACTGTATGTGATAGCCAGCGATGGTGGGCTGCTAGCCGAGCCGGTGAAGGTTAGCGAGCTGCCGATGCTGATGGGCGAGCGTTTTGAAGTGTTGGTGGATATCAGCGACGGCAAGCCGTTTGACCTTATCACGCTCCCCGTGAGCCAGATGGGCATGGCCGTCGCTCCGTTCGATAAGCCACATCCCGTTTTGCGTATTCAGCCTCTGCTGGTCACGGCATCTGGCGAAATGCCAGACACGCTCGCCGCCATGCCTGCGCTGCCGTCCCTGGAGGGATTAACGCAGCGTAAACTCCAGCTCTCTATGGATCCGATGCTCGACATGATGGGCATGCAGGCGCTAATGAACAAATATGGCGACCAGGCGATGGCCGGGATGCAGCACGGGCAAATGATGGGCCATATGAATATGGACCACGGCAAGATGGACCATGGGAAGATGGCTGGAATGAATCACGGCGATCATCAATTTGATTTCCACAACGCTAACCGTATCAACGGCAAAGCCTTTGATATGGACACACCGATGTTTGCCGCCGCGAAAGGGCAGTATGAGCGCTGGGTGATTTCTGGTGAAGGCGACATGATGCTGCATCCGTTCCATATTCACGGCACGCAGTTCCGCATTTTATCCGAGAACGGTCAAGCGCCCGCGGCTCATCGTACGGGCTGGAAAGACACGGTTCGCGTGGAGGGTGGGGTGAGTGAGGTGCTGGTGAAATTTGATCACGACGCGCCGAAAGAGTTCGCCTATATGGCGCACTGTCATCTACTGGAGCATGAAGATACGGGAATGATGCTCGGGTTTACGGTGTAGAACCGCGTCGCCTGATGCCCTCACCCTGGCCCTCTCCCACGGGGAGAGGGAACCGGTATTAAAAAGGCAACCGACGTTGCCTTTTGCTTTTACCTTGTGCGGACTGATGCCCTCACCCTGACCCTCTCCCACGGGGAGAGGGAACGGGCATTTAAAAAGGCAACCGACGTTGCCTTTTTGCTTTTATTTCACATCGTCAGGCAGAGCATACGCGACAATATAGTCGCCCATCTTCGTACCAAACGAACCGTGACCGCCCGCAGAGATAACAACATACTGCTTGCCATCCACTTCATAGGTCATCGGCGTCGCTTGCCCACCCGCAGGCAGACGGCCTTGCCACAGCTTTTCACCGTTGCTCATGTTGTACGCGCGCAGGTAGTTATCTGCGGTCGCCGCGATGAACAGGACGTTACCGGCGGTGGAAATCGGACCACCCAGCATTGGCATCCCCATATTGAACGGCACGGGAATCGGCATCGGGAACGGCATGCTGTCCTGTGGCGTACCAATACGTTTTTTCCACACAACCTGATTGGTTTTCAGATCCAGCGCAGAAATATAACCCCATGCAGGCTGTTTACACGGCAGGCCAAACGGCGACAGGAAGGGGTTCAGCGTCACGCCAAACGGTACGCCGTACTGCGGCTGAATGCCCGCTTCTGTACCGCTACCTTTTGCATCTTTCGGCTGCTCCATCGGGTTACCCGGGCCGCGAGGGATAAGCTTAGAGACGAACGGCAACGCCATCGGGTTTGCAATCGCCACCTGACGGTTAGGATCAACCGAGATACCGCCCCATTCGAACATCCCCAGATTACCCGGGAAGACCAGCGTGCCCTGCTCAGACGGCGGCGTGAAGATGCCTTCATAGCGCAGCTGATGGAACATCACGCGGCACACCAGCTGGTCGAACATGGTGGCGCCCCACATATCGGCACCGGTCAGGTCTTTCTTTGGACGGAAGCTCAGGTCCGAGAAAGGCTGGGTTTTAGAGACATAGTCGCCTTTGGCTGCACCTTGCGGAACCGGTTTTTCCGGTGCCGGAACCACCAGTTTGCCGTTGGTACGGTCGAGTACAAAGATGTTGCCGGTTTTCGCCGGGGCATAAATCACTGGAACGGTTTTACCGTTAACGGTGATATCCGCCAGCGTCGGCTGGGATGGCATATCCATATCCCACAGGTCGTGGTGTACGGTCTGATAGCTCCAGGCCAGTTTCCCGGTCGTCGCATTCAGCGCCACAATCGCGCTGGCGTAACGCTCTTGCTCTGGCGTGCGGTTTCCGCCCCAGATATCTGGCGTGGTCACACCCATTGGCAGGTACACCAGGTCTAGCTTCGCGTCATACGCCGCAGGCGCCCATGAGTTTGGCGAGTTGAAGGTGAAGGTGTGTTCATCCGACGGAATCGCGTTAGGATCTTTCGCGCCCGGATCGAAGGCCCACAGCAGTTTGCCCGTGTTTACGTCGAAACCACGGATAACGCCGGACGTTTCGCGAGTCGAGAAGTTATCCGTGACCGAACCGGCAATCACAATTGTTTTATCGGTGATAATCGGCGGGGAAGTCGGTTCGTACAGACCCGGCGTGGTATCCGGCATATTGGTCTGCAGATTCAGAATGCCTTTGTTGCCAAAGGTTTCGCACAGTTTGCCGGTTTCGGCGTTGATGGCGAACAGTCGACCATCGTTGACCGGCAGCATGATGCGACGCGGGCAATCAGCAACCACTTCCGGGCTGGCATTATCCGCGCGGGCTTCGTGATAGGACACGCCACGGCAGGTAATGTGCTGGAACGACGGATTAGAATTCAACTGCGGGTCGAAGTGCCATTTCTCTTTACCGGTCGCCGCATCAAGCGCAAACAGACGCTGGTGTGCAGTACACAGATAAAGCATGTTGCCGACTTTGATTGGCGTCACTTCGTTGGTCAATTCGCCCGGGTCGTTTGGCTGCTTAAGGTCGCCGGTGCGGAACACCCAGGCTTCCTTCAGGTTTTTAACGTTATCCGCGTTGATTTGCTTCAGCGGAGAATAACGTTGGCCTTCCTGGTTGCGACCATAAGCCGGCCAGTCACCGTCTGCAACGTCAGAGATCGCCGCAGCGGGTGTGGAATCTGCGCTCAGCGTGCCTTTCACTTCCTGCGGATCGTTAAACCCAGCCCAGGTTAGCATGCCGCCGGTAATCAGCAGGGAAACCACCAGCGCCGCAACTGCACCGCTGGAAGGAACCCTCAGGCTACGCCAGACGAACGGCAGGATCAGCCAGATCCCAAAGAAGACCAGGATGTCGCTGCGCGGTGTCAGCGCCCAGAAGTCGAAGCCAACTTCCCAGACTCCCCAAAACATTGTGACAAGAAGCAGTGCAGCGTAGAGCCACAGTGCGGATCGTTTACCTTTTAAGAGCAGAACGGTTACGCCAACCATAACCAGACCCGCAATCGGGTAATACCAGGAGCCGCCTAATGCGACCAGCCAGACGCCACCGATCAACAGATAGAGTGCGCAAAACGCTGCGAACGCTGCTGTTAAAGTTACCAGTAGACGCGACTGTTGAGTTTTTGTTTCAGCCATAGAAAAGTACTCTTCAGTTTTGTTAAAATTTTGATAGCAATTAATTATAGGTATTAACAAGTGTGATCGGAATCACAAATTGAGCTTTTAACAACTCATGCGCCAGGCCAATCCATTTGCTGGTATACTTCGGGGCTTGTGAATCAATGCCGGACGCCAGAGCATCCTCATTGATCGATTGGTTTTAAAATCATACGGTTAGTAAAATGAAACATACTGTTGAAGTGATGATCCCGGAAGCGGAGATCAAAGCGCGTATCGCTGAATTGGGTCGTCAAATCACCGAGCGTTATCAGGACAGCGGCAGCGAAATGGTGCTGGTGGGTCTGCTGCGCGGCTCCTTCATGTTCATGGCAGACCTGTGCCGCGAAGTGCAGGTATCCCACGAAGTCGATTTTATGACCGCCTCCAGCTACGGCAGCGGCATGTCGACCACGCGTGATGTGAAAATCCTGAAAGACCTGGATGAAGATATTCGTGGCAAAGATGTGTTAATCGTTGAGGACATTATCGACTCCGGTAACACCCTGTCTAAAGTGCGCGAAATCCTGAGCCTGCGTGGGCCAAAATCGCTGGCGATTTGCACCCTGCTGGATAAACCTTCGCGTCGTGAAGTTGACGTTCCGGTTGAATTTATCGGCTTCTCGATTCCGGATGAGTTCGTGGTGGGTTACGGCATCGATTATGCACAGCGCTATCGCCATCTGCCGTATGTCGGCAAAGTTGTGTTACTGGACGAGTAGACGAAGAAAGGTAAAAGCCGGGTCAAGCCCGGTTTTTGCACGCTTACTTATGATTGACGTGTTTTTTTGTCAGGTTAGACACGCCCTGACGATAGCGCTGTTCAAGCGTTTCGCGGTTAGTCGCGGTCACTTCCAGATTGCGCAGCAACCCGTCATGAATACCGTATGCCCAGCCATGAACTGACACCTTCTGCCCGCGTTTCCACGCTGAACGCATGATGGTCGAGTGCCCCAGGTTGTACACTTGTTCCATCACGTTAAGTTCACACAGCGTATCCAGACGCCGTTCCTGCGGCATTTCACCCAGCAGTGAACTATGTTTGAACCAGATATCGCGAATGTGCAGCAGCCAGTTATCGATTAAACCCAGTTCCGGATTTTCGATTGCAGCCTGTACACCACCGCAGCCGTAGTGGCCGCAAATAATGATGTGTTCAACTTCCAGAACGTCCACCGCGTACTGAACAACGGACAGGCAGTTGAGATCGGTGTGAATCACCAGGTTTGCAACGTTACGGTGAACGAACAGTTCGCCGGGTTCAAGACCTGTCAGGCGTTCTGCCGGGACGCGGCTGTCGGAACATCCAATCCATAGAAAGCGCGGGTTCTGCGCTTGCGCCAGTTTTTCGAAAAATCCCGGATCCTCTTCTACCAGCATTTTTGACCATAGTGCATTGTTGCTGATGAGTGTATCTATGTCATTCATAGAGGTTAACGACCTGTAACCGAGTAATAGCGTTGCGCTAATATAGGGTAACTCGACTTTTATTGAAACTACACAACGTGTGTCAGAACTATAGGTAAGCGTATTTCATGACAATTGCACTGGAGCTTGAGCAGCTTAAAAAAGTCTATCCGGGTGGCGTTCAGGCGCTACGCGGTATCGATCTGAAAGTGGAGGCCGGGGATTTTTATGCCCTGCTGGGGCCGAACGGCGCGGGGAAATCCACCACTATCGGAATAATCAGTTCGCTGGTGAACAAATCCTCCGGCAAGGTCGCGGTGTTTGGCTATGATCTCGAAAAAGACGTGGTCAATGCCAAACGCCAGCTGGGACTGGTGCCTCAGGAGTTCAATTTCAACCCCTTTGAAACCGTGCAGCAGATTGTGGTCAATCAGGCGGGTTACTACGGTGTCGAACGCCAGGATGCCGTCGCACGTAGCGAAAAGTATCTGAAACAGCTCGATCTGTGGGAAAAACGTGACGAACGTGCGCGGATGTTATCCGGCGGGATGAAGCGCCGTTTAATGATCGCGCGTGCGCTGATGCACGAGCCAAAACTATTAATCCTGGATGAGCCGACCGCAGGCGTGGATATCGAACTTCGCCGCTCAATGTGGGGCTTTTTGAAGGATTTAAACGACAAAGGCACCACGATCATTCTAACGACACACTACCTTGAAGAAGCCGAAATGCTGTGTCGTAACATCGGTATCATCCAGCACGGCGAACTGGTGGAAAACACGTCGATGAAGAATCTGCTGTCCAAGCTGAAGTCGGAAACCTTTATTCTCGATTTGGCATCGAAAAGCCCGCTGCCCAAGCTGGAGGGCTACCAGTATCGTCTGGTGGATACGTCGACGCTGGAAGTGGAAGTCCTGCGAGAGCAGGGCATTAACAGCGTGTTTTCACAGCTGAGCGCGCAGGGCGTGCAGGTATTGAGTATGCGTAACAAAGCCAACCGACTGGAAGAACTGTTCGTCTCGCTGGTCCATGATAAAAGAGGAGAGCAGGCATGACGCATCTTTACTGGGTGGCGCTGAAAAGTATCTGGGCGAAAGAAATTAACCGCTTTATGCGCATCTGGATCCAGACGCTGGTTCCGCCCGTCATCACCATGACGCTGTATTTCATCATTTTCGGTAATCTGATTGGTTCCCGCATTGGTGAAATGCATGGCTTTACCTATATGCAATTTATTGTTCCGGGTTTGATCATGATGGCGGTGATCACCAACGCATACGCGAACGTGGCATCGTCTTTCTTTAGCGCCAAATTCCAGCGCAACATTGAAGAGCTGCTGGTCGCGCCGGTTCCTACGCACGTGATTATCGCCGGATATGTTGGCGGTGGCGTGGCGCGTGGCCTGTGCGTCGGGATTCTGGTGACGGCCATTTCGCTATTCTTTGTGCCGTTCCATGTGCATTCGTGGCTGTTCGTCGCGTTAACGCTGCTGCTAACGGCGATTCTGTTCTCGTTAGCGGGTCTGTTGAACGCCGTGTTTGCCACCACGTTTGATGATATCAGCCTGATCCCCACCTTCGTGTTAACACCGCTGACCTATCTCGGCGGGGTGTTCTATTCGCTGACGCTGTTGCCGCCGTTCTGGCAGGCGCTGTCGCACCTGAACCCGATTGTCTATATGATCAGCGGCTTCCGCTTTGGTTTCCTGGGCATATCCGACGTACCGCTCTTTACCACCGTGATGGTGCTGGGCGTCTTTATTATCGCCTTTTACATGCTGTGCTGGTATCTCATCCAGCGTGGACGCGGACTGCGTACCTAAGCTCGATATCCCGGCAGCACTGCGTCTGCCGGGACATTTTCTTGACTGCTATCACCGTAAACTCATCATCACTCCGCTAAACTACTTGCCTGCTAAGGAGACGCTATGCTGGGTTGGGTGATTACCTGTCACGATGACAACGCTCAGGCTATTCTCGAACGCCTGGAGAAGAACTTTGGTCCGCTGCCGCAATGTCTGGCGGTGAACTACTGGCGTGGGCTGAGCACCAATATGCTCAGTCGTATGATGTGTGATGCGCAGCATCAAACGGATACGGGGGAAGGCGTGATTTTCCTCACCGACAAATCCGGTGCGGCCCCCTATCGTGCGGCGGCATTGTTGAGCCATAAGCATGAGAATTGCGAAGTCATTTCCGGCATCAATTATGCGCTACTCGAAATGATGTATCCGCTGCGAGAAACGCTCAGCAGCGCTGAATTTCGCGATATGATTGTCGGGCAGGAGATCCCCGGGGTGAGTAGTCTGTGGCATCAGCAACAGAAAAACCCGCCTTTTGTCCTGCTGCACGACCTGTATAAGAATTAAACATTGGTATTGATGCCGCTTTTGTTACAATAACGCCAGTTTTCCGCTTCGACACAAACCTCATGCTCACGCGTATTATTTTCCTGCTTTTTCTGCTGGTCTCCGGCGGTGTTTCTGCCAGTTTATTAAGCCAGCAAGGCTTACCCGCTCAGTACATGCAAACTACCGAAGATGCGGCGATCTGGGCGCAGGTGGGGAATAATGTCGTTAACGTCGGCAACGTTCGCGCAGGACAGATTATCGCCGTGGTGCCGACCAATGCCGATTACTACGAATTTCGTTTTGGCTTTGGGACGGGTTTTATCGATAAAGGCCATCTCGAAAAAGTGCAGGGCAAACAGCGTGTTGAAGATAGCCTCGGCGATCTGAATAAGCCCCTGAGTAATCAGAATTTAATCACCTGGAAAGACACGCCGGTGTACAACGCCCCGAACAACGGCAGTGCGCCTTTCGGGACGCTCAGCGACAATCTGCGCTATCCCATTCTGAATAAACTCAAAGATCGGCTGAACCAAACCTGGTTTCAAATCCGCATCGGCAATCGGCTGGCGTGGGTGAGTAGTCTGGATGCGCAGGAAGACAGCGGCATTCCGGTTATCACGTATCACCATATTCTGCATGATGAAGAAAATACCCGCTTCCGCCACACATCTACCACCACCAGCGTGCGTGCGTTCAGCAACCAAATGACCTGGCTGCGCGATCAGGGCTATACCACGTTGACGATGTACCAGCTCGAAGGGTATGTGCGTAACAAAATGAACCTCCCGGCACGCGCGGTGGTTATCACTTTTGACGACGGTTTGAAGTCAGTGAGCCGTTATGCCTGGCCGATCCTGAAGGAGTACGGCTTTAAGGCAACGGCGTTTATTATTTCATCGCGGATTAAAGGCCATCCCCAGAAATGGGATCCGAAATCGCTTCAGTTTATGAGCGTATCGGAACTGAAAGAGATTCAGGATGTGTTTGATATTCAATCCCACACCCATTTCTTGCATCGTGTGGATGCCAATAAACACCCGATTTTATTGAGCCGTAGCTATCACGTCATTTTGTTCGATTTTGAACGCTCACGACGCGCGCTGGCACAGTTCAACCCCCGCGTCCTCTACGTCTCATATCCGTTCGGCGGCTATGATGACAAAGCGGTGAAAGCGGCGAATGATGCGGGTTTCCATATGGCAGTGACAACGGTGAAAGGGAAGGTGAAGCCGGGCGATAATCCGTTCCTACTGAAACGTTTATATATTCTGAGAACCGATTCGCTAGAGACGATGTCGCGGCTGATCAGTAACCAGCCGCAAGGGTAAATCAGGCAACCTGAACGGGAATGGCTTTTGCCGTACGTTTCATTTCATTGTCGCCTTCGAAATAGGCCACTTTTGGCTGCCAGCGACGCGCTTCTTCGTCAGACATCATGACAAAGCTGGCGATGATCACAATGTCACCCACGGACGCGCAGTGTGCTGCCGCACCGTTGACAGAGATGATTTTGGAGCCGCGCTCGCCTGCAATCGCATAGGTTGAGAAGCGGTTGCCGTTGGTGACGTTCCAGATATCAATCGCTTCGTTCTCAAGAATTCCGGCTGCGTCGAGAAAATCCTGGTCAATCGCACAGGAGCCTTCATAGTGCAGATCGGCCTGAGTGACTTTTACGCGGTGAAGCTTACCTTGCAGCATTTTGCGAATCATTACGTCTACCTTTAATCATCATGCTTTACCCTCTCAAGGCCGAGAGGGCAGGGTGAAGGGATATTTCCCAGGCAAATATCGGCGCAGTATTGCCCGATTTTTAGTCGGTGTCTACTCCGCCAGCTCAACCACTTTATTGTCTATGAGGCGTGCCTGGCCGAGCCACGCTGCGACCAGAATCACCGCGCGTTTGCTGGTGGCTGAAAGCTCCAGCAGCGTATCGGCGTCGCGGATTTGAATATCGTCAGCGCGCAAACCTTTGTCGTTCAACTCTTGCTCGGCCAGCGCGACAATCTCTTCTGTTGTTAGCTCTTTCGCCTTCAGTTGTTCCGCCATCGCGTTCATCACTTTGCAAAGACCCGGCGCGATTTTACGCTGGTCTGCAGTCAGATAGCCGTTGCGCGAGCTGAGCGCCAGACCGTCTTTGGCGCGAACAATTGGCACGCCCACGATCTCAATGTCATAACCCATATCGGCTACCATTTTGCGGATCAGCGCCAACTGCTGAAAATCTTTTTCGCCAAAGCAGGCGATGTCCGGCTGGACCAGATTGAACAGCTTGCTGACTATGGTTGACACGCCACGGAAATGCCCCGGGCGGCTGGCACCCTCAAGCATGGTCGATATCCCCGGGACGTCGACATAGGTTGCGCCTTCTGTCCCTTGTGGATAGATATCTGAAGGCACAGGGGAGAAGACGAAATCAACGTGGCGTTTTTTCAGCTTCTCGCAATCTTCCTGTAGCGTGCGCGGATAGCGCGCCAGATCGTCGGCACGGTCAAACTGCATCGGGTTAACGAAAATACTCACCACGACCACATCCGCGCGGGCTCGTGCTTCGTCGACCAGTTTCATATGGCCGTCGTGGAGATTGCCCATGGTAGGGACCAGGGCGATGCGTTTACCTTCCTGACGCAGGCGACGAATGTGCTGGCGCAACAGCGGCAGGGTTTCAATGATTAGCACAACGAGACTCCTTAATGGAAACTGTGTTCTTCACCCGGGTAAACACCGGATTCGACGTCGGCAATATACTGCCTGACTGCGGCGCGCATGTCGCCCGCCTCACTGAGGAAATTCTTCGCGAATTTGGGAATGTGACCGCCGGTAATGCCAAAGGCGTCATGCATCACCAGAATCTGCCCGTCGGTAACGTTACCTGCGCCAATCCCGATGACCGGAATCGTGAGCGCGTCGGTCACGCGTTTTGCCAGCTCAACCGGCACGCATTCCAGCACTAACAGCTGAATGCCTGCGGCTTCCAGCGCCAGCGCATCATCAAGCAGGATCTGTCCCGCATCGCCACGGCCCTGAACTTTATAGCCACCAAATACGTTCACCGACTGCGGCGTGAGCCCCAGATGTCCGCACACGGGTACGGCACGTTCGGTCAGCATTTTGACGGTATCAACCAGCCACGCACCGCCTTCAATTTTGACCATATTAGCCCCGGCGCGCATCACGGCGGCAGCGTTCTCGAATGCCTGCTCTGGCGTGGCGTAGGCCATAAACGGCAAATCAGACAGCAGCAGGCAGTGAGGTGCACCGCGACGCACGGCGCGAGTGTGATAAGCAATATCGTCTACCGTCACTGGCAGAGTGGAATCATGTCCCTGCACCGTCATCCCTAACGAATCGCCGACCAGCATGACGTTTATCCCTTCTTCAGCAAACAGTTTTGCAAAGCTGAAGTCGTAGGCCGTGATCGTGGCGAAGCGTTTTTTTTCCTGTTTGCATTTCTGCAGTAAGGAGATGGTGGTTGGTTTCATAATGTTTCCTGATGGCCCAAAGCGATTCTTTGCGCATTCTAACAGTAACATTCGGGGGAACAATGATTTTAGGCAACCGATTAATCACAAACTCAGGATGGCGAATCGGCAGAAAAAGAGGATTACCAGAGCTCGGGTTTTTTTGCGTTGAGCTGCTGCAATACGGCCTGTAATGAGGTGCCGTCGGGGAAGGTGAGTGCAGGGGCGACTTCAAACAGCGGCCAGAGCATAAATCCACGATTTTTCATGTCGTAATGCGGGACGGTCAGGCGTTCGGTCTGAATAATCTCATCGCCAAAAAGCATGATGTCGAGATCCAGCGTGCGCGGTCCCCAACGTTCATCTTTACGGACACGCCCCTGCTGTAGCTCAATGCGCTGGGTGTTATCCAGCAGCGTTTCGGCGTCAAGGGCGGTGTCCAGCACCACGGCCGCATTCAGGTAATCGGGTTGATCCTGTGGGCCCAGCGGCGGCGTGCGGTAATACGCAGAAACCGCCATCACGCGGCTCTGTGGGATATCAGCCAGCGCCTGAACGGCAGCATTAACCTGCTCCAGCGGAGAGGCCAGATTGCTGCCGATGGCGATGTAAGCGAGGGTCATGCACTGCCCTGGCGCGGTGCGCGCTTGCGTGGGCGGCGATGACGACGGCGCGGTTCCGGCTCTTCGTCGAGATTGGTGAGCATCCCTTTTTGTTCCGGCGGCGCGGAGACCTGGAACTCACCCCACCACTGCACCAGACTTTGCAGCTCTTTGTTATTTTCGATCTCAGCACGCAGCGCCAGCAGATCGTACGCGGCGCGGAATTTAGGGTGCTCCATCAGCTTCCAGGCGCGCTTGCCCTGACGGCGAGACATACGCAACTGCAGCTGCCAGATATCACGCACCAGCGTGGTGATGCGTTTCGGGATCGCCAGAGTACGACAGGCTTCGTCGAGCACATCATTCGCGGCAAGCGCAAAGGCATCGTAATAAGCCAGTCCGCTTTCCTGGGCAATTTTCTGCGCGGTTTCCAGCAGCGGATACCAGAACATGGCCGCAAACAGGAACGCCGGGTTAACGCGCATATCATTGTGAAGGCGGGTGTCAGTATTTTTCAGCACCTGTGCAATCATGCGCTCCATCGGGCTATCACCGCTTTCGGTAAAGTAGCGAACGATGGACGGGAACAGCGGCTGGAACAGGCTATTTTCACGCAGCAGTTTATAGGTTTCGTAACCATAACCCGCCTGGAGTAACTTCAGCACTTCTTCAAAGAGACGCGCAGGAGGCACATCGTTGATGAGCGTCGCCAGACGTGGGATCGGTTCTGCCGTTTCGGCGCTGATTTGCATATTCAGCTTGGCGGCGAAACGCACGGCGCGCAGCATGCGCACCGGATCTTCGCGGTAGCGCGTTTCAGGATTACCAATCAGACGAATCACGCCCTCTTTCAGATCCTGTACGCCGCCCACGAAATCACGCACCGAAAAATCGGCCACGCTGTAGTAAAGGCTGTTGATGGTGAAATCGCGACGCTGGGCATCTTCTTCGATAGAACCAAAGATATTGTCGCGCAGCAGCATGCCGTTCTGGCCGCGCTGCGAGGTGGTGCGATCCGCTGGCGCGCCTGCTTCGTGATGACCACGGAAGGTCGCCACTTCGATGATTTCGGGGCCAAACATGACGTGAGCCAGACGGAAACGGCGGCCCACCAGACGGCAGTTACGGAATAACTTGCGCACCTGTTCAGGCGTGGCGCTGGTCGTCACGTCAAAATCTTTTGGTTTTTGGCCGAGCAGTAAATCGCGAACCCCACCGCCCACGAGATAGGCCTCATAGCCTGCTTTATTCAGACGATAGAGCACCTTGAGGGCATTTTCACTGATATCTTTGCGGGAAATAGTGTGCTGCTCGCGCGGAATAACCGACATATGGGATTGAGCAATAGCGTCATTCGCTACGCTTTCATCGCGGCTTAGCACCTTACGGCAAAAATTAGCAACTCGAGTAAAAATAGTACACCTCGTAGTGTGTTTTGTTATGAAAAAAGCGGCTAATCATAGCTCAGCAAGATGCGTTTGAGAATGCTGGATTTTAGGCACCGCCGAAAGCACCCAATTATCAATGGCTGTTTCCAGTAATTCATCAAGACCAAAATCCTGCCATTCGCTTGTGACATTCTGATTTAGAAATCGCAATGCGTCGATCAAAACTGGCCGCGGATCGCCATTTGGCAGTGCAGGCGCGTGATTCTGTTTCGAGAGTTTATTCCCTTGTGCATTCAATGCCAGCGGCAGATGAATATAATCCGGCACGTCCCAGCCGAAGACGTTATACAGTGAAATTTGACGCACCGTCGGCTCAATCAGATCGGCGCCGCGCACAATTTCCGTCACACCCTGGAAATGGTCATCCACCACTACGGCCAGGTTATACGCAAATAAACCATCGCGGCGGTGAATAATAAAATCTTCATTCGCCAGGCGTTTATCGGCGTGAATTTCACCGAGCAGCAAATCGTTAAAATGCGTCACGGGTGAATGCTGCAATAAACGGACGGCGGCATTTTCCGGACCGAGATTCAGGTGTCGGCAATGGCCATCGTACACGCCGCCTGCGCTCTGAATGCGTGCGCGCGTACAGGTGCAGTAATATGACAAACCTTGTGCGTGCAGCCACGCCAGGTGTTCGCGATAAGCGTCATGGCGCTGGGATTGCCAGAGAACATCTCCGTCCCAGTTCAGGCCGTAATGTTCCAGTTGATGCAGAATGGTTTCTGCAGCACCGGGAACTTCACGCGGGGGATCAATATCTTCGATACGAACGCGCCAGATGCCGTTATTTGCCCGCGCTTGCAGGTAGCTGCCCAGTGCGGCAATAAGCGATCCGAAGTGAAGCTCACCGGAGGGGGATGGCGCAAAGCGCCCGATATAGTCTGATTGAGGCATATTCATGGCAGACAAAAAGTAACAAGGCGGGAGAGACTCCCGCCTTTATGATCGTGATAACAGGGCTGGAATTAACCGGCCATCTGCTTTTCGCGGATTTCAGCCAGCGTTTTGCAGTCGATGCACAGATCGGCAGTCGGACGCGCTTCAAGGCGACGAATACCAATTTCCACACCGCAGGATTCGCAGAAGCCGAAATCTTCGTCTTCAACCTTCTTCAGCGTCTTCTCAATCTTCTTGATCAGCTTGCGTTCGCGGTCACGGTTACGCAGTTCGAGGCTGAACTCTTCTTCCTGAGCGGCACGGTCAACCGGGTCCGGGAAGTTTGCTGCTTCGTCCTGCATGTGGGTAACGGTGCGATCGACTTCATCCCTAAGTTGATTACGCCATGCTTCAAGAATACGCTTGAAGTGAGACAGCTGGGCTTCATTCATATACTCTTCGCCCGGCTTCTCTTGATATGGCTCCACCCCAGCGATGGCGAGAATACTCAGGGACGATGTTTTACGGTTTTGCCCTTCTTGCATGTTGCTTCTCCTTAACACGCACTATCGATCCCCGTGTGGGGGAAAAATCAGGTCGCTATAAATAGCAGATGCTTTTCCGTAAGGCAATTATCTAAACGTAACACTTGACAAGCCTGTGAGGAAAAGCGTATTTGCGCACGCGGCCAGAACACCAAATCGCCATCTTCTAACCCCTTATAACACAACGGGGAGAGTCGACTTCAGAGTCATATTATCGGCAGAAAGTTCAGCTTTATAAGCTAAAATTTCTACCCCCTGCTTTTGTGCCTCATTCAACAATTGTGCGTACTTCGGGTCAATATGACGGGCCGGGGAGAATCGTTCAATGGCTGAATGCAAAACCGCAAATAACAATACGGCGCGCTTCCCCGTCGCCGCAACACTCATTAACTCTCGCAGATGCTTTTGGCCGCGTAGCGTCACCGCATCCGGAAAGTAGCCATTATCCCTGTCTGCTAACGTCACTGATTTGACTTCAATATAGCACTCAGGGCGATCGTCCGCCTGCAACATAAAATCAATTCTGCTGCCTTCCTCGCCATATTTCACTTCGCCTTTAATGGAACCGTAGCCGGTTAACTCCGGGATCGTATGGGTGGCGATAGCTTCTTTCACCAGCTGATTTGCGCGTTGGGTATTCACACAAATAAACGCCCCTTGTTGGGTCTCGGTGATTTCCCAGGTGTGCGCATATTTGCGTTTCAGATTTTCTGATGTGGAGTACCACACCGTATCGCCAGGGGTCGCACACCCGGTCATCGCGCCGGTATTCGGGCAGTGCAGCGTCAAATGCTCACCAGCAGGCGTCACGACATCCGCCAGGAAGCGTTTATAGCGCAGGATAAGCGTGGCGGATTGCAGGGCGGGGCTAAACTTCATCGGAAATCCTTGGTTGTTCGCTCAACGCAAAGCGTTGAAGCGGCGTGTATCGTGTGCGTCCGTTTGAGAAAACCGATTCGTAAAGCACGAATTCTGTGACCGAAAACGTCCAGTGAAAGCCTGGCGGCGGGATGGCGACAGCATGGCTGGTGTTTCGCAGCAGGGTGATATGAGGATGAAACGGCTGCGGGCTTTGATAGCACCCGCTGCGCGCCGCCTGCGCTCGCAGAAGATTGGCCAATTGCAATAATCCGTGCGGCGGCTGACGCGTTCCCAGCCAAACGACGCGGGAGCGCAGCCACTGTCCGGCGTCATCGAGATTCAGTGTGAAACCTGGCTGAACGATACGCCCGGCAAGCTTCGCCAGCGCCTGTTGTTTATCCGCGCTGACGTCACCCAAAAAGGCCAGCGTCAGATGTAAATTCGCCGCTGCAACCGGACGTCCGGCTTCCGGCTGGAAATGTTCGGCGCGCCAGCGGACGATTTGCCGCTGTATTTTGGCGGGCGGTTCAATAGCGAAAAACAGGCGTTTCGACTCAGACATTCAGAGGGACTCGGTAATGATATGCGCCGATGCTACAATGTACGCCGACGAATGTTAACCCTCTGGAGCAGTTAGTGTCCTCATTGCCGGTCGCCGCCGTACTTCCCGAGCTTCTTGCCGCCTTACGCCATGCCCCTCACGTCCTGCTGAACGCGCCAACCGGGGCGGGTAAATCGACGTGGCTGCCGCTACAGATCCTCAAAGAGGGCGATATTTCCGGGAAAATTATTCTGCTGGAACCGCGCAGGCTGGCGGCGCGTAACGTGGCGCAACGCCTGGCCGAACTGCTCGGTGAAAAGCCCGGTGAAACGGTCGGTTATCGTATGCGCGCTGAAACATGCATCGGCGCGACGACGCGCCTGGAAGTGGTAACCGAAGGGATCCTGACCCGGATGCTGCAAAACGATCCCGAGCTTAACGGTGTGGGGCTGGTGATTCTGGATGAATTCCATGAGCGCAGCCTGCAAGCTGATCTGGCACTGGCCCTGCTGCTCGACGTGCAACAAGGGCTGCGTGAAGATCTCAAGCTGCTGATCATGTCCGCCACGCTCGACAACGAACGGTTGCGACAGATCCTGCCCGATGCGCCGGTCATTTCCTCCGAAGGCCGCGCGTTTGCGGTTGATCGTCGCTATCAGACGTTGCCCTCCCATCAGCGCTTCGACGAGGTGGTTGCTATCGCGACTGCTGAATTACTGCGCCACGAATCCGGATCATTGCTGCTGTTTTTACCCGGCGTGGGCGAAATTCAGCGCGTTCAGGAAAAGCTGGCTGCGCGCGTGGGCAGCGATGTTGTGCTGTGTCCGCTGTACGGCGCGCTTTCCCTGAATGAACAACGCAAGGCGATTCTTCCGCCGCCCGCCGGGCAGCGCAAAGTGGTGCTGGCGACCAATATCGCTGAGACCAGCTTAACGATTGAAGGCATCCGTCTGGTGGTCGACACGGCGCAGGAGCGGGTGGCGAGTTTTGATTCGCGTACCGGGCTGACCAAACTGCTGACGCAGCGTATCAGCCAGGCGTCCATGACGCAGCGCGCGGGTCGTGCCGGGCGTCTGGAGCCGGGGATCTGTTTGCATCTCACCAGCGCGGAACAGGCCGATCGCGCCGCCGCGCAAAGTACGTCAGAAATTCTGCAAAGCGATCTTTCCGGATTGCTGATGGAACTGTTGCAGTGGGGATGCCCCGATCCGGCGCAGCTCTGCTGGCTCGATCGACCACCTGCGGTGAATCTGACGGCGGCACGTCGCTTGTTAGCGCAGTTAGGCGCACTGGACGGCGAGCGATTAATGCCAGCCGGCCAGAAAATGGCTGCGCTGGGAAATGATCCGCGCCTGGCGGCGATGCTGATTGCCGCGAAAGGGGATGATGAGATTGCCACGGCAGCAAAACTCGCCGCTATTCTGGAGGAGCCGCCGCGCGGGGCGAGCAGCGATCTGGCTTTGGCTTTCTCCCGCAATCAGCCGAACTGGCAGCAGCGCGCGCAGCGGCTTTGTCAGCGGCTTAACAGTCGTGGCGGGGCGCTGGACAGCGATAAAATCGCCGAACTGCTGGCGCAGGCTTTCCCGGATCGCATTGCCCGTCGGCGCGGCCTGTACGGGCGCTATCAGCTTGCAAACGGAATGGGCGCGATGCTGGACAGCGAAGACGCCTTAACGCGCCATGAGTGGCTTATCGCGCCGCTGCTGTTGCAGGGCAGCCAGTCTCCGGATGCGCGCATTTTGCAGGCGGTGGCGGTGGATATTGACGCGCTAACGCGCCGCTGCCCGCAGCTTTTGCAGCAGTCTGATACCGTCGAGTGGGATGACGCGCAAGGCACATTGAAGGCGTTTCGCCGCAGCCAGATTGGTCGACTTACGGTAAGCGTTAAACCGCTGGCGAAACCGTCAGAGGACGAATTGCACCAGGCAATGTTGAACGGTATTCGTGATAAAGGCCTGAACGTCCTGAGCTGGACGCCGGAGGCTGAACAGTATCGGCTGCGTTTACACTGCGCGGCGCAGTGGTTGCCGGAATATGACTGGCCTGCGGTTGATGATGAAACGCTGCTGGCCTCGCTGGAGAAGTGGTTGCTGCCGGAAATGAGCGGTGTGCATTCGCTCAAAGCGCTTAAATCTCTGGATGTTAAGACAGCGTTACAGAATTTACTCGACTGGTCATTGCGCCAACGTCTGGATAGAGAGCTTCCTGGGCATTACACTGTGCCGACCGGAAGTCGGATTGCCATTCGTTATCATCAAGATAATCCACCGGCGCTGGCCGTGCGGATGCAGGAGATGTTTGGAGAATCTGCCACGCCATCTATCGCGGAAGGGCGTGTTCCGCTGGTACTTGAGCTATTATCACCTGCGCATCGCCCGCTGCAAATTACGCGCGATTTAAGTGCGTTCTGGGCTGGAAGCTACCGTGAAGTGCAAAAAGAGATGAAAGGGCGCTATCCAAAGCACGTTTGGCCTGACGATCCGGCAAATACCGCGCCGACAAGGCGTACGAAGAAGTATTCGTAGTTTGTGCGGAGTGGTGCGGCTTGATGCCCTCATCCCGGCCCTCTCCCACGGGGAGAGGGAGAAAACACTAAAAGCTTTCTTGATAAGAAAGCCTTGCTGTTTATTTTGAGAGATTTCTTCTTTCACCGCCTGGTGGAAGAAAAGAGAATCGGGCCCTTGCGCCTGACAGTTGCGGAGAAAAAGCATGGCGGGGAATGACCGCGAGCCAATTGGACGTAAGGGTAAACCTGCGCGTCCGGCGAAGGAAAAAGTGAGCCGTCGTCGCCTCAGAGATGAGGATTATGACGATGACTATGAAGACGATGATGAGGATCAAGAACCCATGCCGCGTAATGGTAAAGGCAAAGGGCGGAAGCCTCGTGGACGACGCGGCTGGTTCTGGCTGCTGCTGAAGCTGTTTATTGTATTTGTTGCCCTGATGGCGATTTACGGCGTCTACCTGGATCAAAAGATCCGCAGCCGTATCGACGGTAAAGTCTGGCAGCTGCCTGCGGCGGTGTATGGTCGCATGGTGAACCTTGAGCCGGACATGTCCATCAGTAAGAACGAAATGGTCAAACTGCTGGAAGCGACACAGTATCGTCAGGTGACGAAGATGACGCGTCCCGGCGAGTTTACCGTGCAGGCGAAAAGCATCGAGATGATCCGTCGTCCGTTTGATTTCCCGGACAGTAAAGAAGGGCAGGTGCGCGCGCGTCTGACCTTTGACGGCGATCATCTGGAAACAATCGAGAACCTCGAAAGCAACCGTCAGTTCGGTTTCTTCCGCCTCGATCCGCGTCTGATCACCATGCTTTCATCGCCAAACGGTGAGCAGCGTCTGTTTGTGGCGCGTAACGGCTTCCCGGATCTGCTGGTGGATACGTTGCTGGCGACGGAAGACCGTCACTTCTACGAGCACGACGGCGTGAGTTTGTACTCTATTGGCCGTGCGGTGCTGGCGAACCTGACGGCCGGACGTACGGTGCAGGGGGCGAGTACCCTGACGCAGCAGCTGGTTAAAAACCTGTTCCTCTCCAGCGAGCGCTCTTACTGGCGTAAGGCTAACGAAGCGTACATGGCCGTGCTGATGGACGCCCGCTACAGCAAAGATCGTATTCTTGAGCTGTATATGAACGAGGTGTATCTCGGTCAGAGCGGCGATAACGAGATTCGCGGTTTCCCGCTGGCGAGCCTGTATTACTTTGGTCGCCCGGTGGAAGAGCTGAGTCTCGATCAGCAGGCGTTGCTGGTAGGTATGGTGAAAGGCGCGTCAATCTATAATCCGTGGCGCAACCCGAAACTGGCGCTGGAGCGTCGTAATCTGGTCCTGCGTTTGCTGCAACAACAGCAGGTTATCGATCAGGAACTTTACGAGATGCTGAGTGCGCGTCCGCTGGGCGTTCAGCCGCGCGGTGGGGTGATCTCTCCGCAGCCTGCGTTTATGCAGATGGTGCGTCAGGAGCTGCAAACCAAGCTTGGCGATAAAGTGAAAGATCTCTCCGGCGTGAAGATCTTTACCACGTTCGACTCGGTGGCGCAGGATGCCGCTGAGAAAGCCGCCGTTGATGGCATTCCGGTGCTGAAAAAGCAGCGTAAGCTGAGCGATCTGGAAACCGCGATGGTGGTGGTCGATCGTAACACCGGTGAAGTGCGTGCGATGGTCGGCGGCGCGGAGCCGCAATACGCGGGCTACAACCGCGCGATGCAGGCGCGTCGTTCGATTGGTTCTCTGGCAAAACCGGCGACCTATTTGACCGCACTGAGCCAGCCGAATCAGTATCGACTGAACACCTGGATTGCCGATGCACCGATTGCCCTGCGCCAGCCTAACGGCCAGGTGTGGTCGCCGCAGAACGATGATAAACAGTTCAGCGGTCAGGTGATGCTGGTGGATGCGCTGACCCGTTCCATGAACGTGCCAACCGTTAACCTTGGTATGGCGCTGGGTCTGCCTGCGATTACGGATACCTGGCAGAAGCTGGGCGTGGCGAAAGATCAGCTGCATCCGGTTCCTGCGATGATTCTGGGCGCGTTGAACCTGACGCCAATCGAAGTGGCGCAGGCGTTCCAGACCATCGCCAGCGGCGGTAACCGTGCGCAACTCTCTTCGCTGCGTTCAGTGATCGCAGAAGACGGATCGGTGCTGTATCAGAGCTTCCCGCAGGCAGAGCGTGCGGTGCCTGCTCAGGCCGCATATATGACGCTGTGGACCATGCAGCAGGTTGTGCAGCGCGGTACGGGTCGCCAGCTTGGCGCGAAATATCCGGGTCTGCATCTGGCGGGTAAAACCGGGACCACCAACAATAACGTCGATACCTGGTTTGCCGGGATTGACGGGCGCGAAGTGGTGATCACCTGGGTTGGCCGCGATAACAACCAGCCGACCAAGCTGTACGGTGCGAGCGGGGCGATGTCGATTTATCAGCGCTATCTGGCTAATCAGTCTCCGGTTCCTCTGAACCTGACTGCGCCAGAAGATATCGTCGATATGGGCGTGGATGATGCTGGTAACTTCGTGTGCGGCGGCGGGGTGCGCGCCTTGCCTGTCTGGACGACTGACCCGGATTCGCTGTGCCAGCAAAACCCAACGCAGCAACCGACGGGCAATCCGTTTGAGCAGCCTTCGCAACCTCAGCAGCCGCAGCAACAACAGCCGCAGCAGCAGAATGAGAAGAAAGACAGCGACGGCGTCGCGGGCTGGATCAAAGATATGTTCGGCAGCAATTAATCATGCTCATCCCCCTCCGCAGTGAGGGGGATTTTTTCACTTCCGCCATACATTCCTCTAACCTAAATTTCATCTCAGCGTAACCCTGCGTTTCTACTTGTTTAATTCTTAAACCCTCAATTCTTGTAGGGCCGCATATTGCTTGCTATGCCGCCAGCGTTTCGCATATTATTCTGCGGTCATAATAATAATTCTCGTTTACGTTATCATTCACTCTTTCATCAGAGATATACCAATGGCGCTTAAAACTGCTCAGCCAATGAATGCTTCGCTGCGTAAAATCGCAGTCGTTGTAGCCACAGCGGTAAGTGGCATGTCTGTTTTTGCACATGCAGCAGATACCCCTAAAGAAGAAACTATCACCGTCACGGCGGCACCGGCTGCGCAGGAAAGCGCCTGGGGTCCTGCGGCGACTATCGCGGCAAGACAATCGGCGACTGGGACCAAAACGGACACGCCTATTCAAAAGGTGCCGCAGTCTATTTCAGTCGTGACCGCCGAAGAGATGGCGCTGCATCAGCCTAGATCAGTTAAAGAAGCGCTGAGCTATACGCCAGGGGTAGCCGTTGGCACCCGCGGTGCGTCCAATACCTATGACTATCTAATTATTCGCGGATTTGCGGCTGATGGTCAGAGCCAGAATAACTACCTCGACGGTATGAAGATGCAGGGCAACTTCTATAACGACGCGGTGATCGACCCTTATATGATTGAACGCGCCGAAATCATGCGCGGCCCGGTTTCCGTTCTGTACGGAAAAAGCAGCCCCGGCGGTTTGTTGAACATGGTCAGTAAGCGTCCGACGACGGAACCGCTGAAAGAGATCCAGTTCAAAGTCGGCACGGATAGTCTGTTCCAGACCGGTTTTGACTTCAGCGATGCGATTGACGATGACGGTGTTTACTCTTATCGCTTAACGGGCGTGGCGCGTTCTAACAATGCGCAGCAGGAACGTGCAGAAGAGCAGCGTTACACAATCGCACCGTCTTTCTCATGGCGTCCTAGTGATAAGACGACGTTCACCTTCCTCTCTTACTTCCAGAATGAGCCTGAAACAGGCTACTACGGCTGGTTGCCGAAAGAGGGAACGGTCGATCCGCTGCCAAATGGCGATCGTCTGCCAACTGATTTCAATGAAGGTGCGAAGAACAACACCTATTCCCGTAACCAGAAAATGGTGGGATATAGCTTCGACCACGAATTCAACGATACCTTTACCGTGCGTCAGAACCTGCGTTTTGCTGAGAATAAAACGTCGCAGAACAGTGTCTACGGTTATGGCGTATGTTCCGATCCGGCGAACGTCTACAGCAAGCAATGTGCGGCTCTAGCACCTGCGGATAAAGGCCATTATCTGGCGCGTAAGTACGTTGTCGACAATGAAAAGCTGCAAAACCTCACCGTTGATACGCAGTTGCAGAGTAAGTTTGCTACTGGTGCGGTGGATCACGTCTTGCTGACCGGCGTTGACTTTATGCGCATGCGCAATGATATCAACTCATGGTTTGGCTACGACGACTCCGTACCGTTGCTGGATCTCTACAATCCGGTGTATAGCGATTTTGATTTCGGTTCAAAAGATCCGGCAAACTCTGGCGCTTATCAGATCCTTAACCGTCAAAAACAAACGGGCCTGTATGTTCAGGATCAAGCGCAGTGGGACAAAGTGCTGGTGACGCTGGGTGGTCGCTATGACTGGGCCGATCAGGAATCCTACAACCGCGTTGCGAATACAACCTCAAAACGTGATGACACTCAGTTCACCTGGCGTGGCGGCGTTAACTACCTGTTTGATAACGGCGTAACCCCTTACTTCAGCTACAGCGAATCGTTCGAACCCGCTTCTCAGACCGATGCTCAAGGTAAACTGTTCTCACCTTCTAAGGGTAAACAGTACGAAGCTGGCGTGAAGTACGTACCTGAAGATCGTCCGATTGTGCTGACCGGTGCGGTGTATCAGCTTACCAAAACCAACAACCTGATGGCCGATCCTGCGGGCTCGTTCTTCTCGGTTGAAGGCGGTGAAATTCGTGCGCGTGGCTTTGAATTCGAAGCCAAAGCGGCACTGTCTGCCAGCGTCAATATCGTCGGTTCTTATACCTACACCGATGCGGAATACACCACTGACACCAATTACAAAGGCAACACGCCAGCGCAGGTGCCGAAACACATGGCGTCCCTGTGGGGTGATTACACCTTCTATGATGGCGCATTGTCTGGCCTGACGTTGGGTACTGGCGGACGCTTAACTGGCTCAAGCTATGGCGATCCGGCGAACTCCTTCAAAGTGGGTAGCTATACCGTGGTGGATGCGTTGATCCGATACGATCTGGCGCGCGTGGGTATGGCAGGCTCTAACGTGGCGCTTCACGTGAACAACCTGCTCGATCGTGAATACGTCGCCAGCTGCTTTAACACCTACGGCTGTTTCTGGGGTGCTGAACGTCAGGTTGTTGCTACCGCGACCTTCCGCTTCTAATCTCTCTTCGGGCACGGTTCGCCGTGCCCTTTAACACGTTGACGTTGGCCACAATGCAGGATAAAAACTCGCAATCCGATACCACCTTTACGCTCGATAACACTTCCTTCCGCGTACCCGGACGCACCTTGCTGCATCCGCTCTCCCTGACGTTCCCTGTTGGCAAAGTGACTGGTCTTATTGGCCACAACGGTTCGGGTAAATCCACATTGCTCAAAATGCTGGGTCGACATCAGCCGCCGTCAGAGGGGGATATCCTGCTTGATGGACAGCCGCTCGACAGCTGGAACAGCAAGGCGTTTGCCCGCAAAGTGGCCTATCTTCCGCAGCAACTGCCGCAGGCTGAAGGGATGACCGTGCGCGAGCTGGTGGCGATTGGGCGTTATCCGTGGCACGGTGCGCTCGGGCGTTTCGGCGTGGCTGACAGAGAAAAAGTGGAAGAGGCGATCACGCTCGTGGGCTTAAAACCGCTCGCGCATCGTCTGGTTGATAGTTTGTCCGGCGGCGAGCGTCAGCGGGCGTGGATCGCGATGTTGGTGGCGCAGGACAGCAACTGTCTGCTGCTTGATGAACCGACTTCCGCGCTGGATATCGCGCACCAGGTGGATGTCCTGGCGTTAATCCATCGCCTCAGCCAGCAAAAAGGTCTGACGGTGATTGCGGTTCTGCATGATATCAACATGGCCGCTCGCTACTGCGACTATCTGGTGGCGCTGCGCGGCGGGGAAATGATCGCCCAGGGCACGCCATCTGAGCTGATGTGCAGCGAAACCCTGGAGCTGATTTACGGCATTCCGATGGGTATTCTGCCACATCCGGCAGGCGCTGCACCGGTGAGCTTTGTGTACTGATGCGGGATCCTATGATAAGTCGTCGTCGCTTACTGACGGCCATGGCGCTTTCGCCACTGCTGCTGAAAATGGGCACCGCTCACGCCGCCATCAACCCGCACCGAATCGTGGCGCTGGAGTGGCTACCGGTTGAACTGCTGCTGGCGCTAGGCATCACGCCGTACGGCGTAGCGGACATCCCCAATTACAATCTGTGGGTCAACGAGCCGAAAATCCCGGACTCGGTGATCGATATCGGTTTGCGAACCGAACCTAATCTTGAACTGCTGACCCAGATGAAACCGTCTTATTTGGTCTGGTCCGCGGGCTACGGTCCGTCTCCTGAGACGCTGGCACGCATCGCGCCGGGCCGCGGTTTCGCGTTCAGCGACGGTAAAAAACCGCTGACCATGGCGCGTCACTCCCTGTCCGAAATGGCGCAGCTTCTGGATTTAGAGGCGGCGGCGAAAGCGCATCTCGATCATTTCGACAGCACTATCGACGCCTTAAAACCGCGCTTTGCCAGTCGTGGTGATCGGCCGCTACTGATGGTCACGCTGCTCGACGCGCGGCATATGCTGGTGTTTGGCAAAAACTGCCTGTTCCAGGAAGTGCTCGATCGTTACGGGATCCCGAATGCGTGGGAAGGCGAGATGACCTTCTGGGGCAGTACCGCGATCGGTATCGATCGTCTGGCGCAGTTCCGCGATGTGGACGTACTCTGTTTTGATCATGGTAATGAGCGTGAAATGCAAACCCTGATGGCGACGCCGCTGTGGCAGGCCATGCCGTTTGTGCGCGAGCAGCGTTTCCAGCGTGCGCCAGCGGTGTGGTTCTACGGTGCGACGCTCTCTGCGATGCACTTCGCCCGCGTACTTGACGCCGCGCTCGGAGGCAAAGCATGAAATCGCGTTTCGCTCTTTTCCCTGCGATCCTGCTGAGCGTCGTCTTCATCGTCGCGCTGCTTCTGACCTGGTCAAATCTGTCGATTGCGCTGCCGCGCGGGCAGTGGGGGCAGGCGATTTCCGTTCCGGATATCGACAATATCCAGCAGATGATTTTCCACTACAGCCTGCTGCCGCGGCTGGCGATTTCGTTGCTGGTCGGCGCAGGTCTGGGTCTTGTCGGCGTGCTTTTCCAGCAGGTATTACGCAATCCGCTGGCCGAGCCGACCACGCTTGGCGTCGCCACCGGCGCACAGCTTGGGATCACGATCACCACGCTGTGGGCGCTGCCTGGCGCGTTAACCAGTCAGTTTGCCGCGCTGGCGGGCGCGTGCATCGTGGGTGCGCTGGTATTTGGCGTCGCCTGGGGTAAACGTCTCTCTCCGGTCACGCTGATTCTGGCAGGCCTGGTGGTAAGTCTGTACTGCGGGGCGATCAATCAGCTGCTGGTACTGTTCCATCACGACGAACTGCAAAGCATGTTCCTCTGGAGCACCGGAACGCTGACGCAAACCGACTGGAGCATCGTGCAACGCCTGTGGCCACAGCTGCTCGGCGGCGTGCTGCTGACCTTGCTGTTGCTGCGTCCGCTGACGCTGATGGGGCTGGATGACGGCGTGGCGCGCAATCTCGGCCTGGCGCTGTCGCTGGCTCGACTGGGGGCCCTGACGCTGGCGATTGTGATCAGTGCGCTGCTGGTCAACGCCGTCGGGATTATCGGCTTTATCGGGCTGTTTGCGCCGCTGCTGGCGAAAATGCTCGGCGCGCGCCGATTGCTGGCGCGACTGATACTGGCTCCGCTGATTGGGGCGCTGATCCTCTGGCTTTCTGACCAAATTATTCTTTGGCTGGCACGTGTCTGGATGGAAGTTTCGACCGGGTCCGTCACGGCGCTGATTGGTGCGCCGCTTCTGCTCTGGCTGCTGCCGCGTCTTCGCAGCATGAGCGCTCCGGCGATGGATGCCGGGGACAAAGTTTATGCTGAGCGCCAGCACATCCTGTGGTTTTCCCTGACGGGTGTCTGCGTGCTGATTCTCGTCTGCTGGCTGGCACTGTCTCTGGGACGCGATGCCAGCGGCTGGCATTGGGCAAGCGGTTCACTGCTCAACGAACTGGCGCAGTGGCGCTGGCCGCGCATCTCCTCCGCGCTGATTGCGGGCGTCATGCTGGCCGTTGCGGGCTGTATTATTCAGCGTTTAACCGGCAACCCGATGGCGAGCCCGGAAGTGCTAGGGATCAGCTCCGGCGCGGCGTTTGGCGTGGTGTTGATGCTGTTCTTTGTGCCGGGCGATGCCTTTGGCTGGCTGATGCCAGCGGGCAGTCTCGGTGCGGCGGCGACGCTTTTCATTATCATGATCGCGGCGGGGCGTGGCGGTTTTTCGCCGCATCGCATGTTGCTGGCGGGGATGGCGCTGAGTACCGCGTTTACCATGCTGCTGATGATGTTGCAGGCTAGCGGCGATCCGCGCATGGCACAGATCCTGACGTGGATTTCAGGTTCGACGTATAACGCCACGGGCGCTCAGGTGGTTCATTCCGGCGTGGCGATGCTGTTGCTGCTGGCGGTGACGCCGCTCTGCCGTCGCTGGATGACCATTTTGCCGCTGGGCGGTGAAACCGCGCGTGCCGTGGGCGTCGCGCTGACGCCATCACGCGTGGGGCTACTGTTGCTGGCGGCCTGTCTGACGGCAGTCGCAACCATGACAATCGGTCCGTTGAGCTTTATTGGCCTGATGGCGCCGCATATTGCGCGCATGATGGGCTTCCGTCGTACGATGCCGTTTATCGTGATGTCGGCGCTAACGGGGGGGATGATGCTGGTGATAGCGGACTGGCTGGGCAGAATGGTGCTGTTCCCGTATCAGATTCCCGCAGGGCTGCTGTCGACCTTTATCGGTGCGCCGTACTTTATTTATCTGTTGAGAAAGCAGAGTCGGTAATAAAAGCAAACGGCAACCTCTGGGTTGCCGTTTTAGTCTTTGCTCCCTCTCCCGGTGGGAGAGGGTTGGGGTGAGGGCATCAAGCCGCACAGGGTAAAAGCAAACGGCAACCTCTGGGTTGCCGTTTTGGTCTTTGCGCCCTCTCCCGTGGGAGAGGGTTGGGGTGAGGGCATCAGGCCGCACACGACTTAAAGCTTCGCAAACACCTTACGCGCTGCATCGATGGTTTTGTTGATGTCTTCCACACTGTGCGCCACGGACATAAAGCCCGCTTCGAACGCGGACGGCGCCAGATACACACCTTCTTCCAGCATCAGATGGAAGAAGCGCTTGAAGCGCTCAACGTCGCACTTCACCACGTCCTGATAGCAGGTCACGGTTTTGGCATCGGTGAAGAAGATCCCGAACATGCCGCCAACGTGGTTCACCACCAGCGGAACACCCGTTTCTTCCGCAGCTTCCAGCAGGCCGTTGGCCAGTTGGGCGGTCAGATCGGTCAGGGTTTCGTGAATGCCAGGCTGCGCCACTTCGGTCAGGCAGGCAAAACCGGCAGCCATGGCGATGGGGTTACCAGACAGCGTACCGGCCTGGTAAACCGGACCGGTCGGTGCCAGCGCTTCCATCACATCTTTACGCCCGCCAAATGCGCCCACCGGCATACCGCCGCCGATGATTTTGCCAAGGCAAGTCAGGTCAGGCACCACATCGTAATAAGACTGTGCACCCGCCAGCGCGACGCGGAAACCGGTCATCACTTCGTCGATAATCAGCAGCGCGCCGAATTCGTCACACAGCGCACGCAGGCCCGGCAGGAAATCGGGTTGTGGCGGAATACAGTTCATGTTGCCCGCGACAGGCTCAACGATGATGCAGGCCACCTCTTGCGGATATTGCTCAAAGGCCGCGCGCACGGTGTCGAGATCGTTATAGGTGCAGGTGAGCGTGTGCTTCGCAAAATCCGCCGGGACGCCCGGCGAGTTCGGCTGGCCGAGCGTCAGAGCACCAGAACCGGCTTTGACCAGCAGACAGTCAGCGTGGCCGTGATAGCAGCCTTCAAACTTGATGATTTTGTCGCGTCCGGTAAAACCACGCGCCAGACGGATGGCGCTCATGGTCGCCTCCGTACCGGAGTTCACCATGCGCACCATATCCATGGTCGGGACCAGTTCTGTCACCAGTTCCGCCATTTTGACTTCCATTTCGGTAGGTGCCCCAAAACTTAACCCGCGCTGCGCGGCTTCAATCACTGCGTTGCGGATGGTGGGGTGGTTGTGGCCGAGCACCATCGGACCCCAGGAACCGACATAATCGATATAGGCTTTGCCATCGACATCGTACAGAAACGCGCCGTCTGCACGTTCAATAAACAGCGGCGTTCCACCGACGCCGGTAAAGGCGCGAACGGGAGAGTTTACGCCGCCCGGGATAAGCTCACGTGCTGCGCTGTACAGGTTTTCAGACTTGCTCATAGCGTGTTCCTGGTTCGTAGAAAAAGGGTAAGCCAGCTATTCTAAGTGATTCGCGGATGGTTATAAAATTTTTGCCCAAATGATACAGAACAAACGTTAAGGATTTTTCAGGCGACGTGCGGTGTCAGGCGCATTAAAATCCCCTCAAATATTTGTATGATCAATATAAGAATTGGTGATGACAGCAAACAATTCCTCATTTGAAGAACAGCAATTGGCTCGCGTGCGCCGCCGGATAAGCGTCCGACGCCTGCTCAATCGTGACAAAACGCCGCTGATGATCCTGATTATGGCGGCGGTCGTCGGCACGCTCGCGGGGCTGGTGGGTATTGCGTTCGAGAAAGCCGTTAACGTCATACTTAACTGGCGTATCGGCACGTTGGCGACAACAGCGGATCACCCGTGGCTGGTGTGGCCGCTGGCTTTTGGATTATCGGCGCTGCTGGCGATGGTGGGCTATTTTCTGGTGCGGAAATTTGCGCCGGAAGCGGGCGGCTCCGGAATCCCGGAAATCGAGGGCGCGCTGGAAGAGCTGCGCCCGGTTCGCTGGTGGCGGGTTATCCCAGTCAAATTCCTTGGCGGGATGGGCACGCTCGGCGCGGGAATGGTGCTGGGTCGCGAAGGCCCAACGGTGCAACTGGGCGGCAATATCGGGCGCATGGTGGCGGATATTTTCCGTATGCGCAGCGGCGAAGCGCAGCACACGCTGCTTGCGACGGGGGCCGCCGCGGGTCTTTCCGCCGCGTTTAACGCGCCGCTGGCCGGGATCTTGTTTATTATCGAAGAGATGCGCCCGCAGTTTCGCTACAACCTTATCTCGATCAAAGCGGTCTTCACGGGCGTGATCATGTCGAGCATCGTGTTTCGCATTTTCAACGGCGAAGGCGCAGTGATTGAGGTGGGGAAATTCACCAATGCGCCGGTCAACACGCTTTGGCTGTATCTGATCCTGGGCATGATTTTTGGCGTTGTCGGACCGCTATTTAACACGCTGATTCTGCGCACTCAGGATCTGTTCCAGCGTATTCACGGCGGCAATATGACAAAGTGGGTGCTGGTGGGCGGACTGCTCGGCGGGATGTGCGGCGTGTTGGGCGTTATCGAACCCGAGACGTCTGGCGGCGGATTCAGTTTGATCCCCATCGCGGCGGCGGGGAATTTCAGCATCGGGATGCTGCTATTTCTGTTTTTCACTCGCGTGATAACCACGCTGCTGTGCTTTTCGTCTGGTGCACCGGGCGGGATTTTCGCGCCTATGCTGGCATTAGGGACGCTGCTCGGTACGGCGTTTGGCATGGCGGCGGCAGTGGGTTTCCCGGCGTATCATCTTGAAGCGGGTACGTTTGCCATTGCCGGAATGGGGGCGCTGCTGGCCGCGTCATTGCGGGCACCGTTGACCGGCATTTTGCTGGTTCTGGAAATGACGGACAATTATCAGCTCATTTTGCCAATGATCATTACCTGCCTCGGCGCGACACTATTAGCCCAATTCCTGGGCGGAAAGCCGCTATACTCCACGATTCTTGCCCGCACCCTGGCGAAGCAGGAGGCAGAGCTTGCCGTGAAGCAGAATACTTGAATGAATTACCAGGGTATTAGATAATGAAAATATGAATTGGGTGATTTTTACTCAATAGCAGTATTCATGGGAGCAAAAAATGAGTGATGACGTAGCGCTGCCGTTGCAATTTACTGAAGCAGCAGCCAAAAAAGTGAAAGTCCTGATTGCCGATGAAAATAATCCGGAGCTGAAACTGCGAGTGTATATTACTGGCGGCGGTTGCAGCGGCTTCCAGTACGGTTTTACCTTTGACGATCAGATCAACGATGGGGATATGACCATCGAGAAGCAGGGCGTTGCGCTGGTTGTTGACCCAATGAGCCTGCAATATCTGGTGGGCGGCGCGGTGGATTACACCGAAGGGCTGGAAGGTTCACGCTTTGTGGTGACCAACCCGAACGCGAAAAGCACCTGCGGCTGCGGTTCTTCCTTCAGCATCTAATGGTTTTGCTTCGGGGTGCGGTCTGATGCCCTCACCCCGACCCTCTCCCACGGGAGAGGGAGAAACACGAAAAGCGGTCTGATACTCTAACTCTCTCCTGCAGGGAGAGAGAGAAACACGAAAAGCGGTCTGATACTCTAACTCTCTCCTGCAGGGAGAGAGAGAAACACGAAAAGCAGTCTGATACTCTAACTCTCTCCTGCAGGGAGAGAGAGAAAACATTAAAAATGGCAACCGTGGGTTGCCGTTTTGCTTTTACCTTCCATTCTCATCGAGCGCAAACGTCGGCAATTTTAAGTGCCAGCGTATCGCCGCCAGACGAATCGCCAACGTTACCACCATGCCGATCATCGCTGCGGTTTCGAGCTCAACGCCAAAGGTATAAAACGCCGTGGCGTGGACGATCCCGCCGATAATACAGGCCGTGGCGTAGATTTCGGTGCGCAGAATCATCGGCACTTCACGCGCCAGGATATCGCGGATAATCCCTCCACCGACGCCCGTCAATACGCCCATACAAATTGCGACCATTGGACCCGTACCCGCCATAAATGCCTTATTAACACCAATACCGACAAACACCGCCAATCCGACGGCATCCAGTACCGGGAGGATCCACTTGGGTAAACGGCGAGGCTGACGCACCAGCACGATGGTTAGCAGACAGGTGACCATCGCCACCACCAGATCGGTGGGATCTCTCACCCAAAACACCGGGCCGTGATCGAGCGCCATATCGCGGATCGTTCCACCGCCTACCGCCGTTACCACACCGAGCACCAGCACGCCAAACGGGTCCATGCGCAGTTTGCCTGCAAGCAGCACGCCAGAGATAGCAAAGACGGCGGTGCCAAGGATATCCAGCCAATAAACGAGCATCGTCGAGTCCTAAAATGACCAGGGGCTATATTAATGGCTCTGCGACAACGCAGAGCAGAGTTGTTTTGCGGCGAGGATAATACGCGGGCTTGCGCGTTCAAACCAGTCACTGTGCAGGGCGATAACCGGAATTTTTAGCTGGCTTTGCCAGAATTGTTCAATTTTAGGGATCTCGCTCGCATTGCCCGCCACGACGATGGCCTGCGGCTGGCGCGCCAGCACCTGTTCACGGCTCACCTGCGGCCAGGGAACGCGGCTCGCTGCAAAGATATTTTCACCGCCACACACTTCCAGTACCTGATTTTGAATCGAGCCTTTTCCGGTGGTGAACAGCGGCTGATTGCCAAACTGGAGGAACACGCGTTTTTTGACGGGCGTGTCATAGCGGGCTTTCAGAACCGCATACTCTTTCAGCAACTGTTGCGCGGCCTGTTTGGCTTTTTGAGGTGTCGGGCTGTAAGGCGCAAGATCCTGTAGCGCCTGAGCGACCTGCTCAATGCTGATGGCATCAATCCACATCACCTTTATGCCAAGTGAAGTGAGTTGATTGACCTGCCGCTCTGCGTTTCCGCCGCGCCATGCGAGGACCAGATCCGGCTTCAGCGCGACGATGCGTTCAAGATTCATGCCTTGCCAGGTGGAGATCTGCTCGAGTTTTTTTGCTTCGGGGGGATAGTCAGAAAAACTGCTGACCGCAACGGGTGTTATCCCCGCGGCAAAAGCCAGTTCAGTATTGGCAGGGGAGAGGGTAATCACACGCGGCGCGGCCAGAAGCCACGCCGGTGAGAGCAGACACAGGGCGACCAGCGCCCCTAAAAACTTAGCCACGCGCCAGTTTCTGCACCAGGGTTTCGACCATAATCGTGGACTGCTTAGCAGCAACGGCCAGGAACTCGTCAAAGCTCAGATGAGACTGTTGATCGGCCACGTCAGAGATGGCGCGAACGACGACGAACGGCACGCTGAAGTTATGGCAGACGTGCGCAATGGCCGTCGCTTCCATTTCCACTGCAATGGCATTTGGGAAGTTGTGACGGATTTTCGCCAGGCCCACGGAACCGTTGATGAAAGCGTCGCCGCTGACAATCAGGCCGCGCACGGCGTTCAGGTTGAGCTCAGCGATGCAGCTTTCAGCGGCGGCAATCAGATTGTCGTCGGCTTTAAAACCAGCCGGACAGCCCGGAAGCTGGCCGTATTCGTAGCCAAACGCGGTCACATCGGCGTCGTGATAGCGTGCTTCATCAGAGACCACGATATCGCCCACTTTCAGGGACGGAGCCAGACCGCCTGCAGAACCGGTGTTGATGATCACGTCAGGTTTGCAGCGCTCCAGCAGCAGCGTCGCGCCCAGCGCGGCAGCGACTTTACCGATGCCTGATTTCAGCAGAGCCACGTCAGTGCCGTTCAACTGGCCGGTATAGATTTCACAGCCGCCCAGAGACAGAGTCTGACAGTTCTCAATTTTGTCACGCAGCAGCGTAACTTCTTCTTCCATTGCACCAATAATGCCGATTTTCATAGATTTACTCGCGATGTGCCTTGTTAAGATGCATAGTCTATCATGCGCTTAAGGGGAAACGCATTCTCACGCGGGGGAGCACATGGCACCAATCGATTTTCGCAACAAAATTAACTGGCATCGTCGATTCCGATCCCCACAGGGGAGCAAGAGCGAGCATGAGATCCTGCGGATCTTCGAAAGCGATCGCGGGCGCATCATTAACTCTCCTGCCATCCGCCGCTTGCAGCAAAAAACCCAGGTGTTCCCGCTGGAGCGTAATGCAGCCGTTCGTACGCGGCTGACCCACTCTATGGAAGTTCAGCAGGTGGGGCGCTATATCGCCAAAGAGATTTTAAGCCGCCTGAAAGAACAGCGCTTACTGGAAACGTACGGTCTGGATGAATTGACCGGCCCGTTCGAGAGCATCGTTGAGATGGCGTGTCTGATGCATGACATCGGCAACCCGCCGTTTGGTCATTTTGGTGAAGCGGCGATTAACGATTGGTTCAAACAGCGGTTGTTCCCGCTGGACGCTGCCAGCCAACCGCAAAGCGACGATCGCTGTATCGTCCGGGATTTACGCTTGCGCGAGGGCGAAGAGCCACTAAACGATCTGCGGCGCAAAGTGCGTCAGGATCTGTGTCAGTTTGAAGGCAATGCGCAGGGGATCAGGCTGGTGCACTCCCTGATGCGGATGAACCTGACCTGGGCGCAGGTGGGTTGCATCCTGAAATACACCCGTCCGGCATGGTGGATGGGGGAACCGCCCGCGTCTCACAGTTATTTAATGAAAAAGCCCGGCTATTATTTGTCTGAAGAAGCCTATATTGAACGACTGCGTAAGGAACTTTCACTGACACCTCACGGCCGTTTTCCATTGACCTGGATTATGGAAGCTGCCGATGACATTTCCTATTGCGTGGCCGATCTGGAAGACGCCGTAGAGAAAAGAATATTCAGCGTCGAGGAACTTTATCAGCATCTTTATGATGCCTGGGGCACCCACGAAAAAGGTTCATTGTTTTCTCAGGTGGTGGAAAACGCCTGGGATAAATCGCGTTCAAATACCCTCAGTCGTAGCACCGAAGATCAGTTCTTTATGTATTTGCGCGTTAACACGTTAAATAAACTGGTGCCGTATTCCGCTGCGCGTTTTATCGACAATCTGCCCGCTATTTTCTCTGGCGACTTTAATCATGCGTTGCTTGAGGACGACAGCAGTTTCAGTCAACTGCTTGAGTTGTATAAGAATGTCGCTATCCGCCATGTGTTTAGCCACCCGGATGTGGAACAGCTGGAATTACAAGGCTACCGGGTGATCAGCGGTCTGCTGGATATTTATCAGCCGCTGCTGAAATTATCTGTAGAGGAATTTACTGAACTGGTCGAAACAGATCTAATGAAACGCCTGCCGATTGAAACGCGGCTATTACATAAACTCTCGACCCGCCATCGTCTTGCCTATGTCGAGGCCGTGAGTAAAATTGATCGCACCACTGCACAGTGGCCAGTGATGGAATATTATTATCGCTGTCGGCTTATTCAGGACTATATCAGCGGAATGACAGATTTGTATGCATGGGATGAATACCGTCGTCTGATGGCTGTGGAATAACTGATGAGTTTTGTAAAGACGGCCAATAAATTTTTACTTTTTCCAGAAACTTAATCCCGGAACTTAGGCGCTGAAAACGAATCTGATGTACACAGCAATTTTGCGTAATCTGTTAATCGAGATTGAGAACATGAAAAAAACAACATTAGCAATGAGTGCACTCGCATTGAGTTTAGGTTTAGCGTTGTCTCCTCTGTCTGCAAGCGCAGCCGAGACCGCATCTTCGGTCACAACCGCGCAGCAGATGCCAAGCCTGGCCCCGATGCTTGAGAAAGTGATGCCATCGGTGGTGAGTATTAACGTTGAGGGAAGCACAACCGTTAATACGCCGCGCATGCCGCGCAACTTCCAGCAGTTCTTTGGCGATAATTCACCGTTCTGCCAGGACGGCTCACCATTCCAGAGCTCACCGTTCTGTCAGGGCGGTGGTGCGGGCGATGACACCCCTGGCGGTAACGGTGGCGGTCAGCAGCAAAAATTCATGGCGCTGGGATCGGGCGTGATTATTGACGCGGCGAAAGGCTATGTCGTCACCAATAACCACGTTGTCGATAACGCCAGCACCATCAAAGTACAGTTGAGCGATGGGCGTAAATTTGATGCCAAAGTGGTGGGTAAAGACCCGCGCTCTGACATCGCTCTGATTCAGATTCAGGATCCAAAAAACCTGACGGCCATTAAACTGGCTGATTCCGATGCCCTGCGCGTCGGTGATTATACCGTAGCCATCGGTAACCCGTTCGGCCTGGGTGAAACGGTGACATCCGGTATCGTTTCTGCACTGGGTCGTAGCGGCCTGAATGCGGAAAACTATGAAAACTTTATCCAGACGGATGCGGCCATTAACCGCGGTAACTCCGGCGGTGCGCTGGTTAACCTGAACGGTGAGCTGATCGGTATCAACACCGCGATTCTGGCACCGGACGGCGGCAACATCGGTATCGGTTTTGCGATTCCAAGTAACATGGTGAAAAACCTGACCAGCCAGATGGTTGAATTCGGCCAGGTGAAACGCGGTGAACTGGGTATTCTGGGCACGGAACTGAACTCCGAACTGGCGAAGGCAATGAAAGTTGACGCGCAGCGCGGGGCCTTTGTCAGCCAGGTGATGCCAAATTCCTCTGCCGCGAAAGCCGGTATCAAGGCGGGTGACGTGATCACCACCCTGAATGGTAAGCCAATCAGCAGCTTTGCGGCGCTGCGCGCTGAAGTCGGCTCAATGCCGGTGGGCAGCAAAGTGACGTTGGGTCTGCTGCGCGACGGTAAACCTGTTAGCGTTAACCTTGAACTGCAGCAGAGCAGTCAGACTCAGGTCGATTCCAGCTCTATCTTCAGCGGTATTGAAGGTGCGGATATGAGCAACAAAGGGGCTGATAAAGGGGTGGTGGTGAGTGAAGTTAAAGCCAACAGCCCAGCGGCCCGTATCGGCCTGAAAAAAGGCGATGTGATTATTGGCGCTAACCAGCAGCCGGTGAAAAATATTGCTGAACTGCGTAAAATTCTCGACAGCAAACCTAACGTGCTGGCGCTGAATATTCAGCGTGGTGATACCACTCTGTACCTGTTGATGCAGTAATCCCCTCAGCCCCAGCCTGACATCAGGCTGGGGCTTCTTCTTTTCTGTGACCCTTCCCACAAGTCCATACTTATTCCCCCGACTTTGTGCATTCGCACAATGCAGCAGTCTTTGAACTTCCCTATGCTTGAGCTCTGCTCACGGGAGGATTACATGGCTGGCTGGCATCTTGATACCAAAATGGCGCAGGAAATCGTGGCGCGCACCATGCGCATCATCGATACCAATATCAACGTAATGGATGCCCGTGGGCGAATCATTGGCAGCGGCGATCGTGAGCGTATTGGTGAATTGCACGAAGGCGCGCTGCTGGTGCTTTCTCAGGGGCGCGTGGTCGATATTGATGATGCCGTCGCGCGGCATCTGCATGGCGTGCGTCAGGGCATCAACCTGCCACTGCGTCTGGAAGGGGAAATCGTTGGCGTCATTGGCCTGACGGGCGAGCCAGAATCTCTGCGCAAATACGGTGAGCTGGTGTGTATGACCGCCGAGATGATGCTGGAACAATCGCGTCTGATGCATCTTCTGGCGCAGGACAGCCGCCTGCGCGAAGAGCTGGTGATGAACCTGATACAGGCCGAAGAGCATACCCCTGCGCTGACAGAGTGGGCGCAGCGTCTGGGGATTGACCTCAATCAGCCGCGTGTCGTGGCGGTTATCGAAGTCGATAGCGGCCAGCTTGGCGTGGATAGCGCGATGGCGGAATTACAACAGCTGCAAAACGCGCTGGCGACGCCGGAGCGTAATAACCTGGTGGCGATTGTTTCGCTGACTGAAATGGTGGTGCTGAAGCCCGCGCTGAATCAGTTTGGCCGCTGGGATGCTGAAGATCACCGCCGTCGGGTTGAGCAGTTGATTGCGCGAATGAAAGAGAACGGGCAGCTGCGTTTTCGCGTTGCGCTGGGCAACTATTTTACCGGCCCAGGCAGCATCGCCCGTTCATGGCGAACGGCGCGCACCACCATGATGGTGGGCAAGCAGCGCATGCCGGAAAGCAGGGGGTATTTTTATCAGGATTTGATGCTGCCGGTGCTGCTCGACAGCTTGCGCGGTGGCTGGCAGGCCAACGAGTTGGCGCGGCCTTTAGTGCGCCTGAAGGCAATGGATAATAATGGATTACTGCGTCGGACGTTGCAGGCGTGGTTTCGTCATAACGTTCAGCCGCTGGCGACGTCGAAAGCGTTGTTTATTCACCGGAATACCCTGGAATACCGTCTCAACCGTATTTCGGAATTAACAGGGCTGGATTTGGGTAATTTCGACGACAGGTTATTGTTGTACGTCGCGTTGCAACTGGATGAGCAGAGATGATGTGGCATGCGGCCTGATGGACTCTCCCAGTGGGAGAGTGAGAAAAACTAAAAACGGCAACTCAAGGTTGCCGTTTTTGTTTTTACTTATTGCGGGTCAATTTCTCAAGATCGGCTTCGATTTCGCTGATCTTGTGAGTCACAACGCTTTCAAGGTGACGAAGGTCATCGAGGATCTTACGTTTAAGATCGACTTCGGTGCGGTCGCGCTGGCAGATCTGATCGAGTTCATCGATCACGTAGCGCAGGTTAGGGCTGATTTCCTGAACTTCTTTATACCCCTGGCCGACACCATCAGCGACGACGGTTTTACGTTGACGTGGGTATTTGAACTTCACGCTCTTCGCGAAAAACTCTCCTTTGTCCTTGTGAAAATAGATTTTCAAAATATCGTTGTTTGCTTCCTGGCGGAGGCTGTAACGATCAATTTCATCAGGATTGGTAATGCCCAGACTTTTCAGATTATCGTACATAGCGGTACCCTTGATCTCAACATAACCCATGAATAATTAACGAAAAAATCTATTTTCGCCACCTTCAGATGTAAAAAAAGCGGGGTAGCCCCGCTTTTTGTTGTACCTGATTAATCGATGGTGCGCAGCAACTCGTTGATACCGACTTTACTGCGGGTTTTGGCATCGACTTTTTTCACGATAACTGCGCAATACAGGCTGTATTTGCCATCTTTCGACGGCAAGTTACCGGAAACGACAACGGAGCCTGCGGGGACGCGGCCATAATGCACTTCGCCCGTTTCACGATCGTAAATACGGGTGCTCTGACCGATGTAAACGCCCATGGAAATCACGGAGCCTTCTTCAACGATCACGCCCTCAACCACTTCGGAACGTGCGCCGATGAAGCAGTTGTCTTCAATGATGGTTGGGTTTGCCTGCAATGGCTCCAGAACGCCACCGATGCCGACACCGCCGGACAGGTGAACGTTTTTACCAATCTGCGCGCAAGAACCGACGGTCGCCCAGGTATCCACCATTGAGCCTTCGTCAACGTAAGCACCGATGTTCACATAAGAAGGCATCAGCACGGTATTACGTGCGATAAATGCACCCTGACGAACGGCCGCAGGCGGCACGACGCGGAAACCTTCTTTCACGAAACGCGCTTCGTCATAATCCGCGAATTTCATCGGCACTTTATCGAAGTAGCGGCTTTCCGCACCGTCGATAACCTGGTTATCGTTAATACGGAAAGAGAGCAGCACGGCTTTTTTCAGCCACTGATGCGTGACCCACTGGCCGTCAATTTTTTCTGCTACACGCAGCGCGCCGGAATCAAGCAGAGAAATCACCTGATTCACCGCTTCGCGGGTTACGGTATCCACATTTGCCGGAGTAATATCGGCGCGACGCTCAAAGGCGGACTCAATAACGTTCTGTAACTGCTGCATTGTTTACACTTTCCATTTCACTAAAAAACACGTCACCCTTTATCGTTTGGATTGAGGGCCGCTGTCAACCGTTGTTGCACCTCAAGTTGCAGCTCATTATTAAGCGCACGCCTGTCGGCAGTAGCGATTATAAATAAATCTTCTACTCGCTCGCCAATGGTTGTAATTCTGGCGCCATGCAGGGAAATTCCCAGGTCCGCAAACACCTGGCCAACGCGTGCGAGCAGTCCCGGCTGGTCGAGGGCGATCAGTTCGAGGAATGATTTACGATCGGTGTGGGTCGGCAGGAAATTGACCTCGGTATCGACGGTAAAATGGCGCAGTTTTGACGGTTGGCGACGCGGTTGCGGCGGCTGCCAGCTGTGCTGAGTGATAGCCTGTTCCAGACCGAAGCGGATGGCTTCGTGACGATCGGCAGAAAGTGGGCTTCCGTCTGGCTCCAGCACAATAAAGGTGTCCATCGCCATGCCGTCGCGGGTGGTGAAAATCTGCGCGTCGTGGACGCTGAGATTTCGCCTGTCCAGTTCGGCACACACGGCGGCAAACAGATAGGCTCTGTCAGGACTCCAGATGAAAATTTCGGTCCCGCCGCGTGTGGCCTGCGGACTCAGCAGGATCATCGGTTTCGACAGATCGTGGTCGAGAAGATGGCGCGCATGCCAGGCAAGTTGATGTGGGCTGTGACGCACAAAATAGTTCGCCCGACAGCGCGACCAGATCTGATGAAGGGCCTCTTCATCAATGTTGTCCATCCGCAGCAGCGCCAACGCCTGAAGCTGGTGGTGGCGCACGCGTTCGCGCATATCGGGCGTGTTTTGCATCCCACGGCGCAGCTGCTTTTCAGTGGCAAAATAGAGCTCGCGCAACAGGCTTTGCTTCCAGCTATTCCACAGCGTTTCGTTGGTGGCGCAGATATCCGCCACTGTGAGACACACCAGAAAACGTAGCCGGTTTTCCGTCTGGACGATTTCGGCAAACTGCTTGATGACTTCTGGATCCTGAATATCCCGCCGCTGCGCGGTCACGGACATCAACAAATGATGTCGCACCAACCAGGCGACCAGCTGGGTTTCCCGCGAATTGAGCCCGTGCAGCTCGGCAAATTTCAGCACATCCTGCGCGCCGAGCACGGAGTGATCGCCGCCGCGCCCTTTGGCGATATCGTGGAATAGCGCAGCGATCAGGATCAGCTCCGGATGGCTGAGGCGCGGCCACAGATCCACGCATAATGGATGCATGGAGCGCGTCTCTTCGTTCGCGAAACTTTCCAGTTTCAGCATCACGCGGATGGTATGTTCATCCACCGTGTAGGCGTGAAAAAGGTCAAACTGCATTTGGCCGACAATGTGCGACCACTGAGGCATATAGGCCCATAACACGCTGTGTCGGTGCATCGGCAACAGGCCACGTTTGACCGCACCCGGATGGCGCAGCATGCTCAGAAAGAGCGAGCGGGCTTCCGGTATGTAGCACAGTGGCTGCTTCAGATGGCGACGTGCGTGGCGCAAATGGCGCAGCGTCGTGGAGTAGATCCCGGTGATCGTGCTGTTGCGAACCATGGTGTAAAACATACGCAGGATCGCTTCCGGCTCGCGCATAAACAGCGTTTCGTCGCGCAGGTCGATCAAGGTGCCACGCAGCTGGAATTCGTCATCAATCGGGCGCGGCTTTTCATCCGGCGTCAGCGCCAGGATCGCTTCATCGAAAAGTTGCAAAAGCATCTGATTGAGTTCACTCACGCGACGAGTGACGCGGAAGAAATCCTTCATCATATGTTCAACCGGTTCGTTGCCTTCGCCGCTGTAGTTCAGGCGTTGGGCGACGCTCAACTGCCTGTCGAATAGCAGACGGTTGTCATAGCGGGTGACTTCAAGATGCAGCGCAAAACGGATTCGCCACAGCAGATGCAGACATTCGTTGAGTTCGTTGCGTTCGGCTTCGGTTAAAAAGCCAAAGCCGACCATCTCATCAAGGGATGTCGCGCCAAAATGGCGACGGGCAACCCACTGAAGCGTGTGGATGTCACGCAAACCACCCGGACTGCTTTTGATATCCGGCTCAAGGTTATAGCTGGTGCCGTGATAGCGCTGGTGGCGCACATTTTGTTCTTCGACCTTGGCGGCAAAGAATTTTTCGGAAGGCCAAAAGCCTTCGCTGAAAATGTGCTTCTGCAGTTCAAGAAACAGCGCGACGTCGCCAATCAGCAAACGTGTTTCAATCAGATTGGTGGCGACGGTGAGATCGGATAGCCCCTCGAGCAGGCACTCTTCCAGCGTGCGAACGCTGTGGCCCACTTCCAGCTTGACGTCCCACAGCAACGTCAGCAGTTCGCCCACTTTCTGCGCCTGTTCGTCCGACAGCTTTTTACGGCTCAGGACGAGCAGGTCGATATCGGACAACGGGTGTAACTCGCCGCGTCCATATCCCCCGACGGCGACCAGCGCGACGTCGCTGATTTGCCCAAAGCCATAATCAATCCACAACCGTTGCAGCATTTGGTCGATAAACTCGGTGCGCGCTTCGATCAGCGCTTCCGCAGAAATGCCTTCGTCAAAGGCTTTACCCAGCCAACGCTGAAAGACCTCAATGTGCGCTTTGATATCCGCACACGTCAGCTCACGCTGCGGCCACACTCCCGGATTGTCCGGCTGATCGGGCAGAGTGGGGAGTGCCGTGTTGGCATACTGTTCGGGTAAAAGGTTATTCATCTACGTCACCCATAAGTAAAAGCTATCGCCATTAAAAAAGCCGGCATTCGCCGGCTTCTTATTATTCGTTGTGCGAGAGTATCGCCGGGATGGTGTCATCCTTTCGCAACGTCATAATTTCGCAGCCGTTGTCTGTGACCACAATAGTATGCTCGTACTGCGCAGACAAGCTTCTGTCTTTGGTTTTTACCGTCCAGCCATCTTTCATGGTGCGGATGCGGTAGTCGCCGGAGTTCACCATCGGTTCGATAGTGAAGGTCATGCCTTTTTGTAGAACCACGCCGCCGTCATCTGCATCGTAATGCAAGACTTGCGGTTCTTCGTGGAAGACGCGACCAATGCCGTGACCGCAGTATTCGCGAACCACGGAAAAACCTTCCGCTTCGACAAATTTCTGAATAGCGGCACCCAGGGTACGCAGACGAATGCCTGGTTTCACCATCTTCAACGCCAGATAGAGGCTTTCTTGCGTCACGCGACACAGGCGCTCGCCCAGAATGGTTGGTTTACCGACGATAAACATTTTTGAGGTGTCGCCGTGATATTCGTCTTTAATGACGGTCACATCGATGTTGACGATATCACCGTCTTTCAGCAGTTTCTCATCATCGGGGATGCCGTGGCAGACGACTTCATTAATAGAGATACAGACGGATTTCGGGAAGCCGTGATAGCCCAGACAGGCGGAGATTGCGTGCTGCTCATTGACGATATAGTCATTACAGATGCGATCCAGTTCGCCGGTGCTCACGCCCGGTTTAATGAACGGCTCGATCATTTCCAGCACTTCGGCGGCCAGACGACCGGCGACGCGCATCTTTTCAATTTCTTCAGGGGTCTTAATAGAGATAGCCATGTAATCTGTCCATCAGTGTCGATTATTTCGACGATACTAGTCTAAGTGTCGTCAATGGTATCAGTCCCTCGCACTCGCTGCCAAATTGAGAATCAGTAACAGCACATCAGGCCAACAATAATTGGTTTCTGCTGGTGTTTTGTGGTATAAAGCGCGCCGGACTTCCGATCCATTTCGTATACACAAGATGGACCAGAAGCGACAAATCTCACTTTGTGTAATTACACACACGTATCGGCACATATTCCGGGGTGCCCCTAGGGGTCGGTGATATGGGATACGTGGAGGCATAACCCCAACATTTAATATAGAGGTTTTTACCATGGCAACTGTTTCCATGCGCGACATGCTCAAGGCTGGTGTTCACTTTGGTCACCAGACCCGTTACTGGAACCCGAAAATGAAGCCTTTCATCTTCGGCGCGCGTAACAAAGTTCACATCATCAACCTTGAGAAAACTGTACCAATGTTCAACGAAGCCCTGGCTGAGCTGAGCAAGATCTCTTCCCGTAAAGGTAAGATTCTGTTTGTTGGTACTAAACGCGCTGCAAGCGAAGCTGTGAAAGATGCTGCTAACAACTGCGACCAGTTCTTCGTGAACCATCGCTGGTTGGGCGGTATGCTGACTAACTGGAAAACTGTTCGTCAGTCCATCAAGCGCCTGAAAGATCTGGAAATCCAGTCTCAGGACGGTACTTTCGATAAGCTGACCAAAAAAGAAGCCCTGATGCGCACTCGTGAACTGGCCAAGCTGGAAAACAGCCTGGGCGGTATCAAAGACATGGGTGGTCTGCCAGACGCTCTGTTCGTTATCGATGCAGACCACGAGCACATCGCAATCAAAGAAGCTAACAACCTGGGTATCCCGGTATTTGCTATCGTTGATACCAACTCCGATCCGGACGGTGTTGACTTCGTTATCCCGGGTAACGACGATGCAATCCGTGCTGTTACTCTGTACCTGGGTGCTGTAGCGGCTACCGTACGTGAAGGCCGTTCTCAGGATCTGGCTTCTCAAGCGGAAGAAAGCTTCGTAGAAGCTGAATAATAAGGTTCTACCCCTTATTAGTACCGTGTATGGATAGGGGCCTCTTAATGGCCCCTTTTTCACTTTTAAACCTGTTTGGTTCAATGAGCCGAGCAGGTCATCTCTCCCGAGGATTTAAGAATGGCTGAAATTACCGCATCCCTGGTAAAAGAGCTGCGCGAACGTACTGGCGCAGGCATGATGGATTGCAAAAAAGCACTGGTTGAAGCTAACGGCGACATCGAGCTGGCAATCGAAAACATGCGTAAATCCGGCGCGATCAAAGCGGCGAAAAAAGCAGGCAACGTTGCTGCTGACGGCGTAATCCTGACCAAAATCGACGGCACCTACGGCATCATTCTGGAAGTTAACTGCCAGACTGACTTCGTAGCAAAAGACGGTGGTTTCCAGGCATTTGCTAACAAAGTTCTTGACGCTGCTATCGCTGGCAAAATCACTGACGTTGACGTTCTGAAAGCACAGTTCGAAGAAGAACGTGTTGCGCTGGTTGCTAAAATTGGTGAGAACATCAACATCCGTCGTGTTGCTTCCATCGAAGGCGACGTTCTGGGTTCTTACCAGCACGGTGCACGTATCGGTGTTCTGGTTGCTGCTAAAGGCGCTGACGAAGAGCTGGTTAAACAGCTGGCTATGCACATCGCGGCAAGCAAACCAGAATTCGTTAAGCCAGAAGACGTGTCTGCTGAAGTTGTAGAAAAAGAGTACCAGGTTCAGCTCGACATCGCTATGCAGTCTGGCAAGCCGAAAGAAATCGCAGAGAAAATGGTTGAAGGCCGCATGAAGAAATTCACCGGCGAAGTTTCTCTGACGGGTCAGCCATTCGTTATGGATCCAACCAAGTCTGTTGCTCAGCTGCTGAAAGAGCACAATGCTGACGTGACTGGTTTCATCCGCTTCGAAGTGGGCGAAGGCATCGAGAAAGTTGAAACTGACTTCGCAGCAGAAGTTGCTGCAATGTCCAAGCAGTCTTAAGGATTGCGAAGGAGCCGCCTGAGGGCGGCTTCTTTTTGCCCGTCATGTAAAAATCAGACAGAAACCCGTAGTTTCTGCACTGATAAGCGACGTACTATGTCGCCAGAATTAACCCCATCTCAATCGTTGACAGTCTCAGGAAAGAAACATGGCTACCAATGCAAAACCCGTGTACAAACGCATTCTGCTTAAGCTTAGTGGCGAAGCGCTGCAGGGAACAGAAGGCTTCGGTATCGACGCAAGCATTCTTGACCGCATGGCACAGGAAATCAAAGAACTGGTTGAACTGGGTATCCAGGTTGGCGTGGTAATTGGCGGTGGTAACCTTTTCCGTGGCGCTGGTCTGGCGAAAGCGGGTATGAACCGTGTTGTGGGTGACCACATGGGTATGCTGGCTACCGTGATGAATGGTCTGGCAATGCGTGATGCACTTCATCGCGCCTATGTGAACGCTCGCCTGATGTCCGCTATTCCGCTGAATGGCGTGTGCGATAACTACAGCTGGGCAGAAGCTATCAGTCTGCTGCGCAATAACCGCGTGGTGATTCTTTCCGCGGGTACCGGTAATCCTTTCTTTACGACCGATTCTGCAGCGTGTCTGCGTGGTATTGAAATCGAAGCCGACGTGGTGTTGAAAGCGACCAAAGTGGATGGCGTGTTTACCGCCGATCCAGCAAAAGATCCTTCCGCAACGATGTACGAACAGCTGAGCTACAACGAAGTACTGGATCAAGAGCTGAAAGTCATGGATCTTGCTGCCTTTACGCTGGCTCGCGACCACAAATTACCGATTCGTGTTTTCAACATGAATAAGCCCGGAGCACTGCGTCGCGTAGTGATGGGCGAAAAAGAAGGCACTTTGATCACGGAATAATTTCCGTTGACGATAAATACAGGTAAGATTCCGCTTTACTTTGTAGTGATTTCTTACCTCGACGCGCCTCAGGCGTTGTCATGATTTAAACGCGACTATACTTAGCACACCTAAAGTGGCTGTGTTGGCGGATAGTCTGCCTGAAACAAGTTTTCAAGGATTCGTAACGTGATTAGCGATATCAGAAAAGATGCTGAAGTGCGCATGGAAAAATGCGTAGAAGCCTTCAAAAACCAAATTAGCAAAGTGCGCACTGGCCGCGCTTCTCCAAGCCTGCTGGATGGCATTATCGTAGAATATTACGGTACGCCAACACCGCTGCGTCAGCTGGCGAGCGTCACGGTAGAAGATACCCGTACGCTGAAAATCAACGTCTTTGACCGTTCTTTGGGCCCGGCTGTTGAAAAAGCGATTATGGCTTCTGATTTGGGTCTGAACCCAAGCTCAGCAGGTACCGACATTCGCGTTCCGCTTCCAGCGCTGACAGAAGAACGTCGTAAAGAGCTGATCAAAGTGGTTCGTGGTGAAGCAGAAGGCGCGCGTGTTGCGGTACGTAACGTCCGTCGTGATGCGAACGACAAAGTGAAAGCACTGCTGAAAGATAAAGAAATTAGCGAAGATGACGATCGCCGTTCTCAGGACGACGTGCAGAAACTGACAGACGCAGCCATCAAAAAACTTGATGCGGCGCTGGCAGATAAAGAAGCGGAACTGATGCAGTTCTGATTTCTGACATAATCTGATAAACGCCGTTCAGAAAGTCCTTGTGACTTTGCTGGCGGCGTTTTGCTTTTATATGGTTTAACTATCTCCCGGGCATCTCATGAAGCATTTAACTCTCCTCGGCTCGACCGGCTCTATTGGTTGCAGCACTCTCGACGTTGTTCGCCACAATCCTGAAGAATACACGGTGACCGCCCTTGTGGCCGGGAAAAACGTGCAGCGCATGGTTGAACAATGTCTTGAGTTCTCTCCCCGTTATGCGGTGATGGATGACGAGGAAAGTGCTCGCCAGGTTAAAGCGTTGCTGGCGGATCGGGGAAGTTGTACAGAAGTCATGAGTGGGCGACAAGCCGCGTGTGATATGGCTGCGCTGGATGACGTCGATCAGGTGATGGCGGCCATTGTGGGCGCAGCAGGGCTTTTGCCCACGCTCGCGGCAATTGACGCCGGGAAAACCGTTTTACTGGCAAATAAAGAGGCACTCGTGACATGCGGACGCCTTTTTATGGATGCCGTAAAACAGCGAGGCGCGCGACTTTTACCGGTGGATAGCGAACATAACGCGATTTTTCAGAGTTTACCGCAACCTTTTCAGGAAAACCTAGGGTACGCTGATCTTGAGCAAAATGGCGTTGTGTCCGTTTTGCTCACCGGGTCTGGTGGCCCGTTCCGTGAAACGCCATTGTCTGAACTGGTCTCAATGACGCCCGATCAGGCATGCCGTCATCCGAACTGGTCGATGGGGCGAAAAATCTCTGTCGACTCAGCCACCATGATGAATAAAGGTCTGGAATACATTGAAGCCCGCTGGTTATTTAACGCGTCTGCAAAACAGATGGAAGTGTTGATTCACCCGCAGTCGGTGATTCACTCCATGGTGCGCTATCAAGATGGCAGCGTAATTGCGCAGTTGGGTGAACCGGATATGCGTACGCCAATCGCTCATTCGATGGCGTGGCCAAACCGGGTAATGTCGGGAGCTAAACCACTCGATTTTTGCGCGCTGAGTGCACTCACTTTCAGCGAACCTGACTACGACCGTTACCCTTGTCTGAAGCTGGCGATGAACGCTTTTGATCAGGGACAAGCGGCAACGACAGCATTGAATGCAGCTAACGAAATTACGGTTGAGGCATTTCTGAAACAGCAGATCCGCTTTACGGATATTGCGGCGCTTAATCTGTCGGTTCTCGAAGAGATGGATTTACGGGAACCGCAGAGCGTTGAAGAAGTGCTGGCTGTCGATTCACAAGCTCGCATGGCGGCGCGTAAAGCGGTGACGCATCTCGCAAGCCGGTGATAATCCACCGACTCGTGCTTGTGTTGTTTGTTAGCGTTAGGCTTCAGTGATATAGTCTGCGCCACCTGATCGCAGGTATTTGGCTTTAAGTGGTCAGGTAAGCCGTGGTTTGACACGGCTTTTTTATGTAATGGCTTCAGTATTCCTGAGTACCGTTAAATCCTTTCAGGGACTAAAAACGCGTTATGTTGTCTGCGAATCAACCAATAAGCGAAAACTTGCCAGCTCATGGCTGTCGCCATGTAGCAATCATTATGGATGGCAATGGCCGCTGGGCGAAAAGACAAGGGAAGATACGAGCCTTTGGGCATAAAGCTGGGGCGAAATCTGTACGTCGCGCCGTTTCATTTGCCGCCAATAACGGCATTGATGCGTTAACGCTCTATGCTTTTAGCAGTGAAAACTGGAATCGACCTCCGCAGGAAGTGACTGCGTTGATGGAGCTGTTTGTGTGGGCGCTCGACAGCGAAGTAAAAAGCCTGCACCGCCACAACGTTCGCTTGCGCATTATTGGCGATACCAGTCGTTTTAACTCACGTTTGCAGGAACGTATTCGCAAAGCGGAAGCGGTGACCGAAAATAATACAGGTCTGACGCTCAATATCGCTGCGAACTACGGCGGACGCTGGGATATTATCCAGGGGGTTCGGCATCTGGCCGAGCAAGTTCAGGAAGGGCTGTTAAGACCCGACCAGATTGATGAAGAGGCGCTGGGTCAGCAAATCTGCATGAATGAACTCGCACCCGTGGATTTGGTAATTAGGACAGGGGGAGAACACCGCATCAGTAACTTTTTGCTTTGGCAAATTGCCTACGCCGAACTTTACTTTACGGATGTGCTCTGGCCCGATTTTGATGAACAAGACTTTGAAGGTGCGCTGTATGCCTTTGCCAATCGTGAGCGTCGCTTCGGCGGTACTGAGCCAGGCGCCGAAAAAGTCTGATGGGGGTAGCTTTTGCTGAAGTATCGCCTGATTTCCGCTTTTGTATTAATACCCATCGTCATTGCGGCGCTGTTTTTACTGCCCCCGATGGGATTTGCTATTGTCACGCTGGTGGTGTGTATGCTTGCCGCGTGGGAATGGGGACAGCTTAGCGGCTTTACCTCGCGCACTCAGCGAGTATGGCTGGCGGTGCTCTGTGGTCTGTTATTGGCCCTGATGCTGTTTATGTTGCCCGAGTATCATCACGATATTCATCAGCCGTTGGTGGCAGGTTGGCTATGGGCCTCACTGGGTTGGTGGATTGCCGCGTTGCTGCTGGTTCTTTTCTATCCTGAGTCTGCGGCTATCTGGCGCAACTCTAAAACGCTGCGTCTGATTTTTGGCCTGCTCACTATTATTCCATTTTTCTGGGGGATGCTCGTGTTGCGCGCCTGGCATTATGACGAAAACCACTACAGCGGCGCGTTGTGGCTACTTTATGTGATGATTCTCGTCTGGGGTGCTGACTCAGGTGCCTATATGTTTGGTAAACTGTTTGGCAAACATAAACTGGCGCCAAAAGTTTCGCCTGGTAAGACCTGGCAGGGATTCATCGGTGGTCTGTTTACAGCAGCGATTATCTCCTGGGGATATGGCGTCTGGGCGAATCTGGACGTCGCGCCGACAACACTGCTGATTTGCTCTATCTTTGCTGCGTTGGCATCCGTATTAGGTGATTTGACCGAAAGTATGTTCAAGCGTGAAGCAGGGATTAAAGACAGTGGTCACCTCATTCCAGGACATGGTGGAATATTGGACCGTATTGATAGCCTGACGGCTGCGGTTCCTGTGTTTGCATGCCTGTTGTTTCTGGTATTCGGGACGATTTAACGGAAGGTTTTATGCTGAGCATTCTCTGGAATCTGGCGGCGTTCATAGTTGCACTGGGTGTACTGATTACCGTGCATGAATTTGGCCACTTCTGGGTTGCCCGGCGCTGCGGAGTGCGGGTCGAGCGTTTTTCTATTGGCTTTGGCAAATCGCTGTGGCGTCGTACCGATCGCTATGGCACTGAGTTTGTCATCGCGCTGATCCCTCTTGGCGGCTACGTCAAAATGCTGGATGAACGCGTAGAATCTGTCGCGCCCGAAATGCGACACTACGCGTTCAACAACAAAACAGTGAGCCAACGCGCCGCTATCATCGCTGCCGGTCCGGTAGCCAACTTCATCTTTGCTGTCTTCGCTTATTGGCTGGTGTTTATCATCGGTGTCCCTGGTGTTCGTCCGGTTGTTGGTGAAATTACCGCCAACTCCATCGCAGCAACTGCGCAAATTACGCCAGGCATGGAACTTAAAGCGATCGATGGCATCGAAACCCCTGATTGGGATGCCGTAAGGCTGCAATTGGTCTCTAAGATTGGCGATGAAAAAGCATCAGTTAGCGTATCGCCGGTGGGTGAGAGTCAGCGCCAGGAGAAAGTTCTAGATTTGCGTCAGTGGGCTTTTGAGCCAGACAAAGAAGATCCCGTTGCCGCGTTGGGGATTCGCCCACGCGGTGCGCAGATTGAGCCAGTGTTAGCCGAAGTGCAAAATGATTCAGCGGCACGTAAAGCAGGTTTGCAAGCGGGCGACAGGATCGTTAAAGTCGATGGTCAGCCTTTAACGCAATGGATGACCTTTGTTAATCTGGTGCGCGATAATCCCGGCACACCGTTAGCGCTGGAAGTTGAAAGGCAGGGGAGTCCGCTCTCTTTGACGCTGATTCCGGATACCAAACCGGGCGGTGGCAAGGCTGAGGGGTTTGCTGGCGTCGTGCCAAAAGTGATCCCACTGCCAGATGAGTACAAGACAATACGCCAGTATGGGCCGTTTAGCGCAATCGTTGAAGCCACGGATAAAACATGGCAATTGATGAAGCTTACGGTCACTATGTTGGGGAAATTGATAACTGGTGACGTAAAACTGAACAACCTCAGTGGGCCGATTTCTATCGCCCAAGGGGCTGGGATGTCAGCGGAATTCGGGGTGATCTACTATCTCATGTTTCTCGCGCTCATAAGCGTGAACCTCGGGATAATCAACCTGTTCCCGCTTCCTGTTTTAGATGGGGGGCATCTGCTGTTTTTAGCGATTGAAAAGCTAAAAGGCGGACCAGTATCCGAGCGAGTTCAAGACTTTAGTTATCGCATTGGCTCGATATTGCTAGTGTTGTTAATGGGGCTTGCACTTTTCAATGATTTCTCTCGGTTGTAAGAGAGAGTGTTAGGAAGAACGCATAATAACGATGGCGATGAAAAAGTTGCTCATAGCGTCGCTGCTGTTTAGCAGCGCGACCGTATACGGTGCTGAAGGTTTCGTAGTGAAGGATATTCATTTCGAAGGTCTTCAGCGTGTCGCCGTTGGTGCGGCCCTCCTCAGCATGCCAGTTCGCCAGGGCGACACGGTTAATGATGAAGATATCAGTAATACCATTCGCGCATTGTTTGCCACTGGCAACTTTGAGGATGTCCGCGTCCTTCGCGATGGTGATACGCTGCTGGTACAGGTGAAGGAACGCCCAACGATTGCCAGTATCACTTTCTCCGGTAATAAGTCGGTTAAAGACGATATGCTCAAGCAAAACCTTGAAGCATCGGGTGTTCGTGTCGGTGAATCTCTTGACCGCACAACCCTGTCTGATATCGAAAAAGGACTGGAAGATTTCTACTATAGCGTCGGTAAATACAGCGCGAGCGTAAAAGCCGTTGTCACACCGCTGCCGCGTAACCGTGTCGATCTGAAGCTCGTCTTCCAGGAAGGCGTTTCCGCAAAAATTCAGCAGATCAATATCGTGGGTAACCACGCGTTCACTACGGACGAATTGATCTCTACATTCCAGCTCCGCGACGAAGTGCCGTGGTGGAACGTGGTTGGCGATCGTAAATATCAGAAACAAAAGCTTGCAGGCGACCTTGAAACCCTGCGTAGCTACTATCTGGATCGCGGTTACGCCCGTTTCAATATCGACTCTACTCAGGTCAGTCTGACTCCAGACAAGAAAGGTATCTACATTACGGTAAACATTACTGAAGGCGATCAATATAAGCTTTCAGGTGTTGAAGTGAGTGGAAACCTGGCGGGCCATTCTGCTGAAATCGAGAGTCTGACTAAACTTCAGCCGGGCGAGCTGTACAGCGGTGCAAAAGTCACCAAAATGGAAGACGGCATTAAAAAGCTGCTCGGCCGTTATGGTTATGCTTATCCGCGCGTACAGACTCAGCCTGAAATTAACGATACCGACAAGACTGTTAAACTCCGCGTGAACGTCGATGCGGGTAACCGTTTCTACGTGCGTAAAATCCGCTTTGAAGGTAACGATACCTCCAAAGATTCCGTACTGCGCCGCGAAATGCGCCAGATGGAAGGCGCGTGGTTGGGTAGCGATCTTGTCGATCAGGGTAAAGAACGTCTGAACCGTTTGGGCTATTTCGAAACGGTTGATACGGATACCCAGCGTGTTGCGGGCAGTCCTGATCAGGTAGACGTTGTCTACAAAGTCAAAGAACGTAACACCGGTAGCTTCAACTTCGGTGTCGGTTACGGTACTGAGAGTGGTGTTAGCTTCCAGGTTGGCGTTCAGCAGGATAACTGGTTAGGTACTGGCTATTCCGTTGGTATCAACGGCACCAAAAACGATTACCAGACATATTCCGAATTCTCGGTCACTAACCCATACTTTACTGTTGATGGTGTGAGTCTCGGCGGTCGTATTTTCTATAACGACTTTAAAGCTGACGATGCGGACCTGTCTTCCTATACCAACAAAAGCTATGGTTTAGACGGAACGCTTGGCTTCCCGATTAATGAATACAACACCCTGCGTGCTGGCTTAGGTTACGTGCATAACGACCTGTCCAATATGCAACCGCAGGTGGCGATGTGGCGTTATCTGGACTCAATCGGTCAAGCAGCCAGCAAATCCAGCGACAACAATGGTTTTGCTGCAGATGATTTCACCTTTAACTACGGCTGGACGTATAACCGTCTCGACCGTGGTTTCTTCCCAACCGAAGGTTCTCGTGTCAACCTAAACGGTAAAGTAACCGTCCCAGGCTCCGATAACGAGTTCTATAAATTGACGCTTGATACTGCATCCTATTTCCCGATCGATGATGATCATAAATGGGTGGTTCTGGGTCGTACGCGTTGGGGCTATGGTGACGGGTTAGGTGGCAAAGAGTTGCCATTCTACGAAAACTTCTATGCCGGTGGTTCCAGCACGGTGCGCGGCTTCCAGTCCAATAACATTGGTCCAAAAGCGGTGTATTACGGCGGTAACGACAAAGATAACTGTAATAAGACATCTTCCAGCGAAGTATGTAGTTCTGATGACGCAGTAGGCGGTAACGCCATGGGTGTCGCCAGCCTGGAAATCATCACACCTACGCCGTTTATCAGCGACAAGTATGCGAACTCAGTGCGTACTTCGTTCTTCTGGGATGCGGGTACGGTATGGGATACCAACTGGGAAAACACTGCGCAGATGAAAGCGGCTGGTGTGCCGGACTATAGCGATCCGAGCAACATTCGCATGTCTGCAGGTATCGCATTACAATGGATGTCACCGTTGGGGCCGTTGGTCTTCTCTTACGCCCAACCGTTTAAGAAATACGATGGAGACAAAGCGGAGCAATTCCAGTTTAACATTGGTAAAACTTGGTAATAATCCGTTGCGATGGAATGCGTTTGCAGTGTAGCGCTGACAACCGGCGATCGCATAGACGATCGCCTTGCCACGCAAAGAACGGTACCTTCGGGTGCTAATGGGATGGTAAGGAGTTTATTGTGAAAAAGTGGTTATTAGCGGCAGGTCTTGGTTTGGCGATGGTGACTTCTGCTCAGGCAGCGGACAAAATTGCAATCGTCAACATGGGCAACCTGTTCCAGCAAGTTGCACAGAAAACCGGTGTTTCTGCAACGCTGGAAAATGAATTCAAAGGCCGTGCTAGCGAACTGCAAGGTATGGAAAGCGATCTTCAGTCCAAAATGCAGCGTCTGCAGCGTGATGGTTCTACCATGAAAGCAAGCGATCGCAGCAAGCTGGAAAAAGACGTGATGGCACAGCGCCAGACCTTCTCCCAGAAAGCGCAGGCTTTTGAGCAGGATCGTCAGCGTCGCTCTAACGAAGAACGTGGCAAACTGGTCACTCGTATCCAGTCTGCGGTGAAATCCGTGGCAGCCGATCAGAGTATCGATCTGGTTGTTGACGCGAATGCCGTTGCTTTCAATAGCAAAGATGTTAAAGACATCACTGCAGATGTACTGAAACAGGTTAAATAAGTAATGCCTTCTATTCGACTGGCTGATCTAGCTCAGCAGTTGGATGCAGAATTACACGGTGATGGCGATATCGTCATCACCGCTGTTGCGTCCATGCAATCTGCTAAAACAGGCAACATTACGTTCATCGTAAGTCCTAAGTACCGTGAACACCTGGCACAATGCCAGGCGTCTGCTGTGGTTTTAACACAGGACGACCTTCCTTTTGCCACAGGCGCAGCGCTGGTAGTGAAAAATCCCTACCTGACTTACGCGCGCATGGCTCAGATTTTAGATACCACGCCGCAGCCGGCACAGAACATTGCACCAAGTGCAGTGATCGATTCAACGGCGAAGCTGGGTAGCAACGTATCAATTGGTGCGAACGCCGTTATCGAGTCCGATGTTGTTTTGGATGATAACGTGGTGATCGGTGCGGGTTGCTTCGTTGGCAAACACACTAAAATTGGTGCAGGCACTCGCTTGTGGGCCAATGTCACCGTTTATCATGAAATTGAGATCGGTGAACACTGCCTGATCCAGTCCAGTGCCGTGATCGGTTCGGATGGTTTTGGCTATGCCAACGATCGTGGTAATTGGATCAAGATCCCTCAGCTGGGTCGCGTGATTATCGGCGATCGTGTTGAGATCGGTGCATGCACGACGATCGACCGCGGCGCGCTCGACGACACTCTTATTGGTAATGGTGTTATCATCGATAACCAATGTCAGATTGCGCATAACGTCGTGATTGGCGACAATACCGCAGTTGCGGGCGGCGTCATCATGGCAGGCAGCCTGAAAATTGGCCGCTACTGCATGATCGGCGGAGCCAGCGTGATCAATGGGCATATGGAAATATGCGACAAAGTCACGGTGACGGGCATGGGTATGGTGATGCGTCCTATCACTGAACCTGGTGTTTACTCCTCCGGCATTCCGTTGCAACCGAATAAGATGTGGCGTAAAACCGCAGCTCTGGTGATGAATATTGATGATATGAGTAAGCGCCTCAAGTCTATTGAGCGCAAAATCAATCAACAAGACTAAGCGTTCATCCTTTAACGCTAAATTTCCCGGCCTGTCGGCTTTCTTATAATCCGGCAGGCCGTGTTATTATTGCTATTCAGTACATTTTGACAGGAAGAGTATTTTGACTACCGACACTCATACTCTGCATATTGAAGAGATTTTAGAACTTCTGCCGCACCGCTACCCGTTTTTGCTGGTAGATCGTGTGCTGGATTTTGAAGAAGGTCGTTTTCTGCGCGCAGTGAAAAATGTTTCAGTAAATGAGCCATTCTTCCAGGGACATTTCCCTGGTAAGCCTATCTTCCCGGGTGTGTTGATCCTGGAAGCGATGGCACAGGCTACGGGTATTCTCGCGTTTAAAAGCGTGGGCAAACTTGAGCCAGGTGAGTTGTATTACTTCGCGGGTATTGATGAAGCGCGCTTTAAGCGCCCAGTCGTACCTGGTGATCAGATGATCATGGAAGTGACTTTTGAAAAAACGCGCCGTGGACTGACGCGCTTCAAAGGCGTTGCTTCAGTTGACGGCAAAGTTGTTTGTGAAGCTACCATGATGTGTGCGCGTAGCCGGGAGGCCTGATACGTGATTGATAAAACTGCCTTTATTCATCCAACTGCCATTGTGGAAGAGGGTGCCGTAATTGGTGCAAACGCTCACATTGGCCCATTCTGTATTGTTGGACCCCATGTCGTAATTGGTGAGGGTACCGTACTGAAATCTCACGTCGTCGTGAATGGTCATACGATCATAGGCCGCGATAATGAGATCTATCAGTTCGCCTCCATCGGCGAAGTCAACCAGGATCTTAAGTATGCTGGTGAGCCGACCCGTCTGGAAATCGGCGATCGTAACCGCATTCGCGAAAGCGTCACCATTCATCGTGGCACAGTACAGGGTGGTGGATTGACGAAGGTGGGCAGCGACAACCTCTTTATGGTTAATGCGCATATTGCGCACGACTGTACAGTGGGGAGCCGTTGTATCCTCGCCAACAACGCAACGCTGGCGGGGCACGTATCGGTTGATGATTTCGCGATCATTGGCGGCATGACGGCAGTCCATCAGTTCTGCATTATTGGTGCGCACGTCATGATCGGCGGTTGCTCCGGTGTCGCGCAAGACGTGCCACCGTATGTGATTGCGCAGGGTAACCACGCAACACCTTTTGGCGTTAACATTGAAGGCCTCAAGCGTCGTGGCTTTAGCCGCGAAGCCATTACAGCGATCCGCAACGCGTACAAACTGATGTACCGTAGCGGCAAAACGCTGGAAGAGGCCAAGCCAGAAGTGGCAGCGTTGGCAGAGCAGCACCCGGAAGTAAAAGCGTTCACTGAGTTCTTTGAGCGCTCTACTCGAGGTCTGATTCGTTAATGGTCGACAACCGTCCACTAACGATTGCCCTGGTCGCCGGAGAAACCTCCGGCGATATTCTTGGTGCAGGTCTCATCCGGGCACTCAAGGCCCGCGAACCGAATGCTCGCTTTGTGGGTGTCGCTGGCCCGCTAATGCAGGCCGAAGGCTGTGAAGCCTGGTACGAAATGGAAGAGCTCGCGGTGATGGGCATCGTTGAAGTGCTGGGACGTTTACGCCGTTTACTGCATATTCGCGCCGATCTTACGGGTCGTTTTACCGATCTTAAGCCCGATGTCTTTGTGGGTATTGATGCGCCAGATTTCAATATCACCCTTGAAGGCAACCTAAAAAAACAGGGTATTAAAACGATTCACTACGTCAGCCCGTCCGTCTGGGCATGGCGACAGAAACGTGTTTTCAAAATAGGCAGATCCACCGATATGGTGCTGGCTTTTCTGCCTTTCGAAAAAGCGTTTTATGACAGATTCAATGTTCCCTGCCGTTTTATCGGGCATACCATGGCCGATGCCATGCCGCTTGATCCGGATAAAAATGCTGCGCGAGATAGTCTTGGTATTCCGCATGATGCTCACTGTCTGGCTCTTTTGCCGGGTAGCCGTGGCGCAGAAGTCGAAATGCTTAGCGCAGATTTCCTGAGAACCGCGCAAATTCTTCGCCAGACGTATCCCGATCTGGAAGTAGTTGTGCCGCTGGTGAATGCCAAACGCCGTGAGCAGTTTGAACGTATCAAAGCGGCAGTCGCGCCTGACCTGCACATTCATCTTCTGGATGGCAAGGGGCGTGAAGCGATGGTGGCGAGTGATGCCGCATTGTTGGCGTCCGGCACGGCTGCGCTGGAATGCATGCTGGCAAAATGCCCAATGGTTGTAGGCTATCGCATGAAGCCATTTACCTTCTGGCTGGCGAAGCGTCTGGTCAAAACGGATTATGTTTCATTGCCCAATCTGCTGGCAGGCCGTGAGCTAGTCAAAGAGCTGTTGCAGGATGAGTGCCAGCCGCAGGCATTAGCCGATGCGCTGTTGCCTTTACTGGCAGACGGTAAAACCCGTCATCAAATGCACGACACCTTCCGGGAACTGCATCAGCAGATCCGCTGTAACGCCGATGAGCAAGCAGCGGATGCCGTGATGGAGTTAGCGCAATGATTGAGTTTGTTTACCCACACACGCATCTTGTGGCGGGTGTGGACGAAGTCGGACGCGGGCCGTTGGTCGGCGCTGTCGTCACGGCGGCCGTCATCCTTGATCCCGCTCGCCCGATTGTAGGGCTGAATGATTCGAAGAAACTGTCTGAAAAACGCCGTCTGGCGCTCTTTGATGAAATCAAAGAAAAAGCGCTGGCCTGGAGTTTAGGCCGCGCAGAGCCCGAAGAGATTGACGAGCTGAACATTCTGCACGCCACCATGTTGGCGATGCAGCGTGCCGTCGCTGGGTTAAAAATCGTACCAGAATATGTGCTGATTGACGGTAACCGCTGTCCTGCACTGCCGATGCGTTCATTGGCGGTCGTAAAAGGTGATAGCCGTGTGGCTGAGATCAGCGCAGCGTCTATCATTGCCAAAGTGACACGCGATGCCGAAATGGCGGCGCTGGACCTTTCATATCCTCAGTATGGTTTCGCCCAGCACAAGGGATATCCAACTGCTTTCCATCTGGAAAAACTGTCTGAGCATGGCCCAACTGAACATCATCGACGCAGTTTTGGTCCGGTGAAACGCGCACTGGGACTGGTGTGCTGAATCAATACGCAAGCAACTAAGTCACGCGGAATCTGAAGATGGCTGAACCACGTTTCGTACACCTGCGGGTGCATAGCGACTACTCCATGATTGATGGGCTGGCGAAGACCGGGCCGCTGGTAAAAAAGGCAGCGGCTCTTGGTATGCCTGCGCTGGCAATCACCGATTTCACCAACCTGTGTGGTCTGGTTAAGTTCTATGGCGCGGCGCATGGCGCGGGTCTTAAGCCGATTATCGGTGCGGATTTTCACGTCCAGAGCGAGCTGCTCGGCGATGAAATGACGCAAATTTCCGTACTGGCGATGAACAACACCGGCTATCAGAATCTGACGCTGCTGATTTCCCGCGCCTATCAGCGTGGCTATGGCGCTGCAGGGCCGTGGATCGACAGGGACTGGCTTGCAGAACTCAATGAAGGTTTGCTGCTGATTTCTGGCGGTCGCATGGGTGACGTCGGCAAAAGTCTGATACGCGGCAACAATGTTTTGGTTGAGCAGTGCGTTGCATTCTATGAAGAGCATTTCCCGGATCGTTTCTACCTGGAGCTGATTCGCACGGGTCGTCCCGATGAAGAAAACTATCTTCATGCGGCGGTGGCGCTTGCAGAGCAGCGTGGCCTGCCGGTTGTCGCGACCAATGACGTACGGTTTATTAACGCTGAAGACTTTGATGCGCACGAAATCCGTGTTGCCATTCATGACGGTTTTACGCTCGACGATCCAAAACGCCCTCGCAATTACTCCACGCAGCAATATATGCGCTCCGAAGATGAGATGTGCGAGCTGTTTGCTGATATTCCGGAAGCACTGGAAAACAGTGTCGAGATTGCCAGACGCTGCAACGTTACCGTCCGTCTGGGTGAATATTTCTTGCCTCAGTTCCCAACCGGCGAGATGAGTACGGAAGATTTCCTGGTCCTCAAATCGAAAGAGGGTCTGGAAGATCGTCTGGAGTTTTTATTCCCGGATGAAGCCGAGCGCAACGAGAAACGCCCGCCTTATGATGAGCGCCTGGATATTGAACTTCAGGTTATCAACCAGATGGGGTTCCCGGGCTACTTCCTGATCGTGATGGAATTTATCCAATGGTCGAAGGACAACGGTGTGCCGGTGGGGCCGGGCCGTGGTTCAGGCGCGGGTTCGCTCGTGGCTTACGCGCTGAAAATTACCGACCTTGACCCGCTGGAATTCGACCTGCTGTTCGAACGTTTCCTTAACCCGGAACGTGTCTCGATGCCTGACTTCGACGTTGACTTCTGCATGGAGAAACGAGACCAGGTTATTGATCACGTGGCAGAAATGTACGGGCGTGATGCGGTATCGCAGATCATTACTTTCGGTACGATGGCGGCGAAAGCGGTTATCCGCGACGTGGGCCGCGTGCTGGGTCACCCGTATGGCTTTGTGGATCGCATCTCAAAACTGGTGCCACCGGATCCGGGCATGACGCTGGCAAAAGCGTTTGAAGCCGAGCCGCAATTGCCGGAAATCTACGAAGCTGACGAAGAAGTTAAAGCGCTTATCGACATGGCGCGCAAGCTTGAAGGCGTCACGCGTAACGCCGGTAAACACGCAGGCGGCGTGGTTATCGCACCGACCAAAATTACCGATTTTGCGCCGTTATATTGTGATGAATCAGGACAGCATCCGGTCACACAGTTCGACAAGAATGACGTGGAGTACGCCGGCCTGGTGAAGTTTGACTTCCTTGGTTTGCGAACACTCACTATCATTGACTGGGCGTTGAAGATGATCAACCCGCGTCGGGCCAAACAGGGCCTGGAGCCGATTGACATCGCTGCTATTCCGCTTGATGACAAGAAAAGTTTCGACATGCTGCAGCGCTCGGAAACTACGGCGGTATTCCAGCTTGAATCGCGCGGCATGAAAGACTTGATTAAGCGCCTTCAGCCCGACTGTTTCGAAGATATGATCGCGCTTGTGGCGCTGTTCCGCCCCGGCCCATTGCAGTCGGGCATGGTTGATAACTTTATTGACCGTAAGCACGGGCGTGAAGCGATTTCCTACCCTGATGTGCAGTGGCAGCATGATTGCCTGAAACCGGTGCTTGAGCCTACCTACGGCATTATCCTGTATCAGGAACAGGTTATGCAGATTGCGCAGGAACTTTCGGGCTATACCCTTGGCGGCGCCGATATGTTGCGTCGTGCGATGGGTAAGAAAAAACCGGAAGAGATGGCCAAGCAGCGTGGCACCTTTGAAGATGGCGCGAAGAAAAACGGCATTGATGGTGAACTGGCGATAAAAATCTTTGACCTGGTGGAGAAATTCGCGGGTTACGGATTTAACAAATCGCACTCAGCGGCTTATGCCCTGGTGTCCTATCAAACGCTGTGGCTAAAAGCGCACTACCCGGCAGAATTTATGGCGGCTGTAATGACTGCCGACATGGATAATACCGAGAAGGTTGTCGGCCTGGTGGATGAATGCTGGCGAATGGGGCTGAAAATTCTGCCGCCGGATATTAATGCCGGGATGTACCATTTCCACGTTAACGATGACGGTGAAATTGTTTACGGCATTGGGGCGATTAAAGGTGTGGGCGAAGGTCCTATCGAAGCGATTCTGGAAGCGCGTAATAATGGCGGCTACTTCCGTGAGCTTTTCGATCTTTGTGCGCGTACTGACACCAAAAAGCTGAACCGCCGTGTGCTGGAAAAACTGATTATGTCCGGGGCATTTGACCGCCTCGGGCCACATCGCGCAGCGCTGATGAATTCGCTCGGCGAGGCGTTGAAAGCAGCCGATCAGCACGCTAAAGCAGAAGCGATTGGTCAGGCCGATATGTTTGGCGTGCTGGCGGATGAGCCTGAACAAATCGAACAATCCTATGCCAACTGCCAGCCGTGGCCAGAACATACGGTGCTGGAGGGGGAGCGTGAAACGTTAGGCTTGTATCTGACGGGACACCCGATCAACCAGTATCTGAAAGAAATTGAGCGCTATGTCGGCGGCAATAGGCTAAAAGACATGCATCCAACTGAACGTGGTAAAATGACCACGGCAGCGGGGCTCGTCATTGCAGCGCGGGTTATGGTCACCAAGCGCGGTAATCGCATCGGCATCTGTACGTTGGATGACCGTTCCGGGCGGCTGGAGGTGATGTTATTCACCGAAGCGCTGGAAAAATACCAGCATTTGCTGGAAAACGACCGCATACTTATCGTCAGCGGACAGGTCAGCTTTGATGACTTCAGCGGCGGGCTTAAAATGATGGCCCGTGAAGTGATGGATATTGACGAAGCCCGTGAAAAATATGCTCGCGGGCTTGCTATCTCGCTGACGGACAGGCAAATTGATGACCAGCTTTTAAACCGACTCCGTCAGTCTCTGGAACCCCATCGTTCGGGGACCATTCCAGTACATCTCTATTATCAGAGGGCGGATGCACGCGCGCGGTTGCGCTTTGGTGCAACGTGGCGTGTCTCTCCGAGCGATCGTTTACTCAACGATCTCCGTGGCCTTATTGGTTCGGAGCAGGTGGAACTGGAGTTTGACTAATACAGGAATACTATGAGTCTGAATTTCCTTGATTTCGAACAGCCGATTGCGGAGCTGGAAGCGAAAATCGATTCTCTGACCGCGGTGAGCCGTCAGGATGAAAAACTGGATATTAACATCGACGAAGAAGTGCATCGTCTGCGTGAAAAAAGCGTAGAACTGACGCGCAAAATCTTTGCCGATCTCGGCGCATGGCAGATTGCCCAGTTGGCACGTCATCCACAGCGTCCGTACACCCTGGATTATGTTCGCCTGGCGTTTGATGAATTTGACGAACTGGCTGGCGATCGTGCTTATGCTGACGACAAAGCCATTGTCGGCGGCATAGCGCGTCTTGATGGTCGCCCGGTGATGATCATTGGTCATCAGAAAGGCCGTGAGACCAAAGAGAAAATCCGTCGCAACTTTGGTATGCCAGCGCCAGAAGGTTACCGTAAGGCACTGCGCCTGATGGAAATGGCTGAGCGCTTCAACATGCCGATCGTGACCTTTATCGACACGCCGGGTGCATACCCAGGTGTCGGTGCAGAAGAACGCGGCCAGTCTGAAGCCATCGCTCGCAACCTGCGTGAAATGTCTCGCCTGACGGTACCGGTTATCTGTACTGTGATTGGTGAAGGCGGTTCCGGTGGTGCACTGGCGATCGGTGTGGGTGATAAAGTGAATATGCTGCAGTACAGCACTTATTCCGTTATTTCCCCTGAAGGCTGTGCGTCTATTCTGTGGAAAAGCGCCGATAAAGCGCCGCTGGCCGCTGAAGCGATGGGTATCACTGCGCCGCGTCTGAAAGAATTGAAACTGATCGACACCGTGATCCCTGAACCGTTGGGTGGTGCGCACCGTAAGCCGGAAGTGATCGCCGCTTCCCTTAAAGCGCAACTGCTGGCCGATCTGGCCGATCTCGATGTGCTGAGCAAAGAAGACCTGCTCAACCGTCGTTATCAACGTCTGATGAACTACGGTTACGCATAAGCTTCACATTTGTCTTAAAAGCCGCACATTGTTGCGGCTTTTTTTATGTCAGCCATTTACCTCAACTATCCTTAACGCATGTTTTTTAAGGAGGTATACCGTGAATATTATTGCAATTATGGGGCCGCACGGCGTCTTTTATAAAGATGAGCCCATCAAGGAGCTGGAACAGGCATTGCAGGCGCGCGGGTATCAACTTATCTGGCCGCATAATAATGCCGATCTGCTGAAGTTTATCGAACACAATCCGCGAATCTGTGGCGTGATTTTTGACTGGGATGAGTACGACCTCGAACTGTGCAGTGATATCAATCAGCTGAATGAATACCTGCCGCTGTACGCTTTCATCAACACGCATTCGACGATGGATGTCAGTGCCCACGATATGCGTATGGCGCTGTGGTTTTTTGAATACGCATTGGGTGCTGCAGAAGATATTGCGACCCGCATTCAGCAATACACGCGCGAATACCTCGACAATATTACCCCGCCGTTTACCCGCGCGCTTTTCACCTACGTTCAGGAAGGTAAATACACGTTTTGCACGCCGGGTCACATGGCGGGAACCGCCTATCAGAAAAGCCCTGTGGGTTGCCTGTTTTACGATTTTTTTGGTGGGAATACGCTCAAAGCTGACGTATCGATTTCGGTGACGGAAATGGGCTCGCTGCTTGATCACACCGGCCCGCACCTGGAGGCCGAAGAGTACATTGCACGTACTTTTGGTGCAGAGCAGAGCTATATGGTGACTAACGGTACCTCGACTTCTAACAAGATTGTTGGGATGTATGCCGCCACCGCTGGAAGTACGCTGCTGATTGACCGTAACTGCCACAAATCACTGGCGCATTTACTGATGATGAGTGATGTTGTGCCGCTCTGGCTCTCGCCAACACGAAATGCGCTGGGGATTTTGGGCGGGATCCCTCGTCGTGAATTCTCCCGCGCCGCCATTGAACATAAAGTCGCAGCGATTCCTGACGCAAGCTGGCCGATTCACGCGGTGATTACTAACTCGACGTATGATGGCCTGCTGTATAACACCAACTGGATCAAGCAGACTCTTGATGTTCCTTCGATTCATTTCGATTCTGCATGGGTACCCTATACCAATTTCCACCCTATTTACGCCGGTAAAAGCGGTATGAGTGGTGAGCGCGTACCGGGCAAAGTGTTCTTCGAGACGCAATCGACGCACAAAATGCTGGCCGCCTTATCTCAGGCGTCGTTAATCCATATTAAGGGTGAATACGACGAAGAGACGTTCAACGAAGCTTATATGATGCACACCACCACATCACCGAGTTATCCATTAGTCGCATCAATCGAAACGGCAGCGGCGATGCTGCGCGGCAATCCGGGAAAACGGCTGATAAACCGTTCGGTGGAACGGGCACTCCATTTCCGTAAGGAAGTTCAGCGCCTGAAAGATGAAGCCGACGGCTGGTTCTTCGATATCTGGCAACCGGAAGAGATTGATGAGGCGGAATGCTGGTCTGTCGCGCCAGGCGAGAGCTGGCACGGTTTCAGAGAGGCTGACGCGGACCATATGTTTCTTGATCCGGTCAAAGTCACCATTCTGACGCCGGGGATGGATGAACAGGGAACGATGAGTGATGAAGGGATTCCGGCCGCGCTGGTGGCAAAATTCCTCGATGAACGCGGCGTCGTGGTGGAAAAAACCGGCCCTTACAATCTGCTTTTCCTGTTCAGCATAGGTATCGATAAGACCCGAGCGATGGGCCTGTTACGCGGACTCATGGAATTTAAGCGCGCTTACGATCTCAATCTGCGGGTCAAAAATATGCTCCCGGATCTGTATGCCGAAGATCCTGACTATTACCGGAATATGCGGATTCAGGATCTGGCGCAAGGGATCCATAAGCTGATCCGCCAGCACGATCTTCCTCGGCTGATGCTCCAGGCGTTTGACGTATTGCCGGAAATGAAACTCACGCCGCACAAGGCCTGGCAGCAGCAGGTCAAAGGTGAAGTGGAAACCATTGAGCTGGAAAATCTCATTGGGCGCGTATCCGCAAATATGGTTCTCCCTTATCCACCGGGCGTCCCGCTTTTGATGCCGGGAGAAATGATCACCGAACAAAGCCGGTCGGTGCTCGATTTTCTGCTGATGCTCTGTTCTATTGGCCGCCATTATCCTGGCTTTGAGACGGACATTCATGGTGCAAAACGCGATGAGAATGGCGTCTACCGGGTACGAGTCTTAAAAGCGTGTTGATCCCTTGCGTGTGTAGGGTTTTCAGTTGTAACGTGCAGGCATGATAAAAAGGAGACGCTATGCTGGGTTTAAAACAGGTTCACCATATTGCGATTATCGCTTCGGACTACGCCAAAAGTAAGGCTTTCTATTGCGACGTTCTCGGGTTTACGCTGTTGAGCGAAGCCTATCGCTCGGAGCGTGACTCCTGGAAAGGTGACCTGGCGCTTAACGGCCATTATGTGATCGAACTGTTCTCGTTTCCGTTTCCGCCTGCACGTCCGTCTCGGCCCGAAGCATGTGGGCTTCGTCATCTCGCGTTCAGCGTCGACGATATCGATCGGGCTGTTGAACATCTTGAAGCGCACGGCGCGAAGTGTGAATCAATTCGCGTCGACCCGTTTACCGACAAACGTTTTACGTTTTTTAACGATCCGGATGGCTTACCGCTGGAGCTCTACCAGCAGTAATGCTTGCCATCATCGCCAATGCTCGGTAATTTTCCGGGCATTGGCTCTCTATAAGACGTCTTATGACCTCATCCGTTATCGCCCAGTCTGTTTTTCCGTACCGCCAACTGCTGGTGGGATTTAGCGGTGGGCTGGATTCGACCGTTTTACTTCATCGATTAATGCTTTGGCGCGAGCAGGAACCAGATGTTCAGATACGTGCTATTCATGTGCACCATGGTTTGAGTTCGAATGCTGACCACTGGGTTGCGCACTGCGAATCGCTCTGTAAATCGTGGCATATTCCGCTGATCGTTGAACGTGTGAAGCTTCGTGATGAAGGTTTGGGGACGGAAGCGCAGGCGCGAAAAGCGCGCTATTTAGCGTTCGAAAAAACGCTTCAAGCGGGTGAGGCGCTCGTCACGGCACAGCATCTCGACGATCAGTGTGAAACGTTTTTACTGGCTCTTAAACGGGGAAGCGGCCCGGCGGGATTATCCGCCATGCCTGTGCGCACTGAATTTGCTGGCTCGCAGTTGATTCGTCCACTTCTGGGTGAAACGCGTACCTCGCTCGAAAAGTGGGCGCAGGACTATAACCTGTGCTGGATAGACGACGAAAGCAATCAGGATGACCGCTACGATCGTAATTTCCTTCGACTGCGCGTATTGCCGTTGCTCTCCGAACGTTGGCCGCATTTTGCAGATGCGACGGCGAGAAGCGCGGCGTTGTGCGCCGAGCAAGAGAGCCTGCTGGATGAGCTGCTGACTGAAGAATTGGCCAGTGTGATTTCGACGGAAGGCAGGCTTAGAATTGAACCGCTTGAAGCGATGAGCCCTGTGCGTCGTGCTGCGCTAATACGCCGCTGGCTGGCGGCTCATCATGCCCAAATGCCTTCGCGCACAATGTTAAACCGCATCTGGGAAGAGGTCGCTTTAGCGCGTGAAGATGCTACGCCGCGTTTGCATCTCGGTGGCTTCGAAGTCCGGCGCTACAAAGGCGAGCTTTGGTGGGTTAAGTATCAGCCCACCATGATTGACCAGATTATCGAGTGGCGGGATCCGTCAGTGACTCTGATGTTGCCTCAGGGGAGCGTTTGTTTTGCGGATGGCGGCCATATTCGCCTGCCGAACCCTGATGAACAGGTCACAATCCGTTTCAAAGCCTGCGGAATACTGCATATTGTTGGGCGTCACGGTGGACGAAAACTGAAGAAAATCTGGCAGGAGTACAACATTCCTCCCTGGTTACGCGATACGACTCCGCTGCTGTTCTATGGCGAAACGCTGATCGCGGCTGCGGGTGTTTTCGTCACGAAGGAAGGTTGGATAGAAAAGGGCGTGCAGTTGGAGTGGAAAGCGTAACGGGCAGGTGACTGCCCGTTAGGGACATTCAGGATTCGCTCACCACAACGGTGCCGATGTCCGGATGACTGAAGCTGGCAATCTTATCGAGACGAAACTCACGCGTTGAGCCTGCGTCTTCGACGACAAGGTATTCAACGTTCTTACGCATAACCAGATCGCTGGCTTTTGCCTTCAGCTCTTCGCCATCTTTTAACGCCAGCGCCAGGATCAAATGGTTCTGGCAGGCAAGTTCCAGGTTGTCATAGTCATCACAGTTGATGGGTTGATAGGTATCATTCATTGACATAATCGCTCACCAGTAAATTCGCAGCAGCATACGCCGCTTTTTCCCTGATCGATTCTGAAAGGCTGTTATCCGTCGCCACTTCATTCAGCACTTTCAACACACAGCCCAACGCATCCGGGATATAACCCAGATCTCCGCTGGCGATTTCCGCATACCTTTTGCGAATTAACTCACAATAAATTTCCACATCCCCTCCTGCCAGCGCACTGACGTTACTGTGAGATACTTAAGCCTACGAAGATAAACACGGTTTATCAAGGTGACTATAACATACTCATCCTGGCAATATCAGCGCCTTGATATTGTGGACTTTCACCCACCCGGAACAGTCTTTTGACCATAATTTCGCTACAATGGCCGTCTTATAAGAATGGAGTTTAGTCATGGCGCTGAAAGCGACAATTTATAAAGCGGTAGTCAATGTAGCCGATCTTGACCGCAACCAGTTTCTCGATGCGTCGCTCACGCTGGCGCGTCACCCTTCCGAAACCCAGGAACGCATGATGCTGCGCCTGCTGGCGTGGATTAAATATGCCAACGAGCGGTTACAGTTCACGCGAGGATTAAGTGCCGAAGAAGAGCCAGAGGCCTGGCTGAAGAACGATCATCTGGGCATCGACTTGTGGATCGAACTCGGTCTGCCCGATGAACGTCGTATCAAGAAGGCCTGCACGCAGTCCGCTGAGGTGGCGATATTTGCGTATAATCAGCGTGCAGCTGAGATTTGGTGGCAGCAAAATCAGCGCAAATGCGCGCAGTATTCGCATCTTTCTGTCTGGTATCTGGATGATGAACAGCTGGCGCAGCTGAGTGATTTTGCCGGAAGAACAATGGCTTTGCAGGCCACGATCCAGGACGGGGCGATCTGGTTGTCTGATTCACAGAATAATCTGGAAATTCATCTCACCGCGTGGCAGTCCCCGTCATGATCGAGTTGTCCCGCACCGTTAGCATTCCTGACAGCGAGTTTGAGATTACGGCGATTCGCGCGCAGGGCGCGGGTGGGCAACATGTCAATAAAGCCTCAACCGCTATCCATCTGCGCTTTGACATTCGGGCCTCAAGCCTGCCAGAGTCATACAAAGACGCTCTGCTTGCAGCCAGTCATCACCTTATCACCAGTGATGGCGTGATCATTATTAAGGCGCAAGAATATCGCAGCCAGGAGCTCAATCGCGAAGCTGCGCTTGCTCGGTTGGTGGCGCTGATTAAAGAGTTAACCGTCGTGCAGAAAAGCCGCCGGGCAACCCGGCCGACTCGTGCGTCAAAAGAGCGTCGGTTGTCATCGAAAGCGCAAAAGTCCACAGTGAAGTCACTACGCGGTAAAATTCGACGGTCTTCTGATTAACGAACCGGGACACCCAATTTATAAGGAATTCATCGTGAAAACAGCGATATTGTCAGTGCTCGCAGCCTCTACGCTTTTTGCACTTATTGGCTGTAATAACCGTACGGAAACTCAGGCGCTGCAACCGACGGAGTCGGAAGCGCTGCAGCCGATGCAGCAGAGCTGGCGCGGTGTTTTACCCTGCGCCGACTGTGAGGGAATTGAAACTACGCTGTTCCTGGAAAAGGACGGTTCATGGGTAATGAATCAGCGCTATCAAGGCGCGAAAGAACCTTCGTCTTTCGCAACTTACGGTAAGTGGGTACGCACCGCTGAAAAGCTGATCCTGACGGATGCTGAAGGTGAGAAAACCTATTTCCGCCCGAAGGGCGAAGGAATGGAGATGCTTGATCGGGAAGGGCTTCCGATTGAGTCTCAGCTCAATTATACGCTGGCACCGGTAAACGTGGCTCTGCCATCGACTCCGATGCCGATGCGCGGCATGTATTTCTATATGGCGGATGCTGCGGTGTTTACTGATTGTGCGACGGGCAAGAAAGTCAGTGTCGCCAACAATGCGCAGCTGGAACGTGATTATGCTGTGGCGCGTGGAAATGACAGTAAACCGGTTCTTTTGACCGTGGATGGCCATTTCACTCTGGAACCTAATCCAGATAGCGGCGAGAGGGTCAAAACGCTGGTGGCGGATAAAGGCGCTAAGTTTGTGGCGGGTAAAGACTGCGAAACTCAATAAACGGATGTAAACACTGATAACAAAAAGCCCCGCATTTGCGGGGCTTTTTGTTGCTTAGTGACTTAGCCTTTGATGGCTTTCACAAGGTAATCAAGGATGTCGCCGGTCTTGATCATCTGCTTCTCACCGCTACGACGGTATTTGTACTCAATGTCGTCGCTGTCGAGGTTACGATCGCCGATAACCACGGTGTGCGGAATACCGATCAGTTCCATATCAGCAAACATCACGCCTGGGCGTTCTTTACGATCGTCCATCAGCACTTCAATACCCTGAGCGCGCAGTTCGCTGTACAGCTTCTCCGCCAGCTCCTGCACACGGTAAGATTTGTGCATGTTCATCGGCAGGATGGCGACCTGGAACGGTGCCAGATTATCTGGCCATACAATGCCGCGTTCGTCGTGGTTCTGCTCAATTGCAGCAGCAACAACGCGCGTGACCCCGATACCATAACAACCCATCGTCAGGATCTGGTTACGGCCATCTTCACCCTGAACGGAAGCGTTAAGCGCCTCGGAATATTTGGTGCCGAGCTGGAAGATGTGACCGACTTCGATGCCGCGTTTGATCATCAACGTACCCTGGCCGTCTGGGCTTGGATCGCCTGCCACCACGTTACGGATATCGGCCACTTCTGGCGTCGCAACGTCACGATCCCAGTTGATTCCAAAGTAGTGCTGACCATCGATGTTCGCGCCAGCGGAGAAATCACTCATCGCAGCTACGGTGCGATCGATAACTACTGGAATAGGCATGTTCACTGGGCCCAGAGAGCCTGGACCTGCGTTAACTACCGCGCGGATTTCCGCTTCGGTCGCAAAAGTCAGTGGGCTGGCAACCTGCGCCAGTTTCTCCGCTTTGACTTCATTCAGTTCGTGATCGCCACGCACCAGCAGCGCAACCAGTGGATAAGCGCTACCTTCAACGGCTTTAACCAGCAGGGTTTTCACCGTTTTTTCGATTGGCAGATTGAACTGCTCAACCAGTTCGGCGATGGTTTTTGCGTTTGGCGTATCGACCAGTTTCATCTCTTCTGATGCAGCAGCACGGGGCGCTGATGGTGCCAGCGCTTCTGCGAATTCGATGTTAGCTGCGTAGTCCGAGGTATCGGAGAAGATCACATCGTCTTCGCCGCTCTGCGCCAGTACCTGGAATTCATGAGAAGCGCTGCCACCGATAGAACCGGTGTCTGCCTGCACAGCGCGGAAATCCAGACCCATGCGGGAGAAGATTTTGCTGTACGCTTCATACATCTTGTCGTACGTCTCTTGCAAAGATTCCTGAGAGGTATGGAAAGAGTAAGAATCTTTCATCAGGAATTCGCGAGAACGCATGACGCCGAAACGTGGACGGACTTCGTCACGGAACTTGGTCTGGATCTGGAAGAAGTTCAGCGGCAGCTGTTTGTAGGAATTCAGCTCGTTGCGGATCAGATCCGTGATGACTTCTTCATGCGTTGGGCCGAGCACAAACGAACGTTCGCCGCGATCAACAAAACGCAGCAGCTCCGGGCCGTACTGCTCCCAGCGACCACTTTCTACCCACAGGTCAGCAGGCTGAACCACAGGCATAGACACCTCGATTGCACCGGCGTTGTTCATCTCTTCACGCACGATGTTTTCGACTTTTTTCAGGACGCGCAGACCGGTCGGCAACCAGGTGTACAACCCAGAGGCCAGCTTGCGGATCATCCCGGCGCGGAGCATCAACTGGTGGCTGATGACTTCGGCGTCGGCTGGTGTCTCCTTCAGTGTGGAGAGCAGATATTGGCTAGTACGCATGTTGTTACGGTTCCATTTCGACGATTGGACCAGGCTGATTCGTCAACCTGACACAAAAAAGTGGTTTAGTTTACCAGTGTGGCAAAGATGCCAAAAGAGAGGGCAATAAAATTAGCGCACTTCCAGTGCAAACACTTCAAAACCCGCTTCGGTTACACGCCAGCGAACGTTAAAATCCAGCAACCAGACGGCGTAGTTTTTCCCTACTTCTTCTTCCTTTCGATAAGCCGGACGCGGATCCTGAGCCAGAACGTCGACGATAAAATCTTTCAGTCGAGGATACCGCTTTTCAAGCTGCTGAAGCTGTAAGAAGACATCGGCAGTGAAGCCAACCGGCATATCTGCCACCGGCGCCTGCTGGGCATAGCTCGCCACGGCATCGGGCAGAGCTTCGGCGAAGGGCAGATACGGTTTGATATCTACAACCGGCGTTCCGTCTACCAGGTCCAGACTCCCGAGTTCGAGAATCACCTGATCTTTTTGGCAGCGGATACCTTTTAATTCAACGAGCGACATGCCAATCGGGTTGGGTCGGTATGTCGAACGCGTCGCGAAAACACCCATTCTTGCATTGCCGCCCAAGCGTGGAGGGCGAACTGTAGGGCGCCAGCCTCCTTCCATCGTTTGATGAAAGATGAACAGAACCCACAGATGACTGAATGCTTCCAGCCCACGAACGGCATCGGCCTGATTATAGGGCGCAATTAAGTGAAGTTCACCGCCATAGCTTTTGACCAGACCTGGTTGACGCGGAACGGCAAACTTCTCTTTATAAGGCGAGCGGATAATACCTATCTGCTCGAACTCAAATGCACTCATTTAGCCGAGACGTTAAGAGCGTTGCCCATGCACACGGCCTGGCGATAGCATCCCGGCGTGCCGCTGGTGACTTCACAGCTATGCAGTAGTACGGCGTTAGCCTTCATTTTGGCTGCGTTGATCTGCAGACGCTTGCGCGCTGTTGGGATATTTGGCGGTGAATCCTGATTGCTTGCCTGGCATGATTCGCCAGTGACTTCGCCCAAATCACGGAAAGGCTTACCGATAAGATCTTCGGCATTGGTGTAAATTTTTACCGGCGCTGGACGCGGTGCCTTCGGTTTGGCTGGTTCCACTTTTGGCGGAGTTGCAGTGCTTTTAACAGGTTCAACAGGAGATCTGCTTAGCATTGAACAGCCGCTCAGCATGAGTGCTAAAAGACAGATCGGTAAAGCCCGCATAATATTTCCTCAATGAATAATCAAATCGTCAGTTATTGAATCAGTTGCCTGTATAAATGACAAGACGGGCTTTCGCCCGCCCTGATGATATTACATAAAGGTAAGATTACCAGCCTTTAACAGCGCCGCCGTTAAACACTTTATTGGCTTCCTGGTAAACTTCTTCAGACTGGTAAGCCTGAACGAATTTTTTCACGTTTTCCGCGTCTTTGTTATCTTCACGGCTAACGATCATGTTGACGTAAGGAGAGTCTTTTTCTTCAACGAAGATGCCGTCTTTCGCTGGCGTCAGGCCGATCTGGCTAGCGTAAGTGGTGTTGATTACCGCCAGCGCAATTTGTGCATCGTCCAGAGAGCGTGGAAGTTGTGGCGCTTCCAGTTCAACAATTTTCAGATTTTTTGGATTCTCAGCAACATCCAGCACAGTTGGCAGTAAACCAACGCCGTCTTTCAGTTTGATTAAGCCCACTTTCTGCAGCAGCAGCAGGGAACGGCCAAGGTTGGTTGGGTCATTCGGTACTGCCACCTGCGAACCTGGCTGCAGCTCTTCCAGCGATTTGATTTTTTTGGAGTAGCCAGCAATTGGGTATACGAACGTATTGCCTACGGAAACCAGTTTGTAACCGCGATCTTTAATCTGCTGATCAAGATACGGTTTGTGCTGGAAGGCGTTGACATCGATATCGCCTTTGCTCAGCGCTTCGTTTGGCAGAACGTAATCATTAAAGGTCACCAGCTCAACGTCCAGGCCGTATTTTTCTTTTGCTACTTTTTGCGCCACTTCAGCAACTTGCTGTTCTGCGCCAACGATGACGCCCACTTTAATGTGGTTTGGGTCTTTCTCGTCCTGACCACAACCTACCAGAGCCAGAGATCCTATCAGCGCGCCGACTGCGGCAAAGGTCTTTAATTTAAACGTCATGTCATTTCCTTAATTCGTCGAGTTTGCGTTGTGTAACGTTATTTGTGAGTCACTGCCCGGACGATACGATCGCCTGAGAATTGAATGAGATAAACCAGCACAACCAGCAATACCAGAACCGTATTCATCACGGTAGCGTTATATCCAATATAGCCATATTGATAGCCGATCTGGCCAAGACCGCCAGCGCCGACGGCACCGCCCATCGCGGAATATCCCACTAATGTAATGAGCGTAATAGTGGCGGCATTGACCAGACCAGGTAGTGCTTCGGGTAACAGCACTTTACGCACGATCTGCATCGGGGTTGCGCCCATTGCGCGCGACGCTTCGATCAGCCCTGTAGGAATTTCCAGCAGGGCGTTTTCAACCATACGAGCAATAAAGGGAGCAGCTCCGACGGTGAGCGGGACGATTGCTGCCTGCAGACCAATCGATGTGCCCACAATGATGCGGGTGAAGGGAATCATCCATACCAGTAGGATAATAAAAGGAATCGAGCGGAAGATATTCACCAGCGCAGACAGCGTGCGATAGAGTTTGGCATTCTCGATAATTTGCCCTGGGCGAGTGACGTACAGCAGGACGCCGACCGGCAGACCAATCACAAAGCCAAAAAAACCAGAGACGAAGGTCATTGCCAGCGTTTCCCATACGCCGCGAACCAGTAGCCACATCATCGGCTCAGACATAACCCAGTACCTCTACTTTTACATGGTGTTCTTGCAGCCAGGCAATGGCGGCTTGCGTTTCTTGTTGTGTACCGTGCATTTCCGTCAGCATGATGCCGAACTTCACGCCCCCGGCATAATCCATCTGCGCACTGATAATGTTGTTGTTCACATTAAAGCGGCGCGCAGTTTCGGAAAGCAGCGGAGCATCAACCGATTGGCCAGTAAATTCCATACGCAACATCGGGACGCTGGCTTCGGTTGGTTCTGCTTTTAAACGTGCCAGGTAATCTTCAGGGATATCCAGATGCAATGTTGACTGAATAAACTGCTGGGCTAGCGGCGTTTTCGGATGTGAGAACACTTCACTCACGGTATCTTGTTCGATCAATTCGCCATTGCTGATCACCGCTACGCAGTCGCAAATACGCTTAACCACATCCATCTCATGCGTAATAAGAAGAATAGTCAGCCCCAGACGGCGGTTAATGTCTTTCAGTAATTCGAGTATTGAACGGGTGGTTGCGGGATCAAGTGCGCTGGTGGCTTCGTCACACAGCAGAACTTTGGGGTTGCTTGCCAGCGCACGGGCGATCGCCACACGCTGCTTTTGACCACCAGACAGGTTGGCTGCATAGCTGTCACGCTTGTCGCTCAGACCCACCAGATCCAACAGTTCCGTCACTCGACGTTTGATTTCTTCTTTAGGGGTATTGTCCAGCTCCAGCGGCAACGCGACGTTACCAAATACGGTGCGGGAAGCCAGCAGGTTAAAGTGCTGGAAGATCATGCCAATCTGGCGGCGTGATTTGGTTAATTCCGTTTCGGAAAGTTGGGTTAACTCCTGGCCGCCAACCTGGACGTTACCTTCGGTTGGACGTTCGAGCAGATTAACGCAGCGGATAAGCGTGCTTTTACCTGCACCTGATGCGCCAATCACGCCATAAATCTGTCCAGCCGGAACATGCAGGCTGACGTTGTTTAGCGCCTGGATGGTTCGGGTTCCTTGCTGGAACACTTTGGTGATATTGGAAAGTTTAATCATTGGATTATTTTTATCGTATTTAAGTTAGCCGTGGCATTTTCTTCTGCCAGATACGGGTGTCTACCGTAAACAAAACGGATGTTAAGGCATCCAGACGTCTAAATCAATCTGACTGTGCGAGATGAGCACTTTCTTGCGCTACGAAACATGAGATACTAGCCGTACATGCATTTTTCAGGAGCAAGCCAGTGTCAAAATTAGTACCCGCAATATTTCTCGATCGTGATGGCACTATTAATGTCGATCACGGTTATGTGCACGAGATTGATGAGTTCGAGTTTATTGACGGCGCCATTGATGCCATGCGTGAACTTAAAGGAATGGGGTATGCGCTGGTGGTGGTGACTAATCAGTCTGGTATCGCCCGAGGTAAATTCACCGAAGCGCAATTCGAAACACTGACTGAATGGATGGATTGGTCGCTGGCGGATCGGGATGTCGAACTGGATGGTATCTACTATTGTCCTCATCATCCGCAAGGCACAGTAGAAGAATATCGTCAGACGTGTGATTGCCGCAAACCGCATCCCGGAATGTTGCTGTCTGCACAAGAGTTCCTGCACATTGATATGGCTGCTTCTTATATGGTGGGCGATAAACTGGAAGACATGCAGGCAGCGGCAGCGGCTGGCGTAGGCACAAAAGTGTTAGTTCGTACAGGTAAGCCAGTGACACAAGAAGCCGAAGGTGCAGCCGATCTGGTCATTAATAGCCTTGCTGACCTGCCAAAAGCGCTAAAAAAGTCGTAAAAATAAGCGTAATGATGAAAAAATGAGCGGTTGAAATAAAATTGTATTTTTCCGCTTGTCATTCCTCAGAAGCCCCCTATAATGCGCCTCCATCGACACGGCGGATGTGAATCACTTCACACAAACAGCCGGTTCGGTTGAAGAGAAAAATCCTGAAATAAAGGATTGACTCTGAAGGAGGAAAGCGTAATATACGCCACCTCGCAACGGTGAGCGAAAGCCGCGTTGCACTGCTCTTTAACAATTTATCAGACAATCTGTGTGGGCACTCAAAGTGACATGGATTCTAAACGTCGCAAGACGCTAAATGAATACCAAAGTCTCTGAGTGAACATACGTAATTCATTACGAAGTTTAATTCACGAGCATCAAACTTAAATTGAAGAGTTTGATCATGGCTCAGATTGAACGCTGGCGGCAGGCCTAACACATGCAAGTCGAGCGGTAGCACAGAGAGCTTGCTCTCGGGTGACGAGCGGCGGACGGGTGAGTAATGTCTGGGAAACTGCCTGATGGAGGGGGATAACTACTGGAAACGGTAGCTAATACCGCATAACGTCGCAAGACCAAAGAGGGGGACCTTCGGGCCTCTTGCCATCAGATGTGCCCAGATGGGATTAGCTAGTAGGTGGGGTAATGGCTCACCTAGGCAACGATCCCTAGCTGGTCTGAGAGGATGACCAGCCACACTGGAACTGAGACACGGTCCAGACTCCTACGGGAGGCAGCAGTGGGGAATATTGCACAATGGGCGCAAGCCTGATGCAGCCATGCCGCGTGTATGAAGAAGGCCTTCGGGTTGTAAAGTACTTTCAGCGAGGAGGAAGGCATTGTGGTTAATAACCGCAGTGATTGACGTTACTCGCAGAAGAAGCACCGGCTAACTCCGTGCCAGCAGCCGCGGTAATACGGAGGGTGCAAGCGTTAATCGGAATTACTGGGCGTAAAGCGCACGCAGGCGGTCTGTCAAGTCGGATGTGAAATCCCCGGGCTCAACCTGGGAACTGCATTCGAAACTGGCAGGCTAGAGTCTTGTAGAGGGGGGTAGAATTCCAGGTGTAGCGGTGAAATGCGTAGAGATCTGGAGGAATACCGGTGGCGAAGGCGGCCCCCTGGACAAAGACTGACGCTCAGGTGCGAAAGCGTGGGGAGCAAACAGGATTAGATACCCTGGTAGTCCACGCCGTAAACGATGTCGACTTGGAGGTTGTTCCCTTGAGGAGTGGCTTCCGGAGCTAACGCGTTAAGTCGACCGCCTGGGGAGTACGGCCGCAAGGTTAAAACTCAAATGAATTGACGGGGGCCCGCACAAGCGGTGGAGCATGTGGTTTAATTCGATGCAACGCGAAGAACCTTACCTACTCTTGACATCCAGAGAATTTAGCAGAGATGCTTTAGTGCCTTCGGGAACTCTGAGACAGGTGCTGCATGGCTGTCGTCAGCTCGTGTTGTGAAATGTTGGGTTAAGTCCCGCAACGAGCGCAACCCTTATCCTTTGTTGCCAGCGGTTCGGCCGGGAACTCAAAGGAGACTGCCAGTGATAAACTGGAGGAAGGTGGGGATGACGTCAAGTCATCATGGCCCTTACGAGTAGGGCTACACACGTGCTACAATGGCATATACAAAGAGAAGCGACCTCGCGAGAGCAAGCGGACCTCACAAAGTATGTCGTAGTCCGGATCGGAGTCTGCAACTCGACTCCGTGAAGTCGGAATCGCTAGTAATCGTAGATCAGAATGCTACGGTGAATACGTTCCCGGGCCTTGTACACACCGCCCGTCACACCATGGGAGTGGGTTGCAAAAGAAGTAGGTAGCTTAACCTTCGGGAGGGCGCTTACCACTTTGTGATTCATGACTGGGGTGAAGTCGTAACAAGGTAACCGTAGGGGAACCTGCGGTTGGATCACCTCCTTACCTAAAAGAACCTGCCTTTGTAGTGTCCACACAGATTGTCTGATGAAAAATAAGCAGTAAAAGAATCTCTGCAGGCTTGTAGCTCAGGTGGTTAGAGCGCACCCCTGATAAGGGTGAGGTCGGTGGTTCAAGTCCACTCAGGCCTACCAAATTCGCTACCGCTCTGCGTTGCAGTGACGCTCACATACCTCAGTATGTTTCGTGTCACCACGCCTTGACCGGAATCGAATTGCGGTACAGAGATTAGTCTTTACGATGGGGTTATAGCTCAGCTGGGAGAGCGCCTGCCTTGCACGCAGGAGGTCTGCGGTTCGATCCCGCATAGCTCCACCATCCTTTTACTGCTGAAAACAAGAAAACTTCAGAGTGTACCTGAAAAGGTGCGCTGCGAAGTTTTGCTCTTTAAAAATCTGGATCAAGCTGAAAATTGAAACGACACACTGTGTCTGCTCTCCGTAATAAGAGCAGATAAGCGGTGTGTTCGAGTCTCTCAAATTTTCGCAACACTGCGGGTGTTTTACGAAACATCTTCGGGTTGTGAGGTTAAGCGACTAAGCGTACACGGTGGATGCCTAGGCAGTCAGAGGCGATGAAGGACGTGCTAATCTGCGATAAGCGTCGGTAAGGTGATATGAACCGTTATAACCGACGATTTCCGAATGGGGAAACCCAGTGCAATCCGTTGCACTATCGTTAAGTGAATACATAGCTTAACGAAGCGAACCAGGGGAACTGAAACATCTAAGTACCCTGAGGAAAAGAAATCAACCGAGATTCCCCCAGTAGCGGCGAGCGAACGGGGAACAGCCCAGAACCTGAATCAGCGTATGTATTAGTGGAAGCGTCTGGAAAGTCGCAGGGTACAGGGTGATACTCCCGTACACAAAAGTACATACACTGTGAGTTCGAAGAGTAGGGCGGGACACGTGGTATCCTGTCTGAATATGGGGGGACCATCCTCCAAGGCTAAATACTCCTGACTGACCGATAGTGAACCAGTACCGTGAGGGAAAGGCGAAAAGAACCCCGGCGAGGGGAGTGAAACAGAACCTGAAACCGTGTACGTACAAGCAGTGGGAGCCTTGATTTATCAGGGTGACTGCGTACCTTTTGTATAATGGGTCAGCGACTTATATTCTGTAGCAAGGTTAACCGTATAGGGGAGCCGAAGGGAAACCGAGTCTTAACTGGGCGTTAAGTTGCAGGGTATAGACCCGAAACCCGGTGATCTAGCCATGGGCAGGTTGAAGGTTGGGTAACACTAACTGGAGGACCGAACCGACTAATGTTGAAAAATTAGCGGATGACTTGTGGCTGGGGGTGAAAGGCCAATCAAACCGGGAGATAGCTGGTTCTCCCCGAAAGCTATTTAGGTAGCGCCTCGTGAACTCATCTTCGGGGGTAGAGCACTGTTTCGGCTAGGGGGCCATCCCGGCTTACCAACCCGATGCAAACTACGAATACCGAAGAATGTTATCACGGGAGACACACGGCGGGTGCTAACGTCCGTCGTGAAGAGGGAAACAACCCAGACCGCCAGCTAAGGTCCCAAAGTCACAGTTAAGTGGGAAACGATGTGGGAAGGCACAGACAGCCAGGATGTTGGCTTAGAAGCAGCCATCATTTAAAGAAAGCGTAATAGCTCACTGGTCGAGTCGGCCTGCGCGGAAGATGTAACGGGGCTAAACTGTGCACCGAAGCTGCGGCAGCGACGCTTAGGCGTTGTTGGGTAGGGGAGCGTTCTGTAAGCCGTCGAAGGTGTCCTGTGAGGGGTGCTGGAGGTATCAGAAGTGCGAATGCTGACATAAGTAACGATAAAGCGGGTGAAAAGCCCGCTCGCCGGAAGACCAAGGGTTCCTGTCCAACGTTAATCGGGGCAGGGTGAGTCGACCCCTAAGGCGAGGCCGAAAGGCGTAGTCGATGGGAAACAGGTTAATATTCCTGTACTCGGTGTTACTGCGAAGGGGGGACGGAGAAGGCTATGTTAGCCGGGCGACGGTTGTCCCGGTTTAAGCATGTAGGCGGAGCGTTTAGGTAAATCCGGACGCTTGTTAACGCTGAGGTGTGATGACGAGGCACTACGGTGCTGAAGTAACAAATGCCCTGCTTCCAGGAAAAGCCTCTAAGCATCAGGTAACATCAAATCGTACCCCAAACCGACACAGGTGGTCAGGTAGAGAATACCAAGGCGCTTGAGAGAACTCGGGTGAAGGAACTAGGCAAAATGGTGCCGTAACTTCGGGAGAAGGCACGCTGATGGTAGGTGAAGTGACTTGCTCACGGAGCTGAAATCAGTCGAAGATACCAGCTGGCTGCAACTGTTTATTAAAAACACAGCACTGTGCAAACACGAAAGTGGACGTATACGGTGTGACGCCTGCCCGGTGCCGGAAGGTTAATTGATGGGGTTAGCGGCAACGCGAAGCTCTTGATCGAAGCCCCGGTAAACGGCGGCCGTAACTATAACGGTCCTAAGGTAGCGAAATTCCTTGTCGGGTAAGTTCCGACCTGCACGAATGGCGTAATGATGGCCAGGCTGTCTCCACCCGAGACTCAGTGAAATTGAACTCGCTGTGAAGATGCAGTGTACCCGCGGCAAGACGGAAAGACCCCGTGAACCTTTACTATAGCTTGACACTGAACACTGGTCCTTGATGTGTAGGATAGGTGGGAGGCTTTGAAGCGTGGACGCCAGTCTGCGTGGAGCCAACCTTGAAATACCACCCTTTAATGGCTGGTGTTCTAACGTAGACCCGTAATCCGGGTTGCGGACAGTGTCTGGTGGGTAGTTTGACTGGGGCGGTCTCCTCCTAAAGAGTAACGGAGGAGCACGAAGGTTAGCTAATCCTGGTCGGACATCAGGAGGTTAGTGCAATGGCATAAGCTAGCTTGACTGCGAGAGTGACGGCTCGAGCAGGTGCGAAAGCAGGTCATAGTGATCCGGTGGTTCTGAATGGAAGGGCCATCGCTCAACGGATAAAAGGTACTCCGGGGATAACAGGCTGATACCGCCCAAGAGTTCATATCGACGGCGGTGTTTGGCACCTCGATGTCGGCTCATCACATCCTGGGGCTGAAGTAGGTCCCAAGGGTACGGCTGTTCGCCGTTTAAAGTGGTACGCGAGCTGGGTTTAGAACGTCGTGAGACAGTTCGGTCCCTATCTGCCGTGGGCGCTGGAGAATTGAGGGGGGCTGCTCCTAGTACGAGAGGACCGGAGTGGACGCATCACTGGTGTTCGGGTTGTCATGCCAATGGCATTGCCCGGTAGCTAAATGCGGAAAAGATAAGTGCTGAAAGCATCTAAGCACGAAACTTGCCCCGAGATGAGTTCTCCCTGACTCCTTGAGAGTCCTGAAGGAACGTTGAAGACTACGACGTTGATAGGTCGGGTGTGTAAGTGCAGCGATGCATTGAGCTAACCGATACTAATGAACCGTGAGGCTTAACCTTACAACGCCGAAGCTGTTTTGGCGGAAAGAGACACGATATTCAGCTTGATAACAGATTCATTGATGTGCAGAGATGCATGTTGATAACAGAATTTGCCTGGCGGCTTTAGCGCGGTGGTCCCACCTGACCCCATGCCGAACTCAGAAGTGAAACGCCGTAGCGCCGATGGTAGTGTGGGGTCTCCCCATGTGAGAGTAGGGAACTGCCAGGCATCAAATTAAGTAGTAAGCCGGTGCATAAATCCGGTGGTTACAGCAGTCTTCGGTGGAGCGGTAGTTCAGTCGGTTAGAATACCTGCCTGTCACGCAGGGGGTCGCGGGTTCGAGTCCCGTCCGTTCCGCCACTTATTTAAAGCCCTGAGCGTTAGCTCAGGGCTTTTTTATTGCCTGTCGTTCTAGTTTTTTCATCACCAAAATCTCGATTGTGAATCTCAGTAAACAAGATTACCCGGCACATTCAATGCCGAGTTGGGTACATTAAGCCCCCCCACATTGAATCGCCACAGGTTTAACAGACACCTTAGAGTCATTTAAGATGACTTAAAAGAGAGGTGCCCATGAGCGGTAAACGTTATCCCGAAGAGTTTAAAATTGAATCGGTAAAACAGGTTGTTGAGCGAGACCATTCTGTTTCCAGCGTCGCAACACGTCTCGATATCACTACTCACAGCCTTTACGCCTGAATAAAGAAGTACGGGCCGGACTCTTCCCCCAACAAAGAGCAGTCAGATGCTCAGGCTGAGAGCCGCCGACTCCAGAAGGAGCTGAAGCGGGTTACCGACGAACGGGACATATTAAAAAAAGCCGCGGCGTACTTCGCAAAGCTGTCCGACTGAGGTACGCCTTTATCCGAGACAACAGCAGTTGCTGGCCTGTTCGTCTGCTCTGTCGGGTGCTGGATGTTCATCCCAGTGGCTTTTACGCCTGGCTTCAGCAGCCGCATTCACCACGGCATCAGGCGGATCTCAGGCTGACAGGACAAATCAAACAGTTCTGGCTGGAGTCCGGTCGCGTTTATGGCTATCGCAAGATCCACCTCGACCTGCGAGATAGCGGGCAACAATGCGGGATTAACCGGGTCTGGCGGCTGATGAAGCGTGCCGGGATAAAGGCTCAGGTCGGGTATCGAAGCCCACGAGCGCGTATAGGTGAAGCCAGTATCGTGACACCTAACAGACTCCAGCGGCAGTTCAACCCGGAAGCACCGGATGAAGGTTGGGTAACGGACATAACTTACATCCGAACCCACGAAGGCTGGCTGTATCTGGCCGTAGTTGTTGACCTGTTCTCACGCAAAGTTATCGGCTGGTCAATGCAACCCCGGATGACAAAAGATATTGTCCTGAATGCGCTTCGGATGGCCGTGTGGCGACGTAATCCCCAAAAACAGGTGCTGGTTCATTCTGATCAAGGTAGTCAGTACACAAGCCATGAGTGGCAATCGTTCCTGAAATCACACGGACTGGAGGGCAGCATGAGCCGCCGCGGTAACTGTCACGATAACGCAGTTGCAGAAAGTTTTTTCCAGCTACTGAAGCGTGAACGGATAAAGAAAAAGATCTACGGGACGCGGGAAGAAGCCCGCAGCGATATTTTTGATTACATCGAAATGTTTTATAACAGTAAGCGTCGGCATGGTTCGAGTAATCAGATGCCACCGACGGAATATGAAAATCAATATTATCAAGGGCTCAGAAGTGTCTAGATTATCCATGGCGATTCACATCTCTTATCGATCCAGCGGAATTTGTTTTACATGCTCACTTAGAAAGTCGATAAAGGCGCGAATACGAGTACTTACCGCTCGGTCACTGTAATATACCGCACTGAATGGCATCTCAACCGGTAGACGTTGGTCTGCCAATATCTCAACGAGATCTCCCTTCTCTAACTCTTTGTTAATCATATAGTCTGATAAACAGGCAATACCGTTGCCGCTGAGGCAAAGCTGTTTTAACGTCTCTCCACTATTAGAGGATAACCCGCTGATAATCTCATGTGGTTGTCCGTCGCTGCCGGCGATAGGCCAGGTATTCAGCGATACAGGCTCAGTAAAGCCAAGGCATACATGGCGTTTAAGATCGTCCACATTAGTGGGATTCCCGTAACGGGCAATGTAACTGGGTGAGGCAATCATTTTTCGGTAGCTAGTAAAGAGAGGCCGTGCGCGCAGGCTTGAGTCAGTCAGCGTACCGGCGCGAATCGCTACATCTACTTTACGTTCAATCAGGTTGATAAAAGTCTCGGACGAAACAAGCGACAGCGACACTTCCGGATAACGCTCACGGAAAGGTTTTACTAGCGGCAGCAAAAAGTGCAAGACGACAGGCGTAGCAGCATCGATCCGCAGTAGACCTCGAGGTGTGCTCCTGGTTTCGATAATTTCTGTTTCAGCGGCGGCCATCTCCTGCAAGATAGATTGAACGCGACGAAAATATCGCTCACCTTCTTCCGTAAGGCTCAGTTGTCGCGTAGTGCGATTTAATAAACTCACCCCAAGTTTCATTTCCAGCTTTTTTACTGAACGACTAATGGCTGAATTAGCCTGACCCAGCTGCACCGCTGCCCGACTGAAACTCCCGCTTTCTACCACCGCCACAAAGATAACTAGCTCTTCTGACGTTGCTTTCATTGTTGCACCATCCGCAAAATTCCATTCATGTTATGACTTTTTTTGATAGTAATACACTCACGTCCGCTTCATGTCATCATGATCCGTAAACTTCACTGTGCACCTACATAATGAATCTCCTGAAAATAAAGACCCGTTCGAAAATTAAGTCGTAAATGTCCCGGATTGATGAGCTTTAGTAAGCGCTTGCTTACAAAATCAGAAACAGGTTTATGAGTAATTGCGTTGAAAGTGTGAGCTAAAGTCCCTATAACATTAGAACCCGCCAGTATTTCGGCCGGGTCCATGTAATAGAGGTCGTTTCTAAAAGTGCGAAAAAATACCTATGCTATGCGCTATATCGCCGGACAACCCGCGGAGAGAATTTTGCCTCCGGGATCCTTTGCGAGCATTGGTCAGGCATTGCCCGCCGGTGCGCCGTTAAGCAGCGATGAAAAAATCCGCGTACTGGTATGGAACATTTTCAAGCAACAGCGTGCTGAATGGTTATCCGTCCTGAAGAATTTCGGCAAAGATGCGCATCTGGTCTTATTACAAGAGGCGCAGACCACACCTGAGTTAGTCCGTTTTGCGACGACCAACTATCTGGCCGCCGATCAGGTTCCCGCATTTGTCTTGCCTCAGCATCCGTCAGGCGTCATGACACTCTCGGCTGCACACCCTGTCTATTGTTGTCCATTGCGTGAACGTGAGCCCATTTTACGCCTGGCTAAATCGGCGTTGGTCACGGTCTATCCTTTGCCGGATACCCGTTTACTGATGGTCGTGAATATTCATGCTGTGAATTTTAGTCTGGGCGTGGATGTCTACAGTAAACAGCTACTTCCGATTGGCGATCAGATAGCACACCACAGTGGGCCGATTATTATGGCGGGCGATTTCAATGCCTGGAGTCGGCCGCGAATGAATGCCCTTTATCGCTTTGCGCGTGAAATGTCGCTGCGTGAAGTTCGCTTTACCGATGACCAGCGCCGTAAAGCGTTTGGTCGTCCGCTTGATTTTGTGTTCTATCGGGGCCTGAACGTGCACGAAGCTTCCGTGTTGGTCACCCGTGCCTCCGATCACAATCCCCTACTCGTTGAATTCAGTCCCGGCAAACCTGATAAGTAATGGTGAGTCAGGTCTGCCGTCGGGCAGGCCTACGGAGGTGCTGCCCTTTATTTTTCAATCAAAAGGACAGTACGATGACAACACAATCCCATCATGACAACGTAGAAAAACAGTTTGGCTCACAGGCGAAGGCCTATCTGACCAGTGCCGTACATGCATCTGGCAACGATCTGGTGCGTCTTGGCGAGCGACTGGCCGCATTTCCCCGGGCTCATGTTCTCGATTTAGGTTGCGGGGCAGGACACGCGAGCTTTGTTGCGGCGCAGCACGTTGCAAAAGTGACAGCATATGACTTATCCAGCCAAATGCTTGAGGTGGTTAGTCACGCGGCAAAAGACAAAGGGCTGAGTAACATAACGACCCAGCAGGGGTATGCCGAATCGCTGCCTTTAACCGATGAGTCATTTGATATTGTCATCAGCCGCTATTCTGCTCACCACTGGCACGATGTCGGCCTGGCGTTACGCGAAATCAAACGTGTGCTGAAGCCCGGCGGTATTTTTATCATCATGGATATTATGTCCCCGGGACACCCGGTACGTGACGTTTGGCTCCAGACTGTTGAAGCCTTGCGTGACACCTCGCATATGCGCAACTATTCCAGCGGCGAGTGGTTTTCAATGATGACAGACGCGGGATTAATTTCACGATCGTTGGTGACTGACCGCTTGCCTCTTGAGTTCACCTCCTGGATTGCGCGTATGCGCACACCTGAGGCGTTACGCCAGGCGATTAGGTTGTATCAGGTAAGTGCTTCTGCGGACGTGAGAGCGTACTTTGAGCTTCAGGAGGACGGTTCGTTCACCAGCGATACGATCCTGGCGGAGGCACATAAAGCAGGATAAACAAAAAAGGCACCGGGGGAATCGGTGCCTTTTCATTAAGGATTGAGCTATCAGGAGTCTGGCGTTGCGCTATTTTTCACAAACAGCGTCAACTGATCGCCAGGTTGCAGATTGCCAGTATCATCGTTCCAGCGCATCACATCTTTGATGTTCACGCCGTGAGTCTTCGCGATACTGGACAGCGAATCGCCTTTGCGTACGCGATAAGTAATGCTATCGCTGTTGCGGGCAAGACGCTGTGCACTGCTACCTGCACCAACCGTCAGATTCTGACCCACTTTCAGAGAAGAACCGCGCAGATTATTCCACTGCTGCAGATCTTTTGTGTTCACGCCAAGACGTGAAGCGATGCCTGAAAGCGTATCGCCGGATCTAACCTTGTAGCTACGACTCGTCACAGAGGAAACGTCAGCGATCAGCGTAGACTGAACGGCTGCAATTTCACCTGAGGCTAAAGACTCGCGTAACTGCTCTGCATGCTTCTGCGGAACAAGAACGTACTGTGGCCCATTTGCGCCCAGTGTGGAGCCTTTAATGCCTGCATTAAAGGTCTTAAGCTTCTTAACCGGAATTCCCGTCATATCAGCAACCTGTTTCATATCAACTGGGCTGCTGAGGCTAACTCTGGCCAACGCACGACTTTCATCGGATGTAGGCAGTTGTACGCCATAACGTTTACTGTTTTTGAGTATATCGCTCAAAGCCAGCATTTTCGGTACGTAAAGCTTGGTTTCCTGAGGCAGTGAGAGAGACCAAAAATCGGTGGGTTTACCACGCGATTTGTTCGCTTTCATTGCTTTCAGTACACGACCTTCACCGCTGTTATACGCTGCGACTGTGAGTAACCAGTCACCGTCAAACATCTTATTAAGACGTTGCATCATGTCGAGAGCGGCAGTCGTTGAAGCGACTACATCACGACGCGCATCGTAGCTGCGGGTCTGTTTCAATCCATAATTGCGCCCAGTGCTCGGAATGATCTGCCAAATGCCTGCGGCATTGGCGCCAGACGTCGCGTGCGGGTCAAAAGCGCTCTCCACTATGGGTAGTAGTACCAGTTCCATAGGCATGTTACGTTTCTTAACTTGCCCTGCTATCCAGTACATATACGGCTCTGCCCGTAAAGTTACATCGTGGAGATAGCTCTTATTTCTCAAATACTTCTGTTTCTGATCGCGAATCCGGTTGTTTTCCGGAATTCCCATCTTCAGCTCGTCGCTAATAGAGGCCCACAAGTCCTGATCCTGCGCAAATGATGTCCCATCGTCCATCCATCGCGCCTGACTTGTAAACTTCCCTGCTTCCCCTTGACCAGCTGCAGAAAGGCTCTGTGCGTGCTGCTGAACGTTACCAGTATTCTGAGAAGACTGGCACCCAGCGAGCAGGACAGAGGCGAGTAATATCGCTTTTGCCTTCATGTGTGTGTCAATAGTTGCTTAAAAGACGAGCGATGATAACGGCGAAATTTTGAAAAGGCAACCCGCAATTGTTAGAAGTTATCTTTCTTTGACCGTAACCATGCAAAACGTTGTTCAGGTTGTTGCAATTTTGTTTCTTGGTTAATTTTGTTAATTAAATCAATATCATCAGTTCTTAAAAATAAATTTATTTCCCGCTCATTTTTAAGAATTACAGGCAGTGTACTTAGGTTTTTTGCCCGTAACTCCTTCACTTTGTGGTAATAATCCTGAATCGCACGATCCTCAGGAAGGATGCTCGCAGCAAACTTCATATTTGCTAATGTATACTCATGAGCGCAACAAATGATGGTTTCTTCAGGCAGTGCGTTAATCTTTTGGAAAGACTGATACATTTGCTCAGGCGTCCCTTCAAAAAGCCGTCCGCAACCGCCAGAAAACATCGTGTCCCCACAAAAAAGATAAGGAGAACTGTAGAAACAAATGTGTCCTGAAGTGTGACCCGGTGTAGCAAATACAGAAAATTCCCACTCCAGTATGAGGACATTTTGCCCCTCGTCGACTACGCAGGTGGTTCCCTTATTTTGCGTCTCCTGCGGTCCATATACCTCAAGATGAGGGAATTTTGCGCACAGAGCAGGAACGCCGCCAACATGATCGTTATGATGATGCGTCAGTAAAATGGCCTCAGGCTGCCAGCCATTTTCTTCAATCGCTTTGAGCACTGGAGCCGCTTCACCAGGATCGACAATAACGCAGCGATCTTTATCGTCCGCTAAAACCCAGATGTAGTTGTCCTGAAATGCGGGAATACTGATAAGATTCATAAATTACCTCTCATAACCTAGCGAGTGTTTTGATGAAGCCGGCAAGGATACCTCAGATTGTCTCTGCACCAGAACATTGGGCACAATTGCCTAAGGGTGAATATTTTCGCGACGCGCTTGAGCGTCAGCTCAAACCCTGGCTCGCAAAAATGTACGGTTTTCACCTGCTCAAGATTGGCAATCTCAGTGCGGAAATCAATACTGAAAGCTGTGCTATCTCCCATCAGGTGAATGTTTCGCTCGCCGGTCAACCCATTCAGGTTAAGGCAGATCCGCTGCATTTACCCTTTGCTGAAAAATCCGTTGATGCCTGTCTGCTGGCAAATACGCTGCCGTGGTGTAGCGATCCGCATCGTCTTTTGCGAGAGGCTGACCGCGTATTAATCGATGATGGATGGCTAATATTGAGTGGTTTTAACCCGATGAGCCTGATGGGACTGCGCAAACTGGTGCCTGTTTTGCGGCGGAAAGTCCCGTACAACAGCCGGATGTTTACGTTCACACGGCAGCTTGACTGGCTCTCGTTACTGAATTTTGAAGTCATGCATTACAGCGGTTTTCAGGTATTACCCTGGACGCAAGAGGGAGGGAAAATGCTAACCACGCACTTTCCGGCGCTGGGCTGCATGCAGCTTATTGTCGCGCGTAAGCGGACCATTCCTCTTACGCTTAATCCGATGAAACAGAGCAAAGCGAAATCCCAGATTCGTCAGGCCGTGGGCGCAACGCGACATTTTCGCAAACCGTAATCAGGAACCCGGCTGATAACCCACGTCTTCTTGAATGGGATTCATCGCGGCCGCGCGCGCAAGTTCGTCGCAGCGTTCGTTTTCCGGGTGTCCCGCATGGCCTTTTACCCATTCCCATTTAATGGTGTGATGGCTCAACGCCGCATCCAGGCGCTTCCAGAGATCCACATTTTTGACCGGTTTCTTATCTGCGGTTTTCCATCCGCGCTTCTTCCAGTTATGAATCCACTGCGTAATCCCCTGGCGCACGTATTGGCTGTCGGTGCTGATGACCACATCACAATCTTCTTTTAACGCTTCCAGCGCGACGATGGCCGCCATCAGCTCCATGCGATTATTGGTGGTCAGGTGATAACCTTCATTAAAGGTTTTTTCATGTCCGCGATAACGCAAAATAGCACCGTAGCCGCCAGGCCCCGGATTGCCGAGGCAAGACCCATCGGTGAAAATTTCTACCTGCTTAGTCATCTCTGGTAGACTTCCTGTATTTGAAACGATCAGTAAAACGACGAGTCTGACATAAATGACTGATATGAGCACTGCAATTACACGACAGATCGTTCTCGATACTGAAACCACCGGTATGAATCAGATTGGCGCGCACTACGAAGGTCACAAGATCATTGAGATCGGTGCCGTTGAGGTGATTAACCGTCGTCTGACTGGCAGAAACTTCCATGTTTATCTCAAGCCCGATCGTCTGGTGGATCCAGAAGCGTTTGGCGTTCACGGTATTGCCGATGAATTCTTGTTAGACAAACCCACGTTTGCGGACGTAGCGGATGAGTTTATCGAGTACATCAATGGGGCAGAACTTGTCATCCATAACGCCTCGTTCGATATCGGCTTTATGGATTATGAATTCAGCAAGCTCAACCGTAACATCCCGAAAACAAACACCTTCTGCAAGGTGACCGACAGCCTGGCGCTGGCCAGAAAAATGTATCCGGGCAAACGTAACAGCCTTGATGCGCTCTGCTCGCGTTATGAAATAGACAACAGCAAACGAACGCTGCACGGCGCATTGCTCGATGCCCAGATTCTGGCTGACGTCTATCTGCTCATGACGGGCGGTCAGACGTCGATGGCTTTCAGCACTGAAAGCGATTCTCAGCAGCAGGCCAACGGCGGAATTCAACGCGTTGTGCGACAAGACAGCCGACTACGCGTCATTTTAGCCAGTGAAGAAGAGCTGGCAGAGCATGAGTCGCGTCTCGATATCGTCCAGAAGAAAGGTGGAAGCTGCCTGTGGCGGGCATAAATCAGCTTTAAACCCTTTAAACCTGGCGCACGGGTGATTTTTGCAGCAACTGATTCAAATGTTGAGAAAAAGCGTTGACGGGATCGAAGGCAAACCGTAATATTCGCCTCGTTCCCAAGGGAACAATGCGGAGCGGTAGTTCAGTCGGTTAGAATACCTGCCTGTCACGCAGGGGGTCGCGGGTTCGAGTCCCGTCCGTTCCGCCACATTAGAAAGCCTGAATCAGAAATGATTCAGGCTTTCGTCATTTCAGCCCTATCACGTCTCTTATCTTTCCCTCAGCTTTGTTAGCTAAAAGTTAATGCTAGTGGTGCAATTAATTAACAATTGTGCGATTTCAGTGCGCCTTTCGCACCTTTTTTGTGCAACTGTATGTGCCAACTCATTTGCAAACATGACTTTTTGTAACTGCTTTGTAAAAAATAATCCTCCGATAATCATTAGCTTACTCATTGTTTTCCAGAAAGTTCCTGAACCAATCAGTTATTGGTTCGTTAATTGCTTAATCATATAGGCGATAAGTACTTATCTATATCAATAGCTTATCGTTAATAACTATAAAGCAATGATGAAAGCAGGCGAACCATTATGGAAAAAGCGTCACGGTTTCTGGCAAATTCCAGCACTGCGCTTGAGCAGTTGCGTGGTCTCATCCATCAGCACGAGTCAACACCAGGCATTCCGCTGCCCACTGAACGTGAATTGGCGGAAACACTCAGCGTAGGGCGACGTGAAATTCGTCGTGCGCTGGACGTGCTGGAAGAAGAGGGGCGCATCTGGCGCAAGCAGGGCAAAGGGACCTTTATTGGTCCGGCTGCACCTGTTGAACCGCTGGCACTTCAGGGTTTAGTGCAACAAACCAATTTGCTGGAAGTCATGGAAGCCCGTCTGCAGCTCGAACCGGGCCTGGCCCGACTTGCGGCACTGCGTGCCACCAGGGAAAACCTCGCGCTCATGCAGCGCATGCTGGAACGCATCAATAAGGTCAGCCCGGATGACCGCGATCTTAACGAACTCTGGGACAGCGCCTTTCACCGCGCTATCGCGGAGGCCGCCGGAAATCGCTTGATGCTGGGGCTGTTCGACGCCATTGATGCCGTCCGCCGGGAGCCCGGCTGGCAGCATTTACGCGAACTAGCCCGAACGCCGGAGCGCGTTGACAGCTACAACGACCATCACGACAAAATCATGACGGCGATAATCAATCGCCAACCCAATGAAGCCGCCGCCGCCATGCGCGAACACTTGCTCAGCCTGCAAACCGCCCTGATTCAGGCCATCAACCTTGAGGATGATTCCCTGTTATGACGACGATCCCTTTTAAGGAGGCCGCGCCGGTCCTTCGCCTGCACAATCTCAACGTGAAATTTGCTGGCTCGCCGGTCAGCGTGCTCGACGGTATTTCCCTGACGGTCAAATCGGGTGAAACCCTGGCGCTGGTGGGCGAATCCGGGTGCGGAAAAAGCATCACCTCTCTGGCGCTGATGGGGCTGTTGCCAGCCAGCGCGCAAATCGTGAGCGGTGAAATGCAGTTCCGCCGCCACGATCTGCGCAAGCTCTCGCCCCGGGAATACGCCGATCTGCGCGGGAGCGAACTGGCGATGATTTTCCAGGAACCCATGACCTCGCTGAATCCTGCCTTCACTCTGGGCGATCAGCTCAGCGAAGCGGTTATCCGCCATCAGAAAATGTCCCCTTCAGACGCCATGGCAGTGGCGCTGCAAATTCTGGAAAAAGTGCAAATTCCTGCGCCCGAAATGCGTCTGAAATCGTATCCCCATCAGCTTTCGGGCGGGATGCGCCAGCGCGTCATGATTGCGATGGCGCTTATCAATCACCCGCGTCTGCTCATCGCCGACGAACCGACGACCGCACTGGATGTCACCATTCAGGCGCAAATTCTGAGCCTGCTGAACACCCTGAAAGCCGAAACCGGCACTGCGATATTAATGATTACTCACGATCTGGGCGTCGTGGCAGAAGTCGCGCAGCAGGTGGCGGTGATGTATGCAGGACAAGTAGTAGAGCAGGGAAGCGTCGAGGCGATATTTGCCGACCCGCAGCATCCTTACACTATTGGTTTGATGGGTTCCATTCCTTCACTCGGTGCGCGTAAAGGCCAGCTTTCCACCATTCCAGGAGCCGTACCGCTGCCGGAATTTATGCCAAAAGGCTGTCGTTTCGCCACTCGCTGTCCGTTCGCACAAACCCGCTGTCACGATGAAAAACCTGTGCTGAACACCCTGGGCGCGGGGCATCAGGTCGCCTGTTTCCGCGTCCCCCTTGAGCAACATATCGCGCTGGGAGAAATCGCATGACCGTACCCATTCTTGAAGCTCGCGATCTGAGCAAACTTTTTCCCGGCCCTAAAAAGCTCTTCGCGCCCGCAAAATTTGTGACGGCGGTCGACAGGGTTTCGCTCTCGGTAATGCCGGGCGAAACGCTGGCTATCGTCGGTGAGTCCGGCTCCGGAAAATCCACCCTTGGACGCTTGCTCCTGCGTTTACTCGCGGCCAGCGAAGGTCGTGTTTTTTATCAGGGCGAAGAGATCACCCAGGCTTCAGGTTCGCGTCTGAACCAGCTGCGCCGCGAGCTGCAAATCATCTTTCAGGATCCGTTTGCCTCGCTGAATCCGCGCATGACGGTGGAGCAAATCGTCGGTGAGCCGCTGTGGCTGCATCAGAACATGAAAAAAGCCGACCGCCAGTATCGCGTGGCGGAACTGCTCAAAACCGTCGGATTACCATCCGCCTGGGCCGGGCGTTATCCCCATGAGTTTTCCGGCGGCCAGCGCCAGCGCATCGGCATTGCGCGTGCGCTCGCGTCAGGGCCAAAGCTGTTGCTCGGCGATGAGCCCGTGTCGGCGCTGGATGTTTCCGTGCAGGCACAGGTCGTGAATTTACTGGAAAGCCTGAAGCATCAGTTGGGCCTGACGATGGTGATTGTGGCGCACGGTCTGGCGGTGATCCGCCATATTAGCGACCGCGTGGCGGTCATGTACCTCGGGCAAATCGTTGAGCTGGCGACCGTTGATGAAATTTTTGACGCACCGCTGCACCCATACACTCAGGCGCTGATTGCTTCCGCACCGCAAATGCAGCCGGGCGCGCAGCGCACTACGCCGCTATTACAAGGGGATTTGCCGAACCCGGCAAACCCGCCAACGGGATGTCGATTCCACACCCGCTGTCCTTACGTCACGGATGAATGCCGCCAGGTAGAACCTATCGATCAGGTTCTGGAAGGGGGACGTCAGGTCGCCTGCCATCGCTGGCAGGAGATCAATCGCGATCGCAGTGTTATCCAGATAGCACCGCCATCTGCAGCCTTTTTGCGCCGCCGCGCGCTGTTCGAACATGCGGCAACTCACTCGTCTCTTCCAGCAAGGAACTCATGATAATGACAATGCGTAATTCTCTTTTGACCGTACTGGGAAGTGTAATGTTGCTTGGTGCGGCCGTTCCCGCGCACTCAGAAAGCGTCTTGCGAATCGGCCTGGGCGCTGACCCGGATATGCTCGATCCGCATCTGGCGCGCACCTACTATGGCCGCTTCGTGTTTGCCTCTTTGTGCGACAGGCTGGTGGACGTGGATGAAAATCTGAAAGTGGTGCCGGGCCTGGCGAAAGACTGGTCGTGGAGCGATGACAACAAAACGCTGACCATGAATTTGCGTGAAGGCGTGACCTTCCACGATGGCGAAAAGTTTGATGCGAAAGCCGCGAAATACAACCTCGACCGCGCATTAACGCTGAAAGGCTCGCTGCGTAAAAGCGAAATTTCGTCTATCGAATCTGTCGAAGTAAAAAGCCCAACCCAAATTGCGATTCACTTGAAAACGCCTGACGCCGCGCTGCTGATGCAGCTAACCGACCGTGCAGGAGCGATGATGGCGCCAGAAGCGGCAGCGAAGCCTGATTTTGCCGCGCATCCGGTGTGCTCCGGGCCTTACAAATTCGATAGCCGCGTTTCGCAGGATCGCATCGTTCTGAGTCGTTTCGACAATTACTGGAACAAAGGCGCGTATCACTTCGACAAAATCATCTATCTGCCGATCCCGGATGCCTCTGTGCGCCTGGCGAACCTGCGCGCGGGCGATCTGGACCTGACCGAAGGCGTGGCGGCAAGCGACGTGAAAACGGTTGAAGCGGACAGCAAACTGGCGCTGGCAAAAGTCACCGGGCTGGGATATCAGGGCATCACGTTCAACATCAACAACGGCAAAGTCCCGGCGAACGATCCGTTCAAAGACGCCCGCGTACGTGAGGCGTTCTCGCTGGCGATTGACCGCGATGCGCTGAATCAGGTGGTGTTTGAAGGGCTGTATACCCCGGCAAACCAGGCGTTCTCACCGGTCAGCCCCTACCACGTCAACGTGCCCGTCCCGGCGCGCGACGTTGAGAAATCAAAATCACTGCTGAAAGCGGCAGGCATTAACGCTCCGCTTAATGTGAATCTGCTGGTGCCAAACAACCCAACCTCGCAGCAGGTGGGCCAGGTCTTACAGGCGATGGTGGCGGAAGCGGGCTTTAATCTGAATCTGCAAATGACCGAATTCGCTACGCTGCTGGATCGCCAGCAAAGCGGCGATTATCAGCTGAGCTTCTCCGGCTGGTCTGGTCGCCCGGATCCGGACGGCAGCATCTACGGCTTTATTAACAGCAAAGGCAACCTGAACGACGGTCGGTACAGCAACGTGCAGGTGGATGAATGGCTGACTCAGGCTCGTTTGAATACCGATCCTGCGGCGCGCCAGCCGTTGTATGACAAGGTGGTTAAGCAGCTGCAAACGGATATGCCGATCGCTTACCTCTATTTTGAGCCGCGTATTTTCGGCCTGAATAAAAGCGTGCAGGGCTTCAAACCGTATCCGGACGGCATCGTGCGTCTGGCGGGCTTAACGCTTGCGAAGTAACGAGGGTGTGAGGAGAAACCATGCTGGAACTGATTTGTAAACGCCTGCTGCTGGCGATCCCAACGTTACTGCTGGTCAGCATGATGGTTTTCGGGCTGCAAAAATTGCTGCCCGGCGATCCGCTCATCGCCATGGCAGGAGAAGAGCGTGACCCGGTGGTCATCGCTCAACTGCGTGCGGAACTGAACCTGGATGCGCCGCTGCCGGTGCAGTATTTCGACTGGCTGACGCGCGCGTTGCAGGGCGATCTTGGTGTCTCCTTACGTACACATGAACCGGTGACGCAGCTGATTGCAAGCAAATTGCCGGTCACGATGGAGCTGTCATTGTTAGCGATGATCATCGCACTGGTGTTTGGTATCGGCATGGGGATCCTCGCGGCGGTCAACAAAAATACCTGGGTCGATCACGGGGCAAATTTTGTGGCGATCTCCGGGATCTCGATACCGCACTTTTGGCTGGGGATCTTGTTGATCCTGGTGTTCTCGGTCAATTTGCAGTGGCTTCCTGCTTCTGGCTATGTGCCGTTCAGCGAGGATCCGCTGCAAAACCTGCGCACACTGTTACTGCCCGCGTCAGTACTCGGAACCGGGCTTGCGGCAACGCTGATGCGTCACACGCGCGCGTCGATGATTGCGGTGCTGAAAGCCGATTACATTCGTACGGCGCGCGCGAAAGGGCTGCTGCCAAACGCAGTGATCCTCAAGCACGCCTTTCGTAACGCGCTGGTGCCGGTTATCACGCTCACCACGCTGCTGTTCGGCGAATTGTTGGGCGGAGCGGTGCTGACTGAGCAGGTCTTCACCATCCCCGGCTTTGGCAAAATGATTGTCGATTCCGTGTTCAACCGTGATTACGCGGTGGTGCAGGGTGTGGTGTTGATCGTCGCAATAGGTTTCCTGCTGCTGAACCTGCTGGCTGACGTGCTTTACGTTCTCATCAACCCGAAAATGCGAGGCTAATCATGGCGGAAATGACCACTCAAACCGTTGCGCCCGTGCTGCCGCGCGCGCAAAACCGGGTGCTGAAGAAATTCCTCGCCAATAAAAGTGCGGTGATTGGCGCCGTCGTGGTCGGCATCTTTGTGCTAATTGCGCTCCTGGCGCCGTGGCTCGCGCCGTTCGATCCGGTCAAAGCCAACTTTCTGGCGGTGCGCAAACCGCCGTCTGAACTGTTCTGGTTTGGCACCGACGAACTGGGCCGCGATATTCTCTCGCGTATTGTCTGGGGCGCACGTACGTCGCTGATGGCGGGCTGTATGTCTGTTGTGATCGCGGTGGTGATCGGTGTGCCGTTGGGGCTGGTGGCCGGTTATTTCCAGGGGATCTGGGACGGCGTCATTTCGCGGTTTATCGAAGCGCTGCTGGCCTGTCCGTTCCTGATCATGGCGATCGCGCTGGGGGCATTTTTAGGTCCAAGCCTGACCAATGCGATGATCGCTATCGGTTTATCCGCCATGCCGATCTTTGCGCGACTGACGCGCGGTCAGGTGATCGCCATCCGCAACGAAGAGTACATCGACGGGGCCCGCGCAATTGGCCTGCCGGATCGCTGGATCATCATCAAATACGTGCTGCCAAACGTGATGTCACCGATTCTGGTGCAGGCCACGCTGGCGATTGCTTCCGCGATTATCGCCGAAGCCAGTCTGTCGTTCCTCGGCCTGGGCCAACAGCCGCCAAACCCATCGTGGGGTTCCATGCTCAACACGGCAAAAGGTTTCCTGGAACAATCCCCCTGGATGTCCATTTTTCCTGGCATCGCTATTTTCCTGGCGGTGCAGGGCTTTAATTTACTCGGCGACGGGCTACGCGATGCGCTCGATCCGCGCCACGACTAAGGAGTCATGATGACCAAAGCGCTTGATTTTACGACCGGTTACGCGTCACGACGCCCTCCGATGATGGGGCACAATGCGGTCGCCACCTCTCAGCCCCTGGCGGCGCAGGCTGGGATGCGCATGCTGCAGCTCGGCGGCAATGCCGTTGACGCCGCGATTGCCACGGCCATGGCGCTCACCGTCGTTGAGCCAACCGGCAACGGAATTGGCAGCGATGCGTTTGCCATCGTCTGGGACGGTAAAAAACTGCACGGTTTGAACGCTTCGGGCCGTTCGCCTGCCAGTTGGCATGCGGATCTGTTCGCTGGCAAAACCGCCATGCCAGAGCTTGGCTGGGATGCCGTTACCGTACCCGGCGCGGTGTCTGGTTGGGTGGCGCTGGCAGAACGTTTCGGCACGCTGCCGATGACGACGCTGGCGCAACCGGCCATTGAATATGCACGCAACGGTTTCCCGGTTTCACCGCTGATTGGTCATCTGTGGCAGCGAGGCTATAACAAACTGAAGGATCAGCCGGGCTTTAGCGCCTGTTTTGCCCCAGAAGGCCGCGCTCCGCGCGTCGGTGAGATTTTCCGTAATCCGGCGCAGGCCACTTCCCTGGAGCTGATTGCCAAAACCAACGGTGAAGCGTTCTATCGTGGCGAACTGGCGCAGAAAATTGCCGCCTTTGCCAAAGAGCACGGCGCGCATTTGACGGCTGAGGATCTGGCGAATCATCGCGTTGATTGGGTTGAGTTGCTGTCGCGCGACTTTGCGGGCGGCTCGGTACAAGAGCTACCGCCGAACGGTCAGGGGATTGCGACGCTGATTGCTCTCGGGATTCTGGAACAGTGCGGAATTGAGCGCCATCACCCGGATTCTGTGCAGTCGCTACATCTGTCAATCGAAGCGATGAAGCTGGCGCTGGCCGATCTGGATCGTTACGTGGCCGACGAAGATCACATGGAGTTCGCGGCGAAAGCGTTGTTGACCGATGAGTATCTGGCATCGCGCGCGGCACTGATTGACCACGATAAAGCGTCAGATTTTACCTACGGCGCGCCGACGCAAAGCGGGACGGTTTACCTTTCCGCAGCCGATTCCAGCGGCATGATGATCTCCTTTATTCAGTCGAACTTTATGGGCTTTGGCTCCGGCGTTGTTGTGCCGGATACTGGCATCAGCCTGCAAAACCGTGGCTGCGGTTTTGTGCTCGACCCAAAACACCCGAACGCGCTGGCGGGCGGCAAGCGTCCGTTCCACACCATCATTCCGGGCTTTGCGATGGATGGAAACGGTCAGCCGCTGATGTCATTTGGCGTGATGGGCGGCCCAATGCAGGCGCAAGGACATATGCAAATGGCGCTGCGCATTATGCTGCATGGACAAAACCCGCAGGCGGCAATCGATGCGCCGCGCTGGCGCGTGGTGCAGGGCAGGGAAGTGATCGTCGAATCGACGTTTGATCGCAATACGATTGCGGCGCTGCGCGAGCGCGGGCATCAGATTGTGGTGGAAGATCCGTTGCAGGAATACAACTTCGGCGGTGCGCAGGTGATTTACCGCATGCCGGAAGGGCATTACGTTGCGGCAACCGAAAGCCGCAAAGACGGACAGGCGTTAGTCAGCTAACGATTGATACGCCCTCTCCCTAGTGGGGAGAGGGCTGTTGCCCAGGGATACACTCACCCGATGCTAAACGGATCTGCATCCTGCCACGCAGGAAACTTCTCCCGATACTCTTTCAGCGCCGTCAGCGACAGTTCGGCGTCAATACGCGTCGCCTGATGCGCCTCCGCCGTTGCCAGAATTTCACCTTGTGGAGTCACCACCCGGCTATCACCGCGATAGTGGTGTCCGTTACCGTCCGTGCCGACGCGATTGCAGCCGACGACATACGCCTGATTTTCAATTGCACGCGCCACCAGCAGCGCCTGCCAGTGCAGCGAACGCGGGGCAGGCCAGTTGGCGACGTACAGCGCCAGATCGTAATCATTGCGGTTGCGTGACCACACCGGGAAGCGCAGGTCGTAACACACCAGCGGCAGGATCCGCCAGCCGCGCCACTCAAAGATCACCCGCTCGTGACCCGCTTCGTAATGATGATGCTCATCCGCCATGCGGAACAGATGGCGTTTGTCGTAAAAGTGCAGCGTACCGTCCGGCTCGACCAGCAGGAAGCGGTTCACGGGGCCGCGTTCGGTTTGCAGCGCCGCGCTTCCGGCTACGAGGGCATTGGTTTGCTGGGCCTTGGTATGCATCCAGGCGACCACGTCGTCCTGCGGCAGAGACTGTTTCGCCGCCTCCATGGCGAAGCCGGTCGTGAACATTTCTGGCAGAACAATCACATCGCGCCCGGAAATCTCTTCGAGCTGGCGATCAAAATGGCGCAGGTTGGCAGGGCCATCCATCCACACCAGGGGTTGTTGCAGTAGGGTAATCTTCAAACCAGGCACAATTCAGACTCCTCGTCAGACAGCATTTTGACACTGTAGCACGGGGCAAAGAGAAAATGTGGCAATAAAAAACCCCGCACAGGGCGGGGTTAGTGGGAGCGTAGCGGGTTATGCCGCTTCAGATTTGCGGACCTGCTCCGGCAGCTTTACCGGCTTGGTCGCCAGCTCGTCGTGCTCGAAATCATCGACGTTGATACTGCGCAGACGGCTCTCTTCGGCTTTAATCAAAACGGCGGCTTCGGTGTGATCGATAATTCCACCCGCCAGCGCCTGTTCTGCCAGCACATCCAGACGTGTAAACGGCAGATTTTTACCCAGCTGTTTGCAGATCTTCTGATGGATAGGATCGGCAGCCATGACGTCCAGCAGCGCCGCTTCCAGCAGACCGACCGGATTGTGCTCGCTTGGCGTCAGGTACTGACCGCGGCCAATACGGGAGCGCGTCGCGCTTGGGACCTGCAGGATCTTCGCCACTTTGTGATCGAGCTTATCGGACGGGGCGAGATAGTGACGCCCGGTCGGGAAGATCACCACGCGCAACGCGCCTGCAACCAGTCGATTCGGGAAGTTCGCCAGCAGATCGTCAATCGCCTGTTCTGCTTTATACAGCGCATCCTGAACGCCCCAGTGCACCAGCGGCAGATCCGCTTCGTGACGGCCTTCATCGTCGTAGCGTTTCAGCGTGGCAGACGCGAGGAACACCTGGCTTAACACATCGCCGAGACGGGCAGAGATACGCTCGCGGCGCTTCAGGCTGCCGCCCAGGACGGCCATCGACACGTCAGACAGCAGCGCGAGGTTAGCGCTCAGACGGTTCAGGTGCTGGTAATAGCGTTTGGTTGCATCGCCGGTTGGCGTGGCGCTGGTCAAACCGCGCGTCAGACCGAGCCAGAAGCTGCGTACTTTGTTGCTGCCCACGTGGCCGATATGCTTAAACAGCAATTTATCGAAGGCGTTGACGTCGTTATTCTGCGCCGCCGCCATCTCTTCCAGCACATACGGATGGCAGCGAATCGCGCCCTGACCGAAGATCATCATGCTGCGAGTCAGAATGTTTGCCCCCTCAACGGTGATGGCAATCGGTGCGCCCTGATATCCACGTGCCAGGAAGTTGCTCTCGCCGAGCATGATGCCTTTGCCGCCCGCGATATCCATTGCATCAATAATTGACTGCTGTGCGCGGTGGGTACAGTGATACTTCACGATAGCCGACAGCACCGCTGGTTTTTCACCGAGCATGATGCCGTAAGTGATCAGCGATGCAGCGGCGTCCATCACGTAAGCGTTACCCGCGATACGTGCCAGCGGCTCTTCGATACCTTCCATCTTGCCGATGGAGATTTTGAACTGGCGGCGAATGTGCGCGTAGGCGCCGATACCCATCGCCACAGACTTCAGGCTGCCGGTAGAGTTTGACGGCAAGGTGATACCGCGACCGACCGACAGACATTCCACCAGCATCCGCCAGCCCTGACCGGCCATGCTCGGACCGCCGATGATGTAATCAATCGGCACAAAAATATCTTCACCACGGGTTGGACCGTTCTGGAACGGGACGTTCAGCGGGAAGTGGCGGCGACCAATTTCAACGCCCGGCGTGGAGGTTGGGATCAGCGCACAGGTAATGCCCAGATCTTCTTCATCGCCCAGCAGTTTGTCGGGGTCAGAGAGCTTAAAGGCCAGACCCAGTACGGTCGCGATAGGCGCAAGCGTGATATAGCGTTTGTTCCAGGTCAGGCGCATACCCAGCACCTGCTGACCCTGCCAGTCGCCCATGCAGACCACGCCGGTATCCGGGATCGCACCGGCATCAGAACCCGCTTCCGGGCTGGTCAGCGCGAAGCATGGAATTTCCTGTCCACGCGCCAGACGCGGCAGATAGTGATCTTTTTGCGCTTCAGTGCCGTAATGTTGCAGCAATTCGCCCGGGCCTAACGAGTTCGGTACACCGACGGTGATCGCCAGAATCCCGGAGACACCTGCCAGTTTTTGCAGGACGCGAGCCTGAGCGTAAGCGGAGAATTCCAGACCGCCGTACTCTTTTTTGATGATCATCGCGAAGAAGCGATGCTCTTTAAGGAACGCCCACAGCTCCGGCGGCAGATCGGCCATTTCATGGGTGATCTGGAAGTCGTTCGCCATGCGGCATGCTTCTTCAACCGGGCCGTCGATAAAGGCCACTTCTTCGGCCGTTAAACGCGGCTGCGGATAGTTGTGCAGTTTTTTCCAGTCAGGATTTCCCTGGAACAGATCGCCTTCCCACCAGGTTGTGCCCGCGTCGATTGCTTCTTTTTCGGTGCGTGACATCGGCGGCATCACTTTACGGAAGCCTTTAAACACGGGCGCGGAAATCATCGACTTACGCATCGCCGGTACGTTCAGCGGCAGCAGGATGATGGCCAGCGGCAGGACAAGCCAGATAGTCCACAGGCCCGAAAGACCCAGCGCAGCGGTCCAGGCCAGTAAAATCAGGCTGCTCAGAAGTAAACCTACGCGGTGATAAAACAGCACACCGAGCAGAACAACGGTTGCGAGAATGCTCAAAATCATCATAAAGAAAAGCTCCCTGTCTTGTAGGAGGTCTGACCACTTGTGATGATATGGTTGTAGTGGATGTTATTTCTTTTAGCAATACGTTCACAAAATAATTACAACCTGGTTCACAATGTTCAGAGTGTGGCAGGCACGAATCATCAAAACGCCGGATGATTCGCATGGCTTTAGCTTCTCGCTTTTATCGCTATCCGGTACACTCCGTAAGTTATTTCATCAATACTGAAGGATTATCCTCATGTACCAGGATCTTATTCGTAACGAACTGAACGAAGCAGCGGAAACGTTAGCTAACTTTCTGAAAGATGAAGCCAATATTCATGCAATTCAGCGCGCGGCGGTTCTGCTGGCGGACAGCTTTAAAGCAGGCGGCAAAGTGATCTCGTGCGGTAACGGCGGCTCTCACTGCGATGCGATGCACTTTGCAGAAGAGCTGACCGGTCGCTACCGTGAAAACCGTCCGGGCTATCCGGCGATTGCGATTTCTGACGTGAGCCACATCTCCTGCGTGGGTAACGACTTCGGTTATGACCATATCTTCTCTCGTTACGTTGAAGCGGTTGGTCGTGAAGGTGACGTTCTGCTGGGTATTTCCACTTCCGGTAACTCCGCAAACGTTGCCAAAGCGATCGAAGCGGCGCGTGAGAAGGGGATGAAAGTCATCACTCTGACCGGTAAAGATGGCGGTAAGATGGCAGGTTCAGCGGATATTGAAATTCGTGTGCCGCACTTCGGCTACGCTGACCGCGTTCAGGAGATTCACATCAAAGTGATTCATATCCTGATTCAGTTGATCGAAAAAGAGATGGTTAAGTAAGACGGCTCTTTTATTTGCCATTTTGAAGCCGGGCAGTGCTCGCACTTGTGACGTACACAGGTACGCGCCGGGTGTCGCGCGCTGTCCGTATCCAAACTGGCTGTAACCATTACGCCTTCTCGCGTTCAGGCGTTTTTGGAGGTGATGTATGTGCGAATTGCTCGGGATGAGCGCCAATGTGCCAACCGATATCTGCTTTAGTTTCACCGGGCTGGTGCAGCGCGGTGGAGGTACCGGGCCGCATAAAGACGGCTGGGGCATTACCTTCTACGAAGGCAAAGGTTGTCGCACGTTCAAAGATCCGCAACCGAGCTTTAACTCCCCGATTGCCAAACTGGTGCAGGATTACCCGATCAAATCCCGCTCGGTGATTGCGCATATTCGTCAGGCGAATCGCGGTGAAGTGGCGCTGGAAAATACCCATCCCTTTACCCGTGAACTGTGGGGCCGCAACTGGACTTACGCGCATAACGGACAGCTGACGGGTTATAAAACGCTGGAGACGGGCAATTTCCGCCCAGTGGGGGAAACCGACAGTGAAAAGGCGTTTTGCTGGCTGCTGCATAAGCTTGCCGAGCGCTATCCGCGTACGCCGACCAACATGACCGCCGTGTTCAAATACATCGGCTCGCTGGCCTGTGAGCTGCGTGAGAAGGGGGTCTTTAATATGCTGCTGTCGGATGGGCGCTACGTGATGGCATTCTGCTCGACCAATCTGTTTTGGATAACGCGCCGCGCGCCGTTTGGTGTGGCGAAGCTGCTCGACCAAGATGTGGAAATTGATTTTCAAACTGAAACCACACCTAACGATGTGGTCACGGTGATCGCCACTCAGCCACTGACGGGCAATGAAACCTGGCAAAAGATTATGCCAGGCGAGTGGGTCTTATTTTGTCTCGGGGACCGCGTAATTTGACGCCAGCTGTGGATGGACGACTTCGTGGCTCAGCGGTTTGCTGACGATGTAGCGTCCATCTGCAACCGAAACGGTTGGCGGTTTATGCGTCTGCTCGAAGTAGTCATAGCCCGGTTTTAGCTGTTTCCAGAACTCCGAGTAGGTCGAGAACTTATGACGCTGCATGTTGGCATCCGTCATTCTGAACGGATAGATGCTCACCTGCACGCCCGCCTGACCAAACACCAGTGCGCCAGTCACAAACTGGAAAATCTCATCAATACCGCCGTCCGTCATGGCATAACAGCCAATAGACACACAGGCACCGTGAATCATCAGGTATTTGCCGTCGTAACCGTGTGCACGGTCATAGGCGTTCGGGAAGCCGATATTAATGGCTTTATAAAAGCGGCTGTCAGGTTTGAGCTGATTACGTTGAACGGTGTAGAACCCTTCAGGACTTTTGAAATCACCCTGACGCTGTTTCGGGCCTAACCCGCCGGAATAACTACAGATTTTGTAGCTATCAAGCAGCTGATATGTCTCGCCCATTTTGACAAATAGATCGAGTGTGCGTTCTTCCTTGAAGATCTGAATATAAACCGGTGATCCCATTAACTGCTGTTTATATTCTTTGCTGATTGGTGTTGTTGAACTGTTGCTACTTAATAGCCCAGCAAACGAGAGACACGGAATCAGAAGCATCGCAATGAACAATGCGATTTTACGCATACTACAAGTTCCTTGATAAAGCCAAACCAACTTGCCAGGACGGCAAAAGAGACCCGAAATCAGAATACTCTGGATTAGGAGCGCTCACATTAGCATCGCTGAATTTTTTCGCAAGCGCGAAGCCATGAGTTTACAAAATAGTTTTCTTTATACTGCATTCACGCCGGAATAACTGTAAGAACAGTGTAAAAGCGCGCCTTATTCGGACGATTGCGTTCGCGACAGAGTGCTTCTCAATGTCTCACTCATTACTGTATACTTATCCAGTAATGAGTGAGGGCTTACTATGCGCAAAATAATCCATGTCGATATGGACTGCTTTTTTGCCGCAGTGGAGATGCGAGACAATCCGGCGTTGCGGGATGTCCCCATCGCGATTGGCGGTAGCCGCGTCAAGCGTGGCGTAATCAGCACCGCCAATTATCCGGCGCGCAAATTTGGCGTGCGCAGCGCCATGCCAACGGCGATGGCGCTCAAGCTCTGTCCTCATCTGATTCTGCTGCCCGGCCGTTTCGACGCTTATAAAGAGGCCTCGGTTCGTATTCAGGAAATCTTCTCCCGTTACACCTCGCTTATTGAACCGCTGTCGCTGGACGAAGCTTATCTGGACGTGACGGACAGCTTGCACTGCCACGGCTCCGCCACGCTAATGGCACAGGAGATCCGCCAGACCATTTCTGATGAACTGAATCTCACCGCTTCGGCGGGGATCGCGCCGGTAAAGTTTCTCGCCAAAATCGCCTCGGATCTCAACAAACCTAACGGCCAGTACGTGATCACGCCCGATGAGGTTCCCCATTTTTTGAAAACCCTGCCGCTGAGTAAAATCCCTGGCGTCGGCAAAGTCTCGGCCGCCAAGCTGGAAAACCTGGGCCTGCGCACCTGTGAAGACGTGCAGAAAAGCGATCTGGCGATGCTGCTGAAGCGTTTTGGTAAGTTTGGGCGCGTGCTGTGGGAGCGCAGTCAGGGGATTGACGAGCGCAGTATCAACAATGAACGCCTGCGCAAATCCGTGGGTGTCGAGCGCACGCTGGCAGACGATATCCACGACTGGAGCGATTGCGAAACGATTATTACCGAACAGCTTTATCCCGAGCTGGAACGGCGGCTGGCAAAAGTGAAGCCGGATCTGCTGATTGCGCGCCAGGGCGTGAAGCTGAAATTTAACGATTTCCAGCAAACCACGCAGGAACACGTCTGGCCGAAACTTAACAAAGACGATCTGATTGCGACAGCAAAGAAAACCTGGCAAGAACGCCGCGCGGGAAGGGGAGTCAGGCTGGTGGGCCTGCATGTCACGCTGCTCGATCCGCAGCTTGAGCGACAACTGGTGCTGGGGCTATAAAAAAGCCCGGCGCTAACCGGGCTTTTCATGTCACTCTCTTAAGAGAGGGCGATTATTTTGCCGGAATGGATTTCAGCAGTTCGGTCAGCAGCGTCCAGTAGTGGCCCACGCTTTCGATATGAACCTGTTCATCCGGAGAGTGCGGCCCGGTGATGGTCGGCCCAATGGACACCATATCCATATCCGGGTACGGTTTTTTGAACAGACCGCACTCAAGACCGGCGTGGATCACCTGAATATTTGGTGTGCTGTTGAACAGACGCTGATAAGTCTCGCGCACCAGTGCCATCACCGGAGAGCTTGCGTCTGGCTGCCAGCCTGGGTAGCTGCCTTTAGCAGACGTTTTCGCGCCAGACAGTTTGCCCAATGATTCCAGCATGCTCACCACGTACTCTTTACCGCTGTCGATAAGAGAGCGGATCAGGCAGATGATTTCTGCGCTGTCGTCGCTCATGGTCACAACGCCCACGTTCAGGGAGGTTTCTACCACGCCTTTCGCCACGTCAGAGTTACGGATCACGCCGTTTGGCGTCGCGTTCAGCAGCTGAACAAAGCTGTCGCGTGACGGTTTGGTCAGCGCCGCTTTATCGCTGGATACGGCTTCCAGAACCACGGTCAGATTTTTCTCTTTCGCGGCCAGTTCGTTTTTCAGGATATCCAGATACTCGGTCGACAGGTTTTTCAGCGCGTCGACTTTATCCGCGGCAATGGCAACGGTCGCGAAGGCTTCACGTGGGATCGCGTTACGCAGCGTACCGCCGTTGAAATCCACCAGACGCAGATCCAGTTCGTCTGCGTGACCCGCCAGGAAGCGCGCCAGCAGTTTGTTGGCATTACCCAAGCCCAGGTGAATATCACCGCCTGAGTGACCGCCTTTCAGCCCTTTCAGCGTCAGCTTGAAGGTCTGGAAACCGGCCGGAACCGCTTCACGGGACAGCGGCAGCGTAGAGATAAAATCAATCCCGCCCGCGCAACCCATGTAGATCTCACCTTCTTCTTCTGAGTCGGTGTTGATCAGGATATCTGCCTGCAGCCAGTTGGCCTGCAAACCGAATGCGCCGTCCATACCGGCTTCTTCGGTCATGGTCAGCAGCACTTCCAGCGGACCGTGTTCAACGCGATCGTCGGCCAGCACGGCCAGCGCTGACGCCATACCGATACCGTTATCCGCGCCGAGCGTCGTGCCGCGCGCTTTGATCCACTCGCCGTCAATGTACGGCTGAATCGGATCTTTGGTGAAGTCGTGTTCAGTGTCGTTGTTCTTCTGCGGAACCATGTCCAGGTGCGCCTGAAGCACAACCGGTTTACGGTTTTCCATCCCTGCGGTAGCCGCTTTACGAATCAGAATATTGCCAACCTGATCGCGTTCAGCGTGCAGGCCTTTTTCCTTCGCCCAGCCCATAATATGTTCGGCAAGCTGTTCTTCGTGATAGGACGGGTGAGGAATGGAACAGATTTTGGCAAAAATATCCCACAGCGGCTGTGGAGATAATTGAGACAGTTCAGACACGATGAGTCTCCTTGTCGTGGCGCTGCAACAAGCTTGCAGGTCACAGGGTTAGCAGATTAATAGTCACCACAAGTCGGGCTTGCGAGATAAGGTCGAGAATACCACTTTCTCCGTCTGCTGCTAGCATAATGCAAGTAAAAACTCCGGCCAGCGCCGCTTAATACTGGTTTTTAGCGCATCAGATCTCTATAATCTCGCGCAACCTATTTCCCCCTCGAACACTTTTTAAGCCGTATATACACAGGCTGGGACACTTCACATGAGCGAAAAATACGTCGTCACCTGGGACATGTTGCAGATTCACGCCCGCAAGCTTGCTGCGCGTCTGATGCCTTCTGAACAGTGGAAAGGCATTATTGCCGTTAGCCGTGGCGGTCTGGTGCCTGGCGCACTGCTGGCTCGTGAACTGGGTATTCGTCATGTTGATACCGTTTGCATCTCCAGCTATGACCACGATAACCAGCGTGAGCTGACCGTGCTGAAACGCGCTGAAGGCGATGGCGAAGGCTTTATCGTGATTGACGATCTGGTCGACACCGGCGGTACCGCGGTTGCGATCCGTGACATGTATCCAAAAGCGCATTTCGTCACGATTTTCGCCAAACCGGCCGGTCAGCCGCTGGTTGACGATTACGTTATCGATATCCCGCAGGATACCTGGATTGAACAGCCATGGGATATGGGCGTGGCTTTCGTCCCGCCAATTTCAGGCCGTTAATACCTCCTCGACATTATTTTTAACGCCCGGTGATGCCGGGCGTTGTTTTATTTAGCCTGCACCGCGTTACAATAGCCGCTATGACACGTCATCATGGAGGCAGAGCGCAATGACTCAGGCGAATCTCAGCGAAACCCTGTTCAAACCCCGTTTCAAGCACCCGGAAACGTCGACGCTGGTGCGTCGTTTCAACCCCGGCACTCAGCCCGCAGTTCAGTCCACCCTGGATGGCAAAACAGTGCCGCACTGGTATCGCATGATCAACCGCCTGATGTGGATTTGGCGCGGTATTGACGCGCGTGAAATCCTCGAAGTCCAGGCGCGCATCGTCATGAGCGAAGCCGACCGTACCGACAGCGAACTTTACGATACCGTTGTGGGGTATCGTGGTGGAAACTGGATCTACGAGTGGGCCACGCAGGCGATGGTCTGGCAGCAAAAGGCGACACAGGAGCCAGATCAAACCCTCAGCGGCCAACACTGGCTGCACGCCGCCAATCTCTACAGCATTGCGGCCTATCCCCATCTCAAAGGCGATGACCTGGCTGAACAAGCGCAGGCGCTGGCCAATCGTGCTTATGAAGAAGCGGCACAGCGATTACCCTGCAACATGCGTGAAATCGAATTCCCTATCCCCGGCGGTGCATCGGTGACCGGATTCTTGCATATGCCGCCAGGCGAAGGCCCGTTCCCGACGGTGCTGATGTGCGGCGGTCTCGACTCCCTGCAAATTGACTATTACAGCCTGTTTGAGCGTTACTTCGCACCAAAAGGGATCGCGATGCTGACGCTGGATATGCCGTCGATCGGTTTTTCATCGAAATGGAAACTGACGCAAGATTCCAGTTTGCTGCACCAGCATGCGCTGAAAGCGCTCGAGAATATTCCGTGGGTGGATCACACCCGCGTGGCGGCATTTGGCTTCCGTTTTGGGGCCAACGTCGCGGTGCGCCTGGCATATCTGGAGTCGTCCCGTCTGAAAGCGGTCGCGTGTCTTGGGCCGGTAGTCCACGCGTTACTCAGCGACCCGCAGCGTCAGGCAAGTGTGCCGGAAATGTATCTGGACGTACTGGCAAGCCGCCTTGGCATGCATGATGCGTCAGATGAAGCGCTGCGCGTAGAACTGAACCGTTACTCGTTAAAAACGCAGGGTTTGCTGGGGCGTCGTTGCCCAACCCCGATGATGTCGGGTTTCTGGAAAAATGACCCGTTCAGCCCGGAAGAAGAGTCGCGTTTAATCACGTCGTCATCTTTGGATGGCAAACTGCTGGAGATCCCCTTCAGTCCGGTGTATCAGAATTTTGACAAAGGGCTGAAAGAGATTACACGTTGGATCACGCAGAGATTGTGTTAAGAGATTGCTAAATTTTGATGGTTTGGTAAAACAGTGGACTGACAAAAGGAGATCGCAATGACGTTACCGAGTGGACACCCGAAAAGCAGACTGATTAAGAAGTTCATGGCTCTTGGCCCATACATTCGTGAAGAGCAGTGTGAAGAGAATCGCTTTTTTTTCGACTGCCTGGCTGTATGCGTCAATGTGCAACCCGCTCCAGAAGAGCGTGAATTCTGGGGTTGGTGGATGGAAATGGAAGCCGAAGAAAAACGCTTCACCTACACCTATCATTTTGGTTTGTTCAATAAAGCGGGCCACTGGCAAGCGACGACCATTAAGGATAAGGAAGTTGTCGAGCGTCTGGAGCAAACCTTGCGTGGATTCCATGAAAAAGCGCGTGCTTTGCTGGAGACCTTTGAACTTAAGCTCGAACCTGCTGATGATTTTACCAACGAAAAGCTGAAGCTCTCCGCGTAAATCGTGCAATAAAAAACCCGGCCACTTTCGCGCCGGGTTTTTTTATATCTGAATATTAGAACTGGTAAGTCATACCAAGCGCAACGATGTCGTCGTTGTTCACGCCCAGTTTATTTTTGTCGTCGAGTTGGTTGATTTTATAATCAACAAACGCTGACATATTTTTGTTGAAATAATAGGTCGCGCCGACGTCGATGTATTTGACCAGATCTTCATCGCCAATACCTTCGATATCCTTGCCTTTAGACTGCACATAACCCAGGGATGGACGCAGACCAAAGTCAAACTGATATTGCGCGACGACTTCGAAGTTCTGCGCTTTATTCGCAAAACCACCTGAAATTGGGGTCATATTGCGCGTTTCAGAATACATTGCGGCCAGGTAAATATCGTTCGCGTCATATTTCAGACCCGTTGCCCAGGCTTCCGCTTTTTTGCCATCGCCACGCGCCAGCAGGTTCTGATCGTCGGTACGGTCAGAGCTGGTGTATGCGCCGCTGACGGCGAAATCGCTGCCGCCGAAATCATACGTCAGAGAGGTACCAAAGCCGTCGCCGTTCTGTTTTTTAACATCACGGTCTTCGTTTTTGCCCTGATATTGCAGGGTCATATCCAGGCCATCAATCACGCCGAAGAAGTCGGTATTGCGGTATGTCGCAAGGCCTGAGGCGCGTTTGGTCATAAAGTTATCGGTCTGAGCAGAAGAGTCACCGCCGAATTCCGGGAACATATCGGTCCAGGCTTCCACGTCATACAGCGCGCCCAGGTTACGGCCGTAATCCAGGGAGCCAAAGTCTTTCAATTTCAGGCCAGCAAATGCCAGACGGGTTTTCTGCGTTGAATCGCTCTCGGCTTTGTTACCCGAGAATTCTGCTTCCCAGCGACCGTAACCGGTCAGCTGATCGTTAATTTGCGTTTCACCTTTGAAGCCAAAACGAACGTAGGTCTGGTCACCGTCTTTAGCATCATTATCACTGATATAATGCATGGCTTTAACTTTGCCGTACACGTCCAGTTTATTTCCGTTTTTATTATAAACTTCAGCTGCCTGTACGGATGCGGATGCGACAACGCTCATTACCACTAATGCCAGAGTGCTCTTTTTCATTTTCAATCCTGATATTTTTTAAAACGCGCTAATATTCGCTGAGCAATAAGATTCGGTTTATTACCCCGTGAAAAACAGGATGGTTTTTATCGTCCGGGGATGAACGTTTTATGACAAAGTAAGAATATGTATAAAAAAGTCACATTTATTTTTTCGGTAATAAAACTGTCAACATCTGCCGCTACGCTTCCTGATCCCGCACAACAAATTATCGTGCTTTGTGCTATGGCAGTTGGCAACGGCGCTGAGTCCTGTTAAAACGTCTGATTACATCATTTTCCCTTATTGTTGAATGGCAGAGAATCATGAGTGACAGCCAGACGCTGGTGGTAAAACTCGGTACCAGTGTTTTAACAGGCGGATCGCGCCGCCTCAATCGCGCCCACATTGTTGAACTTGTCCGCCAGTGCGCACAGCTTCATGCCGCAGGTCACCGTATCGTTATCGTCACATCCGGGGCGATTGCTGCCGGGCGTGAACATCTGGGATACCCCGAACTGCCCGCGACGATCGCCTCCAAACAACTGCTGGCCGCCGTGGGACAAAGCCGACTGATTCAACTGTGGGAACAGCTGTTCTCAATCTATGGCATTCACGTGGGGCAGATGCTGTTAACCCGTGCAGACATGGAAGATCGCGAGCGTTTCCTGAATGCGCGCGACACCCTGCGGGCGCTGCTCGATAACAATATCGTTCCGGTCATTAACGAGAACGATGCCGTCGCGACGGCTGAAATCAAAGTCGGCGATAACGATAATCTCTCCGCGCTGGCAGCCATTCTTGCCGGTGCCGATAAATTGCTGCTGCTCACCGATCAGCAGGGTTTGTTCACCGCCGATCCGCGCAATAATCCGCAGGCCGAGCTGATAAAAGATGTTCACGGTATTGATGACGCGCTGCGTGCCATCGCCGGTGACAGCGTGTCGGGCCTGGGCACTGGCGGCATGGGCACGAAATTACAGGCCGCTGACGTGGCGTGTCGCGCCGGTATCGACACGATCATTGCTGCGGGTAGCCGTCCGGGGGTGATTGGCGACGTGATGGAAGGCATTTCCGTTGGCACGCTTTTCCACGCTGAAGCTACGCCGCTAGAAAACCGTAAACGCTGGATCTTTGGCGCGCCGCCTGCCGGTGAAATCACCGTCGATGAAGGTGCCACCGCCGCGATTCTGGAAAGGGGGAGCTCATTACTTCCTAAAGGGATTAAAAGCGTGACAGGTAACTTCTCCCGTGGTGAAGTGATTCGTATCTGTAACCTTGAAGGACGCGACATCGCTCACGGTGTGACGCGCTATAACAGTGACGCGCTGCGCCGTATTGCCGGCCACCACTCACAACAAATCGACGCCATTCTGGGCTACGAATACGGTCCGGTCGCTGTGCATCGCGACGATATGATTATTCGCTAAGGAGCCAAATATGCTGGAACAAATGGGCGCAGCTGCCAAAGCCGCCTCTTACAAGCTGGCGCTCCTTTCCAGCCGCGAGAAAAATCGCGTTCTGGAAAAAATCGCTGATTATCTGGAAGGGCAGTCAGAACAGATTTTGCTCGCCAACGAACAAGATTTAGCCGAAGCCCGTGCTAACGGCCTGAGCGACGCGATGCTGGATCGTCTGGCGCTGAACCCTGCGCGTCTGAAAAGCATTGCCGATGACGTGCGTCAGGTGTGCAATCTTGCCGATCCGGTTGGGCAGGTGATCGACGGTGGGCTACTCGACAGCGGCCTGCGCCTTGAACGTCGCCGCGTGCCGCTTGGCGTGGTTGGCGTGATCTATGAAGCGCGTCCGAACGTCACCGTTGACGTCGCCTCTCTGTGCCTGAAAACCGGCAACGCTGCCATTTTGCGCGGGGGCAAAGAAACATGGCGCACTAATGCCGCCACCGTCAAAGTGATTCAGCAAGCGCTGGAAGAGTGCGGTTTGCCAGCAGGTGCCGTTCAGGCGATTGAAAGCCCGGATCGTGCGCTGGTGAACGAAATGCTGCGCATGGACAAATACATCGACATGTTGATCCCACGTGGCGGTGCGGGCCTGCATAAACTGTGTCGCGAGCAATCGACCATTCCAGTGATTACCGGCGGTATCGGCGTGTGCCATATTGTGGTGGATGACAGCGCCGAGATTGAGCCTGCGCTGAAGATTATCGTCAACGCTAAAACCCAGCGTCCAAGCACTTGTAATACCGTCGAGACGCTGTTGGTTCATCAGGATATTGCCGACACATTCTTGCCTGCGCTGAGTCAGCAAATGGCCGAGAGTGGCGTTACGTTGCATGCTGATCCCCGCGCGTTAGCTTTGCTGCAGGATGGCCCGGCGAAAGTCGAAGCCGTAAAATCAGAGCAGTATGACGACGAGTATTTGTCGCTGGATCTGAACGTAAAAGTCGTTGCGGATCTGGATGATGCCATTGCGCACATTCGTGAACACGGTACGCAGCACTCCGACGCGATCCTCACCCGCAAGCTCAGTCACGGCAATCGCTTTATCAACGAAGTGGACTCTTCTGCCGTCTACGTGAATGCGTCAACGCGTTTCACCGACGGCGGACAGTTTGGTTTGGGCGCAGAAGTGGCAGTGAGTACACAAAAACTGCACGCGCGCGGGCCAATGGGTCTGGAAGCGCTGACCACCTACAAGTGGATTGGCTACGGCGATGATACGATTCGTGCGTAATTAAAACGTGGGTGATGCAAAAACAGGCACTTGATTCATAAGGCCATTGACGCATCACCCCGTTAGTTTTAACCTTTTGCCCCGTGGTTACATTCGTAGCCGGCCTTTCAGGGCCGATATAGCTCAGTTGGTAGAGCAGCGCATTCGTAATGCGAAGGTCGTAGGTTCGACTCCTATTATCGGCACCAGTATCTACGCGGCTTCACGCGATATTCACCAGTTCGACAAAAGCGTCTTGTGCCATATTTGTGCCATTCCCCGCCAGGAATGAGTCGATTTGCATGGCATGCTGCGTCAGGTGATTCGGTGCCAGATGCGCATAACGCTGCACCATCTCGATACTTTCCCACCCGCCCATTTCCTGCAGCGCACTGAGTGGCACGCCGGACTGCACAAGCCAGCTCGCCCAGGTGTGCCGCAGGTCATGGAAGCGGAAATTTTCTATACCCGCCCGCCTTAACGCTGCGCGCCATGCCGTGTTAGCATCAGATCGCATTTTCCGTACAGCCTTTGTTCTCGTACCATCCGGACGAACGGATGATTCAGTGTGAACAAAGACCCACCGGTTATGTTTCCCCAGCTGATCCCGCAGCACCTTACAGGCCGAATCGTTCAGGGCGACGCCAATCGCCCTTCCTGCTTTTGCGTCCTCGGGATGAATCCACGCTACCTTCCTTTGCATATCAATTTGCGACCACTCCAGATCGGTGATGTTCGATCTGCGCAGCCCTGTCGCCAGAGCAAAAATAACGACAGGCTTCATATGCCCGGGAAGCTCCCGGATCAGGTTTGCCGCTTCCTCTTTGGTCAGCCAGCGAATACGCTTGTTTTTCGGTACCGGGCATTTGATATTCGGCGCTTTGGCTATCCATCGCCATTCGTTGGCCGCGCAACGCAGTAACGCCCGGATGAAGGCGAGGTGCGTCGCCTTGGTGGCCGCCGCCGCCGGCTTATCCTTGAATTCAGGAACCGGCTTCCCCCTTCTCAGCAGGCTATCCCGCCTCGCTTCCCAGTTCATTCGATGCTTACGATTAACCATCGTGCTCACTGCCGAGAGTATTCTGTCCTCGGTGATCGCTGACAAATCCATTCCCATGAAGTGCAACCGCCAGAAACCGATCCGGCTTTTGTCATCGTCCAGGCTTTTCTTGTGCTGCTTTTCGTTAAGCCAGCGAACGCACGCTTCATCGAACGTTCGCGGCTTAAATTCTCCCATCTTATCAACTCGCCATGCTTCAGCTTTCAGCTGGTCATGGAGCTCCTGCGCTTGCCTTTTGTCCGCTGTCCCAAGAGAGCGTCTAACTCTGCTCCCACCAGGCGTAACGAAGTCGCAGTGCCACGTACCGGCACGTTGTTTGATTGACATGCTTTATCCTCCTGCACATCAACCGCATTCACGGGTTGATTGTGGATCGGGTTCTTCACCGCCGCAACACAGTCTGTCTTGCAGATTAGGTACGGGCTTTTTTTCTTGTGCGGATTCTTTCTGGTAGCAGCCAGGCGACCGGACTTTATCCACTGGGCGATTGTGCCCTTATCCACTTTAAGAAAGGCCGCCGCCTCATCTCTGGTGAAAATTTCTTCTTCCATCGATGTTCTCCAGTGGCCCCGGCGGGGCCGTGGTAAATGTTCAGTGCGTCTGCACTGGCAGATTGCGCAGCCGACGAAAGCCGATCATTGCGGTTGCGACATAGCTGGTGGCCCGGTTGACCACCTCGACAGTGACCTTTATTCCGTCAACCACGACGGTGTAATTGGTCCGGTGCTTCTGCCTGCTGTAATCACCGAACTTCTCGTGGTGCGACGCCAGTGCAGCATCACAAGCGCGACGACCAATCGGAGATTGTTTACTGCGATTAATGAGTTTCATGCTGCCACCTCTTCCCCATCCACACGACGCTCCACTTCTTCACGAATGCGCACTCTTATCGATCTGGCGTTGTGCCAGCTTGTCTCTGGGAAGGTATTGATCATCTCCAGAACTTCTACGGCGCTGAGCCCGTATCTTTCGTTCATCTCAGGCAGGATCAAAAGCAGACGCTCAGTCATATCTCGACGGATGTTTTCATGCTCCAGGTTTTTTGATTCAACCCAGGTTGAAACATTGAGCTCTACATTTGCAGCAATCAGGGCCTTTGCTTTCTCAATCGTTTTTTCTGGTACGACAGTAAGCACCGGGTTATCGAGAGAATCAGCAATCCAGGTATGGGCAAATTTCGACTCGCTGAATGTGAATAATTCTTTATCGCCGAATGCTGCGCAGGCGCATGCCCAAGTGTGATAACTGGCTTTCTGGATTTCGGTTTTGCTTAAAGGCAGTTCGGCCTCGGTGGAAGGTAGTTCGTCCACCGTCGTTGTTTCTTCTTCAGAAGATGACTGCTTTATTTCCTGAATCGCTGCTCGTGCTGTCGTCGGCTGCATGGAGCCCGCAAGCTTTTCAGCTTCTCTACGGATCTGTTCCAGGAAAGCATCCCCTTGGGCCTCCAAATCCTTGCGGCTGATATAACTCATTGCAGGTCCGCGCCAGTTTTTGTCGAATACAGCAATCGCACCGGCGAAAAATGCACCTGATGGGATCTGCTTTTCATCAGCAGGCGTAAACCACGACGGGAGATCAAAACCAATACGCCCCCTGATAAAAGCAACGTGATCAGCGTCCTCAGGCCACCACACTTCGCTGGTTGCGGCTTTAATCAGAAATACATAGCGACCGCTCTTTTCACGCATCGCGCTGGCATGCTGCATGATGTAGCGCATACCGGTGATGTAGTGCTCTTGATGTTGAGTCGCGCGGCTATAAGGTGGATTAGCAAATGCAGCCCCATTCAGATTTATAAGCCTCTCCGACCAGTCCTGAGTAAGTGCGTTATCTTCTGCCGTGTAAAAGGCTGCACATTTGGCATTCTGACCATCACTAAACAAATCAAGCACCAGCGGCCCAAACATGGCATTGATACCCCAGAAAATGTTATCTGGTGTGCACCACTGATCACCGACATCTTTCAGCAGATGCGTCTGGCGTGAGATGAGCTCATTCAAATTTTGGCAATACGATGATGGCAATGCCTCGTTTTCCACTGAATTGTTTTCAGGTTCATTTGTCATGACTACACCTGCTTTTCGTCAATTTTTCAGTAAGGGGAGGCGCACCGCGCCAACCCCGATTACGTGCTGCCCGAGCGTCATAGCGCATAGATAGAGTGAGAAGGGAACGGAAGACCGATCGGCGCAAACGGAATATCGTCGTCAAAGTCCGCTGGTGGCAGGCCGCTGTTCTGCTGCAGGCGTGATTGCGGCGGGTTGTTTCCTGTCTGATTTGTATAAGGGTTTCCTCCGGTCGAAGCATTGCGCGAGCCAGAGAACTGCGCGCCGCCGTGGGTGCGCTCGTCTTTATCCTTCATCGACACTTCAAGTGCGGCGATAGTATCTGCTGGCGCATTCTCAGCATGTTCGGCGTAGGTTTTGCGCGTGCCTGGCTGGAATACGTGGCGCACTTCGAATTTGTACCCATCGCTGTTATCGTTTTTGGTGTACAGCACCTTCTGGAGGAACAGGCCAACTTTTTTACCCACCAGCGCCGGGCAGTGCCATTCAATGCCGTCTTTTCCCTGAACCTGCTGTGGCTGAGCCTGCTTAATCTGTGCGGCCCACATCAGAGCGGAAACCAGCCCCATGCCGAAGGTCTGTTGGCCGTCTTTGCCGAGGAAGTTAATGCGCAGGTAGTTCGCTTTGAGCCCGTTGGAATCGAGGCTGATCTCCAGCGCCTGGGACTGGCTGCCATCCTTGCCGAACGTATAAATGGCGGACGTGATATCGCCCTCGTAAGCGCCGGTTTCGCTGATCCCGCCAGCCGCGCCAGCTTTCTTCGCCATTTCAGCCGTTTCGTTGTTCCACATAAAGGTCATTGGTTGGTTCATCGTTAAATCCTCAAAGTTACAATTCGGTCATAAATTCGGTGATAGCCACGTCTACGGCGTGGAGGTCGTTATCCATTTCCGTTTGATCCGGGAAAAGGTCCGGCGGCGCTTTGGCGGTATCGTTGTCGTCGCCTTTAATGAGAAAAACGTGTTTGCCGTCCTTTTTGATGGCGCGCAGCACGATGGAGAAATAGCCCTCCGGTGTCAGCTTTTCGTTGAGCATCTTCCCGGTGGTCTTCATGCGGATCTTTCCTTCGGTCTCTTCGGTATGAGCCAGGAAGTAAACGCGGAAGTCGTCCGGGAGCTCGGTCGCCGCCATGATGATTCGCCAGATGTGATCGGCCATTTCGGTGAACTTGGCGTAGCCGGTCTGGTACGCGCGGTTCATGTTTTCGTGCTGCATGACCACCTGGAAATCGTCGATGATCAAGACGCGGCGCGTTTTCGACTGCACCATGCGATAGATGGTGTCCAGCACCATTTCCCAGTTATCCGAGCGCAGGACATTGCCGCGCTGTTTGCTTCCGTCGTCCAGCTGCTTACCGTGAAGTTTCCAGCCCGCTGACTTGAACGGCAGCATCTTGGGAATGCACTGGAGCAGCATCACATCGTCCGGATTGAAGTTGCGCAGGCTATAGGACTTGCCCGCGCCAGAGTCACCGAGGATCAGCACTGGAGTACCCATCATTTGCCCCCATTCAGCCAATGGCCGGCAGTGAACAGCACATCTTCATCGTCGCTGTTGGCAACGAGCCAGCGCAGGTAACCCGGTTCAGTTTTCGCCAGTTCGGCGAACGAGACGCCTTTATGCTTTCCGAAGCGGAGCGCATTCAGTAGCGAAGGGTTATTGGAGATTGCGCGCATTTCCCCCATCGTCCATTTCGCCAGGCGGCCCATATAGAGCAGCAGTTCGGCGGTGACATAGCAGTCATACAGCGCGCGGTGAGCGTAGAGACCTTCCGGTACTTCCGGTTTCAGCCCGAGGCTGTAGCGCAGGTACTGGTTACTGTGGCTCTTGTGTTCTGGCAGGAGTGAGCGCGCCAGCTTGGCGGTGCAGATCCACGGCGCATCAATCTGCGGCAGTTTGGATTTGTCGAATTTTGCGTTGTGGGCGACGTATGCATCAGCACCCAGATAGCGGCCAATCACCTCACTGAGCAGCGGCGCGCCTTCCACCATGTCTTCGGTGATATGGTGAATTGCCATAGCCTCAAAGCCGATCGCAACGCCGGGCTTAACGAGGTCGCTCATTGGGTTGCAGATCACGCCGTCGACGATATCGACACTGGCAAGCTCAACAACAGTTTCTGGTCCGCCTTCGAGGCCGGTAGTTTCAGTATCAATGACACGCAACATTGTTAATCCCCTGTGTTCTGTAATCACAAACAGCGTCGAAGTGAGCGAGCTGGTGGGCGATGGCCTCAAGGTCAGCTGGCGATAAGTGGTACATCAGGCACAGCAGGGCGATAAGGTTCATCGCCTGTTGCTGTTGGGTGGTTGCCTGCATATCGTTTCCTCTGAAAAAGGTTGTAAGAATCCCGTCGCTGTATGAGCCGACTATCTGATTAAATTGGTTTTGCTGGTGGTGTTAGTTCTGCGATTCGCCGCAGAACGGGCAGAAGCTCATTTTTATGTTGGTTTCCAGTCGGTTTAGATTTTTAGCCATTTCGCCATTTTTCTTTTTGGCCCGGTACGCCAGTTTGTATTTCAGCATCACAAACAATTTGCCTTCGGAAAGTGAAAGAACTTGATTATCCCAACCAGTATCAAAAGTGCTTTCGCTTACTTCCGCACCTTCCGGAACCTTCTCTTTCAGTCGCGCTTCGATCTGAGCACCGACCTCATTAATGCAGTTGCACATCCCTTATCCCTCAAAATTTCGCGTCATAACCCGCTGGCGTTTCGTCAGCGTGAATGATGCCGTCGACTGGATAGCAGTTAGTGACGCCCATTTGCTCACTCGCAGCCGCTTCACATTGCTGCTGGTTGTCGTAAATGCCGACAACGGCGTCCTGGTAATCACCATTCGTCATGGTGATTGTCAGCACTAATGCGTTCAGGGCTCCCATCAGTGAGTCCCCGCTGGCACAAGATTTGGCTCAATGGAACGGGATGCGTACGGGCGGCGAATATTGCGTAGATTGCCCTGCGGCTCGTGCCAGTAGGTTCCGTCGCGGTAGTCGTAGGAAACCTGCCAGGCCGCGCCGGTGCGAATGTTGCGCATGACGACAGCGCGACCGTTGTTTGGTATTGAGTTAGCAGTTTTCATGAAATAGCCTCCACGAACTCTGCGAAGCTGAGTGCTTCTTCACCCTCAGCCAGACCTTCAAAGTATTCCTCGTATGCTTTTTCCATTCTCATCCCCTTGCCGTCTTCCCGGCTGCCAGAACTTTTACCCGGCATTCGCGTTTGAATGCGTTGTTTGGATGTAGTGATGATGTACTAGTGGTTCATGCATGTAAAGTACCATAAGTACATATTTTATGAATGGAAAGTTCATATTGAAGTATCTATATGAACTTTAAGGTGATTTATTTTTGAGGGGAAGTGCAGCGAACGGGTTGTTCAGAGAACGCGAGCGTGTTTTTGTTCTGATCCTGAACCTAATCCCCTCACTATGAAGGGCTTAGCTGTGAAAGCGATAGGCACGAGATTGACTTACCAGAACTTTTGCGCAAATGCGCAATGATGAGAAGTCCCCATCCTCGATATACCACGTTTCATATTTTTTATTATCTGATATCACGGCAAGCTTTCTGTGTTGCTTCTGAAGCCGTTTGATATAGAGATCATTTTCAAGAACGAAAATATAAATGCCATCACCATCGAAACAATCGATGCTCACATCGACAAATATTTGATCTCTTGGCTCGAAGGTCCCTGACATTGAATCGCCGTTAACTGCAATCATTTTGATGTGATCAGCCGGTCGACCTCCGAATACAGCTCGCGCCTCCTCAGTAGAGTACTCGATGGACTTGATGGTTTCGATAAACTCATCTCGCACAATAACGCCTTGCCCAGCGCTCGCCTGAATATCAAAGATATCAACTCGGTAAGAATCATCCTTCACCAACAAATGCCCCTCAGATATTCCATCTGCTGCACTGTCGCCCAGTAGGTGAGACGAAGATGTACCAATTATAGCCGCTAACTCTTGCAGCTTCCCACGTCTCGGAATCGCTTCCCCGTTGAACCACTTACTTACCGCTTTTGGCGTGAGCTTCATTCGTTTGGCAATTTCAGCCTGACGACCATGAGCAGGTAAACCAGCTTTATCACAGGCCAGCGCTAGCCGTTGGGAAAACTCAGTACGCGCTTTTTCTTCTTGAACCATAGGTTCAATCATAATATCACTTGCGTGAACTATCAGTTCCGACATAATATGTACTTACAGTTCAATTTGGGGGGTTAAAAAATGCAAGCTACAAGTCTTGGCCAAATCATCAAACAGATTCGTGTACCTGTAGTAGCGCGAGCCTGCGAACTTACTCCGCGAGCCATCTACAAATGGATTGGAAGCGGCAGTCTTCCACGGACTGATTACACGGGTGAAACCAAATATGCAGAAAAAATCGCCCAGGCCTCAGACGGACAATTTACTGCAGATCAAATACTCGAAGTGAGTAAACCAAAAGCCGTCTAACTGGCGGCCCTCCAATCAACACCAGGAGATTATTACCAATGGAGAACGCAATCGCACGAAAGTTAGGCCCACCAGTTATCAATCAGGTTGAGATAGAAAGCGTTCTGCTCACCCGGCTTGCATCAGTGGGGCAGAAGTCATACGCCGAACATATGGGCATCAGCGAGTCGACGGCCAGCAGGCGCAAAGCTGAGGGGCATTTCTCCAGTATGGCGAAAGAGCTGGCATTTCTGGGAATTCAGGCCGCGCCGCCAGAAGCAGTGCTGGTGTCGCGGGAGTATCTGGCATCGGTGGAAACGCTCGCTGATATCGGGCTGAAAGCCGAACGGGCCAGACCGGGGCCGCTGGGGTGGGATTAAGCCATGAACCATATCGAATTCATCGAAAAGCATGTGTGCGAAGAACTGCTGAAGCTCGGGTTCTCTCTGGTAGTGGCTCAGGGGGGGGCATTCCAGGCTGTCGACATGTACAAGCGCATGAGCCAGGCAAGCCGGAAGGGGAAAATTTTTGATGATGTATTACGGCACGCAAAGCTGTGGGCGGAGAAACAGCAGTTACCAGCTGACAGGTTTGAGAAGCGAAAAGTTAAACGGAGCGCCCAGCCGGGCCTGTTCTGAAAAGGCGAAAGCCGCAGTGCTAGAACACATGCGGCCTTCAGGTGCAAATACGGCAGTAATTGCAGGAGGAATAATGGCAAAAAATACCCGTCATTACCAGACCGCTGTACATAAAAACATTACTCGATACCGCTTCGTGCGTTCGATTAATCCCGTCGTGGCCGAGAAGATGCGCGCGATCCTGGAAGAGTTGAAACGCAAGGAGGGTGCGCGTGAGTAACCTAGCAACAGTAACCCCAATCAGACCGTCTCTGGCGGTCGTGGAGCGTCAGGTGGCAGATCTTGATGATGGGTTCACGCGCTTGGCAAATATGCTTCTGGAGGAATATGCAGGTGCAGACCTGACCAAGAGACAATTCAAAGTCCTGCTGGCTGTTCTGCGCCTGACTTATGGCTGGAACAAGCCTATGGACAGGATTGCTAATTCACAAATTGCTCAGATAGCTAAATTGCCAGAGAAGCGCGTCAGTGAGGCGCGTGTCCAGCTCGTCGAAATGAACCTGCTGGTGCAGGCTGGTCGTCGCATTGGACCCAATAAAAACACCTCAGAATGGAGTATCCCTCAAAACAAGGGAGAATCCCTCAATATAGGGGATAAACAATCCCTCAAATTAGGGGATAGCAATCCCTCAAATCAGGGGGACACCAAAGACATTATTCCAAAGAAAGAAATACAGATCCCCCCAACCCCCCAAGGGGAGGACGCTGGTCAGGAAATTAAACCATCTAAGAAAAAATCACCGGCACTTGATTATCAGGCTGTGATGTCTGCATACAACTCCACCCTCGGAGACCGTCTTCCTCTGGCGGAAGCACTGAACGACAAACGTCGCAAAGCTATCAAACGACTCCTGACCGAACTGAAAGAGCCGACCGTCGAAGCGGTGGAGAATTACTTCGCTGCGTTCGCCGAGCGTGCGCCTAAGTTTTACTTCGGCGAAAACGACAGGGGCTGGCGCGCCAGTTTCGATTATCTGCTTCGCTCAGACACCCTGCTGAAAACCAGGGAGAAGGCGCTATGACCGACATGAACATGATCCCGCAAAACCTTGAAGCGGAACAAAGCGTTCTGGGCGGCATGATGCTGGATAGCGGTAGCGATCGCTGCCAGACGGCCATGTCCATGCTCAAACCCGAGTCGTTCTACATCCGCCCCCATCAGGTGATCTTCGCCGAGATGCGGGAGCTGGTAGCCAGCCAGAAACCTATCGACCTGATCACCCTGATTGAGTCGCTGGAGTCGAAAGGGCTGGGCGAACAGGCTGGTGGTTTCGCTTACATGGCCGAGATATCCAAAAACACCCCCAGCGCGGCGAACATTGTTCACTACGCGATGCTGGTGCGCGAGAAGGCTATGGAACGCTACGGCATCGACAAGCTGACCAGCGCCACCGAGCTGCTGTTCTCCCGCAACGGGATGACCACCAGCCAGAAGTTCGACGCTATTCAGACCCTGTTCACCGACATCGCCGACTATGCCAAAACCGGTAACCGCCGGGGGCTGCGTGAATTCTCAGATGTCATGGGCGACTGGGTAGACGAGGTGGAGGCGCGCTGGAGCGACTCAGACGCAACGCGTGGCCTGTCTACGGGGATCGGCTCGCTGGATGATCTGCTGCAGCCGAAAGGGCTGGTAAAAGGCGCTCTGATGGTGATCGGTGCGCGCCCGAAGATGGGGAAAACCACGCTCTACAGCCAGCTGGCCGTCAACTGCGCCGAAGTTGAACAGCTCCCCGCGCTGATGTTCAGCCTCGAAATGCCGGATAAGCAAATCGTTGAACGCATGATCGGGCAGGTCAGCCGCGTTAATACCGACGTGTTTTATGGCGATCGGTACGACGATGCGCAGGTGGCAATGGCCTTTGCTGCTGGTGGCCGTCTGGCCCAGACCGGAAACCTGTATGTGGACGACACGCCCGGGATCACGCTGGCGCACATCGTCGCAGAGTCACGTCGCATCAAACGCGAGCGCGGCGCTGTCGGCATGGTGCTGGTGGACTACCTGACGCTGATGACCGCCGATAAGGCCGACCGTAACGACCTGGCCTACGGGATTATCACGAAGGGGCTGAAGAACCTGGCGAAGGAACTGAACTGCATCGTGGTGCTGCTCACCCAGCTGAACCGCGATCTGGAGAAGCGCAACAACAAGCGCCCGATGCCGAGTGATTCCCGCGATACCGGTCAGATTGAGCAGGATTGCGATTACTGGGTGGGTATCTACCGCGAAGGTGCATACGACGAAAACGCGGATCAGGCGGCTACCGAGCTGCTGCTACGTTTGAACCGCCACGGCCCAACCGGCGTTGTTTACTGCGACCAGCGCAACGGTGCGATCTACGACTGTGACCAGGCTGCTGCTGAACAGAAGCGTCGCGCGAATGATGCCAGACCCAATAACAAGAGGGACTTCTGATGAACAAAATCAAAGAACTCGTAGCCGCTGGGCATGCGCTGGCGAAAGAGCTGCATTGTCCTGAGTCAGCCGCGCTGGTACGAGAACTGGCTACGCAGCTGGATGTGCAGCGTTCCCGCGCTGATGCGCTGGCGGCAGTGAATGATGTTAACGACAAGACAAATTGCTTGCTCTGTTAAATTCATGAAATCATTTAATTAATGCTTGGTGAAGTTAACTGATAATTTAAAACTATGGGTCAAATCATTGTTAATGAGATGACCCTTGTTGCAAGCTGCTTAATTTTTTTATTTAATTTGTTGCTCTCTTCCCCAGTTTACATTATGCGCCCAACGTTTTGCTGGGTCTAATATGTCTATTTCATCTTGCTTGGTTAAATATGTTCCCGGCTGTATAAGGTTTACCACCCCAATTAAATGGTTGTTGGATTCATCGAGATTGAACTTAAGTGTTGTGATTTCATGTTTGAGAGCATCAATTCTTTCGTCATATGAGTTTTTCTTTTTGGAAATTTCGCTTTCCAATTCACTAAGCGTTTGACGTGAACTAGAAATAGACAAGTCATATTCATTGACTTCTTTCCTAAGTTCATTTAGTCGTGATAAAAGCTCAGCGTTTTCTCTTTTTATTGTATCATTAGTAGCGCTTGACGTAGATATAGACTCATTCAATGTGGCTAGTGTATTTTTCAAATCGCTCACATTTGATTTTGATGTAAAAGCTTCCGCCCTTAATCTTTCCTGCTCAGAACGCAATCTAAGTCGTTCAGTCTCGTGTGCTTCTTCAAAATTAACCTGTGTAATAGCGGTGTCTTTTTTCTTTACGTAACTATTTTGTAAAAGCAGTTCATCATTCGATTGTTTCATTTTTCTAGGAGATAAAAGAACTAAGTCTACTAGATTGTTAATGTAGGGGCTAATCAGTACAAATATGCATGAAGATGCAAGCGGGAACCATATTGTTGTCGCGTGTGGTATATCCCAGTAAAACAATGCATTGCTGGGCATTGCTTTGACAGTTTCAATTCTTGATAGAATGTTTTGTTTGGAAAAAAACAAAACAGCTAGTCTGTCCCAATTAAATAAAGCCCAAGATATAGCAAAGCTAAAGAATAAAGGATTGCTGAACCTTGATAGTACAGCATCTTGTAAGGGTTTTAAAGAATCTATACTTTTCTTGAAAAGTGAATCATCCGAACCTTTATCGTTTTCATCGCTTTTGTTTTTGCTCATGCTTCTTACCTGAAATATATGGTTATAGTTTCATGGATTTTATACAAGGGTCATTATAAGCATAGTTATGCTTTGGGTAAATAACTGATATGATTGATATCTATTTTAAGTGGATAGAGTTCCAAAGTTTCATTCATCGCCTGATTAGGGAGTCTTGCTTCCTCAATGCTGTACTGCCATAATTGTGTTGTCAGCCTGAACAACTGACACCCGGACATTCGCGCCACGGAGAACACCATGGCGCAGCAGCACCAGCTAAAACACAATCGTCTGACGTTACCATGCGCCAGCTTTTTGTCGTATCTGTCGCGCACCTTCCTTGGAGGTGCCGCGTGACCCAACAATTTCACCTCGTAAACGAAAGCGTTAAGCAGAACGCCATCAACTACATCCGTCAGCTGCCGGTCGACAATAAACGTCCGATGATCCTCGACGTCAAAGAATCGACGCGCACCGCCATTCAGAACCGCAAGATGTGGCCGCTGCTGAAAGACCTTTCCGACCAGGTTTTCTGGTTCGGCAATAAATACGACTCCGACGACTGGAAAGACCTGATCACCGCGCTGGTGGCAAAAACCAAAAAGCAGGAACAACGGATGGCCCCCGGCCTCGATGGTGGCGTCGTGATGTTCGGCCAGCGCACCAGCAAAATGACTATTCCTCAGATGGTCGATGTGATCGAGACAATTTACTGGTTCGGCACGCAGCAGGGCGTCAACTTCAGCGAGCAATCCCGTAATGAAATCGAGTGGGCAAAGCGGTGGGGTGATAGCAATGCGAAATAACCCCGGTCAGAGAATATACCGCAGTAAGAAATGGCTTGCCGCTGTCGGCCAGATCGAGCAGTGCGTGTTATGCGGTTCGTGGGGCATTCAGGTAGCGCATCGCAATGAAGGTAAAGGCATGGGCCTGAAAGTCGATGATTGCGCCACGGCGGCGATCTGCGTTTGCTGCCACGACAGCATCGACAACGGGAGCAAGCTATCGCGCGACGAACGCCGCCAGCTGATGGACCGCGCTATCGTTCTGACCGTTATCCAGATCGCCCGCCTTGGGCTGGTGGTGCCAGCATGAGAACTTACGACATCACACCACTCGGGAAACCGCGCATGACCCGCGCAGATAAATGGAAAACCCGTCCCGCCGTTATGCGTTACCGCGCCTTTTGCGACGAAGCTCGCCTGCGTCGAATCCACCTGCCGGAGTCCGGCGCGCATGTGACCTTCGTCATGCCAATGCCCACGAGCTGGAGCAAGAAGAAACGAGAGCAGTTCGACGGCAAACCACACCAGTCAAAACCAGACTGCGACAACATGCTTAAAGCTCTGATGGATGCGCTATTCGACGATGATTCCAGCGTCTGGGATTGCCGTATCACGAAGCTATGGGGCGAGAAAGGCCAGATCATCATCCGGGAGAACGCACAATGACACGCAACGACGTTAACAATTATCAGAAGGCTTCTGTTGAGCGCACCAACCCGCAAAACGCTTGGGTGAAACTGGCTGCCACTCCACGCCGATCCTATCTGGGGAAATACCACCGCCTGACCCCATCTCAAAGCCGCTGGGTGCGGTCGCTGCTGAACCATTGGGGAGGCATGCTCGGGGGTAGCGGAACAGAGCATCTTTCTGGCGGTGGCGGTATGTGGTCGATGATACTGACAGGATGGTCTGGCGAACAGCAGGAGCGGATCACAACCGTTCTGTCTGGTCTCCGTAAGATTGGCTATAGCGGCGATGCACTGCTCGAACAGGCAAAGGCCATTATCTGGCCCAAGAAGTCTCTTTCTGACCTGATCGGCAATGCTGGCGATCAGGAAGAGGCGGCCTTTATGGAGGCTATCATCCTGAAGTCATTCGAGCCTGGAAACCCGGTGTATGAGATAGGGAAGGACTATTACACCTGGCGAAAAACCATCAACGACATGGCGCGCTGGATGCAGTATTACTACGCCCCATTCCTGACTGAAAAACAATGTATCGACAGAGTGCGCTGGTGCATTGAGTTGTTCAATTCTGCTGTCTTCTTCACGTTAAAAGAGGAATTAGGCTTCGAAAATGCAAAAAAATTGCAAGAATGACTTGAAAGTGAGTTTTGAAACTGCATAATTCCTATATGCTCGGACGTCAAAGGCGAAAGAGCTTACCCATCAGCGAAGATGCCTTGCGCGAAGCGGCGGGAAACACATTCAGGCCCTTGCAGAAATGCAGGGGCTTTTTTATTGGCTCAATGCCACCAGGTGAACACCGTATGCACACGGCGATCATTTGCGCTTCCGGACCCTCCCTCACCCCCGACGACTGCCAGAAAGCCATTGGCGCTGAATTACCCGTTATTGCGGTGAATTCTTCATGGCGCGCGGTGCCGGGATGCTCTCACATTTACGCGGGCGATCTGCGCTGGTGGGACGCCAGCATAAACGAGCTGCCTGAATCAGCTGAGCTATGGACCTGCAACTACAGGGCTCATACACGCTACGGCTTACACCTTTTCGAAACAGACACCCGATGGGCGTTTAACTCGGGCCAGCGCTCTATCCTGTTCGCCGCCAGCCTGGGCGCGAAAAATATCATCCTTCTCGGCTTCGACTGCTCCGTCTCGGGTGGCAGTCATTGGCATGGTGATCACATCGGACTCGATAACCCGAACGCGGAGAATGCTTCGCGCTGGCGGGGCGAGTTCGCCAGCACTGCCAGATTATTAGCAGGAAAGGTAAACATTATTAACAGCAGCCGTCAGACAGCGCTTAAGTGCTTCCGGCGGCTCAGCCTCGACGAGGCGCTACGCGAGGTCACATGCTAAACGTTCCTCTGTTTATTGATGGCATGCTGGGAGTGGGTGACAACATCTACCAGCGCGCTTTCGTTAAGCAGCTGCCTGCCGGGAGTTACATCAAAACTGCATGGCCTGAGCTGTACGAGGATTTGCCGGTTTTGCCAGTTCGCAGCTTTACGACGCTCCGCACGCAGCGAAAAAACGAATACAGGACGCAGGCTGCATTCCACCAGCCGCCAGATATGCGCCAGACCAAGCGCGTCTTCTACGGGCCGGATCATCTTCGGCGGGGTTCTATTTTTGACGCGATGCGCCAGCAGTTTGGCACCGAGCCGTCAGAGCTTGATTTGCCTTCTTTCGGTCCAGCTGAATTTACGTCTGAAAAGCCGATCGCGGTAATTCGTCCGGCCACTGTTCGCAGTGAATGGCGTAGCGATTCCCGCAATCCCGATCCGGATTACCTGCTGCAGGCATCCAGATTACTCAGAAAGCATTTCTGCGTGATCAGCGTGGCTGACCTGCAGGAGGGGGAAGAGTGGGCCGTCGGTGAACTTCCCGAAGCCGATCTGCGCATGCACTCCGGTCAGCTCAATTTCAAATCTCTGATGCGCCTGATTGAGCATGCAGCCGTGGTGGTTACGCCGGTGGGCTGGGCGCTCCCGGCTGCCATTGCCTATAAAACACCTGTTTATGTCGTTGCTGGTGGGCGGGGCGGCCACAACGCGCCGGAAATCGTCACCGATCCGGCGATGGACCTCTCTCGCGTTGGCTGGGCTATCCCTGACAATTACTGCCGCTGTGAAACGTGGGATCACCACTGCGACAAGCGGATTTCAAATTTCACCGATAAATTCGAGGCCTGGCTCCATGAAGTCGTTTTATCAGGAACTGGAAAGCGGGCTGGTATTTTTACCGGAACTGGGGATCGGGCGTTACCCGGTCCCGGCATCACGTCCGTATGACGAGCAGTATTTTGAAAAATATCAGCAGCTGGCTGATACCGACACAGGGCGCGCATTAACACAATCCCGTATTGAGCTGGTAGAGCGCCATTTTCATGGGCCCGTTCTGGATGTTGGTATCGGTGCCGGTCAGTTCGTCTCTACCCGACCGGGAACGCTTGGGTATGACGTTAATCCCGCTGGTATTGCCTGGCTGAACGAGCGGAGCGCATTCGCTGACCTCTACGCCAATCAGTGGCGCGCGCTGACGATGTGGGATGTTCTGGAACACATTGACGAGCCGGAGCTGGCGGTAGGGCAGGCCAGCGAATCCGTATTTGTATCGATCCCCATTTTTACTGATGCCGGTGACATCCTTCGCTCGCATCATTTCAGAAAAAATGAACATATCTGGTATTTCACTGACGACGGCATCAAACGCTGGTTTGCATATCAGGGCTTCGAATGCGCCGAACAGAACATCATCGAATGCCAGTTAGGGCGTAAGGGCGTCGCTTCGTATGCTTTCCGCCGAGTTTAATTTCCCTTTTCTATTACACAGCACCCCGACCCTGGAGGTGTGGAATGCAACGTATGAACCCAACAGACGGACATAACCTTCCTTACTGGTGGTCGTCAATGCTTGCCGCTTTCTCTTTGCTCAGTCTTCAGGATTACGTTTTTATCATTGGTGCGCTGGTGTCAGCGTTTTTCACCATCAAAACGTATTACGCAAAGCGGAAGGAGGAACGGCAGCGGCTGGAGGAAGAACAGAAACGTACACAACTGCTAGCGCAATACCTGGCGGATGTGGGACAGAAACCACACTCCGATCGTCCGGCTGCCGCCGAGGTGGTAACGGAGGCAATGCGGAGGGTAGCCAGTGGCCCAGTTGAAACTGAGTAAAAAAAGTGGAGCTGCCGGTATTGTCTGTTCGGTAGCGACGATTATCGCGATAGTAATTAACGCTGGTCATGTTCGCACAAATGAGCGAGGTCTGGAGCTCATCGGAAATGCCGAGTCCTGCCGACGTGATCCCTATGTCTGCCCGGCGGGCGTGCTGACCGATGGAATGGGTAACACGCACGGCGTCAAGCCTGGCACTATCAAGAGCGTTCAGCAGATCGCGATGGAGTGGGAAAAGAATATTCTCGATGCTGAATCCTGCGTAAACCGGTACGCCAATGGAAAAATGCTGTCAGATGATACTTTCAGTGCTGCGGTATCGGTAACCTTTCGCGCCGGGTGCGGGAATATGCGCAAATCAACCATGTTTAGCTTCTTCCGTGAGGGGCCGGCTGCGTATAAGTCAGCCTGTAATCAGTTCTCTCGCTGGGTATATGGCGGCGGACGCGTTCTGCCAGGTCTGGTAACTCGCGCAGGTAAAGAAGAGGCTCTCTGTCTGGATGGTCTGAAATGATTACCCTGGCTGATATCAAAGCTGCATGGCGCTCGATAGTGCTGGTGGCCGTGGTTATCTTTGTTGCCGTGCTGTGTGTTCTGCTGGCAAACAGCCGCTCTAACGTCGCCACGCTGCAGAGTGATAATGATGTTCTGCGCAGTGATAATACCCTGCAGGGGGCGGTTATCGCTTCACAGGCTTTCAACTTCAACCGGTTTAACAAGGTAGCCGAAAACGCCAGCCGACTTAACTCACAGATTGATGCCAACTCCGATAAAACGGTTATCGAATACCGGGAGATTCTCCGACGTGAAAAAACCTGTGATCTGCCTGTTCCTGATGATATCGCTGGTGGGCTGCTCAACTACGCGAACAGTTTACGTGCCAGCGCAATGCACACCGATTCCGGGAACGCTGACGCAGCCGGTGATAGCGCCACTACCACCGGCACGCTGACGTATTGCCAGGCAGTTCTTTGGATCAAGCCGCTGCTGGCCGCTATCGAAAAAGCTAATAACCAGCTGGCTGGAATACGTCAAATCGAGAGTGAAAGACAATAAAGATAAGATAATTTCGCCGCCAGTCATTGCTGGCGACGATTTAATTCAAAATACGAGGAATGGAAATTACTGCTCTTTTTTACCTAAAAGGTGAACTATTTTTGATTTCATTTTGTTGAAGCGATCTTCATCCTGGTCTAAGTCTTCATCAAAAATCAAACTTTCTTCAATGGTATTACCCATTAAGCCTGCTGATTTACCGACTGCCTCGTTTACTACAGAGGAGATAGTTACCACAGCAACTTGCAAAGCTTGAATTTCTAACTTTAATTTTTCATTTTCTGTTTCAAGTTCATTAATTCTACTTTCGAGTTCAGACATCGTGCTTACCTCAGTTGATAAAATCATAATGTATCATGAACTTTTTCACATGATGAGGATGCAACGGCAAAACCGGAATGCGGAGCACTGAAACGGCGCTTTCGTGACCTTTTTGTGAGCATTATCAAATCCGTTCGGCGAGTGGCTTTGATAATGTTTATCCCCTTGCGAGGCTAAAAAAGTTTTACCGCCTTTGCGGGGATAAGCATTGCCAAATCCATATTTTGTTGAGGTATGAACAGTGAACCGCCCATTACCTCCGGCGTTATTTGTTAACCCTCCCGATCCAAAGCCATATATCAGCATAATTCCAGCGGACGGTGTTCACGACTGGTTGCAACATCACATCTTGAGCGATGACGGCGATCTGTATAACCCAGACCACCAGCATTTACTTGAGGCCGATCTGTGCTTTCTATGGGCGTCAAATGCGTTCGAGAAGAAAGGGAGAAGCGTGCTGGGCCAGGCTGAAGAAGTGGCAATGCGGGCTGGGGGTTGGCAAAAGGCGCGCATGGAGCAGCAGATGTATGAGTGGTTCGGCAGGGTGCCGCAGTTCATCATTACTCTGGCAGCTGATTACTGTTCGCAATGTTCCGATCTGGAGTTCTGCGCGCTGATAGAGCACGAGCTTTATCACATCTGCCAGGCGACAGATGAATTTAGTGCGCCGAAGTTCACGCAGGAAGGAATGCCGAAACTGAAATTACGCGGCCACGACGTGGAAGAGTTCGTCGGCGTTGTTCGCCGTTACGGTGCGAGCCGTGAAGTGCAGGAAATGATTGATGCGGCGAATCTGCCAGCGGAGGTTGCTCATCTCGATATTGCCAGAGCGTGCGGGACGTGCATGCTGCGACTGGCTTAAATACTGGACTGTATAAGACGAATGGTGATTTATGGCTGCATTAAAACCTGATGTGAAAGCCTTCATCATTCAGTCGCTTGCGTGCTATGACACGCCGTCGCAGGTGGTCGAGGCTGTCCAAAGAGAATTCGGCATCAAGATCACCCGGCAGCAGGCCGAATCACACGACCCCACGAAGGCCAGTGGTAAGACGTTGGCGAAGAAGTGGATCACCATGTTCAGCGCGACTCGCGAACGCTTCCTGACCGAAACCAGCGACATTCCGATCGCGAACAAATCCTATCGGCTCCGCGTGCTTGACCGCATGGCTACCAAAACCGAGGGGCTGAAGAACTTCTCCCTGACGGCGCAGTTGATTGAACAGGCCGCGAAAGAAGTAGGCGACGCTTATACCAATAAGCTGAAAGTGGAGAGCACCGGCAAGGATGGCGGCCCGATTAAGACAGAGACGACTAATCTTACCGCAGATCAGGCTGCTGAGCTGTACCGCAAAATGATGGGATAAAAGGGCAAAAATTTGCCCTTTCGATAAGGCGTAAATCAATCCTTCATGAAGCTTGCGCGATGGGATGCAATATCATTAGCTTCATCGATACATCTTTGGCAAAGCAGCGAACCATGTTCGAAGCGAGCATCATAAGCATCACTAAGCTCTTTTTCGGTAAGAACAACCTTGCAGTCATTATGGTACCCGCCAGGGTCAGTGACTCCTTCGCAAGGCTGTGACAAAAAACGACGAAGAACTGATTTTTGAGCTGGTGTAAGTGACGTAAATCCTTTATCGACGGCAAGCTTTGCAATACCACTCACTTTCGAATCCTCGTTATGAAAGACGTCTTGTTCGATCTGTTGGCGAAGGATTTCTTCTTCGAATGCCATGTAAATCTCCTTATTGCTGTGCATTTAACAAGATACAACGTGTTTCGGACGAATCTTAATATGCCACTTCCTTTTGCATTTGACTTCAAAAATCCTGACTACCAGTTGGTTTTTGAATGGAGGATGGAGCGCCTACAGCGCATTCGCCAGAACTCCGAAATGCTGCCAGCGCTAAAACAGTTTTATCGCACTAACCCGGCTCAGTTCATCATTGACTGGGGCATGACGACGGACCCGCGTAACCTCGACTACGGACTACCGGCCACCATCCCTTTTTTGCTGTTCCCACGCCAGGAGGAATGGATTAACTGGATCATGGACAGGCGTTCCAGCCTTGAACATGGACTGACGGAAAAAAGCCGTGAAATGGGGCTGAGCTGGACCTCTATCGGCTTGGCCTGTTCGTTATGCCTTTTCAATAAAGAAATGGTCATCGGCTTCGGCTCCCGTAAAGAGGAATACGTCGACAGCACCGGTGACCCGAAGGCGCTGTTCTGGAAGGCGCGCAAGTTCGTGGAAACGCTGCCCGTCGAGTTTCGCGGTTCATGGGATGAGAAAAAGCATGCGCCATATATGCGCGTGGAGTTTCCTGATACCGGCGCAGTCATTAAGGGAGAGGCTGGTGATAATATCGGTCGTGGCGACCGTACCACGCTTTATTTCGTTGATGAGGCGGCTTTCTTGCAGCGTCCATTGCTCATCGATGCCGCGCTTTCCCAGACAACCCGCTGCCGCATAGACCTCTCTTCGGTCAACGGCATGAGTAACCCATTCGCTCAGAAGCGACACAGCGGGAAAATCCCGGTGTTTACGTTCCACTGGCGCAGCGACCCGCGCAAGGACAACGAGTGGTACCGCAAGGAATGTGAAAAAATAGATAACCCCGTCATTGTCGCCCAGGAACTGGACCTGAACTACCAGGCATCTGCCGAGGGCATCCTGATCCCTTCTGAATGGGTGCAGGCTGCTGTCGATGCGCATATCAAACTGGGCATCCAACCGAGCGGCCAACGCCTTGGCTCAATGGATATCGCTGATGAGGGGAAAGACAAAAACGGCTTTTCTTCCCGTTATGGTTTCCTCCTGCAGAGTGTCCACGAATGGTCTGGCGAAGGGAGCGACATATACGCTTCCGTCGTGAAATCGTTTGGCTACTGTGACGATTACGGCCTCGATGAATTCCGTTTCGATGAAGATGGACTCGGCGCTGGCGCGCGCGGCGATGCTCGCGTGATAAACGAGCTCAGGCAGGCTGAAGGCCGGGGAACAATCGCTGCTACGCCCTTCCGTGGTAGCGGCAGTGTTTTCGATCCGGAAGATGAACTCACTGCAGGAACGCCGCCTTCGTCGCCATATTCGCTGGCTGATGGAAATCTCGTGGCGCTCCCTCTTCGGTGAGCCGCTGCCGGAAGATTTCACCTTCGAGTTCAACAAGCTCTGGGAAATGTCGGACACAGACCGTTCGACGATGGCAAGCAATGTGACGACCGCCCTGGCTACCGCCGTCCGTGATCTGAGCATGCCACCAGCAGCCGCACTGAATGACCTTCGAAACCTTTCTGAGGTTCTGGGCATTGGCGGCTCAATCACCGACGAGGATATTGAAGATGCGAAGTCCCAGTGGCAGGAGGATGAACCTGAAACCATCCCAGCGCCGCCGATCGGAGATCCAGTATCGAAAAAGCCTGTTGGCGATAACGAACCAAATCGGGCAAATAGTCGATGGTTCCTACGATGGTTCACAGATAAGCGCTGACAACATATCGAAAACGCTGGTGGACTACTCCGAGGTGATCAGCGACTGGGCCGAACAGGTCGGGCGCAGGATGTTCGTTCAGGTTGAGCGGGAAGAATGGAACCAATGGCGATCAGTATCTGAGGAAATTGGTGCAGGCCTGCGTGATGTCGTGGGCAATACGCCCGTCGGGCAGGTGGCGCAGGATATCGTTTACCGCCAAATTCAGCTGATGAAATCCCTGCCGCTGGAAGCCGCCGATCGCGTGAAGGATATCCAGCAGCGCGCAATGCAGGCGGTTGTTGCTGGTGAGCGTCCAGATCAACTCTACGAGATGATTATGGCCTCTGGCGATGTGGCAGCCAGCCGGGCGCAGCTGATAGCCCGAACTGAGATTGGCCGCGCTACCGGCGCGCTAACTCAGGCCCGAGCGCTATCTGTAGGTTCGGAGGGCTACTGGTGGCGCATCCACGGCGCAGGCACGCGCAAATCTCATCGTGGCATGAAGGATAAATTCGTGCGCTGGGATGACCCTCCCACGCTCGACGGTATGACCGGTCATGCCGGGTGTCTGCCGAACTGCGAGTGCTGGCCTGAAGTGCAGGTGCCAGCACCACGAAAATAGCACAAAATGCTAAAGAAATTTGGGTTAAGTGGGGTTTGTGGGTGACCATGATTGATAAATAAGAGTGAGCAATGCTCATAACTCTAATTTAAGGAGGCCCATTATGGCACTTACAGACGAACGCCTTATTGACAGCTTAAGGCACAACCGCAGATTGCTTGACGATATTTATCAGTCAGGGATTTCGCAGTATTACGACACTGACATCATCCATAACGCCATCGACTCAATTATCGATGAGCTAAGGCAACGTGGATTTCCAGTTTAATCAAAGCCCGCATATGCGGGCTTTTTTATTGCCCGCAATTCAGCAGGTAACTCATGAAATATTTCTTCACTACCCGCCTGGGCGAAACACGATATCTGACTGCGGACGGCTCGCTGCTGTGCAAAGACGTTCCGATCGCCCGAACAGGAACGCAGGTCTACTTACCTGAGGAAATCGACCTCGAACCGGACGCCAGCGGCACTGTTACGGTGTGGCGAACGGAAGACGAGGTGTTTTCCACTGAGACGATGGCGAGCTTTGAGGGCGTGGCCGTCACGCTGGGGCATCCGGAAGACGACTCCGGAAACATCGTTTTCGTTAATCCTTCCAATTTTTCTGATCTGGCCCACGGACACATTCAGAACGTCCGGCGCGGCACCGGCGACAAATCGGATCTGCTCATTGCTGATGTGCTGATTAAACGGCAGGAGGCAATCGACGCGGTGAACTCTGGCCAGACCGACGTCAGCTGCGGCTATGACGCGCAGTACAAACAGCTGGCACCCGGTAAAGGCAAGCAACATCAAATCACAGGCAACCATCTGGCCGTCGGCATCGACCGTGGGCGCGCTGGTGGCCGCTGCTCAATCGGGGATTCCATCCCATCAACCACTAAGGAGAAGCCTGTAATGTCATGGCTTAAAAAACTGGCTCAGGCCATTAAGACGAAAGATGAGGATGCACTCGCGAAACTCATCGATGAAGCGCCGGATATGCCGTCTGATGGCATGACTTCAATCCCCGGCTCCTCTATCACCATCAACATTCCTTCACAGGCTACGGCCTTGCCAGAAGGGAACCGCACCACTACCGATGAAGATGATCCGAACAAAAGCAAAACCGGAACGGGTGATGAAGAAATTCCAGCCTGGGCGAAAGCGTTGCTGGTCCGCCTGGAAAAGCTGGAGGGTAAAACCACCGACGGCGACCCGGACCCGGACAACATGACTGGCGACGAAGATGCAGAAGAAGACCGCAAAGTAACGGGTGACGCTGCGTTTAAACGCAATCTGATCGCCGATGCGGAAATCATCTGCCCGGGCTTCCAGCCAACCGGCGACAAAGGTCTGAAACGTCAGGTGCTGAGCCACGCGATGCGTACCGGCGACAGCCTGAAATCGTTCGGTGTGAGTGATTTCGCCAAAGCGCCAAAAGCAACGGTAGATGCCGTGTTTACTGCGGCGCTGGCGCTCAGCAAAGCGAAAAATCACCTCGCACCGCTGAACTACGGAACTCGCACCACTGACAGTTCTGCCAGCACCAAGCACCTCTCCCCGGCAGAGCTGAACAAGCTCAACGCTGAATTCTGGTCCAAAAACAAATAAGGTAAATCATCATGGCAGGTACTGCATATTTAGAGCGTATGCCCCTGGGCATTGCCGGGGGCGTTACCCGTCCTCGTGATCTCACCATTGAACCAGTGACCCTGGATCACTCAAAGCAGTTCGCGTCGTACGGCCTGGCCGGTAAATACGTGAACGATAAATTCGTTCCGCTGGAGTCTGGCGACACCATCAGCAAAGTAAAAGGGATTCTGGTCCGTCCGTTCCCGATTACCTCGGCGGCGGATCTGGCGTACATCGGCGTGAACGTGAATCAGGTCGGCGACAACCTCAAACGCGGTTACATCTGCGTTATTGCTACCGCAGGCAACGCGACAAGCGCGAAGAAAGGCGATCCGGTTTACGTTCGCGTGGCTGGTGGCACCACTCAAAGTCCGGTTGGCTCTTTCGTGCTGTCTCCAGACTCCACCGCATCAAACACGCCTCAGCTGACAAATGCAGAGGTCATGGGGCCGGGTAGCGCCGACGGCCGTATCGAAATTGCATATAACATCTGAGGGAATAATGAATGTTTACAATTGATAAGGCGACCATTGACTCCTCCGGCGCGTTTCTCGTCGGGGAGCTGGAGCGCATGGATCAGACGCTGAACATGCCGCTGACCTCCGTAAAGTGGTCTCGCGACATGCCGCTGCGTAGCGATATTTCTATCGCTGATGAAGTGTCATCCTTCACTAACACCGATTTCGTCGGCGTTGGCGGCCCTAACCCTAACGGTAAAAACTGGATCGGTAAAAAATCCACCGCCGTTCCTGGTATTGAACTCGATATCCAGCCGACTCGTAACAATCTCACCCCATGGGGGCAGGAAATCGGCTGGACGGTGCTGGAACTGGCCTCGGCGCAAAAGCTCGGCCGCCCTGTTGACGTCCAGAAATACGAAGGCATGAAGCTGAAATGGGCGATGGATACCTGACACCCGTCGGGGAAGGCCCAAAGTACGACGAAGAACTGGAGCGGGAAATCAGCCGGTGGATTCGTGGCGTATCGGGGTTGCCAGCGAAGGCGGTTTTCTCTCGCTGGACCGACCCTCAGCCGCTTATCCCGAAGAACGGAGTCACCTGGTGCGGTTTCGGTATAACCACCGTCCCGCAGCCGTTAAGCCAGTCTGATGTTCAGGTTTCGGATGAACAATCAGAGCAATGGACCTGGGAACAGGTCACGGTGATTTGTTGCTTCTATGGCCCTCTGGGCTCCAGCACCGCATCAACATTCCGGTCGGGGATCTTCGTCGAGCAAAATAATGCCGAACTGAATCTATCCGGCCTCTCGCTGGTGGACGCCGGGACAATCTACAACCTGCCCGAACTCATCAACAACCAGTGGGTAAGGCGGTACGACCTCACCATCACGCTGTCCCGCAAGAACACTCGCACCTACAACGTCAGGACGCTGGAAGATGCGCCCGTTTCATTTTTCGGAGACTAAATTATGCCGCAGGGATTACCTGTATCTAACGTCGTTAATGTCGACGTGATCATTGGGCCGCGTGCGGCTACTGGTCGAAACTTTGGCTCACTGCTCATTCTCGGGAGCTCAACGGTTATTCCGGTAACGGAGCGCATTCGCCTTTACTCATCCCCTGAAGATATCGGCTCTGATTTCGGCGTGGATAGCCCGGAATACGACGCTGCTACCGTTTATTTCTCACAGTCGCCAAAACCGCAACAAGTGTATGTGGGCCGCTGGGCGAAAACGCTGGTATCGGCAGAGAGCGGTTCAACGGAAACCCTGCTGCAGGCTGTGAACGCAGTGCTGAATTACACGAACTGGTACGGTCTGGCCGTGGCGGATGATGAGGATATCGACGATGCCGACTGGCTGAGCGTGGCCGCTGCTATTGAGGCTTCCAGCCTCAGCCGCATTCTGGCGATCACTACAGACGATCCGGAAACGATTAACACGACGTCGACAACCGATCTGGCCTCTAAACTCAAGGCGGCAAAGTACGGGCGCACGTTCGTGCAGTATTCCACCAGCAGCAAATACGCCGCGCTGTCAGCGTTTGGCCGCGCGTTTACCGTGAATTTCAACGGCAGCAACACCACCATTACCCTGAAATTCAAGCAGGAGCCGGGGATCACGTATGAAACCCTGACGACGAATCAGGCGGCGGCTCTGGATACCAAAAACTGCAACGTGTTCGTGTATTACCAGAACGATACCGCAATCCTGCAGCAGGGCGTCATGTCCAGTGGTGACTTCTTCGATGAGCGCCACGGGCTCGACTGGCTACAGAACTACGTGCAGGCCAATCTGTATAACCTGCTCTACACCAGCACGACCAAAGTCCCGCAGACAGATGCGGGTGTTACGCGTCTCCTGTCCAACGTTGAGCAGTCGATGGATCAGTCAGTCACGAACGGACTGGTGGCGGCTGGCGTCTGGAGCGGTGGCCCGATTGGGCAGCTGGATTCTGGCGACACGCTGACAAAAGGGTATTACGTGTACGCGCAGCCGATTTCCGAACAGGCGCAGGCTGACCGCGAAGCGCGTAAGGCACCGGTGATTCAGGTGGCCTGTAAGCTGGCGGGTGCGGTGCATTTCGCTGATGTGCAGATCAACGTCGTTCGCTAAGGGGAAACTGAATGGCTACTTATTCTTTTATGGACGTCACGGCGTCCCTTTCTGGCCCGACCGGAGAGATTGATCTGGGTTATGGCTCTGCCAGCTCAGAAGAAGGGATCACCGTCGCGATGGGCGGCCCTAAAAACACCATGACTATTGGCGCTGATGGTGAAGTGATGCACAGCCTGCATGCGGACAAAAGCGGCACGATTACCGTCAACCTGTTGAAGACCTCACCGACAAACAAAAAGCTGTCGCTGGCGTATAACGCCCAGAGTCAGTCCTCGGGCACCTGGGGGAACAACGTCATTGTGATCCGAAATAAGGTGAGCGGGGACATCATCACGGCGCGCAGCGTGGCATTCCAGAAACAGCCGGATAACGCCAACGCAAAAGCAGGCAACACGATGCCGTGGGTATTTGACGGCGGCAAGATCGACCAGGTTCTCGGGGAGTTTTAACGGATGGAATGTTCAATCAAGGGCCACGATTACCGCGTGGCAAAACTCAGTGTTTTTGACCAGCTGAAAGTGACCCGCAAACTGCTGCCGGTGCTGGCGGGAATGATGTCAGATTTCGGGAGCATTCGCTCCCTTCTGCCAGCTGACGGCAAAATCGACAAGGTTGATTTCGATAAGTTAAAGCCGGTGTTCGAAACCCTGCTGCCGCGAATCGCTGACGAGTTGTCTTCACTGACCGAGGAGGACACTAACGCGATAATTCACCCGTGTTTGGCAGTGGTATCTCGGCAGCATATGAACGGATGGACACCGGTGTTTAACAGCGGTCAGTTGATGTTCGACGATATCGATCTGCTCGTCATGCTGCAGCTGGTGGCGCGGGTGGTCGCCGATTCGCTGGGAAATTTTTTGCCCGCGATCCCTACCAGAGAGACGGCGGACCAGCCTCAGGGCTGATCCTCAACAGTCTGCCTGACGGGCTGTCTTATCTCCTTGACCCGGTTGACGCCGGGTTAATCCCTTATTACGCGCTGAAGGATGGATCTGTCGATCTGTGCGATATCGCGCTGATGAATGACCATCTGACCGTTAAGGCTGACAACCAGCGACGTATCGATAAATGGAGAGAGGACAATGAACGCTGAGACTATTAAAGAGTTTCTCGTCTCCCTCGGTTTCGATATTGACGAGGCGGGAGCGGAAAAGTTCGATTCGGTCATTGCGGGAACGACCGCAAACGCCATCAAAATGGGGCTGGCTGTCGAAGGTGCCGCGCTTACCGTGGTGGCCTTCACGGCTAAGATTGCCTCAGGTCTGGATAATCTCTACTGGGCGTCACAGCGTACCGGTGCGACGGTCCAGGGCATCCAGTCGATTGGCTATGCCGTTTCGCAGATGGGCAGCAGCGTGGACGCTGCGCGAGGTTCACTGGAAAACCTCTCCCGGTTTGTGCGTAACAATCCCGGCGCGGAAGGTTTCCTGAACCGTCTGGGCGTACAGACCCGTGATGCCAGCGGAAATATGCGCGACATGGCCGCTATTTTTACGGGTGTCGGCCAGAAGCTCAGCAGCATGCCGTATTACAAAGCCAATCAGTATGCGCAGATGCTGGGCATTGATGAAAATACCCTCATGGCGATGCGCCGTGGTGTGGGTGGTTTCTCCGGGCAGTACAGCGCAATGGCGAAGGCGATCGGCTTCAATGCTGACGAGGCGGCCAGAAGCTCCAACAAATTCATGACCTCTCTGCGCGAGTTCGGCGCGATGGCAGGCATGGCCCGTGACAAAATCGGCTCTAACCTTGCTGGTGGCCTGTCGGGTTCGCTGGACACCCTGCGGCGCCATATCCTGGACAACTTCCCGCGCATCGAGCAGACCCTGACGAAAGCCATAAAGGGCATTCTTGCGCTCGGGGACATCATCGGGCGACTGTTCTTCCGTCTCATTGAGGGAACATCAGACCTTATCACCTGGTGGCAATCGCTGGATAAGCAAACGCGGGAGCTGATCTCGCTGTTCGGCGCGCTGACGATTGCGCTGCGCATCCTGAACAGTACGTTTTGGATGTCTCCGATTGGCCTGATCACGGCACTGGCTGCTGGTATCGCGCTGTTGTGGGAAGACTATAAAACATGGAAGGAAGGCGGTCAGAGCCTGATTGACTGGGGGAAATGGAAGCCAGAAGTCGACGCTGCACTGAAGATGACCCGCGACCTGCAGACTACCGTCATCGACCTGACGAAAGCGCTGGCGAAGCTGCTCAACATTGACCCGAAATCATGGTCCCTGAAATGGGATTTCAGCAACTTCATTTCGCAGATGGGCGAGTTCAGCAAGATGCTGAACATGATTGCAGATCTGCTGAATGCTATCAAAGATGGGCGATGGTCCGAAGCCGCCAGCATTGGTAAGCAGCTCCTGAATCAGGGCAGCGGTAACCCGAGTGCCATGCCGATGGTGACCGACAGCGCGAACAGTACCGCTGAATGGATGAAAAACACGCTTGGGTTTGATCCTCGCAGCGTGGGGCGCACTGTGCGCGGCTGGTTTGGCGATGATGAACCAGACCAGTACGGCCAGTCAGTGAAGCGACCTCAGCCAACAAAAGCAGGATCTGAATTGCTGGGCTGGATGCAGCCGATGCTTACCAATCTGGAGCAGCTGTACCGGCTTCCGGAAGGACTGCTGAAAAGCGTTGCGATTACAGAATCTGGGGGCAATCAGTTTGCGGTGTCCGGTGCTGGCGCGAAAGGTCTGTTTCAGTTTATGGACGGAACAGCGCGTGACATGGGGCTGCGCGGGAACGACGTTTTCGACCCGGAGAAGGCGGCGCAGGCGGCTGCAAAATATCTTTCCCGGTTACTACAGGCGAACGGTGGAGACCTGAGCAAGGCGCTCGCGTCTTACAACTGGGGGATCGGGAACGTGCAGAAGCATGGCATGGCCCTGATGCCGCAGGAAACCCGCAACTACATCCCGAAAGTGATGAGCAACATGCCCGGCAACGGGGTTCAGGTAGATCAAAAAAATACCTATCACATTTACGGTGGTGGTGATCCGCGTTCGGTCGGAACAGAAGTTGAGCGCCGACAGCAATCAGCAAATGCTCAGGTCATGCGCGGCAATCAAACTAAGGTGGGCTAATGGATATTCTCTCTACGCTCTTTCAGCAGCAAACGCGGAAAATTGGGATGATAGTTCCGAGCGTTGTTGTGTCTGAAAAGCACAGCGATACGCTGGAGATAACCGAGCATCCCGTCGAAGTTGGGGCCGCCATCGCTGACCACGCCTATAAAAAGCCGTCTGAAGTGGTGATGGAGGTCGGTTTCGCTGGCGGCGGATCGTTGCTGGATTTTGCCAGCAATCTGACTGCCACCAGCTTACTTGGCCTGAGTCCTCAGCAGACATATCAGGAAATTCTGGACCTGCAGGCGAGCCGTATTCCTTTCGATGTGGTGACCGGCAAACGGCTGTACAGCAACATGCTGATCCGCGCGCTGGAAGTGACAACAGACAAGACGACTGAAAACGTCCTTTCTGCGGTTCTCACCCTGAGGGAGGTTCTCATCTCGCAAACGCAGCAGATCACCGTCGCGGATAAAACCAACATGCAGAACGGGGCCAGCACTTCGGCGGTACTGAATACCGGGAACAAAACCACAAAGCCGCCAAATACCTCGCTGCTGCAAAGCATCACGGGTAATGCGGCGTCATTACTGGGGCTCGGCTAATGGCAATTCAGGAAATCCCGCTGACGGCGGATAACCAGCAATTCAGCATCATACTGGCGGGGACAACCTGGCGGATTAGCATCACCTGGCGCGATCTTTACTGGATTATAGATCTACAGAACGACAGAGGGGGGCCGGTAATCTCCGGCATCCCACTTGTCACCGGCGCGGATCTGCTGGCGCAGTACGCTTACATGAAGCTGGGATTCAAGCTGGTGGTGGCCTGTGACGACAGTACGCAGGATTATCCGACGAAAACCGACCTGGGTGGCCGCAGTCATTTACTGGTATCAACGGAGTAAACATGTCACAGAACTGGATGAGACATTTCGAGCTGCAGCTCGTTGATGAAAACGGGCAGGGGATTGAACTCAGCGATTTTAAAGTGACCTTCACGATCGACTGGTTCAACATCAGCAGCGCGTCCCGTGTGGGAACGTTCAAAATCTACAACCTGTCAGCCGATACGGTGAACCGCATAACCGAGCAGGAGTTTTCCAGAGTGCGGCTGATTGCCGGTTATGACGGTATCGCGCCGGAGGTGTCGGCCAGCGACGTCGGGACCATGCGGGAAGTCGATGCAGCGGACGTGGGCCAGAGTGATGGTCGCAACTACGGGCTGATTTTTAGCGGAGAGATCCGCTACTCGGTCACCGGCAAGGACAGCCCTATAGACTCATATGTCCTGATTCAGGCGGCTGATACGGATCTGGCATTTGCCACCAGCATAACCTCGCAGACGCTGGCAGCCGGTTACACCACAGCAGATATGTTCAATTTGCTGATGAAAGATTTCGAGGCCAAAGGCGCAACAGTCGGCCGCACTCCTGCATTCCCCACAACAGTGTTTCCGCGAGGGCGCGTACTGTTTGGCATGACCAGACATCTGATGGACAACGTGGCCGCGCAATGTGGCGCAACATGGCAGTTCGTGGACGGCCAGCTTCATATGCTGGCTAAGGATGAGGTAATGCACGACGCCATTGTGCTCAACAGTGCTACCGGACTGATAGGCATGCCGCAGCAGACCATCGGTAACGGCGTGAACGTCCGCGCGCTGATTAACCCGAACATCCGGGTAAACGGGCTCATTCATCTGGATCAGGCCTCAGTGTACCGCACCGCGCTGTCGAACAACGATATAGCGATGGCTGGTGGGCAGATCACAGACCAGAATACCGACGGCAATATCTCCATCAGCGGCACCACGGCGCAGCCTGCCAGCATCGCAACAGATGGCGTTTATAATGTGCGCGGTATTATGTACACTGGCGACACAAGGGGCCAGGCGTGGTACATGGATATGATGTGCGAAGCGCGTGGCGCGCAGGATATGCCATCGAGCACAGCATTGCAGAGGGGGTTATAGAAATGAAACGATGGATTTTTTCATTACTGGCGTTAGCGTCTGTTGGCGCAAGTGCAAACACCATAACGATGCAATGCGGTAACTTTCGTATGGACGCGATCCCTGATTCATTGTTTAAAATCAATGGCGAAACCGTAACATCCCAAAAAGTTAAGATGCTGGGCAAAGACGGCACAGGCATGCAGATCAAAATGGGACTGATGCCTGCTAAAGATGGCAACAACTACGGGTTTGAGTATATCCATCGCCCTGGCACCGAAACCCGTTTCCTGAACGTCCAGCTGCTGCAGAACAGTATGGATGCACCGAAAATCATCGGATCTTTCCCGTGTAAAAAAATAGATACTTAACATTTATGCAGCATCCCTAAAAACTTGGCGAGCTTCTCTCCATCAAGCTACAGTGAAGTTACACCATAACGAATAGTGGTGGTGCATTGACTCAAGGCACATTTAAGCAGACAATCCCATTCCCTTGTTCAAGGGGATTTTCTGCACAAAACCTGTAAAGTGAGACTTTGTGACACAGCTCAAGACACAAGAAGATAGGGATATCGAAACGACGAACCGCATAATGGCTAACATTAAGCCGTATCTTTTCTTTCAACAGGAGATTACGGATTTTGTAGCTAAGCGGATGCTGGCTCAGGCAGAAGAGATTCGAACTAAGGGGTTAAAATCTGTTGCATTAGCAACTATCTATTACTCAATGAACAACCCTGAACTAGGTTCTGAGCTAATGGAAGAGGCGCTTACTTTGCGTCCCCAAGATTGGATCACTTGGCGTCAGTATTCACTGTGTGCTTTTTGGCGTTGTGGACCAGTAGTTGCTCGCGAAATTACTCGGCGATCTCGTGAACAGGTAATGAGCCCATTGATTGCTCGTGATGCCTTGTTTTATGCCATGAATACCGGTGATTTTGCGTTCATGCGTGAGATGTATTCTCTGCTTACCAAAACCAATATGTTGGATGAAGTCTTCTCCAATGGTTATGAAAAAGAGAGGAGCGACATGGAAAATGGAATGGGCTATTTAGAGCTTGCTGAAAAAACTGGCAAGTCTGAGACAATCAAGCATCTTGCTGAAATTATGTACGGTGAGTTGAATCTTGGGCAAAAACTGCAAGCCGTTAACCATTTGATCGATGTTTCGGAATATGCTGATGAAACATCGTTGCTATACGAATTGCATGTTCCTGATCTAGAACCTAAAGCTTGTGCAGCGATGAACTTAAGTTTGATAACTAAGCGTGTCCAAGATGGAGTGGTTGATTGGGAAGTTGGCGCTGTGTTTGTGAGTGAGTCAAAGGAAGATAAAGCTGATGCCTGTAACGCCTGATGATTTCTTGGATTTAGCATGTGATTTCGATTCGGCTGCAGATGAAATGCAACTCAGAAACTCTGTAAGCAGAGCCTATTATTCTGGTTATTTGCATGTCATTGACCGAGTTCAGAAGGCTGGCATATTACTTTCGGCGGCACCTTCAGGCATGCATGACAAGCTAATAAATTCACTAAATGCGAATTTATGTTCAGGTTTGAATGGGGGCATGACTCCGCCAAAACAAACTGAGCTCGCTGGCATTTTGCATCTAACAAAACAGTTACGCACCAAAGCTGATTACAAGCTTACAGAAACAGTTACTCAATATGACAAAGACGCTGCTATAGCAAATGCTAGAGAGATAAAGTCGATGTTACCTTAAGTAGTAAACCTTCTACCAAGACCCGCCACTCGGCGGGTTTTTTGTTTTCTGGAGCCTACCAAATGGCAGTATCTGACCAAACACGCAGCGGTGACCTTGCCGAAACATTCAAATCTGAGCGGGAAACCACAAAGAACCAGATCCGCGTCGCTTTGCCTAGCATTGTTCAGTCATTCGATCCGGGCAAAGTAACGGCGGTGGTGCAGCCTGCTATCCGTTCGGTTGAAACTGATAACGACGGGAAGCGCATCACGAATAATTATCCGCTGCTGGTGGATGTGCCGGTGGTGTTTCCTCGCGGCGGCGGCTGCACTCTCACTTTCCCGATCAAAGCCGGTGATGAGTGCCTGGTCATTTTTGCCGATCGCAGCATTGATTTCTGGTGGCAGAGTGGCGGCGTGCAGGAGCCGGTAGACGACAGAGTGCATGATTTATCGGATGCGTTCTGCATCGTCGGGCCGCAGTCTCAGGCGCAGAAAATCGGCGGTATCAGTACCGGGGCCACGCAGCTGCGCAGCGACGACGGAAGCACCTATTTCGAGCTCAATCCCACCACGCAGAAAATTAAAATCGTAGCTCCTGGTGGTCTCGATGTTATCGCCCCCGAATCGACGTTTTCGGCGAAGGTCACGATTACTGGGCTACTCACTTGGATGGGGGGGATGGTCGGAAGTCTTGCCAGCGGCACAGCGGCGAAAATTACTGGTGCGATTGAATTCTTTGGAACACTCAAATCGAACGGTAAATCCATTGACGACACGCACACCCACAAAGGCGTTCAGACGGGCAGCGGTAACTCCGGCGGGGTGAACTGATGCGATACAGACGCGAAGACGCCGACGGCGATTACACCTTTGGCGGCGGCGATGATACCTGGCTAATTAACTCACCTGAGGCCGTGGCGCAGGCTGTGAAAACGAGGTTCGAATTATGGTATGGGCAATGGTTTCTCGACACCACTGAGGGGACGCCGTGGATTCAGTCCGTACTTGGTAAGCAGAAGCCAGAAACCTACAACCTGGCGATCCGTAAGCGCATCCTCGAAACACGGGGCGTGAAGTCCATCCTCTCCTTCAATACGACAGTGAACACCACGACGCGCCGCGTCCAGTTCTTCTCTCAAATAGACACCATCTACGGAACAATGACAGTAACCAGCGAGGCATAAATGGCGCTCAATTTGGACACACTCGGCTTATCGGCAACGGTAACCGCTGAGGGGATCAGTGCGCCTGACTACCAGACGATACTCGATACCCTGACGAGCTATTTCCAGCAGATTTATGGCAGTGACGCCTATCTGGAACCGGACAGTAAAGATGGTCAAATGGTAGCGCTGGTGGCGCTGGCTATCCACGACGCCAACAACACAGCGATAACCGTCTATAACTGCTTTTCACCGGCTACCGGGTACGGCGCGGCTTTGACCAGCAATGTGAAAATTAACGGTATTGCGCGGAAAGGCGCGACGAACTCTACTGCGGATCTGCTGATCGCCGGAACCGCAGGGACAACCATCACAAACGGCACCGTAAAAGACACCAATAACGTGATCTGGCGTCTTCCTGTTTCGGTAGTAATTGATGTGAATGGAACCGTCACAGTAACAGCGACCTGTTCTAACAGCGGAGCTGTTGCGGCGCTGACCGGAACAATCAGCACCATTAACACGCCGACCCGTGGCTGGACGTCAGTTACCAACCCGGCGGCGGCTACCGTCGGTGCACCAGCAGAAACCGACGCAGAGCTGCGCATCCGGCAGGGACAGAGCGTCGCGCTACCATCAATTACTCCGTTTGAAGGTGTCGACGGAGCGATCGCCAATGTAGCTGGCGTGACACGTCACAAACTCTATGAGAATGACACTGGCGCGACTGATAGCAACGGGCTGCCGCCACACTCTATCTCTGCCATTGTTGACGGTGGCGATGTGACAGATATTGCCCAGACAATCAGGGGGAACAAAGGGCAGGGAACGGCGACCTATGGGACGACTGCTGTCACGGTGCCGGATACTTACGGCAACCCGCATGTGATCAGCTTCTCGCGGTCGGCTGATGTCCCGATTTACGGGCACATCACGCTGAAAGCCTTCGCGGGCTATACGTCGCAAATCGGCGTACAGATTCAGCAGGCTGTCGCTGACTACATCAATGGGCTAACGATCGGCGATTCTGTGCTGTTGAGCCGAATTTACTCCCCGGCAAACCTCGGCGTAGTGAGTGGCGGCAGCGCGCGCTTTTACGATATTCAGGAACTGCTGATCGGAATATCAGCCGGGACAGTCGCGGCGGCGAACATCAATATCGCCTACAACGAGTCAGCATCCTGCAAGCCTGAAAATATTGCGCTAACGGTGACGTCATGAGCAAGTACACGGACCTGATCACCAACTACCACGGCACTAAGCCCAAGTACTTTGACCACATCGATCTGAGCACCCGTCCGCTAATTGATATCACGACAGCAACAAGGGGGTTGATCAGCGCGTTTGATATCGATATGGCTGTCGGCGTCCAGCTCGATGCTCTCGGTCTCTGGATTGGGCGAAGTCGCATCGTCAGCCAACCGATTGGCGGCGTATATTTTTGCTGGGATACTGACGGGCTCGGGTATGACCAGGGCGTCTGGCAAGGGCCTTATGACCCTGATTCAGGCTTCACGTCACTCAGCGATGACACCTATCGCATCATTCTGAAAGCGAAAATCGCGATCAACAACTGGGACGGGCGGAACGACTCACTGCCGCCCATTCTGAACGCTGCAACTGCTGGCTCTGGCCTGAAGATGCAAATCGTCGACAACCAGGACATGACGATCTCGGTCTGGGTTTTTCCTGAGACTGATATTTCTAATGTGTCTCTCGAACTGATCGCCGCTATCAAACAGGGCTATCTCACAGTTAAAGCGGCTGGCGTATGGGCCGGGGACGTTGAAACGCCTTCGGTAGAAACACCGTCTGAAGGCTCTAAATTCTTTGGGTTTGATTTGGATAACGAATACATCGGTGGGTTTGATGTAGGAGCATGGGGGACACTACTCTAATGAGCACGAACGACTTTAAAGCATTTGCACTTGATCCAAACGCTAACGTCATGTCACAAGCTGACTGGGTAACTCTACCGGCATTACTCTCAGGGTTTACGGCTGGAAAGGCATCCAGCGCGCAAATCAATAAAGCAATTCGGCAGGCCAGTTTTATAACGGCGGCACTGGCCCAGTACACAGCCAATAAAAGTGGGCAGGATGTGCTGGATAATGGTGATCTGAACGGGTTCATTGCAAAAATGGCAATGGCGTTCGGTAAAGACTTCCAGGCTCTTGATGCTACATTGACGGCGTTGGCTGGCCTTGCTACTGGCGCAAACAAGCTTCCGTATTTCACGGGTACGGATACTGCTGCACAAACGGATCTTACTTCCGTTGGACGAGACATTATCGGTAAAGGAACCATTGCCGAAATTCTCACATATCTCGGTTTAGGCACGGCCGCTACGAAAAATGTTGGGACGGGGGCGGGGCAGATACCAGATATGTCTTCGTTCACCAGCGGCACAGGATGGTGCAGATACCCGGATGGGACCATTTTCCAGTATGGGACAGCTGGATTTGCGGTCGGAGTTAATAACCAATACGTAACCCTGCCGAGGGCATTTACGACGTCAAGTTATCGCGTTGTTTGTACCTGGAGTGACATCGGGACACAGCAAGGGGGCGCTGCCGCTCAGCCATCTGCTGATATTGGTATCGGACAGGGCTCTAAATCAGTCAACCAGTTTGGTATTTGGCAGGGCGGCGGCGGCGGTTTTAACGTAGATTACTTTGCGATTGGGAAATAAATAAATGGAAAAATATATCTGGAGTCCTTCATTAGCTGGATTTTATCCGACAGAGGAACAGTCCATTTTTGAGGGTTTGGGCGGGTGGCCGACTGATGGTGTAGAGGTTTCAGCATCAGCTCACGACGCATTATTTCCGATCCCTGAAGGTAAGTGTATCGGAACAGTTGATGGCTATCCTGCATGGATAGATCTCCCTCCTCCTACGCATGAAGAAATGGTGGCTCAGGCAGAGATTGAAAAGCAGAGCAGGATTGATGCTGCCAATGCCTACATAAATAGCAAACAATGGCCGGGTAAAGCAGCTATGGGCCGACTGAAGGATACCGAAAAGGCCCAGTACAATTTGTGGCTGGATTATCTTGATGAGCTGGAGGCGGTTGATACATCAACAGCTCCAGACATCACCTGGCCTGAACCTCCTGCGGCATAACCTCTTCGCGGCGGTGTGCCAGATTTGTGCCATACGTGGTAAATCGCGGTCCCCTTTCTTACATCATGTGCCATTGAGTTGTGTAATGTGAACGCGGCAATGTACATGTAAAACAGTTAGTTAAATGTGATTCTACTAATTCGTAATGCGAAGGTCGTAGGTTCGACTCCTATTATCGCACCATTCTTCACGCGGTTTCACGCGATATTCACCAAATCTGAAAACACCCCTTGTGCCATATTTGTGTCATTTCCAGCCAGAAATAAGTCCATTTACCTGGCATGTTTCGCCAGTGATTTGGTGAAAGCTCCTCATAGCGTTGCAATAAAAAGAAAGAATCACTCGTTTTTTAGCATGCTTATCGACTGCTAATATTCAGCCTGTTTAGCCATTTAACTGCGCTATTAACAGAGGGATACAAGATGCAGAGTTTGTTTTCATTAACTGCCGGTGCCAGCGTTCGTTGGCATGATTTGCCAGGGAAGGGTATTCCTGTGGTGTTTATTCACGGGCTTGGGTGCGCTTCATCTTATGAGTATCCACGCATTGTGGCGGATCCGGCATTTGGCGGGCGACGCGCCATACTGATTGACCTTCCCGGATACGGCTTCAGTGATAAACCCCGTGACTATGATTACAGCATCGCTCATCAGGCAGACGTGGTTATCGAGGTGATCAACGCATTAAAGCTCCCACAATGCCATATTTATGGTCACAGCATGGGAGGCAGTATAGCGATTGAAGTGGCGGCACGGTTGCGTGAACGGGTAGGTAAACTGGTGGTTTCGGAACCTAACTTTCATGCAGGCGGCGGTGAATACAGCCGAATCATAGTAGAGAAACCGGAATCTGAATTTGTCTCTCACGTTTACGATCAGATGCTGGCAAACCAAACCTCTCCCTGGAAAGGGTCAGCCCAAAATGCTGCACCTTGGGCAATGTGGCGGGGAGCCAAAAGTCTGGTCGAGGGTACTTCACCCTCATGGATGGAAATCTTTCTCAGCCTGTCCTGTTCACGCGCGCTGATTTTTGGCGAACAATCCTTACCGGACAATGATTTTCAATATGTTAGCCAAAACGACATACCTGTAGCCGTAGTGCCACAGGCAGGGCACTCAATGTCCTGGGAGAATCCTTCTGCGCTTGCCGGGGCGTTGAACAAGGAATTTAGTCAGGAATAACTTTCCAACCCAATTTTGCTGTGACTTCAGCGCGCGGCGCAATGACGAACGCCATAGGCATGCATCTGGACAGGGAAAGACGGAGGTACGTTAGCAGCTTTTAGCGCCAGGATAATGGCGGGTAGGGGATACGCATTTGAGCCGTATTGATGAATGCGGCTTTTGTCCTCTTCTCACTCACGATGAGCGGAAGAGGAATAAACATGAATTTCTCTTTCTGAAACTAATATCCGGCGGCTTTATTTGCCGCTTTTATACGTTTGTTTCTGGAATCTTTTTCATATTTATCGTTGGCTTGCATGATTCCGCCAGCGGCATCGATCCAGTCGCTCGCGGTACATCCTGATAATGTAAGGCTCAACATAACGGCAAATACAGTCTTCATTTTAGCTCCATAGCGTGATTCTTCATCCTTGTAACAACCAAAAAATTTGATTGTTTACGCCTTATTTTGACAATAAATTTGACTTACATCAAGCCGTAACTGACAAGAGGCCATGTAAACGTGTGGATTTGCAGTCACCCACCGCCTTCAATCTGCTTATAACCCTCTGTTAACGCGTGTGATGACACGAGCGATTTTTTCCTGCGCTGCTAGTCAGAGCGTCATCTTACCCACGCAAAAAAGGGACACCCGCCAGTTATTGATAGCTCACTTAAATGCCCGTTCTCAGGCCGGGCATCGGACTGAATTGTCGTGGCGGATAAATTAGAGGCAAGCTGTTGATCCTTGTTTATGTATTTATATCAAGTTGGCTAAGCGATTATCAATAGTCAACAGCAAAACATGTGTAAGTAACAAAATTAATACTCTTGAGAGTTAAATGTTCATCAATTTTATATTCACTGTGATTAACGGTGAGCATGGCGGTGATTTTTCAATGCGGGTAAAAGAACCATTAATATCAACTATATAATTTACTCGCACATCTAAATTTAGAATTTTTTTTGAATGTTTATCCTGCGTTAAATGGGTATCTTCACTTACTGAGACTCATCGTTATTTTATAAACACTAACAATAGTCTTCACATTAAATGTATATAAATATTTATTTTTAAGACAAAAGGTTTTTAAATGAAAAAAAGTACTTTATATATTGGTATGGCGATGCTCATGTCGACGGCATTTGCTCATGCAAGCGATCCTACGGAATCAGCTACAGTAACTATTACGGGAAATGTGAGTGGTTCTAATCCTGGCGCCAGTTGTGGCGTTTATCCCTCACTCAATTCAATTAATATAAATCAAATGGGCAACGATATTGTTGAGCAAGGCAGTGAGCCCGACGTAATGGGTTTAGTGACCCTTCGCGTTGCTAATCCTGATGATCTGTCGGGTTGCAACGCGGAAATTGCCGCTGGGCATATCGCGCTGAAATTGCATGGTCAGGCTGATGATGCCCAGGGCACTTCTCTTGCTAACACAGAGAGGCGTTCTCCGGCTTCAGGCGTCGCTATCGGTTTGTTTAACTATGACACCAAAGAAATTATTGCTATAAATGATACTGTTTTGGATATAGACAAAGACTCTAACAGCGTGAAGCTCGGTCTCGAACTCGTTAAGCTTGCGGGTCAAAATATGACTGACGGTAACGTAAAAGGCTCTTTAACGATTGATATTATCCGTCTGTAATCTATTTTAATTTTCATCATAAGTGACTTTTAAAAACGACAAGGAAAGCCCCACGTGAATATGATTTCACCCTCTTAAATAGGTGTTCTCATAACATGTGTCACTAAAACAGGCCATTTGAAATGGCCTGTTTTTATAGTACAAATAAATTAATTGATGTATTTGCGTAAATAATCCTCTGTTTTTTTGTAGAGCTTTGCCAGACGATGATTTTTTGACAGTTGCAGACTTATTCCGCTCGAATAATAATTATCTACCAAAAGCTATCCAGATAATCATTTTCCTTTACATTATTCCGTGGACGTTCACGCATTTTAGCCAAATCTCATTCTCCCATTTTCAATAAAAACGAATCACAACCCGCCAGCTGGAATGCCCTTATAAACCCTTTCACTTAGCAAGGTTTATGCTGTTAGATGCTGAAAATTGGCATGAAAATGAGATGTTAATTTATTCTATTGGGTAGCATAAAATTTGTAAAAGTAGACATTTGTCGACTTTTCATCTTAAAGTTAACGCTTAATGCTAGACAAAACCAACGTCTGGTTATCATATGGTTAATTAAAATATCGCTGCATGTAAAAAATCGCCCAGATAGATGACTGGTCGGCGTACATGCCAGCGCAGCAAACACTCTGGCACACTTTCTCAGGAGCATTATGCAATCCTCTGTTAATAAGAACGAAAGCCGAACTTTCTTCGGCCATCCTTATCCGCTCGGCTCGCTCTTCTTTACCGAAATGTGGGAGCGGTTCTCGTTTTACGGCATACGTCCGTTACTGATCCTGTTCATGGCGGCGACCGTCTATGACGGCGGTATGGGGCTCGCGCGTGAAAACGCATCGGCCATCGTCGGGATTTTTGCCGGCAGTATGTATCTCGCTGCGCTCCCTGGCGGCTGGCTGGCGGATAACTGGCTCGGCCAGCAGCGGGCGGTTTGGTACGGTTCCATTCTGATTGCACTTGGGCATCTGTCGATCGCGCTGTCGGCCTTTATGGGCAACAACCTGTTCTTTATCGGCCTGATGTTCATCGTCCTCGGTTCCGGTTTGTTCAAAACCTGTATCTCGGTCATGGTGGGGACGCTGTACAAAAAAGGCGATGCCCGTCGTGACGGCGGCTTCTCGCTGTTTTATATGGGCATCAACATGGGGTCGTTTATCGCTCCGCTGATCTCCGGCTGGTTGATTAAAACGCACGGCTGGCACTGGGGCTTTGGCATCGGTGGTATCGGGATGCTGGTGGCGCTGGTGATTTTCCGCATGTTTGCCGTGCCATCCATGAAACGCTACGACAGTGAAGTTGGCCTGGATTCCACCTGGAACAATCCGGTGGCGAAGAAAAAGGGCGTAGGTGCCTGGCTGATGGCGCTGGCGGTTGGCGTGGCGATTATTGTGACGCTGATTGCGCAGGGCGTGATTGTGATTAACCCTGTCGCGGTCGCCAGCGTGCTGGTCTACGTGATTGCGGCCTCGGTCGCGCTCTATTTTATCTGGCTGTTCCTCTTTGCCGGTCTGAATCGTAAAGAGCGCGCCAGACTGCTGGTCTGTTTCATTCTGCTGGTTTCCGCGGCGTTCTTCTGGTCTGCGTTTGAGCAAAAACCAACGTCGTTCAACCTGTTTGCGAACGATTATACCAACCGTATGATCGGTGATTTTGAAATCCCGGCGGTATGGTTCCAGTCAATCAATGCGCTGTTTATCATTATTCTGGCCCCGATCTTTAGCTGGGCATGGCCAATGCTGGCGCGTAATAACGTGCGTCCGAGCAGCATCACCAAGTTTGTGATCGGCATTTTGTGTGCGGCGGCGGGCTTTGGCGTGATGATGCTGGCGGCACAAAACGTATTGAACAGCGGCGGGGCAGGCGTATCGCCAATGTGGCTGGTGGGCAGCATCCTGATGCTGACGCTGGGTGAACTCTGTCTGAGTCCGATTGGTCTGGCGACCATGACGCTGCTGGCCCCGGAAAGAATGCGCGGCCAGATGATGGGGTTGTGGTTCTGCGCCAGCGCGCTGGGCAACCTGGCGGCAGGTTTGATTGGCGGTCACGTTAAAGCCGATCAGTTGGATATGCTGCCAAATCTCTTCGCGCGCTGTTCTATTGCGCTGTTGATCTGTGCCGCGGTGCTACTGGTGCTGATTGTTCCGGTGCGTCGTATGCTGGAAAACGCACAGGTGAAAACGGAAGAGAAACCGGTGACCACCGCCTGATGTGCAGCGACTGAGCCTTAATCAGACCGGCGCGAAATGCGCCGGTTTTTTTATAGGCGTGATATGTTCAGTTATTATCACCATGCTGGCGATGAATAAACCCTAAACCGTACAACTCAACCGCGAGAGCCGGACATGTCAGAATCCGCCGCAAAAAACATTCTTCACCTCTACGACACGCACGCGGATGCCTTTGCACGCCTGCGTTCCCGCTATTTAATGGAAAAAGCCTGGCTCGATAAATTTATCGATCTGCTCGGCTCACGCGGGACGATTCTGGACATCGGCTGCGGGAATGGTCAGCCCATCGCTGAGTATTTCATTCATCAAAATTATCAAATCACGGGTATCGACGGCGCGTCCGCGATGCTGGCTCGCGCGCAGCAGCAGTTTCCTGATCAACGCTGGTTGAATCTGGATATGCGTCAGTTAGCGCTGAATGAAACCTTTGACGGGCTGATCGCCTGGGACAGCTTTTTCCACCTGACCCCAGACGATCAGCGCCAGATGTTCCCGGTATTTGCGCGTCACAGCCATCCTGGCAGCGTGCTGATGTTCACCAGCGGCACCCACAGCGGCATCGCGATGGGGGAATTTGAAGGCGAACCGCTGTATCACTCCAGCCTGTCGCCGGACGAATACCGGCAACGGCTGGCGGACAATGCTTTTGCAGTGATTGACGTGGTATTTGAAGATCCCGAGTGCGGCGGGCATTCGGTCTGGCTTTGTCAGGCTCACTAACGCTTAACCCGGTTCCAGCATCCCAAAACTTACAATCCGCGAACGCCCCAGCTCTTTTGCACGATACAGCGCAACGTCGGCCGCACGCAGCAGGTTGTCGCTCTGGACGTGCTCCGGGTAGCTGGCGATGCCAATCGACACGTCCACGGGACCGATCTCAGACAGCCCATAGCGCATCGAGAGGGTGTGAACACCCTCAAAAATCTCGGTTGCGCAGGCGTGGGCCCCTTCTTCATCAACGCCCGTCAGCAGCGCCAGAAACTCCTCGCCGCCATAACGGAACGCCACGCCAGTGTCGTGAACGGCGCGTTGGATGATGGCCGCGACACTTTTGATCACCCGATCGCCCGCCTCGTGACCGAATCTGTCGTTAATGTTTTTGAAGTGATCAATGTCGATCATCAGGCAACTCACGGGTTCTGCATTGCGCGCCGCCAGGCTTATTTGGGTGCGCAACGTGTCTTCCAGATGGTGACGATTGCGTAGCCCCGTTAACGGATCATGAAGCGCTTTTTCGAGCAGGGCATCGCGCAGACGTTGGTTCGCTAACGCCAGGCCAAGCGCTTCGGCCATCAGTTCCAGATACGCGCGAGAAGGCGCCGTTTCTGGCGTGATGTTCTGGAAAGAGAGTAAACCAATCGCTTCTCCCTGCGCGATCAGCGGGACGCAAAGCGAGTGATTGGCGCAGGTTTCCGGCAGATGGTAGCAGGCGATATCCGGCTCGCCGTTAACCGGTGGATGGCTCTGACCGCGACGTACCGCCCAACACGCATCGGGATGGAACGGGTCCTGCTCTCCTTCTGGCGCAAGCCATTGCGCGACGCAGCGCATTTGCCACGGATCGCGGTCAAGAATATAGATTCGCCCGGCTATTCCCGGTGCGATATTGGGGGCGAAAAGCTGTGCGACGTTTATCACATCCTCGAAGTTCTCGCAGCCCTGCAAACGCTGCGTCATGCGCGCCAGCAGCTCGCGGATTGCCCAGTCGGCATCGCGCTCCTTTTCCAGCCGCTGTCGTACCAGCCCATTCTCGCGAAAAATGCGGATCGCCTGCGCCATGTCACCGATTTCGTCGATCTGGTTAAAGTTGGGCGTCTCAACCGCATAATCCTGGGAGGCCAGACGATTCACCACGTCGCTCAGACGCACCACTGGGCGCAGTACCCGGCGTTTTAAGATGAAACCCAGCACAAACAGGAACAGCAGGGCCGTCACGGCCACCATCACTTCAGACAAAGTGCGTAACAGGCGTGAGGTGTTGGTCGCCTGCTGGACGGCGTCCTGCGCACGGCGATCGAGCATCAGGCGGAAATGGTCGATTTGGTCTTGCGCTCGCTCCAGCTCTTGCTCGTAAGGTTTGCCGTAAAGCAGCGCCAGGGCTTGCGACTGCTCACCGCGCGTCACCTGAGCTAACGCGGTCTGCTGTTCATCCTGAAGCGCATCGACAACCCGCAGTCCTTCATGCAGCAGCGCCAGTTCTTCATCCGTCGCGCCGTTGTCTTTCAGCTTTGCCAGACGATGCTCAACGGCCTTCATGGACTGTTCTTTTTGCTGATATTCCGCCAGCACGTCAGAGTCTTGTTTGATCACGTACAGCCGCGCCAGATCCGAAAGCGACCAGATCTCAACTTCAATTTCTTCAGTCAGCTGATCAAAAACCTGTCGCTGTTCTACCGCCTGCCGCTCAACATTATCCGCGTTTGACGCCATCAGCATCACCACGCCTGAAATGATTGTCAGGCACACCGTGGCACCATAGGCCCAGTTCGTTATGGTCGCAATACGCACCTGTTGGATCCTTCTAGGCCATTTGTGGGATATCTTTTCTGAAATTATAGGAAACGCATGATTTCCGTGTAAAAAAAAGGCGGCCACTGGCCGCCTGGTCTGTTAGATATCGTCACCGCTTCACAAATCTGGAGGGTTTTTTCCTTCTTCGATAAAGGCTTCGTCGATTTCGTCCGAATTACCGGCATGGTCGCGACCAGAAAGAATATTCCAGCAGGCAATAAACAGGGCGGCGATCAGCGGGCCAATCACAAAGCCGTTAATGCCGTAAATTTCCATACCGCCAAGCGTAGAAATCAGGATCAGGTAGTCCGGCATTTTGGTGTCTTTGCCGACCAGCAGCGGGCGCAGGATGTTATCCACCAACCCCACGATGATGACAAAGAAGCCGACAATGAAGAACCCCTGCCACAGCTGTTGCGTGGCAAACAGGAAGACAGCGGCGGGCACCCAAATAATCGCCGAACCGACGGCCGGGATTAACGACAGGAACGCCATCAGCGCGCCCCACAAAATACTACCGTCGATACCGGCGATATAAAAGGCGATACCGCCCAAAATACCCTGCACGAGAGCCACAACTACCGTACCTTTGACCGTCGCGCGGGAGACGGCGGCAAATTTCGCGAACAGATGCTGCTTAACAAAATCGGACAGCGGCAGGGAATCGAGGATCTGGCGCACCAGATACGGCCCGTCTTTCAGGAGGAAAAACAGCAAATAAATCATGATGCCGAAGCTGATCGCAAAGCCGAACGTGCCCTTGCCGATCAAGAAAGCGCTGCCGGCCAGATACTGCCCGCCTTTTAACGCAGCGTCAGACAATTTTTGCTGGATCTGCGCGGCATTATCCAAATTGTGATCGACAAGGAAATTCCGAGCCCACTCCGGCAGGTGCGCAAACAGGCTTGCCACCACTTCCGGGAATTGGGAGTTCGTATGCTGGAGCTTGGTGTAAACCACGTTCAGCTCGATGGCGAGCGACGAGAGAATCACGATCAGCGGCGTAAACACGATCAGGCAGATAATGACCAGCGTCAGCAGCGATGCCAGCCCGTTGCGTTCCCCCATCATACTGCGCAGTTTGTTCTTCACCGGATGAAAGATGACGGCCAGTATCGAGGCCCATAGAACGGCCGAAAAGTAGGGCGCCAGTATGTCAAAGAAGGCCAGCGAAACGATGGCGAGAATCAGAATGAAGAAACCTTTGGTAAGTCCTTTAAAGCGCATGAGCCAGTCCTGGTAACGTAGAATCACCGTCGACTATAGAACCCTTTGGCGGATTTACCAATTTTGTCGTCAGGATCACAACGTTAGATTTTCTGCACATCCTTACCCCTTTGATGCACTGGGCGATCACACCTTTCTGTATGAGAAGGGGTGACGGGATCCCACTTTCGACTGACCGAAAATGCCCGCCGTCCACGCCATGCTTTCAGTATCGGCTTACGGAGGTGCTTATGGCATGGCGACCCATTCTCTACGTGATCATGACAAACCAACCCCGACTCAGTGCCCGCCGTGCGCGGTTACGTTTGGTTCGCGGCTAGCTTTTTGTTAACAATCACGGTATAACAAAACCTTCTTTGGATGTTTAGATGTCCATACGTTTAGAAGGTAATATGCAAACAGAACACGACAATGGGCAGCTAAAGCGCACCATGAAAACGCGTCACCTGATTATGCTGTCGCTGGGTGGCGTGATTGGCACAGGGTTATTTTTTAATACGGGTTACATTATCTCCACGACCGGGGCGGCGGGCACGCTGCTGGCGTATCTGATCGGCGCGCTGGTAGTTTGGCTGGTGATGCAGTGTCTGGGCGAGCTTTCCGTCGCAATGCCGGAAACCGGAGCATTTCATGTCTACGCCACGCGCTATCTTGGGCCGGCTACGGGCTATACCGTCGCGTGGCTTTACTGGCTCACCTGGACCGTGGCGCTCGGCTCAAGCTTCACCGCCGCCGGATTCTGCATGCAGTACTGGTTCCCGCAGGTGCCCGTCTGGGCTTGGTGCGTGGTGTTCTGCGCGGTGATTTTTGCCCTGAATGTCATCTCGACACGTTTCTTTGCCGAAGGCGAATTCTGGTTCTCGCTGGTGAAAGTCATCACCATCATCGCCTTTATTATCCTGGGCGGGGCGGCGATCTTCGGCTTTATCCCGATGCAGGACGGTTCACCCGCGCCGGGCTTATCCAATCTCACCGCCGAAGGCTGGTTCCCCCACGGCGGCCTGCCGATTCTGATGACCATGGTGGCGGTGAACTTCGCTTTCTCCGGTACCGAGCTGATTGGCATCGCAGCGGGCGAAACTGAGAATCCGCATAAAGTGATCCCGGTGGCGATCCGCACCACGATTGCGCGCCTGATCCTGTTCTTCATCGGCACCGTTTTTGTGCTGGCGGCGCTGATCCCCATGCAGCAGGCCGGCGTGGAGAAAAGCCCGTTCGTGCTGGTGTTCGAGAAAGTCGGCATTCCGTATGCGGCGGACATTTTTAACTTCGTGATCCTGACGGCCATTCTGTCGGCGGCGAATTCTGGGCTGTATGCGTCTGGCCGCATGCTGTGGTCGCTGTCGAATGAGAAAACGCTGCCGCGCTGCTTTGCCCGCGTCAATAAAAACGGCGTTCCGCTGACGGCGATCTCGGTGTCGATGCTGGGCGGCGTCTTGGCGCTGTTCTCAAGCGTGATCGCCCCGGACACGGTGTTTGTCGCGCTGTCGGCGATTTCAGGGTTTGCGGTCGTAGCGGTGTGGATAAGCATTTGCGCCTCGCACTTTATGTTCCGCCGCCGTCATCTCCAGGCGGGCAAATCGCTGGCGGATTTACAGTATCGTGCCCCGTGGTATCCGCTGGTGCCGATATTGGGATTTATCCTGTGCGTGGTGGCCTGCATCGGTCTGGCCTTTGATCCAAGCCAGCGCATCGCCCTTTACTGCGGAATTCCGTTTGTCGCCCTGTGTTATGGTGCGTATTACCTCACCCAAAATCTTAAAACGCAGGAGCCTGAACATGTCGCTGAATAATCCGCTTACCGCCCTCCTTGAAACACAGCCGTTTATCGTGCTGGACGGCGCAATGGCGACGGAGCTTGAAGCGCGCGGGTGTAACCTGGCCGACAGCCTATGGTCGGCAAAAGTGCTGGTCGAAAATCCGGATCTGATCCGTGACGTGCACCTCGACTATTTCCGCGCTGGCGCACAGGTGGCGATCACCGCCAGCTATCAGGCCACGCCTGCGGGCTTTGCCGCACGCGGTCTGGACGAGGCGCAGTCGCGGGCGCTGATTGGTAAAAGCGTGGAGCTGGCGCGTAAGGCACGCGAAGCCTATCTGGCTGAAAACGCGCACGCGGGCACGCTGCTGGTCGCCGGTTCTGTCGGGCCTTACGGCGCGTATCTGGCGGACGGGTCTGAGTATCGCGGGGATTACCTGCGCAGTGCGCAAGAATTTACTGAGTTTCACCGCCCGCGCGTAGAGGCGCTGCTGGATGCGGGGGCCGACTTACTGGCCTGCGAAACGCTGCCGTCATTTGCAGAGATCAAAGCCCTGGCTGCGTTGCTGAGTGAATATCCCCGTGCTCGCGCGTGGTTCTCGTTTACCCTGCGCGAAAGCGAGCACCTTAGCGACGGCACGCCACTGCGTGAAGTGGTTGCCGCTCTGGCGGATTATCCGCAAATTGTCGCGCTGGGCATCAACTGCATAGCGCTGGAAAACACCACCGCCGCGCTTGAGCATCTGCACAGCCTGACTGCGCTGCCGCTGGTGGTTTATCCGAATTCGGGCGAGCACTATGACGCCGTGACCAAAACCTGGCATCACCACGGCGAAGCCTGCGAAACGCTGTCGGGTTATCTACCGCATTGGCTGGCGGCAGGTGCGAAGCTGATTGGCGGATGCTGTCGCACCACACCGAAGGACATCGCGGAGCTGAACGCGCAGCGCAGATGAGTGCGGGTTTGATGTTCTCACTCCAACCCTCTCCTATGGGGAAAGGGCAAACACCAAAACGGTAACTTGGGTTGCCGTTTTGCTTTTATCTTGTTCGGTGTGATGTCCTCATCCCAGTCGCATCATCACAGATGAGGAGGGCAATTTGAGTTTTTTATTAGGCGGTCTGTTTATTTTTCGGTGCTGGTTTCATCCATGCGTCATCATATTTAATATTTCCTCTTACATAATTCCATTCAATACCTCGAAATCTAAGCCCCACGACTTCATGCATATTCGGAGTTGAACTGCCAGGATAGTAAACATGAGTGAAATCCACAGCAGAAACGACAACACCTTCTAGCGTAATGTTATAAATCTCAACTTCTATTCCTGCTTCTACTATTTCATAGTATTTAAGAACCGCTTTTTGAAATCTCTTTTGCTCACACACGGCGATAGCAAAGAAAGGGCTGGTTTTATCAAGTTGTTTATGAATGACTACAGGGCTATGTTGTCTACAGCCTGTCATGCTTCCTGTATTGCTGTCTACTGGCTGCCTAACACCGTAACTACTATTCATAATTTCTATAGCACCCTCACGGCCTAAAGCCATGCAATCTCCTGGGATTTGCATTCCATTTTCATCATAAAGAAATAAATAAGCGGGTAGTGACATAATTAGCGGTTCCCATCGTTGTCAATGAAGAACGAATCAGAATAACTGATCCCATTTAAACTATATGCAATATCATATTTATATCCCTTTGGTAATTTAACGTTAACGCATGTGTCAGGATATGATGATGAAATTTTATCAGTTGCTTTCAAAACGGTGTATTTTTTATTAGGCCAATAGTAAATACTATAACGTTCTAGAATATCTTTTTTATATATAGAAAAGCAGATGGTATTTCCTTGCATAAAGACACTGCGTTGGATAGATGCTGGTTTTCCTCCACCAGGGCAACCTGTAAGGATAAGAATGAAAGGTAATGTTAGTAATATTTTCACCCTGGAAATCCTTTCAAAACTGATTTGTATTTTCTAATGAGTTCATAAGTGGATTCATTCGGTTGATAATCTCTATATTCTGTTAAATATAACGCACCTGTATTAAACCCATATGTAAGCAGTAACCAATAATCGCTGGCAATTGATGCTTGTTGTTCTAACCTATAATGGAGGAAATCAGCCTTATCTAAGCTGTAACTATAATCAGCAAAGCGAGAGAATAACCCTCTGGTTCTAACAAACATGCCCTTTTGTGCTTGCCATGCATGAACCATTTCATGCATAAATCTGAGTTTCTTCTGTAGATCTCTTTCTAAAGAAAAATCAGGGGAATAGGTTTCCTCTCTAAACCATAATTCGCCGTCAGGAGTCATTGCAACATCGACAGGTTGCAGGTTGAATGGAAGATACCCTTCACGATGTACCCATATGCGGCTATAAATAAGACTCCCACCAAACAACGTTTTTGCTAATGCGATTTCACCTAACGTTAGTTGTCTGACTCCACCGGGTACAATGGATGTTCCAGATGTGGGTTTTATACTTTCATCAACGGGCATTTAAAAATCCATTTTAATGACGTGAGAATTTATCGTACGCCTCTCCTGAATATAAAATAATAAATATTGCGGCGCAGATTTCTAAAATTTGTAAGAAGGGATTAACACTATTCATCGAATGAGTAATAAGCCAATTCAATATATATTGAGATGATGAGTGGTTATTATTGATGTGACCGGAGCGCCCAGTGTTGGTGAGCGCGAGTCTGATGCCCTCACCCCAACCCTCCCACGGGGAGAGGGAGAAGACATTAAAAACGACAACGGGTGTTGCCGCTTTGCTTTGACCTTGTGCAACCGGATGCCCTCACCCCAACCCAGGGAGAGGGGGAAGACACTAAAAACGACAACGTGCGTTGCCGTTTTGCTTTTACCTAGGCTGCATCCGCCAGCACAAACATGCCGTACGGGTGGATCTCGAGGTAATAATTATCGCCTTCGTTCGGCTGCAGGCGCGTGGCGTTCACCTGCAACAAAATCTCCTGGCCGTGCCAGTTCACAATCACCTCATACTGCGGTCCCATATACGCCACATGACGAATCACGCAGCGCTGGCTCTCTTCGCCGTGCTCGCTCAGGGTGATCGCTTCCGGACGCACGCCAACCGATCCCGTTCCTTCGCTGGCAAAGTGCAGTGGGCGCGGCAGGCGGTAGCCGTGGATCTCCACGAAATCCTCGCTAAAGCGTGCCGGGAACAGGTTGGCATCGCCCATAAAGCTCGCCATAAAGCGCGATGCGGGCTGGCGATACAGATCCTGCGGCGAGCCAATCTGCATAATGTTGCCTTTGTTCATCACCAGCACGGTGTCGGACACCGCAAACGCCTCGCTCTGATCGTGGGTCACATACAGCGACGTGATGTTGAACTGCTTTTGCAGCTCGCGAATTTTGTCACGCATGCTGCGCCTCAGGTTGGCGTCGAGGTTGCTCAGCGGCTCATCGAATAGCAGCACTTTCGGTTTGAGGATCAGCGCACGGGCCAGCGCCACGCGCTGCTGCTGCCCGCCGGAGATCTGGTCGACGTATCGATCTTCAAAGCCGTCCAGATCCACCATCGCCAGCGCTTCTTTGACGCGGGTTTTCATTTCGCTGCGCGATACGCCGAGCATTTTCAGGCCGTACCCCACGTTCTCGCCCAGCGACATGTGCGGGAACAGGGCGTAAGACTGGAACACCATGCAGATATCACGCTGCTGAATGGACCGATGCGTCACGTCTTCGCCGTCGATTAAAATCTGCCCCTCGGTCGGTTTTTCCAGCCCCGCGACCAGACGCAGCACGGTGGTTTTACCGCAGCCCGACGGGCCGAGCAGCGTCACCATCTGCCCCTGTGGAATCGCCAGATTAATATTCTCGATAACGGTGTTGTTACCAAAGCGCTTGGTGACATTGCGCAGTTCAACGAAATGTTTCTGAGTCATAGTGTTACGCCTGGTTTTTGGCTTTTGAACGGGAAGTGCGAGATTCACCGATCAGCCAGTCAAAGAGGAAAATGATCGCCAGCATGACCACGATCAGGAGCGAGCCGTAGGCAATCGCCACGCCGTATTCGCCGTCTTCCACGCGGTTCAGAATGTAGGCCGTTGCCACGCGGGTATCCGGCGTGACGAGGAACACAATGGCGCTTACGGTGGTAATGGCGCGCACGAAGCTGTAAATCAGCGCCGACAGAATCGCCGGGCGCAGTAGCGGCAGCAGAATATGCGTGATGGTCCTGAAGCTTCCGGCGCGCAGGCTAAGCGATGCTTCATCCAGCGATTTGTCGATCTGCCCCAGTCCCGCGATCCCGGCGCGAATGCCCACCGGCACGTTACGCATCACCATCGAGATAATCACAATCGCGGCGGTTCCCGTGAGGTAAACCGGCGCGCTGTTAAAGGCCAGAATGTACGACACGCCCGCCACGGTGCCTGGCACGGCAAAGCACAGCATGGTGGTGAACTCGATAGTCTTTTTGCCACGGAACTGCTGGCGCACAACCACCCAGGCGATCAGCAGGCCAAAACCGGCGGTGATCGGTGCGGCGATCCCGGCGTACAGCAGCGTATCGAGCAGTGAAGGCCACGCCCCGTCGCTCATGCCCTGGCCGAACAGCTTGATAAAGTTATCTAGCGTCAGGGTGTAATCCACGCCCCAGTTCACCGTAAAGCTGCCGTAGAAAATGCTGCCGTAGAGCAGGGCGTTAAAGGCGATCCAGATGGACAACAGCGCCACCACGCCCCAGACCAGCGTCACCGGCAGCGGCTGCACGTCGCCACGGTAGGATTTGCCCGACACGGTCACGTAAGACCGCTTGCCGATCCACATGTACTGAATGCAGAACACCAGCAGCGAGAAGACCAGCAGGAACGCGCCAAGCGTACTGGCGGCCTGATAATCCAGCTGCGAGCCGGTGATATAGAAGTAGATTTGCGTGGCGAGTACGTCGAAGTTACCGCCCAGCACCAGCGGGTTACTGAAATCGGCCAGCGACTGCACGATAACAATCAGGAAGGCGTTTGCCAGCGCGGGTTTCAGCAACGGCACAAACACGCCGTTAAAGGTCTGCCAGCGGCTGGCGCGCAGGGTATACGACGCCTCTTCCAGCGACGGATGAATGGTTTTGATGGCCCCGTCGAGGATCATGAACGCCATCGGCGTAAAGGCCAGCACCTGCGCCAGCCAGATACCGGTGAACCCGTACAGCCAGTTGGTGTTGGTTAGGCCAAACCAATCCACCATCAGCTCGGTGATGTAGCCGGAGCGGCCCATCATCAGCGTCACGCCCAGGCCCACCACAAACGGCGGGGTGACGATCGGCAGAATCGAGAAGATACGCCCAATGATGGCGCTGCGTTTGGCGATGCGGGTGGTGTAGATCGCCAACACCAACCCGAAGAACGTACAGCCGATACCGACGGCAATCGACAGCACAATCGAGTTGATAATGACCTGAACGATATGCGCCTGCGACAGCACCGTCATAAAGGCCAGCGGCGCAAATTCGCCCGTATCGGTGGTGAACATCGGAATGAAAATGGCGATGCTTGGCCAGACGATAAAGATGCCGATCAGGGCGACGATGGTTATCAGAGAAGCAATTACAAAGCGATCGCCGCCCAGCCACTCGAGTCGCGTCAGCGCCAGCGTCATGATCGCCCCAAGCGCGACGAACAGCACGATAGACGCGTAACCTAACCCGCGTCCTTCGACCGTGGCGCTGATGACGATAAACGCCATACACAGCAGCGCCCATCCCGCATCAATATAATGGCGGCTAATCTGTTCGCGTTTCGCTTCACTGAACGGACGCACCAGCAGCAGGCTCGGCAGTAAATACCACAGCCAGCTAACGTTGAAATGTGACCAGCTGTAGGCGTCGAGGATTTCGTCGCGCGTCGACTCCAGCAGGCCGTAATCCAGGCTCCAGCTTGGCAGCAGGGCAAACGCCAGCCAGCCAAGTAAAACCCAAAGGAATACCGCATCCCGTTTTTTGGCGGGATGGAGAGCTAATGTGTGTGACATACGTTTTCCGGGTGTTGGAGGCCCGACGGGAAAATCCGCCGGGCGATAACCACTGTTCGCGGGCTTATTTACCCATCTTCACGTCGCTGACCCATTTGTTGATCAGTGCCTTGCGCACATCCGTTGAGCCGTACTTATCCATGTCGTAGCTGATCAATTTCAGGTCGTCGAGCTTCAGCGAGTTCGGTGAGGTTTCTGCCGTGGTGTTGGTCAGGATTTGGTAGGATTTGCCTTTCTTCCATGCCAGCTCCTGGGCCTCTTTCGACAGTACCCAATCCACAAACAGCTTCGCGTTTTCTTCGTTACGCGCGCCTTTCAGAATGCTCACGCCGCCGATTTCATACCCGGTGCCTTCGCACGGTGAAATCAGCTCCAGCGGTGCGCCTTGTTCTTTTTCCAGCGAGTAATCGTGCAGGAAACCAATCCCGATGGCGGTTTCACCGCGCGCGGCGTTACGTGCCGGGGCGATACCGGATTTGGTGTACTGCGACACGTTGCTGTTCAGCTGTTTCAGGTAATCGAACGCCTGATCTTCGCCCCACAGCTGCACGAAGGTCGCCAGTGCGGTATACGCCGTGCCGGAACTTTGCGGATCGGCAATCTGGATCTCGCCTTTGTATTCCGGCTTGGTCAGATCTTTCCAGCATTTGGGTACCGGCAGGTTTTTCTCTTTCAGGCGCTGGGTGTTGACGCCAAAGCCTAAAATCCCGACGTACACCGCTGAAGACAGGTTGCCTTTTACTTTGGCCGGATCGCGGAAGTTCTCCATGATCTGCTCAAGATTTTTCGATTTATACGGCTGCAACAGGCCCATTTCACCGGCCTGTGATTGCGGGTCCAGCGTGCCGCCGTACCAGACGTCAGCTTGCGGGTTTTTCTTCTCGGCATCGACTTTCGCCAGCGTGCTGCCGGAGCCGTTGCGGATAAACGAGGTTTTGACGTCGTACTTATCGCCAAAGGCTTTGGTTTCGGTTTCACACATTTCGTTGGTGGCGCTGCAATACACCACCAGACGGCCTTTAGCCTGCGCGGCACCCGTCAAGGTGGCCAGCGCGATCCCAGAAGCAATGAGGGTAGAGAGGAGAGTTGTTTTCATTATTCAGCCTTTTTAGGACGTTATGTGACTGCGAGAAGCGGTGATGCCCGACATCAGCAGCGGCATCAGCAATAAACCCATCAGTACGGCGGCAATCGAGAGCAAACTGAACATCCCCGACCAGCCGTAATGTTCGATAACCAACGACAGCGGCCACCCGGCCAGCGCCGCCCCCAGATAGGCAAACACGCCGAGAAAACCGGTAATCGAGCCTGCTGCCTGTTTGTGCCCGCACTCCACGGCAGCAAGGCCGATCAGCATTTGCGGGCCAAACACAAAAAATCCGACGGTAAAAAAGCACATCGCCAGCAGGGCGTAGTGGTGAACCGGTGCCAGCCACAGCGCGGCAACGGAAACCATCAATCCCAGCGTGAACAGCAAAATCATCGGCGCACGCTGGCCGCTAAACAGCAGGTCCGAACCCCAACCGGCGAACAGCGCGCCCAGTAAACCGCCCACTTCAAACAGCATCACCGTGGCGTTGGCGCTCAACAGATTCACGCCGTGGCTTTCTGACAGCCAGATATTGCCCCAGTCGTTCAGCGCAATTCGGATCAGATACACCAGCACGTACGATGCGCCGAGCAGCCAGATCATCGGGTTTTGCAGCATCGTCGTGCGTAACATCTGCCACAGCCCCATCGGCGGGCTATGCTGTTCCTGGCGCAACTCCAGCGGATCGTTGCGCCACTCCCCGACCGTCGGCAGACCCTCTTCCTGCGGTGTTCCCCGCAGCTGCGTGGTCAGCCAAATGCCGAGCACAATGCTGATGATCCCCGGTGTCAGCATCGCTGCCTGCCAGCCCCAAAGATGGGCGGCAAAGGCACATATCAATGGAATAATCGCGCCACCAATATTGATGGAGGTATTCCAGCAGCCCCACCAGAAGCCGCGCTCGTTGCGCGAATACCAGTGGGTGAGCAATCGGGCGCACGGCGGCCATCCCCATCCCTGAAAGAAGCCGTTCAGCGTCCAGATAAACAACAGCAGCGGGAACGAATCGCTAAACGTAAACAGCACGTTCAGCACGCCGGTTGCCAGTAGGCCGATACCCATAAACGCCCGCTGCCCGTGGCTGTCATGCCACAGACCGGCGGCAAATTTCGACAGCCCGTAGCTCAGATAAAACAGCGAACCGATCAGCCCGATATCGCTTTTACTCAGCCCCAAATCCATTTGCAGCGCGGGTAACACGTAATTCACGCTCTTGCGCGTCAGGTAAAACGCGGCGTACCCGATGGCCATGCACAACAGCAATCGTGGGCGTATCGCCCGATAGCGTTGAGTAATCTCTTCAGCAGACAGTGCGTGCATGGCGTTCTCCGTTTGAGATGACTGTATGAAAGCGCGACGAAAAAGGGATGAGAGAAAGTCTGGAGTGACTAAGACTTTTTCCTGGTTAGTGAAGTGTTTGTTGCAAAATTGTGGGCAGGTTAACAATTACGCGCGTACCGGCGTGGGAGCTCAGCGTAAATTCGCCCCCGAGAGCGTGGACGCGCTCGCGCATCCCCTGAATCCCAAAACCAGGCGCATTCTCCGGACTGATACCTCCGCCGTTGTCCGCGACTTCCAGATGCAGCCGGTTTTCCTGCTGGCGAAGGACAATCGTCACTTCACTGGCATCGGCGTGTTTACTGACGTTATTCAGCAGTTCCTGCAACAGGCGATACAGGGTGAATACCAGGGTTTCATTTTCCGGTGGCGCGGGCAGCTGATAGTCAAACCGACAGGTAATCCCGCGCTCGGCAAAGGCAAATTCGTTGACCAGATGATGCAGCGCCTCTTTCAGCGACAGTTCGTCAAGCACGGGCGGGCGCAGCTGGCGCAGCAGCTGGCGGGTCGAGTGATGAATCCGCCGCGCCAGTTCGTTGATCTGCCCGGCCGCCTCAACCGCCAGCGGGGTATCGCCCGCGCGCTTGACCAGCTGAGACTGAATTTGAATGGCGGTAATGTTCTGGCCGATCTCGTCGTGCAGCTCGCGGGCCAGATGCTTGCGGGTATCTTCTTCGGTGTGGATCAGCTTTTCGGTGAGCGCTCGCCGGGCCTGAAGTTCGGTCTCCAGTCGACGACGATAGTGGTCAAGATTCAGCGCCAGCTGCTGCTGACGGCTGATGGCGATCCCCAGGCCAATCCCGAGCAACGACTGGGTGGCGAGGAAAATCTCCAGCTCCATCAGATCGGTAAACCCCACGCCAACCTGGCGCGCGATGGTGATCATCATGCTGCCCAGCAGCCCAGACAGCACGCCGCCCTGCCAGCCAAACTTCCACGCCATCACCACGTTTGGCAGAAACACCACAATCAGCAGCAGGCGCTCAAGGGCGGGGGAGAGCACCATTTGCGTGCCGATCCCGATGATAAAAAACAGGCTGCACCAGATGATAAGCGAGGTGCGCAGCGGTGGATTGCTGGTGTCCAGCCCGAGCAAATGGTAGCGATGCTGCTGGCGCAAAAACTCAAACACCAGATAGACAAACGGCGTGAGCAACACCCCGCCGGTAAAAGAGGCCAGCAGCAGAAGCGTGCCGGGGCTTTCCAGAAACGGTGACAGCAGCAACGTTTGCAGCAGCGCGTTGAACGTCACCGCCGCAATCAGCAGGGATAGACGCTGCCAGTACAGCGGGAAACGGTGCCAGTAGCGTTGCGTCAGCCAGGCGGCGGCCGTCCCAATCAGCGGAACCGCCAGCATCTCGTCGCGGGTCAGGAGCTGTTCGCTGTGCAACCACCCGATGGCAACGAGAGTCGACAGAATTAACGCCGGCCAGAAGCGGCGCGACAGCAAAATCAGCAGCGCCAGGTACACGCCCTGCGGCAGGAACAGCGCGGCCTGTTGGCCGTTGTGCGTCAGATAAAAACTGAGCGTCCACAGCATCAGCCAGCCGGTGCCCCAGGCCAGCATAATGAACAGCGAGAGGATAATGTGCCGCACGGAGCGCCGCATCAGTGGCCCGTCAGCAGCTGATTGTCGAGAGCGAAATGCACCAGTTCGATGGTGCTGCTGCACTGCAATTTCCCCAGCACATTGGCGCGATGCACGTGTACCGTTTTGTGGCTCAGTTCGAGCGTAAAGGCGATGGCTTTGACGCTTTCACCTTTCACCAGCAGGTCGAACACTTCGCGCTCGCGCGGAGTCAGTACATCGAGCACTTTGGATACGGGCTGGCCGCCGCGCAGGGCTTTGACCGCATCGGCGCAAAGATAATGTCCGCCCATCCCGACGGAGCGTACGGCCTGGACCAGCTCTTCTGGCCCGCAGCGTTTGGTGAGGTATCCACTGGCGCCCGCGTCGAGCGCGCTCTGCACAAACGCCGGAGTATCATAAATACTGAGAATGATGGCGCGAAAGCCGGGGCGCTGCTGACGCAGGCGTTTCAGCAGACTGAGACCATTTTCGTCGGGCATGGCGACGTCCATCACCGCGACGTCAATATCGTTACGTGACAAGGCTGGCCACGCTTCGGCAGCGCTGCCGTATTGGCCTTCGACGATCAGATCCTCTTCCAGATTTAACAGCTGAGCGAATCCAGATCGGACCACCACGTGGTCGTCCACCAGCACCACTTTGATCATCATTCATACCTTTGCTGAATAGTTTCTCTATGATGCCTGCCGCCGCCGGGCTGGCAATCGTGTGCGTACGGTTATGTAACGGATGTAACAGAATTGCAATATAGATTGTTTTTTCCTACGGGGGAGCAGGCGGCTCTGCTTTCTCCCTCTCCATTAGGGAGAGGGTTGGGGTGAGGGGGAACAGGTGGCTCGGAAGTCTGTTCCGTTCACCTTACGTGCTCAGCTCCTCTGTCATTCCTGAACCGGTGAACGTGTTAAGGGGGCTATCGTGTATGAACCGGTCACATGGGTTACAGATCTGACCGGTCACATAGGTAACACTTTTTGACTTAATCGGCCCGGATTATACGATGATTTCGTCTGTCGTACCGGGCCAGTATCAGCTCACCAAAACCTATCTCATCCAGATCTTCTTCGACCTGCTTCATCCATATCCATTCCCCCCTCAGCGCCTCCGATAAAAATATCCGGGTGCTGTTAAAGCATAAATCGCCTTTTACTGAGACGCGTAATGTCCGTGCATCATCCGGTACCGGCATTGCCTTCAGTGGGCCGGTAAAGATGCGCTCTGACGGATACCAGACCGAGCCGGGTGTTTTTCCGCCCAGCGCCTTGTGGGGGCGTATGTCATTAAACTCACTGCGCCAGGCATCCAGCCAGGCCTGCTGCTCTTCCAGGGACGTGAACTTTGTATGTCGCTTTAGTGCATCCTTCAGAGTCCGGTGCATCCGCTCATGCCGCCCGTTCTCTGTGGGCTTACCCGGCCGGATACGTTCCGGCAGGACACCACATTTAATCAGCCAGATGGACATCTGGCTCAGCCCCCACAGGCCAGCACCGGCAAACGGCGGTCCGTTATCCGTACGCAGCACCTGTGGCATACCGCATTCCCGGAATACCCGTTCAAGGCAGGGAATGACAAACCGGCCGTCAGGCATATAGGTGGCATCGCACGCCAGCACTATCCTGCTGCAGTTGTCGGTCAGCGTAAAAGGGTGACACCAGCGCCCGCCGGTATGAGTAAATTTACCCTTGAAATCGGCACTCCAGACATCATTGGGGTGGACGACAGTATGTAGTTCATGAGGTCGTGTGGATTTAAAAGCCGGAGGCCGACGCTTTTTAACCAGCCCGTGAACCCGAAACAGCTCTCCAATCGTACTGGCCGCAGGCACGCCGGTGATATTCAGGTTAAGCAGTCGCTGCCTGATTTTGTCCGGACCCCATAGCGGGTGCTGCTGTTTAGTGTCCAGCAACAGCTGCACCATGGGTTCAGGGGTTGAGTTCTGGTGATGGCGTGCCCGGGAGCGGTCAGCCAGGGAGGCGGTATCATCCGGTGAAAAACGGGCCAGCCACTTGTAACCGGTCTTACGGCTGATATTAAAGCGGCGGCATACCTCGGCAACGGGAAGGTTGCCTTCAAGGCAGGCCGCGACAAACTGCAAACGTTGCATGGTAACAGTCTCAGTCCAGGGCACGGCAAACCTCCGTCAGCTGTTTACCGTACCGTTATAACCTGTTACCCATGTGCCCGGTTTAAAGTGTTACCCATGTGACCGGTTCATACATCGCCGCCCCCTTAACAATCCCGGCTCCCGGCAAGAAAATCGCCGCTTCGCGGTACCTTCGTCTTATTCCCTTCGGCTTTCGGGGACAGGCGCTGTAACGTCCCTGTAAATGCGCCCTCGCCGCGCATCCATGCGCGTCGCCCCTGCCTGCGGAAAACGACTCAGCGATTTACAGCCGGACCAGGGCAGCGCGGCAAGATTGTTATCCTTCTGAATGTCCGTGTCGCGGTGAAGCAAGAAACGTAAAGTGAACGGAATAACCGCCAAATGTAAAGTCGATGGAAATCAGATCCCACAAAATTCACTATCCTTTGCCGCTTTTTTTCTAAAAACCTTTCGGCATTAACGATGCTTTTTTATTCCTTTATCAAAATTCTCGCGCCGGAAATACTGCACCCATAACAAAAGAGGGGAGCAGACACCATGGCAATTTCATCGCGTATCACACTACTCGGCGCTCTGGCGCTGTGGGCATTTCAGGCGCAGGCGGTTGATGTCACCGTCGCGTATCAAACTTCCGCGGAACCGGCGAAAGTCGCGCAGGCGGATGGGACGTTTGCGAAAGAAAGCGGCGCGAAAGTGGACTGGCGTAAGTTCGACAGCGGCGCAAGTATTGTGCGGGCATTGGCGTCCGGCGATGTGCAGATCGGGAATCTCGGCTCCAGCCCGCTGGCGGTTGCTGCGAGCCAGCAAGTGCCCATTGAAGTGTTTCTTCTTGCCTCGCAGCTCGGGAATTCCGAAGCGCTGGTGGTGAAGAAAGGGATCACCAAACCCGAAGATTTGATCGGCAAACGTATCGCCGTGCCGTTTATCTCGACCACCCACTACAGCCTGCTGGCGGCGCTCAAACACTGGGGTATCAAGCCGGGTCAGGTGGAAATCCTTAACCTGCAACCGCCTGCGATAATTGCAGCCTGGCAGCGTGGAGATATTGATGGCGCGTATGTCTGGGCACCGGCGGTGAACGCGCTGGAAAAAGACGGCACGGTGCTGACCGATTCCGAAAAAGTGGCAGAGTGGGGCGCGCCAACGCTCGACGTGTGGGTGGTGCGTAAAGACTTTGCCGAGAAACATCCTGACGTGGTGAAAGCCTTTGCGAAAAGCGCCATCGATGCGCAACAGCCCTACATTGCCAATCCCGATGAATGGCTGAAACAGCCCGCCAATCTGGAAAAACTCTCGCGTCTCAGCGGCGTGCCAGAAGCGGATGTGCCGGGTCTGGTCAAGGGCAATACCTATCTGACGCCCGCGCAGCAGGTCCAGCAGCTTTCTGGTCCGGTGAATAAAGCGATTATCGACACCGCCGGGTTCCTGAAAGAGCAGGGCAAAGTGCCTGCGGTGGCGGCGGATTATAGCCAGTTCGTGACCGATCGCTTTGTGAAATAAGGGGATCGCGATGCTGAATATTACAAACCTGTCCGCCAGCTACGGCGGGAAACCCGCGCTGGACGATATCAATCTGACGCTGGAGAGCGGCGAGCTGCTGGTGGTGCTGGGGCCATCCGGCTGCGGCAAAACCACGCTGCTGAATCTGATCGCCGGGTTTGTACCTTATCAGCACGGGACTATTCAGTTGGAAGGGCAACGCGTGGACGGCCCTGGTGCGGAGCGCGGCGTGGTCTTTCAGAGCGAAGGGCTGTTGCCCTGGCGCAACGTGCAGGAAAACGTGGCCTTTGGCCTGCAACTGGCAGGAATACCCCGCGAACAGCGGTTAGATACCGCGCGTCAGATGCTTAAAAAAGTGGGTCTCGAAGGGGCGGGAAAACGCTTTATCTGGCAGCTTTCCGGTGGACAGCGTCAGCGTGTGGGCATTGCTCGCGCGCTGGCGGCCAATCCACAGCTGTTGCTGCTGGACGAACCTTTTGGCGCGCTGGATGCCTTCACCCGCGAGCAGATGCAAACCCTGCTGCTGCGCTTGTGGCACGACACCGGCAAGCAGGTGTTGCTGATTACCCATGATATTGAAGAGGCGGTGTTTATGGCGACCGAGCTGGTGCTGCTGTCGCCAGGGCCGGGGCGCGTACTGGAACGTTTGCCGCTCGACTACGCACGACGCTACGTCGCGGGAGAACCGGTGCGCAGCATCAAATCCGATCCGCAGTTTATTGCCCAGCGCGAATATGTGCTGAGCCGCGTGTTTGAGCAGCGGGAGGCCTTCTCATGAGCATCGTATTTAGCGAAAAACGGGCAGGAAAACGCATCACTTTGCGCTGGCCGTTTTCCCGTCAAATCACCTTAAGCACGCTCACTTTGCTGGTGCTGTTAGCCCTCTGGTGGGCAGTGGCCGCGAAGCAGTGGGTTAGCCCGCTGTTCTTGCCGCCGCCGGGACAGGTGCTGGCGAAACTCATCAGTATCGCCGGGCCGCAGGGCTTTATGGATGCGACGCTCTGGCAGCATCTTGCGGCAAGTCTTGGCCGCATTCTGGTGGCGTTGTTGGCGGCGGTGGTTTTAGGGATCCCGGTGGGTATCGCGATGGGGTTAAGCCCAACGGTGCGCGGCATTCTCGACCCGCTGATTGAGCTGTATCGCCCGGTGCCGCCGCTGGCCTATTTGCCGCTGATGGTGATTTGGTTTGGCATCGGCGAAACGTCGAAGATTTTGCTTATCTATCTGGCGATTTTTGCCCCTGTCGCCATGTCGGCGGTCGCGGGAGTAAAAAGCGCGCAGCAGGTGCGTTTGCGCGCTGCCCAGTCGCTGGGAGCGAGTCGCGCTCAGGTGCTGTGGTTTGTGATTTTACCCGGTGCGTTGCCGGAAATTTTAACCGGCTTGCGCATTGGTTTGGGCGTGGGCTGGTCGACGCTGGTGGCAGCGGAGCTTATCGCCGCCACGCGCGGGCTCGGTTTTATGGTGCAGTCGGCGGGTGAGTTTTTGGCAACCGACGTGGTATTGGCAGGGATCATGGTGATCGCCGTGATTGCCTTTGGTTTAGAACTGGGGCTGCGCGCGCTACAGCGCCGCCTGACGCCCTGGCATGGAGAAATACAATGAGTGAACGTCTGACCATTACCCCGCTGGGACCGCATATCGGCGCGCAAATTTCGGGTCTCGACGTGGCCCGCCCGCTGAGCGATAACCAGTTCGAGCAACTCTATCACGCGGTTTTGCGCCATCAGGTGGTGTTTCTGCGTGAGCAGGCGGTGACGGCTCAGCAGCAGCGCGCGCTGGCGTTGCGATTCGGCGATCTGCACATTCACCCGGTGTATCCGCATGCGGAAGGGGTGGAAGAAATCATCGTGCTGGACACCCACAACGATAACCCGCCGGACAATGATAACTGGCACACCGATGTGACGTTTATTGAGACGCCGCCCGCAGGGGCGATTCTGGCGGCAAAACAGCTGCCAGAAACCGGGGGCGATACGCTATGGACTAGCGGTGTTGCGGCGTTTAACGCACTTTCTGAGCCGTTTAAGCAGTTACTGAGTGGCCTGCGCGCAGAGCACGATTTCAGAAAATCGTTCCAGGAATACAAATACCGTAAAACAGAAGAAGAGCATCAGCGCTGGCTGGAGGCGGTAGCGAAACATCCGCCGCTGCTGCACCCGGTGATCCGCACGCATCCCGTAACGGGTAAGCAGGCGCTGTTTGTGAACGAAGGATTCACAACGCGCATTGTTGACGTGAGCGAGAAAGAGAGTGAAACGCTCTTAACGTTCCTGTTTGCGCACATCACCAAACCGGAGTTCCAGGTGCGCTGGCGCTGGCAGCAAAACGATCTGGCGATCTGGGATAACCGTGTGACACAGCACTACGCCAACGCCGATTATCTGCCGCAGCGCAGGATTATGGAGCGCGCCACGATTCTGGGGGATAAGCCGTTTTATCGGGCGGGGTGAGGGGAATATGCGGCTCTGTAGGCCGTTCCGTTCACTTCATGTTCCAAGTTTCTCTTTGGCTACGGCACGTGTGAACGTGCCAGGGCGGCTCAATCGCCACCGCCCTGGCGACCCGGGCTCCCGGCAAGAAAATCGTCGCTTTGCGATGCCTTCGTCTTTTTTCTTACGGCTTTTCGGGGACGGGCGCAGGTAACGTCCCTGTAAATGCGCCCTCGCCGCGCATCCATGCGCGTCGCCCCGGCCTCAGAAAACGACTCAGCGATTTACAGCCGGACCAAGGGCAGCGCTTTAATCCCGAAATTCTGATGGGCAAATTCTGTGCTGATAAACATTAGACATGACGTGTGCCGGTTCAGGTATGGCAGATGAACTGAGTTCGTAAGATGAACGGAACAAACTACCGAACAAACTGTTCCCCCTCACCCCAACCCTCTCCCTAAATGGAGAGGGAGAAAGCCAGAGCTGCCTGTTCCCCCTCACCCCAACCCTCTCCCTAAATGGAGAGGGAGCAAACCAGAGCCGCCTGCTCCTCCTCACCCCAACCCTCTCCCTAATGGAGAGGGAGAAAGCCAGAGCTGCCTGTTCCCCCTCACCCCAACCCTCTCCCTAAATGGAAAGGGAGAAAGCCAGAGCTGCCTGTTCCCCCTCACCCCAACCCTCTCCCTAAATGGAGAGGGAGAAAGCCAGAGCTGCCTGATCCCCCTTACCCCAACCCTCACCCTAAATGGAGAAAAGCGGCCCCGTTATCCCTCAGAGTGCACACCAATATACCGCTGATAGCGATGTGCTTTCAGATAACACAAGTCCACTAGCACCAGCCCATCCACGCAGTTGTTGAACGCCGGATCGCTGCCGAAATCGATAAACTGCACGCCACCCGGTTCGCAGAGCTCGGAATACTGTTTGTAGAGCGGCGGAATGCCGCAGCCCAGATTGCCGAGCAGGGATTTTAGCTTTGTCAGATCGTCGACGTAATCCTGACCGTCAAACTGAGCGAGCACGTCGGGCAAGGACGCGGGATACGGCTGGCGCGACACGGCTAACGGATGATTCGCCGGAAACCACAGACGGTAAAACGCCACCAGCAGATCGCGTGCGGCGGGGGGCAGTCCGCCTGAAATCGAAACCGGGCCGAACAGGTAGCGATACTGCGGGTAACGCGCCAGATAAGCGCCAATCCCTGACCACAAATAATCCAGGCCACGGCGGCCCCAGTAGCGCGGCTGGATAAAGCTGCGGCCAAGCTCGATCCCGTGTTCGAGTACGTCTTCCATTTTGTCGTCATACTGGAACAAGCTGAAACTGTACAACCCGCCCAGCCCCCGATCTTCGACCTGTTTTGCCGTGGGCATAAAACGATATGCGCCGACGATCTCCAGATCGTCGTTGTCCCACAGAATCAGATGCAGGTAATCGTCGTCATAGCTGTCGGTGTCCCGACGCTTTCCGCTGCCTTCGTCCACGGCGCGGAAGGAGATTTCGCGCAACCGTCCCAGCTCGCGCAAAATCGGGGCGTCTTCCTGCCCGTTGCGCTGCCACAGGTAAATCGATTTGCCGTCGCTGGTGGTACCGAGACATTCGGCGCGCATCAGTTCGCGCTTAAGCGTTGCCCGGTCTTCCGGGCGCGCAATCGCGCACTGCGTTTTGAACGTTCCCGGCAGTCCCTTGCCAAGACGCATCACATGCTGGCGGCACTGCTCGGCCATCTCACGAGGTGAAAGCGTGGCGCTGAACCATTGGCTCCAGGCAATCTGCTGCCCGATTTTGATCGGTAATCGACTGTGCTGACGGCGGAACATCTGCTGCATGAGCAGCAGCATTGACAGCGTAGGGGATACCAGCGTGCTGGCGTAAAACAGCAGGCTGTTGTGCGCCTGAATGTGCATGGGCAGCAGCGGCACACGCAGTTTGTTCGCCAGTTTGATAAACCCCGAGTGCCATTTTTTATCGCGAATACCTATGCGCGTTGGGCGCGAGACTTCGCCAGCGGGGAAGAAAATCAGCACACCCGCATTTTGCAGGTGTTGCTCCATGTGTATCAGCGAGGATTTGGCCGTTTTACCGCCCATGTTATCCACCGGGATAAACAGCGAACTCAGCGGTTCGAGGTGCGATAACAGACGATTGGTCACCACTTTGACATCGCGGCGAACGCGCGACACGGCGTACATCAGCGCCAGACCATCCAGCGTGCCGGTGGGGTGGTTAGCGATAATGACCAGCGGGCCATGTTCAGGGATTTGTTCGAGGTCGTGAGCGGGGATGGTGCAGATAATATCGAGGTGTTCAAGAACCTGTTCCACCATATCCAGCCCTTTCAGGTGGCGGTGAGTTGCGGCGAACTGCTGGAACTCTTCTTCGTGGAATAACCGTTTTAACAGACTTTTTTGCCAGGGTGCAGGCCTCGCCTGAGGCCAAAGATCATCAAGAACGCTATCGAGACTAAACATGAGGGTTTCTCCTACCGTCTTGCCGAGACAGTAGAAGGGCGAGATGTCGTTTGTATTGCAGTTGGGTGAAGTTTTGTGAGGGGGCGATTCCCCTCCCCGTTCTGGAGAGGGGCGAGCTCGTTAACGCAGGATTTTTTTCTCAGCCAGATCGAGTGCGAAGTAGCTGAAGATCAGATCCGCGCCTGCGCGTTTAATCGCGCCAAGACTTTCCAGAACGACTTTCTCTTCGTCAATCGCCCCGGCTTGCGCGGCGAATTTGATCATCGCGTATTCACCGCTTACCTGGTAGGCACCCAGCGGCAGAGTGGTGCGCTCGCGGATATCACGCAGAATATCCAGATAAGCGCCCGCCGGTTTGACCATCAGGCAATCTGCGCCTTGCGCTTCGTCGAGCAGGGATTCGCGGATCGCTTCGCGGCGGTTGAGCGGGTTCATCTGATAGGTTTTACGATCGCCCTTCAGCGACGTGCCTGCGGCTTCACGGAACGGGCCGTAGAAGGAGGAGGCGAATTTGGTGGAGTAGGACATGATGGCGGTATCGGTGAAACCCGCTGCGTCCAGCGCCTGACGGATTGCCTGCACCTGACCATCCATTGCGGCGGAAGGCGCAATAAAATCCGCCCCGGCAGCGGCAGCCACGACCGCCTGTTTGCCCAGGTTCAGCAAGGTTGCATCGTTATCGACGCCGTGATCGCATAAGACACCGCAGTGACCGTGTGAGGTGTATTCGCAGAAGCAGGTATCGGACATGACGATCATTTCCGGCACCGTCTCTTTGCAGATACGGGACATGCGCGCGACCAGACCATTTTCTTTCATCGCATCGCTGCCGGTGGCGTCGGTGTGGTGCGAGATGCCGAAAGTCATCACCGAGCGGATCCCCGCGTTGGCAATGCGTTCGATTTCACGCGCCAGATGCTTTTCGGGGATGCGCATCACGCCTGGCATCGCCTCGATGGCTTTGTAGTCATCGATCTCTTCTTCGACAAAAATCGGCAACACCAGATCGTTTAAGGTCAGTGTTGTCTCTTCAAACATAGCGCGCAACGCAGGGGATTGGCGTAGGCGACGGGGACGTGCAATTAAATCGGTCATAATATGCCTGATGTCTGGAGAACAATGCGGGTTAGTGTACTCGAAATGCCTGCAGGCTGTTTTACGAAAGTGGTTCTTTTAGCGTCAGGCATTCGCGATGAATGCGCCGTCAAATGTTGACGAAATGTGTGGGTGTGCGCCCGCGCGTTTGATGCAGTGCGCCATGTTTTGAACGGAATCGGGCGGCGTGGCGGCTGGATTATCGCAGGAAGATGAACCGGGGAAAACGGGTCAACACTAACCGTTTACCCCGGCGTACTAAACGATCAAGAGGCGGGGATCACTTTCGCCTTATTCTCGCTCAGTTCAGCGACCAAATTATTAATCCCGTCGCTCATGTTGGTGAAACGGGTATTCGGTGAGCGAGTCACGACCACGAATGCCCCGACATTGGACTGCGGGATCATCGCCATGTAGGTAATGAATCCGCCACCACCACCCGTTTTCTGAATAATGCCAGGGCGGCCATCTTTTGGTGCCATGTACACCCAGCCCAGGCCAAGCGCATCGGCTTTACCCGGCACGTCCATACCGATAACGCGGGTCAGCTGGTTGCGTTTGTAGATGAGCGTTTGCATGCGGTCAGCCTGATTGCTGCGCGCGTGGAAATCAGACGACAGGAACTGCTGCATCCAGCGCATCATATCGCCAGGCGTGGAGTAAACGCCGCCGCTGCCGATGGCCGCGAGGGTGTTGTTACACGGGCTGGCCCCTTTTTCCGCCACCATCAGGCGTTTGCACTGATCCGGTGACGGCGTAAAAGTGGTGTCCTTCATGCCCAGCGGACGGGTGATGTTGTCTTCAAACAGCTGCGGATAGGGCTTGCCGGATGCTGTGGCTAACGCATCGGCGAGTAAATCAAATGCCAGGTTTGAATAGGCCGCCTGTGCGCCCGGCGCGGTTTTCAGCGTCGCTGTCGTCAGGTAGGTCCAGCGCTGTTCGCGCGTGGGCCAGACGAAAACAGGACGATGCGCTGCACCGCCTGGCTGCTCACGCGGCAGCGCGCTGGTATGCGTTGCCAGATTCACCAGAGAAATAGGTGTGCCCTGATATGTCGGGACGCGATAACCCGGCGGAGCATATTTGCTTAAGGGATCGTTGAGTTTTACCACGCCTTGATCGAGCAGTTTCACCAGCATTTCGCTGGTCATCAGCTTCGTTAGCGATGCAATGCGGATCACGGAATCCAGCTGCGGATGGACATTGTTACCCGGTCGCGTTTCGCCAAAGCTGCGGAATACGCGCTGGTTGCCGTCAATCACGACCATTGCCATGCCGGTGGCACCGCTGCCGTAATAAATCAGATTGGCGTAACGATCCGCAATGTCGGAGGCAAAAACGGGGGCCGTGATCGGCTGAGCAGCCTGAACTGTGGAGAGGCTTACCGCACACAGCGCGGCAATGGAAAACAGACAACGTTTCAACGAAAGCATCCATGAAGTGAATGAAGAAAGTAATGCGTATTTATACTACTAAACGGCACGGCGCAATGGGCCGAATAGCATAACGATAGCGGGAAAAACGTAACCACGAGTAAATATGAACATTTTCGTTGCACGCATTCTCCAATTTTGTGACATCAGGCTTATGATAAGCGTAGGTGCGGCTCAATTTGCGGAGAACGTTGATGGTTAAAAAGCGTGTGGTAATGGTTGTCGATATGCAGCAAGGAGTTTTCGAAACGCCCCGTATTCAACGCGAAGCCTGCGTGTCGCGGATTAACCAGCTTGTTCAGGCTGCCGATACGGTGATTTTTATTCAGCATACCGAAGTGGGTGGGCTGGAAGAGGGGAGCGAAGGGTTTGCGCTGTTGCCGGAGATCGTTCAGCCGTCCGGCGCATTCTATGTGACTAAAACCGCCTGTGATGCGTTTTATCACACCGCGCTTGACGCTCTGCTGCGTGAACAAGACATCACGCATTTTGTGATTTGCGGGTGTGCAACCGACTATTGCGTCGATACCACGCTTAAAAATGGCGTTAGCAGGGGATATCACATCACCGCCGCGGAGGATGCCCATACCACGGCCAATCGCCCGGCCGCGCAGGCGCACATCCTGATTCAGCACTATAACGACGTCTGGCGTACGTTGACGGCACCGGACAACCCACCGGCCGTGAAATCCACAGAAACAATTCTGGACGACTGGAAAGCGAACTAACCCCTAAAGCCCTGGTCTATTTTTTGCACGAGCCGGTGAGCGGCTCGTGGAAGTCATGTGTCGTGCATAGCAATGAGATAACAACAAGAAGGAAGCACTATGTTTAAGTCTTTTTTCCCAAAGCCGGGACCGTTTTTTCTTTCGGCCTTTATTTGGGCACTGATCGCAGTCATTTTCTGGCAGGCGGGCGGTGGGGCATGGCTTGAGCGCCTGGTTGGGGCGACGGGCGATGTCCCTATCAGCGCCGCACGTTTTTGGTCGCGGAGCTATGTGCTGTTTTATGCCTATTACGCCCTGTGCGTCGGCCTGTTCACCCTGTTCTGGTTTACGTATTCCCCGCATCGTTGGCAAAAATGGTCCGTTTTAGGTACGGCTCTGATTATTTTTGTCACCTGGTTTTTGGTGGAAGTTAGCGTGGCCATAAATGCATGGTACGCGCCATTCTATGACCTCATCCAAAAAGCTCTCAGCGCGCCTCACAAGGTGACGATTGGAGAATTTTATAGTGGGCTGAATATTTTTCTCGGTATTGCACTGATTGCTGTAACCGTAGCCGTATTGAATAACTTTTTCGTGAGTCACTATGTTTTTCGTTGGCGAACTGCCATGAACGAATATTACATGGATAACTGGCAAAGATTGCGTCATATCGAAGGTGCTTCTCAGCGTGTTCAGGAAGATACCATGCGCTTTGCTTCGACTGTTGAGGATATGGGTGTCAGTTTTCTCAATGCGGTTATGAAACTGATCGCGTTTCTGCCGATACTTGTCGCGCTATCGGCACATGTGCCTGAGCTTCCTGTGGTGGGTCATCTTCCATATGGTTTAGTGTTCGCCGCACTCATATGGTCCATTGTGGGAACGGGGTTGTTAGCTGTCGTAGGGATAAAGTTACCTGGTTTACAGTTTCAGAATCAGCGTGTTGAGGCGGCATATCGTAAAGAACTTGTCTATGGTGAAGATGATCCCACGCGTGCAACGCCTCCAACCGTCCAAGAATTGTTCAAGCATGTTCGTTTTAACTATTTCAAGCTCTACTTCCATTACATGTATTTTAATATCGCGCGAATTCTGTATTTACAGGTGGATACGGTTTTCGGTTTAGTCTTGCTCTTTCCATCGATCGTGGCAGGGACTATTACGCTGGGGCTGATGACTCAGATAACAAATGTATTTGAGCAGGTTAGAACTTCTTTCCAGTATTTAATTAATTCGTGGACTACGCTTGTCGAGCTGATGTCTATCTATAAGCGTTTGCGCAGCTTTGAGCGCGAGCTGGACGGCCAGGATTTGCAGGAAGTCACACATACATTAGGTTAAAACAGGGAATCGCTATGCCATTTGCCGTATCACGAACGTTACCTTTATCGCTGCTCGCCGCCCTGGTGCTGGCGGGATGCGCCGAAAAGGGCGCGGCACCGCTGAAAAAGGGTGAAAAGCCGGTTGATGTGGCAAGCGTGGTGCGGCAAAAAATGCCGGCCAGCGTGAAAGACCGTGACGATTGGGCGATCGTGCTGGCGAAAACCTTCGAGAGTCAAAAAATTGCGCCGACCGAGGAGAATATCTGCTCGGTGCTGGCGGTGGCGCAGCAGGAATCAATGTATCAGTCCGATCCCGCGGTTCCCGGGCTGAACAAAATTGCCTGGAAAGAGATCGACCGACGTGCCGAAAAAATGCACGTCCCGGTGTTCCTGGTGCATACGGCACTCAAAATCACATCGCCAAACGGTAAAAGCTACAGCGAGCGGCTGGATACGGTGAAAACAGAGAAACAGCTCAGCGCCATTTTTGATGACTTTATCAATATGGTGCCGATGGGGCAGACGCTGTTTGGATCGCTCAATCCCGTGCATACCGGCGGGCCGATGCAGGTCAGCATTGATTTTGCAGAGAAACACACCAACGGTTATCCGTGGAAAATCGACGGCACGGTGCGCCAGGAAGTGTTCTCCCTGCGCGGTGGACTGTGGTTTGGCACCTATCATCTGCTGAATTATCCGGTTAATTACAGCGAGCCGCTGTACCGTTTTGCCGATTTCAACGCGGGATGGTATGCGAGCCGCAACGCCGCGTTCCAGAATGCGGTGAGCCGCGCAACAGGAACAAGACTGGCGCTGGATGGCGATCTGATTGCTTATGGCAGCAGCGAGGCAGGAACCACAGAACTCGCGGTGCGCAAGCTGGCGATAAAACTGGATATGACCAACGGCGAAATCCGCCATCAGCTGGAGAAAGGCGACAGTCTGGCGTTCGAGAAAACGGATCTCTACCAGCAGGTGTATAAGCTTGCGGAACAGAAAAGCGGTAAAGCGTTACCACGGGAAATATTGCCGGGCATTCAGCTTGAAAGCCCGAAAATCACCCGCAATCTCACCACGGCGTGGTTTGCAAAACGGGTCGACGACCGTCGGGCTCGCTGTATGTCACTTAACTAGACGTGAGTGATAACGGCGCCAGCGCAGTACCAGCCCAACAACACCGAGAATGACACATCCAATCAGGAACGGAATCACACCGAAAATGGTGCTGACGCCCAAACCAATATCGACGCGCGGTCGACCGGTGTCCTGAACTTGCATAAGGTGTTCATAAACGCCTGGTGCGTGCACCAGAATGTTCAGAAGTTGGGAACCCGCCCAGAAGCAGAACAGCACAAACAGGGCATAAGCGATATTACCCGGCGCGGAGGTTTTGGAACGCTTGCCGCCAAAAATCGGCTTCGCCAGTGTAAAGTCTGCCATATAAACCTCCCGATATTGATTCTGGCCGAGTGCCAGTCGTACAAGGTGAGTCTGACAGGTCATAACATTTGTCAATATCAGAATCGTGGTAATTTACGCTCAGGATTCCTCCTGGATTGTCGATTTCTGCATCACATCACAGTTTTTTAACTTAAGTTAAATTCATGCGTATTTAAGAATTTCCGTATCCGCCACAGACCGCATCACAAAACTGTGAGAGGATGTCTTTTTATCCTGCCGGAGTTGCCATGAAGCTGTCTGACAAACTACGCCGTGACTGGCATTACTATGCCTTTGCGATTGGGCTGATTTTTATTCTTAACGGTGTGATTGGGCTGCTTGGGTTTGAAGCAAAAGGCTGGCAAACCTATGCGCTGGGACTGGTGACGTGGGTGATTTGTTTCTGGCTGGCAGGGTTAATTATCCGCCGTCGGCCTGAAGACACGACGACGGAAAACGCAGAGCGTTCAGAGAAAGCGGATTAACCGTTTACTGAGCTTTTCAGGGCGCTGTCGGCGGTGTGTCGCTCCAGCGCCAGTTCGATAAGACGGGTGATTAGCTCTGGATAGCTGATCCCGCTGGCCTGCCAGAGTTTTGGATACATGCTGATGTTGGTGAAGCCAGGCAGCGTGTTGATTTCGTTAATAATAACGTCATTTTCTGCCGTCAGGAACACATCGACACGCGCCATACCGCCGCAGCCGAGCGCCTGATACGCCTCGATGGCGATCGCACGGATCTTGTCGTTGATTTCAGGATCCAGGACGGCCGGCACCACGACCTGCGCGCCTTTATCATCAATATATTTGGTGTCGTAAGAGTAAAAATCACTGTTCAGAACCACTTCACCGCAGGTGCTGGCCTGTGGGAAATCGTTGCCTAAAACGGCGCATTCGATTTCGCGACCTTTAATGCCTTGCTCAACCACCACTTTATGATCGAATTCGAATGCCAGGCGTACTGCGTCTGCGAATTGCGCTTCGCTGGTCACTTTACTGACGCCAACGGATGAACCTTGGTTGGCGGGTTTCACAAATAGCGGCAGGCCAAGCTGGGCGGTGATCTGGGCGAAACTGTGCTGATCGCGGTTGGCACGGGTCAGGGTCACAAACGGCGCAATGTTCAGACCGGCGTCACGCAGCAAGCGCTTAGTGACATCTTTATCCATGCAGGCGGCGGAGCCGAGCACGTCTGAGCCGACAAACGGCAGGTTAGCCATGCGCAGCATCCCTTGCAGGGAGCCATCTTCGCCCAACGTGCCGTGAACAATCGGGAAAATGACATCAATCTGCGCCAACGTTTGGGCATTGCCCGCGTTGATCAGCTGGCCGTGGATGACGCCAGGCACGGTCGCCACGCTGATTTCTGAAGGATTGAGCGCGATATGCGCCGGGTCGTCTGCATTCAGCAGATACTGGCTGGCATCGTTGACATGCCATTGGCCTTGCTTATCAATGCCCAGCAGGACCACGTCAAAGCGGCTTTTATCAATCGCATCCACGATATTTTTAGCCGATTGCAGCGACACTTCGTGTTCTGCTGATTTTCCCCCAAAGACAATTCCTACCCGCTGCTTCGCCATCTCACACTCTTCCAGTCTGTCTCAAAGCCTATAACATACCACATGCCCTGTGGGATTCGCCGCCTTCTGCCATAATGTTTTGACGCATAAAAGAGGAGAGAATGTGAGAGGGAAAAGTCTGTTTGTCTGCGCGATTATTGTGGGTGCCGCCGTAGTGGGTTATCGCTGGCTACCGTCATATTACAATCCTTTTACGCCACTGAAACTCGACGACAAGCCTGGCAAAATCACTCAGTTCAAACTGCGTCGCCTGTCGCCCGAGGCCTGTACGACTCTGCTAGCAGAGGCGAATCAAAAGCAGTGGATTCAGACTCAGTCGATGGCCGATAGCGCGGGGGACTGTCCGCTGACTGACGTGGTGCGCGTGCGAAATTTTGGCCCGGTGACGCTGAGCAGCAGTTTTATCGCCAGTTGCCCGCTGGCGTTGAGCTCTGCGCTGTTTGTACAGCAGCAGGCGCGCCCGCTGACCCAATCGATGATGGGCAGCGAACTCAAACGCATCGACCATCTGGGCAGTTTTGCCTGCCGCAATATTTATCATCGCCCCGATGCGCGACGCAGCGAACACGCCAGTGCGGAAGCGCTCGATATCAGCGCGTTTCAGCTCTCTGATGGGCAGCGGGTGACGGTGCTGCGCGGCTGGCGCGAAGACGAAACGCAGCCCTGGCTTCAAGCGCTGTTAAGTGCCAGCTGCGATTATTATGGCAATGGTTTAGGCCCGGAATATAACGCCGCGCACGCCAACCATTTCCATCTGGGAATGCGCGGATTTGGCCTGTGCCGTTAAAGCATAAATCACCAGCATAAAGTGGATAAAATGTGACTTATTTCACAAATATGATGACTGGGGAGATAAAACACCAAAGTCATCGGCATCGCATCTCTGGTGCCATGTGACATAACGTAACTTGCTAATCTGTCGGCGAATTCGCCTAAAAATGAAGATACCGCCTGTTATGGAATCCTGGAAAGTAAACCTCATCTCCGTCTGGTTTGGCTGCTTTTTTACCGGCCTTGCCATCAGCCAGATTTTGCCGTTCCTGCCGCTGTATGTCTCGCAGCTCGGCGTCTCGTCGCACGAGGCGCTGTCGATGTGGTCCGGTCTGACGTTCAGCATCACTTTCCTGGTTTCAGCGATTGTTTCGCCCATGTGGGGCAGCCTGGCGGATCGTAAAGGGCGCAAACTGATGCTGCTGCGCGCCTCGCTGGGGATGGCGATCGCCATTCTGCTTCAGGCTTACGCAACCAACGTCTGGCAGCTGTTTTTGCTGCGCGGCCTGATGGGGCTGACATCCGGCTATATTCCTAACGCGATGGCGCTGGTGGCGTCGCAAGTCCCGCGCGAGCGCAGCGGGTGGGCGATCAGTACGCTTTCCACCGCGCAGATTAGCGGCGTGATTGGCGGCCCACTGATGGGGGGCTTTTTGGCTGACCACGTCGGTCTGCGTGCCGTGTTTTTCATCACCGCGCTGCTGCTGATGGTGAGTTTTCTGGTCACCTTTTTCCTGATCAAAGAGGGCGTGCGCCCTACGATCAGCAAAGCCGAACGTCTGAGCGGTAAAGCCGTTTTCGCCACGCTTCCATATCCTGGGCTGATGATTAGTCTGTTTGTCACCACGATGGTGATTCAGCTTTGTAACGGGTCTATTGGGCCGATTTTGACGCTGTTCATTAAATCGATGGCCCCGGACAGCAACAATATTGCGTTTCTGAGCGGCATGATCGCCGCCGTGCCCGGCGTATCTGCGCTGATGTCTGCACCAAAATTGGGCAAGCTGGGCGATCGGATCGGCACGGCACGGATATTAATGGCGACGCTTATTTTTGCCGTCGTGCTGTTTTTCGCGATGTCATTTGTCACGTCACCTCTCCAGCTTGGCGTTTTGCGTTTTCTGCTGGGATTTGCCGACGGTGCCATGCTCCCGGCGGTACAAACGCTGCTGGTGAAGTACTCCAGCGATCAGGTAACCGGCCGGATCTTTGGGTATAACCAGTCATTTATGTATCTGGGAAATGTCATTGGCCCACTGATTGGCGCATCTGTCTCGGCGATGGCCGGATTCCGCTGGGTGTTTGCCGCCACGGCGGTGGTCGTTTTACTCAATATTATTCAGCTCGCCATTGCCTTACGGCGTCGACATCAAAAAGCCGCAAGTGCAGGAGCCCGATAATCCCGATAATAATGAAGCCACAATATATTATGTATTTAAGAGTGGCTAAATTTTATGAATAAAAATGAGGCATTAAATTTCTACTCTTCATAAGCAGTGTAATCAGTTTTTATAATAGCAAAACGTTTCGCTCGGGCTAAATCATCGTTATTTGCGACATAGCGTGTTTTTTCATAACGATAATAGTTTTCGCCTCTTTGCAATATTCCATCGGAATGATAAGTTCAGCAAAAATCTGATAAGGAAATACCCCGATGAAAAACCTCATTGCAGAGTTGCTGGTGAAGCTTGCGCAAAAGGAAGAAGAGTCAAAAGAGCTGGTTGCCCAGGTTGAAGCGTTAGAGATTGTCGTCACGGCGTTGTTACGACAAATGGCACAGACTGACCAACAGGCGCTGATACAAAGTATCGAAAGCGCTCTGGAGGATGCCCGGCCCGGCTCTCAGGTGCCGGTTCAAGATAGCGAGATGCTACAGCAATACGTAAAAAAGTTGTTGCGGCATCCACGTAATTAATCTTTCACGCAAACGAAAACGCTGTCATAGCGTTGTCATATGGACTGCCTATAGTCGCTCTGTTTATTTTTTATGTATTTGTACATGGAGAAAATAAAGTGAAACAGAGCGCACTATTCATCGCATTAATTCCGTTGTTATTCACCGCAACGTCACACGCCGAAACCACCGATACCCACGTCCTGGACAATCGTGCTGCGCACGGGGATATCACCCAACCTGGCGGTGCTCGCCGTTTGTCGGAAGATCAAACCGCGGCTATCCGCGCATCGCTTAATGATAAACCGGCTAAAAATATTATTCTGTTAATTGGCGACGGCATGGGGGATTCCGAAATTACCGCCGCGCGCAATTATGCCGAGGGCGCGGGTGGTTTCTTTAAAGGCATCGATGCGTTGCCGTTGACCGGGCAATATACCCATTACGCACTGGACAAAAAAACCGGCAAGCCGGATTACGTGACCGACTCTGCGGCTTCTGCAACGGCCTGGACCACCGGGGTTAAATCGTATAACGGCGCGCTGGGCGTCGATATTCACGAAAAAGATCACCAGACCATTCTGGAGATGGCAAAAGCCGCAGGGCTTTCAACGGGGAACGTCTCCACGGCTGAGCTTCAGGATGCCACCCCTGCCGCGCTGGTGGCGCATGTGACGTCGCGTAAATGCTACGGCCCGATCGCGACCAGCGAAAAATGCCCGTCTAACGCGCTGGAAAAAGGCGGTAAAGGCTCTATCACCGAGCAGCTTCTGAATGCGCGCGCTGATGTCACCCTGGGCGGAGGGGCGAAGACTTTCGCCGAAACCGCAACAGCGGGTGACTGGCAGGGCAAAACGCTGCGCGAGCAGGCGCAGGCTCGGGGCTATCAGATGGTGAGCGACGCCACCTCTCTGGCGGCGATTACCGAAGCAAATCAGGATAAACCGCTGCTTGGCCTGTTCTCGGACGGGAATATGCCGGTGCGCTGGGAAGGGCCAAAAGCCTCTTATCACGGTAACCTCGACAAGCCTGTGGTCACCTGTGCGCCGAATCCGAAACGCAATGACAGCATCCCGACGCTGGCGCAGATGACGGATAAAGCCATCACCCTGCTAAACAAAGGCGATAAGGGCTTCTTCCTGCAGGTAGAAGGCGCGTCGATCGATAAACAGGATCACGCAGCGAATCCGTGCGGTCAGATTGGCGAAACGGTCGATCTGGATGAAGCGGTGCAAAAGGCGCTGGAGTTTGCGAAGAAAGACGGCAACACCCTGGTGGTGGTTACGGCTGACCACGCTCACGCCAGCCAAATCGTAGCGCCAGATACCAAAGCGCCGGGCCTGACTCAGGCGCTGAACACCAAAGACGGTGCGGTGATGGTGATGAGTTATGGCAACTCCGAAGAAGACTCGATGGAACATACTGGCTCGCAGCTACGCATTGCGGCGTATGGTCCTCATGCCGCAAACGTGGTAGGTCTGACGGATCAAACCGATCTGTTCTACACCATGAAAGCGGCACTCGGACTGAAATAAAAGAGAAACCCGGCGGAAATTCCTTTCTGTCGGGTGGTTTTTTCCCCGCCACGAACCAGACTTAGTGTGAACCTTCACGAAAGGATGGTGCTATGAAACTGACCCTGTCTGTGACTCTACTTTCCGCTATGTTCCTGATGTCCACGGCAACGGCGGCGGAGAGAACGCTTACCCCTCAACAGCAGCGGATGACAACCTGTAATCAGCAGGCCACATCCCAGACGCTGAAAGGCGACGCCCGTAAAACCTATATGAGCGATTGCCTGAAAAACAAAGACACAAAACCCGGCGATAAGAGCCTGACGCCGCAGCAGCAAAAAATGCGCGAGTGTAATTCTCAGGCGACGCAGCAAATGCTCAAAGGAGAAGACCGCAGCAAGTTTATGAGCGCGTGCCTTAAGAAATCAGCGTAGTCCTTACGGGTGAGCCTGAGTATTGGCTCACCCGAAATATCATACTTTCCCCCCTCCCCCCCTCTCTATAATTTGGGAAATGTTTCAGAATGTTCCCAAAAATTATGAATGACGAAAACTTTTACAATAAAGGCGTCACCCGAGAAGAGTGGCAACAGGACCTTTCTCAGGATGACCACCACCGTTCCGGCATTCGGTTTGCCCGGCGAGTTCGATTGCCGCGCATGTTGGGACTGGCCGCGATGTTCTTCCCGATTGCAGGCGCAATGGTGGCGCATGCTCCGCCTGGAGGCTGGTGGTTATTGCTGGTCGGTTGGGCGTTCATCTGGCCACATCTGGCCTGGCAGCTGGCTTACCGTTCTGCCGATCCGCGCAGCAGCGAAATTTTGAATCTCAAAGCGGATGCGCTGGTGGCTGGCGTCTGGATGGGGTTAATGGGCGTTGACGTGTTGCCGACGGTCGCGCTGGTCATGATGGTCGGAATGAACCTGATGGGGGCGGGTGGCGTGAGGTTGTTTGGCGCTGGCGCCATGATTACCGCAATTACTACGCTGATCACGCTGCAACTCACCGGCACCACACCTGCCTTTACGCTGACTCCGCTCGAATTATGGCTTTCATTACCGGTCCTGGTGCTTTATCCGCTGATTTTTGCCTGGGTGAGCCATCAGACTGCCATCCGACTGGCGGAGCACAAGCGTCGTCTGGAGTTGATGAGTACCCGCGACGGAATGACCGGTGTGTTCAACCGTCGGCATTGGGAAATTTTGCTCCGCAATGAATACGACGCCTGCCTGCGGGGTCATCGCGACGCCGCCATTTTGATTATCGATATTGATCATTTCAAAGATATCAATGACACATGGGGCCACGACGTGGGGGATGAGGCGATTATCGCCGTCACGCGTCAACTGCAATTGACGTTACGCGCCGGGGATCTGATAGGCCGTTTTGGCGGCGATGAATTTGCGGTGGTGATGAGTGGAACACCTGCGGAGAGTGCGATAGCCGCGATGTCTCGCGTGCATGAACGGCTGGCGGCCTTAACCTTACCCTGTGCGCCGCAGGTGCGCTTGCGGATCAGCGTGGGTGTGGCACCGTTAACACCGGAATTTGGACATTACCGTGAATGGCTGAAAGCCGCCGATGTGGCGTTGTATAAAGCAAAAAATGCCGGACGCAACCGCACCGAAGTGGCCGCCTGACGCCCGGCAAGATTCATCAGGATTTACTGAGCTGCTCTGACTTTTCCATGCATTTGCTCATCGCTTCGATCACCGCAGAGCGGAATCCACGCTCCTCAAGCACCCGCACGGCTTCAATGGTGGTTCCGCCAGGCGAGCACACCATATCTTTCAGCTCACCAGGATGCTTACCCGTTTCCAGCACCATTTTTGCAGAGCCCATTACTGCCTGAGCGGCAAATTTGTACGCCTGCGCGCGCGGCATTCCGCCCAGCACGGCAGCGTCAGCCATCGCTTCAATAAACATAAACACGTAGGCCGGGGCAGATCCACTGACGCCGACAACCGGATGGATCATCGCCTCGGCAATCATTTCGGCTTCGCCAAAGCAGCGGAAAATATTCAGCACGTCTGCCACGTCTTCGGAGGTCACCAACGCATTTGGCGTCACAGAGGTCATGCCCGCATTCACCAGCGACGGCGTGTTTGGCATGGCGCGGACAATTTTACGGTCGTGACCCAGCGCGCGTGCAAGCTGATCCAGCGTGACGCCCGCCGCAATCGACACCACCAGCGTCTCTTTGTTCAGGCTGGAAGTGATGTCGCTCAGCACTTTGATCATGATGTTAGGTTTGACGGCACCGAAGACGATATCGGCAATCTGGGCCACTTCCTGTGCGCTTTCGGCAGCGTTAATACCGTACTGATCACGAAGGGCCGCCACTTTGTCCGGTGACGGGGTGTACACCCAAATTTGTCCCGGCAACACCTGGCCGCTGGCGATCAGGCCGCCGAGAATGGCTTTCCCCATGTTACCGCAGCCGATAAAACCGATTTTCTTATCCATCACGTCTCTCCGTTATTATGCGTTGTGCGTTCTACTCTATAGCTTAACGTGGATTTTTCTTCAGGGCTAAAGCTTACGCTGCTTTGCCTGTCGACGAAAAGCAGGCGACAATAGCCGGTCATGTTAAACAGGGGAGACACTATGGCGATTTGGGTGGATGCGGATGCGTGTCCGAATGTCATCAAAGAGATTTTGTTTCGCGCCGCCGAGCGCGTGCAGATGCCGTTAACGCTGGTGGCAAACCAGAGTTTGCGCATTCCGCCGTCAAAATTTATTCGCTCGATGCGCGTACCGGCGGGTTTTGACGTGGCGGATAACGAAATTGTGCGTCTATGCAACCCGGAAGATTTAGTGATCACGGCGGATATCCCACTGGCGGCGGAAGTTCTGGAAAAAGGGGCGGCGGCGCTGAATCCGCGCGGCGAGCGTTACTCCCCGTCGACCATTCGTCAGATACTCACTATGCGTGATTTCATGGATACCTTGCGCGCAAGCGGCGTACAGACGGGCGGACCAGACACGCTTTCCCAACGTGACCGGCAGCAGTTTGCTGCTGAGCTGGATAAATGGCTGCTGGAAGTGAAACGCCGTACCGCGTAATGATAACCATTGCTAAAATGTGATAGAGTATGACAACCGCAGGGTTGTCATCATCAGATGCTTTGCAGTAAAGTAAACGCACCCACATATGCAATGATTTCTTTACAGAGTGCGAGTGATATTCTCAGTCTTTACGCTCTCTGTCATACAGACATATTCTTGCTGTAATCCAATTTTTACAATTACTTTGCGTACTAGTTTAATGGTATTATTGCTCGTTTTTTGATTTCACACGCCGCAACCTCGCGGTATCAAGGGGAACACCTGGTTATGACCCAACCCATCTTTTTAGTTGGCCCTCGCGGCTGCGGGAAAACCACCGTCGGCCTCGAACTGGCGCGCGCCTGTCAAAGCCAATTTGTCGATACCGATCACTGGCTGCAAACGAAAGCCGGGCGAACTATCGCTGAGATTGTGGAAAAAGAGGGCTGGGAAACTTTTCGTGCGCTTGAGACCGAAACCCTGAAAGCCGTCTCGGCACCCTCCACCGTCATTGCGACTGGCGGGGGCATTATCCTGGCGGAACATAACCGCGGCTTTATGCGCGAGCACGGTATCGTCATTTATCTGTGTGCGCCCGTCGCCACCCTTGTGGAGCGGCTCGAAGCGTTTCCGGAAGAGGGGCAACGCCCTACGCTTACCGGAAAGCCGATCAGCGACGAAGTGAGCGAAGTGCTTGCCGAGCGCGACGCGCTTTACCGTGAGGCCGCGCATCACGTGGTCGATGCGTCTCAGACGCCGGAACAGGTTGTCAGCCATATTGTTACCGCGCTGCGTCTGGCTTGCGCCAGCTAGCAGGCGTCTATACTCATAGTTCAACGTTAAAAAAGGATGAACTATGCCAACCAGACCTCCCTATCCTCGTGAAGCGCGAATCGAAACCATTGAAAAAGGTAACGGCGATCTGACCGTTACCTGGTATCAACTGCGGGCGGATCACCCGAAGCCAAACTCGCTCATCAGTGAACATGAAACTGAGCAGGAAGCGCTGGATGCGAAGCGCCGCTACGAAGATCCCGATAAGACCTGACATTAATCTGAAAGACGGCATAAACGTGCCTGCATCACACTTTTGACTCACCGCGAATGTTAAGTGAGAGTTAATATTTAGTTATTACAGTTAGATTCGGAAACGGCTAACGATCTTTACACTTCGGTGTAAAGATCTGCTGCTACGCTTTTGAGCTGTTTAACCTGAAACAAGAGCCGCGCAGCGTAGTGAGCTTGTGCCCGTATAAGTGCAGTGGCAGTGATGAAAGGCGACAACGAAAATGAAGGCAACATTGGCGATCCTCACCATTGGTGTGGTTCCTGTTAGCGAAGTGTTACCGCTCTTAACCGAGCATGTCTCTGAACAACAGATTACGCATCTCAGCCTGCTCGCTGGGATCAGTCGGGAAGAGGTCATGGAAGACTACGCGATTGGGACCGGGGAGGATCCGCTGCCGACCATGTTAAGCGACGGTGAGCTTGCACACGTCTCCCACCAAAAAGTGGAGCGAGCGCTACAGGGCATCATCGAAGTTCTCGATAATCAAGGGTATGACGTTATTCTGCTGATGAGCACCGCCCCGATTTCCGGGCTGGTCGCGCGAAATTCTATCCTGCTTGAACCCATGCGCATTATTCCGCCGCTGGTGGCCTCTATCGTGGATGGTCATCAGGTGGGCGTCATTGTCCCTATCCAGGAACTGCTGGATAATCAGGCGAACAAATGGAAAGTTCTGCAAAAAATGCCGCTCTTTGCGCTGGCCAACCCCATCTGGGACAGCGAAACAAAGCTCATCGCCGCAGGACGTGAACTTCTCGACCAGGGCGCAGACGTTTTAATGCTCGATTGTTTGGGATTCCACCAGCGCCATCGCGATTTGCTGCAAAAAGCGCTCGATGTGCCTGTGCTGTTATCCAACGTGCTGGTGACGCGGCTAGCGTCTGAATTATTGGCCTGATGATTTTGCGTGACAGGCACGAAGGATGGCCCCTATAGTGGATTTTTCTCCAAAGACATAAGGGCCAGTTCATGCTTCAGAGTAACGAATACTTTTCCGGTAAAGTGAAATCCATTGGTTTTACCAGCAGCAGTACTGGCCGTGCCAGTGTCGGCGTGATGGCTGAAGGGGAATACACCTTTGGTACCGCAGAGCCAGAAGAGATGACGGTGATTAGCGGGGCGTTAAACGTGCTGTTACCGGGTGAAACCGAGTGGAAAGTGTATACCGCTGGACAAGTTTTCAACGTCCCTGGCCACAGCGAGTTCCATCTGCAGGTTGCGGAACCGACGTCTTATCTGTGCCGCTATTTGAAATAGTGATTCTCCCTCTCCCCGTGGGGAGAGGGTTTCACAGCATTAACGCTGTGCTTCTCCGCCTAAACCTTCGACCAGGTTTTTAATCAGCGCCGCCAGCTCACCCGTCATCAGGATGAAGTCGGCATCAAAGCGTCCGCTGACATCTTCACGCTCAATATCTTCGTTTTGATCGCGCAATTCATCGCAGAACTTCAGACGTTTAATCGAGCCGTCATCGCACATCACAAACTGAATTCGCTGCTGCCAGTCGAGCGCCAGCTTGGTCACCAGTTTGCCAGCTTCAATGTGTACCGCAATTTCGTCACACACCAGATCCTGTTTCTTCGCGCGGATCACGCCGCCATCTTCAAGGATCGCTTTTAATTCGGCTTCATCGAGCAGCTGGAACCCTTGCGCCGGGCTGCCGCTACGCACCCATTCGGTGAGCGTCAGTTCGATAGGATTTTCCATCGTCAGCGGAACTACCGGCAGTGAACCCAGGCTCTTACGCAGCAGGGCCAGCGTATCTTCCGCTTTTTTGGCACTGGCGCAGTCAACCATAATCAAATCGTTGACGGTGTCGATCCACATCATGGTCTGGTTGAAACGGCTAAAGGCGCGCGGCAACAGTGAGTGCAGCACTTCATCCTTCAGTGAATCTTTTTCCGTTTTTTTCAGCTTGCGGCCCTGTTCAGCCTCCAGCTTGAAAATCTTGGCTTCGAGCGCCTGCTTCACCACGGGGGATGGCAGGATTTTCTCTTCTTTACGCGCGCAAAGGATGATTTGACCATTGGTCGTGTGGGTCAGTGCATCACTTTGTGAACCCATCGGTGCAACCCAACCGGTTTTCGCCATATCCTGGCTACCGCAAGGGGTAAACGTGTACGCGGCTAACTGTTTTTCCATCTCTTCAGCCTGCAGCGAAACCTCGCGGCTGAGACGGTAAACCATCAAATTTTTGAACCACAGCATGATAATTTCCACGGCCTTGTCGTTAAATCAGCGGGCATGATAACGAATTGTGGCATGGCTTGCATTGCTAATCAGGTGGCCTGCTTCTACTCTGTTGATAATCAAAATAATGAGGAGAGTCCTGTGCGTATTGGTATTGATTTGGGCGGCACCAAAACAGAAGTCATTGCGCTTAGCGATCAGGGCGAACAATTGTTCCGACACCGCCTGCCTACGCCGCGTGATGATTATCAGCAAACCATTGAAACCATCGCCTCGCTGGTGGAGATGGCGGAAAAGGCAACGGGGCAGGCTGGCACTGTCGGAATGGGGATTCCGGGGTCGATTTCGCCCTATACCGGGGTGGTGAAAAACGCGAATTCCACGTGGCTTAACGGCCAGCCGTTCGATAAAGATTTGAGCGTGCGCCTCCATCGCGAGGTGCGTCTGGCGAACGATGCCAACTGTCTTGCCGTTTCAGAAGCGATAGACGGCGCAGCAGCAGGCGCGCAGACGGTATTTGCGGTGATTATTGGTACGGGCTGCGGTTCTGGCTTAGCGTTTGGCGGACGCGCGCACATTGGCGGCAACGGCACGGCGGGCGAGTGGGGACATAATCCGCTGCCGTGGATGGACGAAGACGAACTGAAATACCGCGCCGAAGTTCCGTGTTATTGCGGTAAGCAGGGCTGTATCGAAACCTTTATTTCCGGAACCGGATTCGCCACCGATTATCGTCGTTTGAGCGGACATGCGTTAAAAGGCAACGAGATTATGCGTCTTGTCGAAGAGCACGATGCGGTTGCCGAACTGGCGCTCAATCGCTACGAAATGCGTCTGGCGAAATCGCTGGCCCACGTGGTGAACATTCTCGACCCGGACGTGATCGTCCTCGGCGGCGGGATGAGTAATGTTGACCGGATCTACACCACGGTTCCGCATCTAATGAAGCAGTGGGTCTTTGGCGGCGAATGTGAAACCCCAATCCGCAAAGCAGTGCACGGGGATTCGAGCGGCGTGCGCGGCGCGGCATGGCTGTGGCCGCAGTAATTTTTTAATTATGTAGCACCAGAAATGGTTGCCTAAAAATAAAAGGCTTAAGGCGACGCCCTGGTCCGGCTGTAAATCGGTGAGTCGTTGACCAAAGGCCGGGGCGATGCGCGGAGGGGGCGTGACCTGCATGGATGCAGGATCACGCCCGATCCGAAGCCGTAGGGAATAAGACGAACGCATCGCGAAGCGGCGATTTTCTTGCCGGGAGCCCGGGTCGCCAGGGCGGTAGCGATTGAGCCGCCATGGCACGTTCACGGGTTCCGTCATCACAGAGAAGCACGTGTCTGGAAGTGAACTGAATCACCTCCTGAGCTGAATGTCCCCCTTCACCCTAAACCTCTCCCTAAATGTAGAGGTGATCTACTGTGCAACTCATCAATATGTGAGATGTCCTCACTCCACCGCAAACACCTTATCCAGCTTGCTGTATCCCAGCCCGTTAATTTTCTTCACTTTGATCTGCACAGGAATGCGCTCTTTCATTGCTTCCACATGACTGATCACGCCGATAGTTTTTCCCGTCGCGTTCAGCGCATCGAGCGCGTCGAGTGCGGTATCCAGCGTTTCGCTATCCAGCGTACCGAATCCCTCGTCGAGGAACAGGGAATCAATACGCGTTTTGTGGCTCACCAGGTCAGAAAGCGCCAGCGCCAGCGCCAGGCTCACCAGGAAACTCTCGCCTCCGGAGAGGGTTCGCGTGTCGCGTACCGCGTCGGCCTGCCACGTATCTACCACTTCCAGCTCCAGCGCGTCGCTCGCTTTGCGTTGCAGAAGATAGCGGCCATGCAGGCGATTCAACTGCTGATTCGCCAGCCATACCAGATTGTCGAGCGTCAACCCCTGAGCGAATTTACGGAAACGATCGCCCGTACTGGAGCCGATCAGCGCGTTCAGATATCCCCAGTCATCCGCAAGGCGAGCCGCCTCGTCAATCTGCTGGATAAGCGCCTGCTGCTGCTGCCGGTTCTCGCCATCCTGCCTGAGCTGCTGGCTGATCTCACCCTGACGGGTGCTATTTTCACGCAGACGTTGCGCCAGTTGCTGGAGTTCAAGCTGCAGTGTCGGCACATCCGACTGCAATCCTTCCGGACGCTGCGCCAGATGCTCGCTCAGCAATTGATTTGCCTGACGCACCAGCGCTGTCGCTTGCTGAATCCGGTTTTCCAGCGTTTGCTTTAACGTTTCCAGACGCTGCATCGTGTCGGCATCAAGCAAAGCGCGCAGGAACGCATCGCAGTCGGGGAATGCGCTTCCCGCCAGCGCAGCGGCAAATTGCGCCTGCGCTTGCTGCATGCGCTCGGTTTCAAGGCTTTCCTGCTGCTGCAATGTCGCAAGTTGGCTTTGCAGCGAGACGCATTCATTGTGGATCTCGCGCCAGTTATCCGGAATAACGGATTCCGCGTCTTCTGTGTCCGTCGCGGGCAGCGTATCCAGCAGCGGCGTTAGGGCGTTGATACGTTCCTGAAGGGCGGTGAGCTGATTCTGCTGCGCCTGCCAGTGCGACGATTCGCTTTCGCGCTCGGTGAGCCAGAGCGTTTCAGCACCCTCATCGGGGACCTTCAACGACAGCGCATTCAGCGCGTTTTCCAGCGTCAGGCGTGTTGTAGCAATCTGCTGCTGGAGTTGCCGCTCCTGGTGTTCCTGTTCATTAAGCTGGCTTTGTAAGACCAGGCGCTGACTGAGTTGATACAGCTGGCGCTCGTACTGCTCCTGTTCGTTCAGCCACGGAGCAATATCATCAATATTCAAAGTAACGTTCAGGGTTGCACACAGTTCGCGCCACGCGCTCGTGAGTGTTTGCGCTTCCTGGGCGAGCGTCTGCGCCTCGTCGGTGTCGCGCTGAATCTGACTGGCCAGGGCATTGACTTGCCCCAACACCAGCAGCCCCTCCTCTTTTAGCGCTGCGACCTCTTTTTCCATCGCATCACGGCGGCGCTGATTTTCTGTTATTTCCAACGCCTGGTATTGCTCCACCGCAGGATGCTCAGTTGAACCGCAGAGCAAGCAGGGTTTTCCCGCTTCAAGACGGGCTCGATAACCCTCGAGATCTTTAATCTCGGCTTCTCGCTCGCATAAGGCTTTAACATCCAGAAAATGCTGGTGTTTCTCTTTATACTGCTGTCGACGCAGGGCCAACGTCTCGTTCAGTTTTATCTGCTCCGCCTGCGCCTTTTGCACGCTTTCCGCGTTTTGAACGATGCGTTTTTGCAGCGGTTGATAACGGGCATGAAGGGTGGTCAACTGCTGGCGAGATGCACGCGACGCCGTTTGCTGGTCCATCGCCGCAGCGACTTCATCAGCGGTCAGCGTCAGGGCGATCTCTGGCGCGTTCGCCAGTTTTTGCCGCAGCTCGGTGATGCGTCCGGTCAGCGTCGCTATCTGGCTTTTGTCGCGATTAAGCTGAGCAAAATGCGCTCGCCAGCCTGCGATTTCCTGCCCCCACAGACGGAAACGATCATGCCCGGCTAGCCACTGTGTCAGTGCCGAAAGCTCGGTTTGCAACCGGTCGCGGGTGCGCAGCGCACCGTTGCGGATGCGCGCGCGCAGTGCTGCCCGAGACAGTAAGCGAGTATTCACTTCCTGAGTCTGCTGTTGGGTTTGTGTGAGACGCGTCGTCTGTTCCTGCTGACGTTCCCAGAGTGGGCGCAGCACTGCGGCGGGCTGGGCGTGAAGCAATTTATCCAGGTCTGGTGCGGCGTCGGTGAGCGCCTGTTGCGCCTCCTGTTGCGAGGTTAACGCGCGCTGCTGTTCACGCTGGAGTTCCTCATGACGGGTCAACCAGTGAAAATCGCGCTGGTGATTCTGTTGCTGTACCAGCAGCATTTTCTCTTCGTCAGTAAGTGCCTGCAAACTCTGGGTGAGCTGCTGTTGCTGCTCTTCGCTCAGTAAAATCACACCAGCCGCTTGCGCTTCGCGCTTTTCGAGCTCCGTGCGTGCGGCTTTGTGTTGTTCAAAGACCCTTGCGGAAATCTGACCGTAAATCTCGGTTCCGGTAAGTTCTTCCAGCAGCTCGGCGCGTTCGCCAGGTTTGGCATTGAGGAAGGCGGCAAATTGCCCCTGCGACAACAGCATAGAGCGCGTGAAACGATCGTAATCCAGACCGGTCAGCGTGGCTGTTTGCTCAATTTTGTCTGTGGCTTTGTCAGACAGAATTTTACCGTCTTCGCAGCGCGCCAGCTCTACGCGCGGTGCCTGTAAATTCCCGTCAGGCTGATTACGCGCGCGGCTTTGGCTCCAGAAAGCGCGATAAGCGGTGCCCTTAACCTCAAATTCCACTTCCGCCAGACATTCAGCGGTGTCGCGCGTCATGAGATCATTTTGTGATTGTGTGACTTTATTCAGACGCGGCGTCTGGTGATACAGCGCGAGGCAGATGGCGTCGAGCAGGGTGGTTTTGCCTGCGCCGGTCGCGCCGGTAATTGCGAAAAGACCGTTACTGGCGAACGGCTCGGCGGTGAAATCAATTTTCCATTCGCCCTTCAGGGAGTTGATGTTTTTCAAACGCAGGCTGAGAATTTTCATGCGTTTTCTTCCTCATTATTGAGCGCATGCAGCGTATGGGTGAACAGCTCGTTCAGTCTGGCGCGCTGCGCGTCGTCAATCTCTTCCTGCGCCAGTCGGCGTTCAAAAACCTCTCCGACTTTCAGCTCGCTGAGCGTTTCGCGTTGCGCACTGAGCAGAATTTTCTCGCGCTGTTCGCGACTGCGGCGCACCAGTAAAACCTCAACCGGCAGCGTTTCCGTGAGTGCCTGGATTTTGCGCTGCATATCGTGCAGATAGTCGTCTGTCGTGATTTCGATATCCAGCCACACGGGCGGGATTTGCTCCACGTCGCGCCACTGCTCAAGCTGTGCGGTGATGGCCGCCAGATCGCCTTTTAGCACCGCCAGCGGCTGAGTCACCGGCACTTCCAGCGTGTCTACCGCGCTGAGTTTCCCGTCGACAAAACTGACCAGATGCACGCTTTTGGGTTTGCCCGTTTCGTCAAAGCTGAGCGAAATGGGCGATCCGCAGTAGCGAATATGTTCGCTGCCGCCAATCTTCTGCGCCCGGTGGATATGGCCGAGTGCGATGTAATCGGCGGGTGGGAAATTCTGCGCCGGGAATGCATCCAGCGTACCGATATAAATTTCGCGTACCGCGTCACTTTTACTGGCGCCGACGGTGGTTAAATGGCCGGTGGCGATAACGGGCAGCGCCGCTTCACCGCGCAAGGCGCAGGCGTCGAAAAATTGCTGCTGATAGTAGTCGGTAATAGCCTGCAGCAGGTGCTTTTGCTTTTCGCCGCCGGTCAGACCGGCCTGGCTTTGAACGATGTCACGTGGACGCAAAAAGGGAATCGGGCAGATAACGGCGCCCGGCGTGCCGTCGCGTTTTTTGATGATTTGCGGTGCGTGCCCGGCGTTTGCCACTACAGTGGTATTCAGAAAGGCCAGAATATCGCGTGACTCATTCAGCGTTGCCACCGAGTCGTGATTGCCCGCGACGATGACCAGATGACAGCCCGTTTTCTGTAAATTGACCACGAAGCGGTTATAGATTTCGCGCGCATAGCTGGGCGGCGATCCGGTGTCAAAAATATCACCGGCGACAATGATTGCGTCAACCTGGTGCGTCAGCGCTGTTTCCAGCAGCCAGTTCAGGAACGCTTCGTGTTCGGCCGCGCGGCTTTTGCTGTAAAAATTTTGACCCAGATGCCAGTCCGAGGTGTGAAGTATGCGCATAACAGATCCGTGGCAAAAAAAGGTGAAAGGGATTATACACTTGATCCTTCAGGCTGCCTCTGTGTTGGCTGCATCAGCTCAATCCTGATGATTACGGGTGTCAGCATGGGGCTGTGAGATGTGCCGACATGCGGCAACTTCGCGGCTTTTATGGCGATAAATGTCGAGGGAAGGGGAAATAACAGCTGTAATAAAACAATAGTTTGCTATTCATAGAGGCAATGTTTTTCATAAATCTGTCATAAATCTGACGCATAATGACGCCGCATTACAAACTTTTAACCTCAATAAGACAGGGTAAAGTATGGCGAGACGTATTCTGGTCGTAGAAGATGAAGCTCCAATTCGTGAAATGGTGTGCTTCGTGCTCGAACAAAACGGTTTTCAGCCGATAGAAGCTGAAGATTATGACAGCGCGGTGAATCAGCTGAACGAACCCTGGCCTGATTTGATTCTGCTTGACTGGATGTTGCCTGGCGGCTCTGGACTGCAATTTATCAAACATATCAAACGTGAAGCGATGACCCGCGATATTCCTGTCGTTATGCTCACGGCGCGCGGTGAAGAAGAAGATCGCGTGCGCGGGCTGGAAACGGGTGCAGATGATTACATCACTAAGCCGTTTTCACCGAAGGAGCTGGTGGCGCGTATTAAAGCGGTGATGCGCCGTATTTCTCCGATGGCGGTGGAAGAGGTGATTGAGATGCAGGGACTGAGTCTGGATCCTACGTCGCATCGCGTGATGACGGGTGAAAATCCGCTCGACATGGGACCGACCGAATTTAAGCTGTTGCACTTCTTTATGACGCATCCGGAACGCGTTTACAGTCGTGAGCAGTTGCTGAATAACGTTTGGGGAACGAACGTGTATGTCGAGGACAGAACGGTTGATGTGCATATTCGCCGCTTGCGAAAAGCGCTGGAACACAGCGGCCACGATCGCATGGTGCAAACGGTGCGCGGCACGGGTTATCGTTTTTCGACCCGTTTCTGAACACTGACAGGAGTGTGACGCGTGCTGGAACGTCTGTCATGGAAAAGGCTCGTTTTTGAACTGATCTTATGCTGTCTCCCGGCCTTCATTTTGGGGGCTGTTTTTGGCTATCTGCCGTGGTTTTTACTGGCGGCAGTGACCGGCCTGTTAATCTGGCACTTTTGGAATTTACTGCGTCTGTCGTGGTGGCTGTGGGTGGATCGCAGCATGACGCCGCCGCCGGGGAGCGGAAGCTGGGAGCCGTTGCTTTACGGCTTACACCAGATGCAGATGCGTAATAAAAAGCGTCGTCGTGAGCTGGGAAGCCTGATCAAGCGCTTCCGTAGCGGCGCAGAATCGTTGCCGGATGCGGTGATCCTCACCACCGAAGAAGGGACGATTTTCTGGTGTAATGGTCTTGCACAACAGCTACTTGGACTCCGCTGGCCAGACGATAACGGCCAGAATATCCTGAACCTTCTGCGTTACCCCGAATTCACGCTGTATCTGAAAAAACGGGAATTTACTCGCCCGCACAATCTGGTGCTGAATAATGGCCGTCACCTTGAGATTCGCGTCATGCCTTACAGCGACAAGCAGTGGTTGATGGTGGCGCGTGATGTGACCCAAATGCACCAGCTTGAAGGGGCTCGTCGTAATTTCTTTGCCAACGTCAGCCACGAACTGCGCACGCCGTTGACCGTGCTTCAGGGGTATCTGGAGATGATGCAGGAGCAAACGCTGGAAGGCGCGCCGCGAGAGAAAGCATTACATACGATGCGTGAGCAAACGCATCGCATGGAAGGACTGGTCAAGCAGCTCCTGACGCTGTCGAAAATTGAAGCCGCCCCGACCCTGGCACTGAATGAAACTATTGATGTTCCGATGATGCTGCGCGTGGTGGAGCGGGAAGCGCAAACGTTGAGCCATAAAAAGCATCAGCTGACGTTTGAGGTTGATAGCGCGCTGAAAGTTCTCGGCAGTGAAGAGCAACTGCGCAGTGCGATATCGAATCTGGTCTATAACGCCGTAAATCACACGCCGGAAGGCACCCACATTGTGGTGCGCTGGCAGCATGTGCCGACGGGGGCCGAATTTAGCGTCGAAGACAACGGACCGGGCATTGGGCCGGAGCACATTCCGCGTCTGACCGAGCGTTTCTATCGCGTCGATAAAGCGCGCTCACGACAAACGGGCGGCAGTGGGCTGGGTCTGGCGATTGTGAAGCATGCATTGAATCATCACGATAGCCGTCTTGATATTCAGAGTACGCCGGGTAAAGGAACGCGATTCAGTTTTGTCATCCCGGAACGATTAATTGCCAAAAAAAGTGCCTGACACCAGGTGTGTCAGCCTTCCTTTCCACAGGCCAGCGTTTGCTGGCCTGTTTGCTTTGCAGTCAAGCGAAACGCGGATGAATTTTATACGGCTGATGCTTTTTTGTTCGCATGATTAGCCATGAGTTTTTCTTATACTTAGCGGATTGTGCTGGTCTGTTTTTTCATGCTGGCATATTGTTCTGGTTTTAAGATCCCTCCTTGCCTTTAAACGTTATAAGCGTTTAAATTGCGCCCCATATACTGTCAGACCGACTGTATTTGCGCGGTAAACCGAAAAACTATTCTTCGCTGCGCCAGGACGGGAGCATATCCCGCTGAAATTGAGTTAATTTTCCGCCGTATCGTCCCGAGAGGGATGGCGAAAATGTCAACGTTTTCAACACCACATCCACAGGCAGTAAGGTTCTATGACCCATCATTTAAAATCGCGTGACATCATCGCGCTGGGCTTTATGACTTTTGCGCTGTTCGTCGGCGCAGGTAATATCATTTTTCCTCCCATGGTTGGCTTGCAGGCGGGTGAACACGTCTGGATGGCGGCGTTTGGCTTCCTGATTACGGCTGTGGGTTTGCCGGTGCTTACCGTTGTCGCACTCGCGAAAGTGGGCGGCGGCGTGGATAGCCTCAGCGCACCGATTGGCAAAGTGGCCGGTGTGTTACTGGCGGTTGTGTGCTACCTGGCCATCGGGCCTCTGTTTGCAACGCCGCGTACCGCGACGGTCTCCTTTGAAGTCGGTATCGCGCCGTTGACCGGTGACGGTCCGCTGCCGCTGCTGATTTACAGCGTGGTGTACTTCGCGATTGTCATTCTGGTGTCGCTCTATCCGGGTAAATTGCTGGATACCGTCGGTAATTTCCTTGCTCCGCTGAAAATTCTGGCGCTGATTGTGCTGGCGGTTGCCGCGGTGATTTGGCCTGCGGGTCCGATCAGCGATGCCATGGACGCTTATAAGAATGCGGCGTTCTCGAACGGGTTCGTTAACGGCTATCTGACGATGGATACGCTGGGTGCTATGGCGTTCGGTATTGTTATCGTCAACGCCGCACGTTCTCGCGGCGTGACCGAAGCGCGGCTGTTGACGCGGTATACCGTCTGGGCTGGCCTGATGGCCGGTGCGGGTCTGGCACTGCTGTATCTGGCGCTGTTCCGCCTGGGTTCCGATAGCGCATCTCTGGTCGATCAGAGCGCAAACGGTGCCGCCATTCTGCATGCTTACGTTCAGCACACCTTTGGTGGCGCGGGCAGCTTCATGCTGGCGATTCTGATTTTCCTGGCGTGTCTGGTCACGGCCGTTGGCCTGACATGCGCCTGTGCAGAGTTCTTTGCGCAGTACGTTCCGCTCTCTTATCGCACGCTGGTGTTTATCCTCGGCGGCTTTTCGATGGCGGTTTCTAACCTGGGGCTGAGCCACCTGATTCAGGTCTCTATCCCGGTGCTGACCGCGATTTATCCGCCGTGTATCGTGCTGGTGGTGTTGAGCTTCACCCGCCCGTGGTGGAACAATTCCTCCCGAATTATTGCGCCTGCCATGTTTATCAGCTTTATTTTTGGTATCCTTGACGGGATTAAAGCGTCGGCCATTGGCGGTATACTTCCGGCCTGGACTCAGCGTTTACCGCTGTCAGAGCAGGGGCTGGCCTGGTTGATGCCTTCCGTTGTGGCGCTGATTCTGGCGATTATCTGGGATCGAGCAGCAGGGCGGCAGGTCACTTCCAGCGCGCATTAATCAATCACAAATTGTTTAACCACGGGGCTTATGGCCCCGTGGTTTTTTGTTTTTTTCGTGTTGAATGGCAAGATTTAAATGGAAAGCACTAACAAACTAAAACGTGGATTGAGCACCCGCCATATTCGTTTTATGGCGCTGGGTTCTGCGATCGGAACGGGTCTTTTTTATGGCTCGGCAGATGCCATCAAAATGGCCGGCCCGAGCGTCCTGCTGGCCTATATTATCGGCGGCGTGGCGGCGTATATCATTATGCGCGCGCTGGGCGAGATGTCGGTTCACAACCCCTCTGCCAGCTCTTTTTCCCGCTACGCGCAGGAAAACTTAGGCCCGTTGGCAGGCTATATCACCGGTTGGACCTACTGTTTCGAAATCCTGATTGTGGCGATTGCCGACGTGACGGCCTTTGGCATTTATATGGGCGTCTGGTTCCCGCTGGTACCGCACTGGATTTGGGTGTTGAGCGTGGTGCTGATCATCTGCGGCGTCAACCTGATGAGCGTTAAGGTATTTGGTGAGCTGGAGTTTTGGTTCTCCTTCTTCAAAGTCGCGACGATTATCATCATGATTGCTGCCGGTTTTGGCATCATTATCTGGGGCATTGGTAACGGTGGACAGCCGACCGGGATCCATAATCTGTGGACCAACGGCGGCTTCTTTAGCAACGGCTGGCTCGGGATGGTGATGTCTCTGCAAATGGTGATGTTTGCCTATGGCGGTATCGAGATTATCGGGATCACCGCCGGTGAAGCGAAAGACCCGGAGAAATCTATTCCGCGCGCGATTAACTCCGTGCCGATGCGCATTCTGGTGTTCTACGTGGGAACGCTGTTTGTGATTATGTCCATTTATCCATGGAATCAGGTGGGCACTAACGGCAGTCCGTTTGTCCTCACTTTCCAGCATTTGGGCATTGCGTTCGCGGCCAGCATTCTTAACTTTGTGGTGCTGACGGCGTCATTTTCAGCCATCAACAGCGATGTATTTGGCGTGGGACGCATGCTTCACGGCATGGTAGAGCAGGGGAACGCACCGAAAGTGTTCGCCAAAACGTCGCGTCGCGGTACGCCGTGGGTCACCGTGCTGGTGATGACCGTTGCGCTGCTGCTCTCGGTTTATCTGAACTACATCATGCCGGAAAACGTCTTCCTGGTGATTGCTTCACTGGCGACCTTTGCGACGGTATGGGTGTGGATTATGATTTTGCTGTCGCAGATTGCGTTCCGCCGCCGTCTGCCGTCTGAAGAGGTGAAAGCGCTGAAATTCAAAGTGCCGGGCGGCGTGCCGACGACGGTGGTTGGCCTGATCTTCCTGGTCTTTATTATCGGCCTGATTGGTTACCATCCGGATACGCGTATTTCGCTGTATGTCGGCTTTGCCTGGATCGCGCTGCTGCTGATCGGTTGGGTGTTTAAACGCCGCCGCGAGCGTCAGTTAGCACAAGCATAAAGACACGTGCCCGACCTCTGTCGGGCATTTTTTCTCCTCCCCCATCCTCCTCCCCCAATAAACCTTTTCATGATGAGTGATCCTCCACTACGCTGTGGCAAGGTGGCCTCAATTTCATTAAAGGGGATTCGTGATGTTGAACGCCTGGCACCTTCCGGTTGCCCCATTTGTTAAGCAAAACAACGATAAGCTGGTGATAACGCTGTGGCTGACGGGTGAAAATCAGCCCCAGCGCGTCACGCTGCGCGCAGAAGTCGATAATGAAGAAACATCGCTGCCGATGCACAAACAGCGCAGTCAGCCACAGCCAGGCGTCACGGCGTGGCGGGCAACAATCGATTTACGCTCTGGTCAGCCACGTCGTCGCTACAGCTTTAAGCTGCTGTGGAATAACCGCCAGCTGTGGTTTACCCCGCAAGGGTTTAGCCATTTCCCGCCGACGCGAATGGAACAGTTTGCCGTCGATTATCCGGACAACGGTCCGCAGTGGGTTAACGATCAGGTCTTTTATCAAATCTTTCCCGACCGGTTTGCGCGTAGCGAAAAGCGGACGTCTGAGCAGGATAAGGTCTACTACCATCACGCTGCAGGGCACGACATTATTCGTAAAGCGTGGGATGAGCCGCTGACCGCTCAGGCGGGCGGATCGACGTTTTACGGCGGCGATCTGGATGGGATCAGCGAGAAACTGCCGTATCTGAAAAAGCTGGGCGTAACCGCGCTGTATCTCAATCCGGTATTCAAAGCGCCCAGCGTGCATAAATACGACACCGAGGATTATCGCCACGTTGATGAACAGTTTGGCGGTGACGAAGCCCTGCTGCGCCTGCGGCAAAATACGCGGCGTGAGGGAATGCGTTTGATTCTGGACGGTGTGTTCAACCATAGCGGCGATTCCCACGCCTGGTTTGACCGCCACAATCAAACGATGGGCGGCGCGTGTCACAACCCGGATTCACCGCAGCGGGACTGGTACAGCTTTAGCGATGATGGTCATGCGCTTGACTGGCTGGGGTATGCCAGCTTGCCGAAACTGGATTTCCAGTCGCCGTCATTAGTTGGCGAGATTTACGGCGGTGAAGACAGCATTGTTCGCCACTGGTTAAAAGCGCCGTGGAATATGGACGGCTGGCGACTGGACGTGGTGCATATGCTTGGCGAGGGCGGCGGGGCGCGGAATAACATTCAGCATGTCACCGGCATCACCCAGTCGGCTAAGGCGGCAAATCCAGACGCGTTTGTGTTTGGTGAGCATTTTGGCGATGCGCGCCAGTGGTTACAGGCGGATGCGGAAGATTCGGCGATGAACTATCGCGGCTTTACGTTCCCGTTATGGGGATTTCTCGCCAACACCGATATTTCGTACGATCCGCAGCTGATCGACGCGGAAATATGCATCAAGTGGATGGATAACTATCGCGCCAGCCTGTCGCATCAGCAGCAGTTACGCATGTTTAACCAGCTGGATAGCCACGATACTGCGCGCTTTAAATCGTTACTCGGTAAAGACGTGGCGCGCTTGCCGTTGGCGGTGACCTGGCTGTTTACCTGGCCGGGCGTTCCGTGCATTTACTACGGTGATGAGATCGGGCTGGACGGTAATAACGATCCGTTCTGTCGCAAGACCTTCCCGTGGGATCCCGACAAGCAGGATAAAAACCTGTTTGCGCTTTATCAACGGCTGGCGAAACTGCGTAAGCACAGTCAGGCGCTGCGCTACGGCGGCTGTCAGGTGGTGTATGCCCACGCTAACGTGGTGGTGTTTGCGCGCGTGTATAACCAGCAGCGCGTGCTGGTGGCGATTAACCGCGGCGAGGCGTGTGAAGTGGTGCTGGACGATTCGCCGTTGCTCAACGTTGAACGCTGGCTGCTAAAAGAGGGGAAAGCGGATCTGCAAGAAGGTGTGCTTTCTTTACCTGCGATTTCTGCGTCGGTGTGGTTCGGTAATTAGCGATTCTACGGCTTTGCATAACAGACACAAAAAAGCCCGCATCAGCGGGCTTTTTGCGTAAACAGTCTAAATAATTACAGGCTGGATACGTTCTCAGACAGGTATTTTGCCACGCCGTCTGGAGACGCGTTCATACCTTCTTTGCCTTTTTCCCACTGAGCCGGGCACACTTCGCCGTGCTCTTCGTGGAACTGCAGCGCGTCAACCATGCGCAGCATTTCGTCAACGTTACGACCCAGTGGCAGATCGTTCACGACCTGGTGACGAACGATGCCGTTTGCGTCGATCAGGAAAGAACCGCGCAGTGCAACGCCAGCGTCCGGATGTTCGATACCGTAAGCCTGCTGGATTTCGCGTTTGATGTCCGCAACCATTGCGTATTTCACTGCACCGATGCCGCCTTTGTCGACAGGGGTGTTACGCCATGCGTTGTGTACAAACTCAGAGTCGAAGGAAACACCCACAACTTCAACGCCACGTTTCTGGAATTCTTCGTAACGTTTGTCGAATGCGATCAGTTCAGACGGGCAAACGAAGGTGAAATCCATCGGCCAGAAGAACAGGACGGTCGCTTTACCGTTGGTGTGCTGTTTGAAATTGAAGTTTTCAACGATTTCACCGTTGCCCAGAACTGCTGCAGCTGTAAAATCCGGAGCCGGACGAGTTACCAGAACCATGTGATTCTCCTGTAGTGACTAAGGTTATTTTGGAACGCAACGCGGGCCATTATAGAGAGGGATTGCGATTAAGACAAAGAGGCGTGAGCAATCGTTCAACGAGCTTTTACCTATCAATCGCGTCTCTATTACAGTTGTTTGTTTTTCGCTTGCACCATCATGCGCGGATAGAACTGCCAGAAGCGGCTCTCCAGTGCGTCATAATGGGTGTCTAAGTCCTGCCAGGAGTCACGAAGTGCATCCAGACGCGGGCGGCGGCTCGCCATTCCATTCAGCACCCGCTGGATGAAATCCATCTCGCGATAGCGCTCCAGCCAGCGTTCCGACCACAGGTATTCGTTCAGATTGACGAAGCGCGGCGGTGAGTCCGGTAAAATCATCGCGACCTGGGAGTGGGCGTAACGCACAAATTCCGGTAACGGCATCTCAGGCGAAAGCTGCGCCCAGTGACGCGACAGAAAATGATCCCACATCACGTCCAGCGTGATCGGCGCGACGCGACGCGTCTCGGGGCGGAACCACTCTTTGGCTTCTTTCACTTCGGGCAGATTATCGGTCAGCACATCAATGCGGCGATGCATGAAAATACCGTCCACCACGTCGGTGGGATACGCTTGCGTGGGGTTGCCGCGCACAAAATCAGCCAGCAAATTGCCGGAAAGTGAGCTGTCCGCGAGATGGGCGAGGTGCAGGTGAGCGAGAAAATTCATGCGTTTTAGTGTCCGATTACGGCTAGGTGTTGCAGCAAAGAGGCGCGAGCACTAGACTAAGCCGCCTGTTTTTAAGTCACGAGTATAAGTCATGCGCGTCGCCGATTTCTCCTTTGAATTACCTGAATCCCTGATTGCCCACTATCCGCAGCCTGAGCGCAGTGGTTGCCGCTTGCTGTCGCTGGACGGGCCAACGGGCGCGCTGACGCACGGTACTTTCACCGATTTACTCGACAAGCTCAACCCCGGTGATTTGCTGGTCTTTAACAATACCCGCGTGATCCCGGCGCGTCTGTTTGGCCGCAAAGCCAGCGGTGGCAAGATTGAAGTGCTGGTCGAGCGTATGCTCGATGACAAACGTATTCTGGCACATATTCGCGCATCCAAAGCGCCAAAGCCGGGCGCGGAACTGCTGCTGGGCGACGACGAAAGCATTAACGCCACCATGGTCGCCCGTCACGATGCGCTGTTCGAAGTGGAGTTTAATGACGCGCGTCCCGTGCTGGATATTCTGAATGCTATCGGCCATATGCCGCTGCCGCCTTATATCGACCGTCCGGATGAAGACGCAGACCGCGAACTTTATCAGACCGTTTACAGCCAGAAGCCAGGCGCAGTAGCCGCGCCAACGGCGGGGCTGCATTTTGATGAGCCGCTTCTGGAAAGACTGCGCGAAAAAGGCATCGAAATGGCGTTTGTGACGCTGCATGTCGGTGCGGGGACGTTCCAGCCGGTGCGTGTGGACACTATTGAAGATCACATTATGCACTCCGAATATGCCGAAGTGCCGCAGGATGTGGTTGATGCGGTGCTGGCCGCCAAAGCCCGAGGTAACCGCGTGATCGCAGTGGGGACGACGTCGGTTCGTTCGCTCGAAAGTGCGGCCCAGGCGGCCAAAAAAGATCTGATCGAGCCGTTCTTTGGCGACACGAAAATCTTTATTTACCCGGGCTATCAATACACCGTGATTGATGCACTGGTGACCAATTTCCATCTGCCTGAATCGACATTGATTATGCTGGTTTCCGCGTTTGCGGGTTATCAGAATACAATGAATGCGTACAAGGCTGCGGTAGAACAAAATTATCGCTTTTTTAGCTACGGGGACGCGATGTTTATCACGTACAATCCGCAGGCTTTGAATGAGCGTGTCGGGGAATAAGTCCGCGGCACATAAACTTCTCGGCATATGACGAGAAATTGCGTTGGACTGTTTTTCTGACGCCGGAGAAAAAATGAAATTTGAACTCGATACCACCGACGGACGCGCTCGCCGCGGTCGCCTGGTGTTTGATCGCGGCGTGGTCGAAACGCCAGCATTTATGCCTGTGGGTACTTACGGCACCGTAAAGGGGATGACGCCGGAAGAAGTTGAAGCCACTGGCGCGCAGATTATCCTCGGCAACACCTTCCACCTGTGGCTGCGCCCGGGTCAGGAAGTGATGAAGCTGCACGGCGACCTGCATGACTTTATGCAGTGGAAAGGCCCGATTCTGACCGATTCCGGCGGCTTCCAGGTCTTCAGCCTCGGTGATATTCGTAAGATCACTGAAAAAGGTGTGCACTTCCGCAACCCGATCAACGGCGATCCTATTTTCCTCGATCCAGAAAAATCGATGGAGATTCAGTACGATCTCGGTTCCGATATCGTCATGATCTTCGACGAATGTACGCCATACCCGGCGGACTGGGATTACGCGAAGCGTTCGATGGAAATGTCCCTGCGCTGGGCGCAGCGTAGCCGTGACCGTTTTGACTCCCTCGAAAACAAAAATGCGCTGTTCGGCATTATTCAGGGCAGTGTTTACGAAGATTTACGTGATATCTCGGTTAAAGGTCTGGTAGAGATAGGTTTTGATGGCTACGCTGTCGGCGGTTTGGCTGTGGGTGAGCCAAAGGAAGACATGCACCGTATTCTGGAGCATGTTTGCCCGCAAATCCCTGAAGACAAACCACGATACCTGATGGGCGTAGGCAAACCAGAAGATCTGGTTGAAGGTGTACGTCGCGGCATTGATATGTTCGATTGCGTTATGCCAACCCGTAACGCGCGTAACGGACATCTTTTTGTGACCGATGGCGTGGTGAAAATTCGTAATGCGAAGCATAAAAGCGATACCAGTACGCTTGACGCCGAGTGTGATTGCTATACCTGTCGTCACTATTCTCGCGCGTATCTTTATCATCTCGATCGTTGCAATGAGATTTTAGGGGCGCGTCTTAATACCATTCATAATCTTCGTTATTATCAGCGCTTAATGGCTGGTTTACGTAAGGCTATCGAAGAGGGTAAATTAGAGAGCTTCGTAACTGATTTTTACCAACGTCAGGGACGTGATGTTCCACCTTTGAACGTTGACTAATTTTATAAATGAGGGAATTTGAATGAGCTTTTTTATTTCTGATGCGGTAGCAGCAACAGGCGCTCCGTCGCAGGGCAGCCCGATGTCTCTGATTCTGATGCTGGCGGTGTTTGGTCTGATTTTCTATTTCATGATCTTGCGTCCACAGCAGAAACGTACCAAAGAACACAAAAACCTGATGAGCTCCATCGCGAAAGGTGATGAAGTTCTGACCAACGGCGGTCTGGTCGGTCGCGTAACGAAAGTGGCTGAAACTGGCTATATCTCTATTGCGCTGAACGACACCACTGAAGTGGTTATCAAACGTGACTTTGTCGCTGCCGTACTGCCGAAAGGCACTATGAAAGCGCTGTAATCTAACTTCTCCCAAAGGGAACTGCCGTGTTAAACCGTTATCCTTTGTGGAAGTACATCATGCTGGTCGTCGTGATTATCGTCGGCCTGCTGTACGCGCTTCCCAACCTGTATGGTGAGGATCCGGCTGTTCAAATCACTGGCGCGCGCGGTGTCGCCGCCAGTGAGCAAACGCTGATCCAGGTCCAGAACACTTTACAACAAGAAAAAATTACCGCTAAGTCTGTGGCACTGGAAGAGGGCGCTATTCTTGCTCGCTTCGACACCACCGACACGCAGCTCCGCGCCCGTGAAGCGCTGGTGAGCGTGCTGGGTGATAAATATGTCGTGGCGTTGAACCTTGCTCCTGCAACCCCGCGTTGGTTAGCCTCTATCAATGCAGAGCCGATGAAACTCGGTCTTGATCTGCGTGGTGGCGTTCACTTCCTGATGGAAGTGGATATGGATACTGCGCTTGGCAAACTGCAGGAACAGAATATGGACGGCCTGCGCAGCGATCTGCGCGAAAAAGGCATTCCTTACACCACCGTGCGTAAGGAAGATAACTACGGAATGAGCATCACTTTCCGTGATGCTGCCGCTCGCGATCAGGCAGTGGATTATCTCTCTACGCGTCACCGCGATCTGGTGATTTCACGTCAGGGTAGCAACCAGCTGCGTGCCGTGATGACCGATGCCCGTCTGAGCGAAGCGCGTGAATATGCGGTACAGCAGAACATCAATATCCTGCGTAACCGTGTAAACCAGCTTGGTGTTGCTGAGCCGCTGGTACAGCGCCAGGGTTCAGACCGTATCGTGGTAGAACTGCCGGGTATCCAGGACACTGCGCGCGCCAAAGAAATTTTGGGTGCGACAGCGACACTGGAATTCCGTCTGGTGAACACTAATGTGGACCAATCTGCCGCGGCGTCTGGTCGTGTGCCTGGTGATTCCGAAGTGAAAGAAACGCGTGAAGGTCAGCCTGTTGTGCTGTACAAGCGTGTTATTCTCACCGGTGACCACATTACTGACTCCACGTCTAATCAGGACGAATACAACCAGCCGCAGGTTAACATCTCGCTTGATAGCGCCGGTGGTAACATCATGTCGAACTTCACCAAGGATAACATCGGTAAACCGATGGCGACCTTGTTCGTGGAGTACAAAGACAGCGGTAAGAAAGATGCTAATGGTCGTGCAATCCTGGTGAAAGAGGAAGAGGTGATCAACGTCGCCAATATCCAGTCTCGCCTGGGTAACAGCTTCCGTATTACCGGCATCAGTAACCCAAACGAAGCGCGTCAGCTCTCTCTGCTGCTGCGTGCCGGTGCGCTGATTGCGCCTATTCAGATCGTTGAAGAACGTACCATTGGTCCAACGCTGGGGATGCAGAACATCACTCAGGGCCTGGAAGCGTGTCTGGCAGGTCTGGCGGTTTCGATTCTCTTCATGCTGTTCTTCTATAAGAAGTTTGGCCTGATTGCGACCACCGCGCTGATCGCAAACCTGGTATTGATCATCGGCATTATGTCCCTGCTGCCAGGGGCGACGCTGACCATGCCGGGTATTGCAGGTATCGTTCTCACCCTTGCGGTGGCGGTCGACGCCAACGTATTGATAAACGAACGTATTAAAGAAGAATTGAGCAACGGTCGCTCCGTACAACAAGCGATCGACGAAGGCTATAAAGGCGCTTTCAGCTCCATCTTCGATGCAAACGTAACAACACTGATTAAGGTTCTTATCCTGTATGCAGTGGGGACTGGCGCAATCAAAGGCTTTGCTATTACAACCGGTATCGGTGTGGCAACGTCAATGTTTACCGCTATTGTCGGCACCCGTGCCATCGTGAACCTGCTGTATGGCGGCAAGCGCGTCAAAAAGCTGTCTATCTGAGGAGTGCGTTGTGGCACAGGAATATACTGTTGAACAATTGAACCACGGCCGTAAAGTCTGGGACTTTATGCGCTGGGACTACTGGGCTTTCGGCATTTCAGGTTTTCTGCTGATTGTCTCGATTGCCATCATTGGCGTCCGCGGTTTTAACTGGGGTCTTGATTTCACCGGTGGTACGGTGATTGAAATCACGCTGGAAAAACCGGCTGATATGGACCAAATGCGCGAAGCGCTGCAGAAGGCGGGCTTTGAAGAGCCGCAGCTGCAGAACTTCGGTAGCAGCCGCGACATCATGGTGCGTATGCCTCCGGTTCACGATGCCAACGGCAGTCAGGAACTGGGAAGCAAGGTCGTTAACGTGATTAACGAAGCGACCAGCCAGGATGCGACCGTTAAGCGTATCGAATTCGTCGGCCCGAGCGTCGGTGCGGATCTGGCGCAAAACGGTGCCATGGCACTGTTGGTGGCGCTGATTTCCATTCTGGTGTACGTCGGTTTTCGCTTCGAGTGGCGTCTTGCTGCGGGTGTGGTTATCTCACTGGCGCACGACGTGGTCATTACGATGGGCGTGCTGTCGCTGTTCCATATTGAGGTCGACCTGACGATTGTGGCATCTCTGATGTCGGTTATCGGTTACTCACTGAACGACAGTATCGTGGTATCGGACCGTATTCGTGAGAACTTCCGTAAGATCCGTCGCGGTACGCCGTATGAAATCTTTAACGTTTCACTGACTCAAACGCTGCACCGTACGTTGATCACATCCGGCACGACCTTGATGGTTATCCTGATGCTGTTCCTCTTCGGTGGCCCGATTCTGGAAGGCTTCTCGCTGACCATGCTGATCGGTGTCTCCATCGGTACGGCGTCCTCAATCTACGTCGCGTCCGCGCTGGCGTTGAAACTGGGTATGAAGCGTGAGCACCTGATCCAGCAGAAAGTTGAAAAGGAAGGGGCGGATCAGCCGTCTATCCTGCCGTAATGGCAACAGCATTCTGACACTGAAATCCCGGTCATAAGGCCGGGATTTTTTTATGGAGGGTATCCCGGTGGTTAGCGGAACTCTTGCATTCAATCCGGACAGTGGCGCTGAAATCGACAAATAAAAAGCCAGCATAGCTGGCTTTTTTATCTTCGAGGCGCAAGGCCGATTAAGCGAAGCGCACTCAAGCGTTACCGGGATTAGAAGTTGTAACCTACGACCAGGTATCCACCCCAACCGGTAGAACGGACGTTTTCTTTCATCCATTTCAGGTCGGCATCGTCGTTCCACTGACCGCCGTTGTGCCAGTAACGTGCAACCACTGAGTAATGCCAGTGATCGTAGTTCAGGGCCAGAATGTGGCTGGACGCGATAGAGTCGTTGGTACGCTCCTTAATACCGTTCTCAGCGTAATCGCTCTTATCGCCCAGTTCTGAACCCCAGTCGAAGTTGGTGAAGCCAATATAGCTCAGGTTGCCACCCCACAGCTGGGTGATCGGCACAAAGTATTTCACTTTGAAACGGTAGCCATCCCATTCATTCGCGTTTGCTGAATCGTAGTTCTGCCACTGGTATTTCGCATACACGTTCATGGACAGGCTCATCGGCAGACCGGTGTCGATGTCAGTACCCAGACCCATATACCAGGTACTCTGGCGACCGGAAGCGTTGCGACCCATATCGTAAATATAGTTGTTCGCGATATACCACTCTTTAAATGGACCGAAGCTCAGATCTGCGCCTGTCAGCTTGTCGATAGAGAAGCGCGGCTCGATTTCCATAAACAGTGGAGAACCATGGTTCCAGATACCTTTCGCTTCGGTGTTACCACCGAAGAATACTGGCGCGTCCATGTAACCATAGAAATCAAACCAGTCTTTCTTAGCGAAAGCTTCATATTCCAGATAGGTATCGTTACGGATTTGCGGCCCAAAGCGGGTGTGGTAGCTACCAACGACGTTGACGCTCTGGTGCCACCAGTCGGAAACATACTCAGGTTTTGCGTTCTCTGCTGCGTTAACAGCGAAAGAAGAGGAAAGTGCCAGCGCTGCACCGGCTGCTAATAATGTTTTTTTCATAATCATGCCACTGATTGAAATTCCCTTCCGGGAGTGAAAAATGCGCGATTTGCGTTTCAAAATATTTCGTGTTTCTGCGGAGCCTATTATAGGAATCCTTGCTCACAAAAATATGTGTTGTTTCACATATCTCTCATTCACGTAATCGATTGCGTTCACGTTTGCGTACTTTAAACGGCGGGGGTTGTAATGGCAAACCGATAAGTTGCCAATCTTTGCGGAAGGGAAGGAAGGGGAGCGAAACGCGTGACACGCGTTTCGCTAAAAAGGATTACTGAACGACAGGCTGGATATCGTGGATGCGGATGAAACCTAATTGATCGGGCGTAATGCCACTCAATTGCAGCGGGATATCCACATCGCTTGGCGCCAGCACGCTTGCGGGGGCATTAATAAGCTGGTTTTTCACGTTCACTTCCTGGAAGCTTTCGGTGGTTCCCTGAATTTGCCCCCATTCTACGGTGCCGCTAAACGCAGGCAGCGGATCGTTAGATTCGCCCTGAATACGCAAGGTGGCGCTTGTCCCTTCAGCATTGGGCGCAATATTGACCAGAGACATTTTCAGCGTACCGACCTGGCTTTGCAGGCGCGCTGGCGTGTTAGCGCCGGGTAACAAATAGACACCGCTGCTGGATTTGGCATTCAGCGCATTTTGCTGGGTGATCTTTACCGTTTCCTGGTTCAGTTTCGTCATTGCGCTGTTAAGCGTACTGACGCTTTGCTTCATTTGACGGACTTCGCTTTGCTGTGCGCAGGCGCTTAGCGTGAAGAGACTTCCCAGCGCGAGTATTCTTAGGTAACGTCTTGTCATTGCGTTTATTTCCATAAAAATAACGGATTATCGTAATAGTAGTCAGTAAGATGCCGTCTGGTATAGATCCTTTATCTCAAAAAGCGCTCTTCCTTTGTTGTCAGCCCAGTTCGGGTTAAAATAGAGTTCAGTTAACCAGATAGTCAGGACACCGTATGCATTGCCCATTCTGTTCCGCCGTGGATACCAAAGTAATCGACTCTCGTCTCGTAGGGGAAGGCTCCTCTGTTCGCCGTCGTCGGCAGTGTCTGGTCTGCAACGAACGTTTTACGACTTTTGAGGTGGCGGAGCTGGTAATGCCGCGCGTCGTGAAAAGTAACGACGTGCGCGAGCCGTTTAACGAAGAAAAACTGCGCAAAGGGATGTTGAAAGCACTGGAAAAACGGCCAGTCAGCGCAGATGACGTTGAAATGGCATTGAATCACATCAAATCGTATTTGCGTGGGACCGGCGAACGCGAAGTGCCGAGCAAAATGATCGGCAATCTGGTCATGGAGCAATTGAAAAAGCTCGATAAAGTGGCCTACATCCGCTTCGCGTCTGTCTATCGCAGCTTCGAAGATATCAAAGAATTTGGCGAAGAGATCGCCCGTCTACAGGATTAAGCGCATGCAGGATGAGATTTACATGGCGCGCGCGCTGAAACTTGCGCAGCGTGGACGGTTCACAACCCATCCCAATCCCAACGTTGGCTGCGTTATCGTCAAAGACGGCGTAATTGTCGGCGAAGGATTCCACTATCGCGCCGGTGAACCTCATGCCGAAGTCCACGCTTTGCGTATGGCGGGCGAAAAGGCGCGGGGTGCCACGGCCTATGTCACGCTTGAACCCTGTAGCCATCATGGGCGAACGCCGCCGTGCTGCGAGGCGCTGATTGATGCCGGCGTGGCGCGCGTTGTCGCTGCGATGCAAGATCCCAATCCTCAGGTTGCCGGACGCGGCCTGTATCGCCTGCAGCAGGAAGGGATCGACGTCAGCCATGGCTTGATGATGGCTGATACAGAAGCACTTAATAAGGGCTTCCTCAAACGCATGCGTACCGGTTTCCCCTATATTCAGTTAAAGCTCGGTGCTTCGCTTGATGGCCGAACGGCGATGGCAAACGGTGAAAGCCAGTGGGTAACCTCACCGCAATCAAGGCGCGATGTGCAACGTCTGCGTGCGCAAAGCCATGCTATTCTCACCAGCAGCGAAACGGTTTTGGCTGATGATCCTGCCATGACTGTGCGCTGGGACGAACTGAATCAGGATACGCAGGCGCTTTATCCGCAAGAGAATTTGCGTCAGCCGCTGCGAATTGTGATTGATAGCCAGAACCGCGTCACCCCTGCGCATCGTATCGTGCAGCAACCTGGTGAAACGCTTTTTGCGCGCACAAAAGAAGACGATCGCCAGTGGCCAGAACATGTGCGCAGCATTATGGTGCCGGAGCACAAAGGTCATCTCGATTTAGTCGTCCTGATGATGCTACTCGGCAAACAGCAGGTCAACAGTATCTGGGTTGAGGCGGGTCCGACGCTTGCGGGCGCGCTATTACAGGCAGGGCTTGTGGATGAACTGATCGTCTACGTAGCGCCTAAATTATTAGGTCACGAGGCGCGTGGCTTGTTTGCTCTGCCTGGTCTCGAAAAACTGGCTGATGCGCCGCAACTCAAATTCAGCGACATTCGCCCGGTCGGTCCGGATGTTTGTCTGCATTTAACACCTTTGTAATGCCTTCCGAAATAGGGAAGCAGTACGCGAAGTATTATGATAAAATCCGCCCCCCTGCGGGGCCAAATGAACCCGTAAAGGAAGAGTATGAACATTATTGAAGCTGCTGTTGCTACCCCGGACGCTCGCGTCGCCATCACCATTGCGCGTTTCAACAACTTCATCAACGACAGCCTGCTGGACGGTGCGATTGACGCACTGAAACGTATTGGTCAGGTGAAAGACGAAAACATTACCGTTGTTTGGGTTCCAGGTGCTTACGAACTGCCGTTGGCAGCGGGCGCTTTGGCGAAAACCGGTAAATACGACGCGGTGATTGCACTGGGTACGGTTATTCGCGGCGGCACTGCTCACTTCGAATACGTTGCGGGTGGTGCAAGTAATGGTCTGGCGCACGTTGCGCAGGAAGCCGAAATTCCTGTCGCTTTCGGCGTGCTGACCACTGAAAGTATTGAACAAGCCATTGAACGTGCTGGCACCAAAGCTGGCAACAAAGGTGCAGAAGCTGCACTGACTGCGCTTGAAATGATCAACGTATTGAAAGCCATTAAGGCCTGATTTTTGTAAGGGGAAATCCGTGAAACCTGCTGCTCGTCGCCGCGCCCGTGAGTGTGCTGTCCAGGCACTATACTCCTGGCAGTTGTCCCAGAACGACATCGCTGATGTCGAATACCAGTTCCTGGCGGAACAAGACGTCAAAGACGTTGATGTCCTGTACTTCCGTGAACTGCTGTCGGGAGTGGCGACTAATAGCGCGTATCTCGATGGTCTGATGAAGCCGTACCTGTCCCGTCTGCTCGAAGAGCTGGGCCAGGTTGAAAAAGCGGTGCTGCGCATTGCGCTGTTCGAGCTGGCTAAACGTGATGATGTGCCCTATAAAGTGGCGATCAACGAAGCGATCGAACTGGCGAAAACCTTCGGCGCTGAAGACAGCCACAAGTTTGTGAACGGCGTGCTGGATAAAGCCGCACCTGCGATCCGTCCCCGTAAAAAGTGATCCGTAAGCCGGAGTTCTGCGTTGCCGTTGGGCAGCGTGGGCTCCGGTTTTTTCTTTTCTTTGCTGAGGCATAACGTATGGCTTGCGGCGAATTCTCCCTGATTGCCCGTTATTTTGACCGTGTCCGAACCTCTCGTCTTGATGTTGAAACCGGTATCGGCGATGACTGCGCACTGCTTAATATTCCTGAAAAACAGACTCTTGCGATCAGCACCGACACCTTAGTGTGTGGGCGTCACTTTCTCGCGGATATCAATCCAGCCGATCTGGCCTACAAAGCGCTAGCGGTCAACGTGAGCGATCTGGCAGCGATGGGAGCCGATCCGGCGTGGTTAACGCTGGCTCTGACGTTACCCAACGTGGATGAAGCCTGGCTAGAAGCGTTTAGCGATGCGCTGTTTGACCAGCTCAATTACTACGATATGCAGCTGATTGGCGGTGATACGACGGCCGGTCCATTGTCGATGACGCTGGCAATCCACGGCTATGTGCCTGTTGGCCGTGCGCTGAAACGCTCGGGAGCGAAACCCGGAGACTGGATTTATGTCACCGGTACGCCGGGCGACAGTGCGGCGGGGCTGGCCATTTTGCAGGACCGTTTAACGGTGAGCGACGCGGCTGACGCGGCCTATCTGGTGAAGCGTCATTTGCGCCCAACGCCGCGTATTTTACACGGCCAGGCACTGCGCGATCGTGCCAACTCGGCCATTGATCTCTCCGATGGTTTGATCTCTGATTTAGGCCATATCCTGAAAGCCAGCGGCGTTGGCGCGCGCGTTGATCTGGATGCGTTCCCACTGTCAGAGCAACTTCGCCGACACGTTGAACCTGAGCAGGCACTGCGCTGGGCGCTTTCTGGTGGCGAAGATTATGAGCTGTGCTTCACCGTGCCGGAACTCAATCGTGGCACGCTGGATATCGCGCTGAATAATCTTGGCGCGCCGTTTACCTGTATTGGACAAATTCTTCCGGAGAGCGAAGGGCTGCAATTTACCCGCAACGGTGCGCCCGTTACGCTCGACTGGAAAGGTTACGATCACTTCGCGTAATACATTGCGGCCAATCAATCCCCTCTCTCTTTGGGAGAGGGGAGCAACATGCGTGACGGTTATTTAAATCCCACCACCGGATGTGGCTGATACGGCGTTTCGAGTTCAGCGATTTGCTCAGGTGTCAGCGTTAAATCCACCGCATTCAGTAACTCATCTAGCTGTTCTTCTCGCGATGTGCCGATAATTGGCGCGGCGACGCCGCGTTTGCTGAGCAGCCACGCCAGCGCGACCTGCGCACGCGTTGCGCCCGTATCTTCCGCAATGGCAGCCAGACGCTCTGCGATCTGGGCATCGCTGGCTTCAGTATCGTTATACAGTTTTTTACCGACCTCATCGGAAACAGAGCGGGCGGTCGTTTCGCCCCATGGACGGGTTAAACGTCCGCGCGCCAGCGGGCTCCACGGAATCACCGCCACGCCTTCCTGATAGCACAGCGGTAGCATTTCACGTTCTTCTTCGCGATAGATAAGATTGTAGTGATCCTGCATGGTGACAAATCGTGCCCAGCCGTGCTGCGCCTGAAGATTGAGCGCTTCGGCAAACTGGGAGGCATGCATGGATGACGCGCCGATATAACGCGCTTTACCGGCTTTCACCACGTCATTCAGCGCTTCGAGGGTTTCTTCAATTGGCGTGTTGTAATCCCAGCGGTGGATTTGCAGGAGATCGACATGATCCATGTTCAGACGTCTCAGGCTGTCATCAATGGACTGAAGGATCTGCGCACGTGAAAGGCCTTCGCGTAATTCACCAGATGGATAGTAAACCTTGGTGGCTACCACCACATCTTCGCGGCGGGCGAAATCCCGCAGCGCACGGCCCACGATCTCCTCGCTGCTCCCGTCGGAATAGCTGTTCGCCGTATCAAAAAAGTTAATCCCGCCCTCGAGGGCGCGTTTGATGATGAAACGGCTACTCTCTTCCGGCAGCGTCCAGGCGTGATTCCCCCGGTCGGGCTCGCCAAATGTCATACAGCCCAGACAAAGACGGGAAACCTTAAGGTCTGTTTTTCCTAATGTATTGTATTGCATGGTTCCACTCCTGCTGTTCACTTAAAAAATTACCTTTAAGCATAGCAGGAGCGGAAAGGGGAGGGATTAGGCGAGCCAGGTGCGGATTTTTGCTTCGATTCCCGCGGCATCAAGACCAATCTCCGCGCGGGCTTCGTCCTGCGTGCCCTGCGGAATAAAGCGATCGGGCAGACCGAGATTGAGTACCGGAATCGGCTTGCGATTCGCCATCAGCACTTCGTTCACGCCGCTGCCCGCGCCGCCCATAATGGCGTTTTCCTCGAGCGTAATCAGCACTTCATGACGGGAAGCCATTTCCAGAATCAACGTTTCGTCGAGCGGTTTGACGAAGCGCATATCCACGAGTGTCGCGTTCATCGACTCGGCGACTTTTGCCGCTTCCGGCATTAACGTCCCGAAATTCAAAATCGCCAGCTTTTCACCATGACGTTTCACGATACCTTTGCCAATCGGCATTTTGGTCAGCGGTTCCAGCTCGACACCCACAGCGTTGCCGCGCGGATAACGTACTGCGCTTGGGCCATCCTGATAGTGATAGCCGGTGAACAGCATCTGACGGCATTCGTTCTCGTCGCTCGGCGTCATGACCACCATATCGGGCACACAGCGCAGGAAGGAGAGATCAAACGCGCCCTGGTGCGTCTGGCCGTCGGCACCGACGATACCGGCGCGATCGATAGCAAACAGCACAGGCAGTTTCTGGATCGCGACATCATGGATCACCTGATCGTACGCGCGCTGCAGGAAGGTCGAATAGATCGCCACAATCGGTTTATAGCCACCAATCGCCAGACCTGCGGCGAATGTCACCGCGTGCTGTTCAGCAATCGCGACGTCAAAATACTGATCCGGGTATTTTTTGGAAAATTCCACCATGCCGGAGCCTTCGCGCATGGCGGGCGTTACGGCCATCAGCTTGTTGTCTTTGGCCGCCGTTTCACACAGCCAGTCGCCAAAGATTTTAGAATAGCTCGGCATACCGCCGCTGCTTTTCGGCAGACAGCCGCTGGTGGGATCGAATTTTGGCACGGCATGGAAAGTGATCGGATCTTTTTCCGCTGGCTCGTAGCCACGCCCTTTTTTCGTCATGATGTGCAGGAACTGCGGGCCTTTCAGGTCGCGCATGTTTTTGAGCGTCGTGACCAGGCCAAGCACATCGTGCCCGTCAACCGGGCCGATATAGTTAAAGCCCAGCTCTTCAAACAGCGTGCCCGGCACCACCATGCCTTTAATGTGTTCTTCAGTGCGTTTGAGCAGTTCTTTGATCGGTGGTACGCCCGAGAAGACTTTTTTGCCGCCTTCGCGCAGGGTGGAGTAAAGCTTGCCGGACAACAGTTGTGCCAGGTGATTATTCAGCGCACCGACGTTCTCGGAGATCGACATTTCGTTATCGTTGAGAATCACCAGCATATCCGGCTTGATGTCACCGGCGTGGTTCATCGCTTCAAACGCCATGCCAGCGGTGATCGCGCCATCGCCAATCACGCACACGGTGCGGCGCTGTTTATTCTCTTTCTCCGCGGCAACGGCGATGCCGATGCCCGCAGAAATAGAGGTTGAGGAGTGTCCCACGCTTAACACGTCGAATTCGCTCTCACCGCGCCACGGGAACGGATGCAGGCCGCCTTTCTGGCGAATTGTGCCGATTTTATCGCGACGGCCGGTCAAAATTTTGTGGGGATAAGCCTGATGCCCGACGTCCCAGATCAGCTGATCGAACGGGGTGTTATAGACGTAGTGAAGCGCCACGGTCAGCTCCACCGTGCCAAGTCCGGAGGCGAAATGTCCGCTGGAACGACTCACGCTGTCGAGCAAGTAGCGACGTAATTCGTCACTCAGCTTCGGCAGGCTCTCTTTCGGCAACAGACGTAACTCCTGGGTGGAGTCAACCAACGCCAGTGTCGGGTATTTGGCAATATCAAAACTCATCAAAGGCTCATCGAGAAAGTGTGTTTATTTATCACGCTGGATTATGTAGTCCGCTAGCGCTTCCAGTGCCGAGGTATCAAGTGACTGTGCGGCCAGCGCATTCAGCGACTGGCGGGCATCATCAATCAGATCCCGGGCTTTTTGTTGGGCTTGCTCAAGGCCCAGTAGGGCGGGATAGGTACTTTTGCCAAGTTGCTGATCCGCTCCCTGACGTTTTCCCAATGTTGCAGTATCGCCCACCACATCCAGAATGTCATCCTGTACCTGGAACGCGAGGCCGATACTCTCAGCGTAACGATCCAGAATGGGCAAGGCTTTGCTGCCTCGTTCACCGGCGCTCAGCGCACCCAGACGAACGGCTGCGCGAATCAACGCGCCAGTTTTATGGCGATGAATACGCTCAAGCTGTTCCAGATTAACCTGATGCCCTTCGGCCTCAAGATCCAGCGCTTGTCCGCCACACATCCCGGCGACGCCGCTGGCCATTGCCAGCTCAGAAACCATCGCCAGACGGTCACGATCGGCCACTTCGATCATCGGCGCATCGCTTAAGATGGAAAACGCCAATGTTTGTAATGCATCGCCCGCCAGAATCGCATTCGCCTCGCCAAACTTAATGTGGCAGGTTGGCTGACCGCGACGCAGATCGTCGTCGTCCATGGCTGGTAAATCATCATGAATGAGCGAATAAGCGTGAATACATTCAACGGCGGCGGCGGGTGCATCCAGTGTGTTGCTGCTGATGCCAAACATATTTCCCGTTGCGTACACTAAAAACGGGCGCAAGCGCTTTCCACCTAAGAGTGCGCCATAGTGCATGGCGGCAACCAGAGGAGTGTTCTGAAAAGGCTGTGGCTCAATAAAACGGCGCAACGCATCGTTGGCACGCTCAACACACGCCTGAAGCTCTGTGGAGAAATCCATTTACTCAGCGTCCGGTGTGAAAGGCGTTGGGGCGGCATCTTCGCTGTCGGAAAGCAGGATCTGCACGCGTTGTTCCGCCTGTTGCAGCTTGACCTGCCCCTGGCGCGCAAGCTGTACGCCGCGTTCGAATTCATTGAGCGCATCTTCCAGCGGGAGATCGCCGCTTTCCAGACGGTTCACAATCTGTTCCAGTTCATTCAGCGCAGTTTCAAAACTGGCGGGGGCGTCATTTTTCTTCGGCATAGTGAATATTGACTCTCATATTTTAAGCCCCGCCATGGTAACGGACTCGGGACAATTATCAAATAACGCGCAATGTGCACAGGAGCGTCGCGATGGTGGTATACTCCTGCGCCTGGATGCAACCACGGGTGTGGGTTGCTGTCTCTTTCCATCACAAGCCTTTGCGGGCTTGCCAACGAAACATTGCCGCCATGAAGTTTATCATTAAATTGTTCCCGGAAATCACCATCAAAAGCCAATCTGTGCGTTTGCGCTTTATTAAAATGCTGACCGGAAACATTCGAAACGTATTAAAAGAGTATGAAGAAACGCTCGCGATTGTGCGCCATTGGGATCACATTGAAGTGCGCGCCAAAGACGAAAGCCAACGTCTGGATATCCGCGATGCGCTGACGCGTATTCCGGGGATTCACCACATTCTTGACGTCGAAGATGTGCCGTTCACCTCGCTTCACGATATCTTCGAAAAAGCGCTGGAACAGTTCCGCGCTGAAGTTGAAGGTAAATCGTTCTGCGTGCGCGTCAAGCGCCGCGGCAAGCATGAATTCACCTCTATTGAAGCCGAACGCTATATTGGCGGCGGTTTAAATCAGCATATTGAATCCGCGCGCGTAAAACTGACGCGTCCGGACGTGACCGTCAATCTCGAAATCGAGAACGATCGCCTGCTGCTGGTAAAAGGCCGCTACGAAGGCATCGGCGGCTACCCTATCGGTACCCAGGAAGATGTGCTGTCGCTGATCTCCGGCGGTTTTGACTCCGGCGTGTCCAGCTATATGCTGATGCGTCGCGGCTGCCGCGTGCACTACTGCTTCTTTAACCTGGGCGGCGCTGCGCATGAAATCGGCGTGCGTCAGGTGGCGCATTATCTGTGGAAGCGCTTTGGCAGCTCCCATCGCGTGCGTTTTGTCGCAATTAACTTTGAACCGGTTGTCGGCGAAATCCTCGAAAAAGTGGACGACGGCCAGATGGGCGTGGTGCTGAAGCGCATGATGGTGCGTGCGGCCTCTCAGGTGGCAGAGCGCTACGGCGTACAGGCGCTGGTGACCGGCGAAGCGCTGGGCCAGGTCTCCAGCCAGACGCTCACCAACCTGCGTCTGATCGACAACGTGTCCGATACGCTGATTCTGCGTCCGCTGATTTCTCACGACAAAGAACATATCATTGATATGGCGCGTGAAATCGGTACCGAAGACTTTGCTCGTACCATGCCGGAATACTGCGGCGTGATCTCGAAAAGCCCAACGGTGAAAGCGGTGAAGGCGAAAATCGAAGCCGAAGAGCAGAACTTTGATTTTGCGATTCTGAATAAAGTTGTCGGCGAAGCCACTAACGTGGATATCCGTGAAATCGCGACTCAGACCGCGCAGGACGTTGTCGAAGTCGAAACTGTCAGCGGTTTCAGCGCAAACGATGTGATTCTGGATATTCGCTCTGTTGATGAACAGGATGCCAGCCCGCTGAAAGTAGACGGCGTCGAGGTGATGTCTCTGCCTTTCTACAAGCTGAGTACCAAGTTTGGCGATCTCGAGCAGGATAAAACCTATCTTCTGTGGTGTGAGCGCGGCGTGATGAGTCGTTTGCAGGCGCTGTATCTGCGCGAGCAGGGCTTTGCCAATGTGAAGGTGTATCGCCCGTAACCGGCTTTATCCCTCGCAGATCAAAAACGGCAACCTCAGGGTTGCCGTTTTGTTTTTCTGACTGGCGAAATTCATCACGAGCCGTAGTAATTATAAATTCCTGCAGCGATCACCAGGGATGACGCCACCTCGTGCGCTTTTTCACGCCCCACTACCAGGTCGATAATCTTGAGCGCAAAATCAATCGACGTGCCAGGACCCTGGCTGGTCAGCAGGTTAACGCGGGGATCCCATACAACGCGTTTATCCACCCACTGTTCTTCCGGAATCTGGTCTTTGAGCGTCGGGAAACCCGTCATATTCCCGACCGGAAAGAGCTGATGCGGCACCAGCACGGTTGCGGCCGAAGCGCAAATAGTAGCTACAATTCGGCCCGACAGGTGAAATTGTCTGACTGTTTCAACCAGCAGCGGACTGTCACGGAAACACTCCGCGCCTTTCAGTCCGCCAGGCAGCACAATCACGTCGTAGTCACCGTCTGCCACTTCGACCAGCGGGGCATCCGCCAAAATCTTTACGCCGCGTGAGCAGGTGATGGTCAGATTGCCATCGCTGGCGACGCTTGCCGTTGTGACGGCAATTCCTGCGCGAACCAGTAAATCAATCGTGGTCACTGCCTCTGTTTCTTCGCTACCAGGGGCGAGGCAAATCAGTGCCGACGCGCTCATACTCAATCTCCTTACGTTTAACCATGTCATACAGGCGGATATTTTCCGGCACACTGATGCCGTGTGCGCGGGCGCGTTTAAGCAGGTAACCTGTGATGTAGTCGATTTCCGTGTGTCGTAATGCGCGAACGTCCTGCAGCATTGACGAGATGTTCTCAGCCGTACTGTCGATGACCTGCTCGACGTAATAGCGAACGTCTTCTGCCGAGGTATGGATGCCTTCGCGCTCCATTACGGCGGCGACCTCAGCGCAAAGCGCTGCCACCTCTTCAGGATGTTTTTTAAGCTCACCGTTTGGACAATCCCACAGCGCGGTAAGCGGATTAATCACGCAACTGACCGCCAGCTTGCGCCACAGTTGCGGGCGGATTGTGTTGTACCAGGCCACATCTGGAAGCACATTCTGCAGAACGTCCGCCAGATAACTGTAATCGCCATTCTGCTCGCGAGCCGGCCCCATATGCGTCACGCCGCTAGCGACGTGAACAATGATGTTGCCATCGCGCCGCGCCGCGTGGGTGGTAATGGCCATCAGCAGTGGCTGAGGAATGTTTTTAAGCTCATCAATCGTGCCCATGCCGTTATGCAAGAGCAAAATGGGCGTGGTGTGAGGCAGCGTTGCACTGAGCGCTTTTACCGCGTCCGACACCTGCCACGCTTTTAACGTCACCAGCAGAAGATCGCTTTGTGCCAGAAAGTCGGGATCGTTAGCGATGAGGGACTCGTTGAAAATACTCCCGTCTTCACCAATCAGATTTACACTGCAATACGGTTGCGGCACACGTAGCCAACCTTGTACCTCATGTCCATGTTTGCACAGCGCGGTAAGCCAAAGTTGTCCCAAGGCCCCGCATCCGAGCACAGTAATTTTCATTGTTCCTCCTCACCTGCAACTGCGCCAGGTGTTACAGCCTAAGTATAGCGTTGTCAGCTAAGCTTCTATTCAGTCAACCCGTTCATACTTCAAGTTGCATGGCCGTTGGCCTTCCTTTAACTCGAATTATTTGGGGTAAATGTCTCGTTGCGGGTATTATGCAACGCAACAAAAGTGAAGGGAGAAGAAAAGATGCCATCTTTCGATATTGTTTCAGAAGTTGATATCCAGGAAGTGCGTAACGCGGTGGATAACGCAAGCCGCGAACTCGAGACGCGTTTTGATTTTCGCGGTGTTGAAGCGACTTTTGAGCTGAACGACGCAAATAAGACAATTAAGGTGCTGAGTGAATCTGATTTTCAGGTGAATCAGTTACTCGACATCTTACGCGCGAAGCTGTTAAAGCGCGGCATTGAGGGCGCGTCTCTTGATGTACCTGAAGAGTTTGTGCACAGCGGCAAAACCTGGTTCGTTGAAGCGAAACTGAAGCAGGGTATTGAGAGTGCGATGCAGAAGAAAATCGTTAAACTCATCAAAGACAGCAAGCTGAAGGTGCAGTCGCAAATTCAGGGTGAAGAGATTCGTGTGACCGGTAAATCCCGTGACGACCTGCAGGGCGCGATGGCGCTGGTGCGTGGTGGCGATTTGGGGCAACCGTTCCAGTTTAAAAACTTCCGCGATTAAGATGAAAATGCCCGGCAAGCCGGGCATTTTTTTAGGCCTTTATCGCCTGCTCCACTTCAAAGCGGTTTGTCACTTTGCTGTCGATTTTGACATACGCGCTGCGCTCTTCCGGGACAAGCAGCACTTCGCTAATACCCTCTTTTGTCTCCAGTCGCTGTTTCAGCGCGTCACTAATATCGACGCCTTCCGGGATCTCGATTCGCAAGCTGCTGACGTAGCGCGGTTCTTTCATGGTGCTGGCAACCAGCAGCCAAGCCATCGCTAACAGCGCACCGGCAAGAAATACCGTCTGCGAATCAAAGAAGCCATCGACCCAACCGCCCAGCGAACCGCCAATGGCGACGCCGAGAAACTGGCTGGTGGAGTAAATTCCCATCGCCGTACCTTTGTAGCCCGCGGGGGACTCTTTACTGATAAGCGAGGGCAACAGGGCTTCCATGAGATTAAAGGCGAGGAAGAAAATCTGCACGCCGATGACCAGTTCCCAGAAGTGCGGACCGGAGCCCCACAGCACGATTTCGGCAATCAGGAGCAGCGCGACACACGTCAGGAACACGCGCTTCATGCGACGTTTCACTTCGGCGTAAATAATGAAAGGCACGACGGAGACGAAAGAGATGAGCATCGTCACCAGATAAACTTTCCAATGTTCAGCAGCGGGGAATCCTGCTGCCGCCAACTGCCCGGGCAGGGCCACGAACGTCGACATCAGCAGAATGTGCAGACACATAATGCCAAAGTTGAGTTTAAGCAGGCGCGGCTCAACAAGCACTTTGCTAAAGCAGCCTTTCACCATGCCTGATTCACGGTTCAGCACATGATTTTTGCTGTCCGGCACCACCCAAATCGTTAGCGCGATCCCGATAGTGGCTAAAACGGCAATCATCCAGAACAGCGCGTTCAGCCCCAGTTTATGGGTAATGACAGGGCCAAGCACCATGGCGATGGCAAAGGTCACGCCAAAACTGACGCCGATAAAGGCCATCGCTTTGGTACGGTTCTGCTCACGCGTTAAATCGGAAAGCAGTGCCATGACGGCGGCGGCAATAGCCCCGGAGCCTTGCAGCGCACGCCCAAGAATGATGCCCCAAATGGAGTGCGACAGCGCGGCAATGATGCTGCCGATAACAAAGATAATCAGTCCGCCCACGATCAGCGGCTTACGGCCCACGCGATCGGAAAGCAGCCCGAATGGAATCTGGAAAATAGCCTGTGCGAGACCGTAAATGCCGATCGCCAGACCAATCAACGCTTCGCTGGCCCCCTGAAGTGCCATTCCGTAAGTGGTCAGAACCGGCAGGACCATAAACATGCCAAGCATACGCAGCGAGAAAACAGTCCCTAAGCCCCAGGTCGCGCGCAATTCACCTGGCGTCATTTTATAATCGTTCATTACCACCTCAGTTCAAAAGCAGGCACTAGTGTAGTGTGGGGAAGGGGCGGGGACAACAAAGGGTTATTTAACAAATATTACCCCCGTCATACTTCAAGCTGCAGGCGCGTTGGCTGCGCGCATTTAGGGAATGCATGCATAATTAATGGATTCGATGAATGAAAAAGGGTGCCGAAGCACCCTTTTTTGACCTGACCGATGTCTTACCAGACGTAAGTCAGCAAGCTATGTGAATCCGGCACCATAAAGTCTACGGACATCATCACGGATAACGAGGTGATCGCGACAATTGAGAACACAAACAGTTTGCGAGCCCAGACTTTATCGTCTTCCACTTTGTAACCGCGCAGCGCCATACCGAGCCACCAGACGCTCACCGCAGCCGCCACGACCAGATATTTGTATCCAGCGTAGCCACCCAGAGAGAGCATCAACGTCGCCACGGCGAAAGCGATGATGTACAGCGTGATGTGGTTCTTGGCAACAGAGATGCCTTTCACGACCGGCAGAACCGGGATGTTCGCCGCCTGATAATCCTTAAAGCGGAAAATCGCAATGGCGTAAGAGTGCGGCATCTGCCACAGGCTAAAGATAGCCAGCAGGATGAGCGCACCACTGTCGAACTCATTCGTGACGGCGCAGTAGCCAATCACAGGCGGCGCAGCGCCGGAGAGAGAACCAATCAGCGTGCCATAGACGGAGTGACGTTTCATATACAGGCTGTAGACGCCCACATACACCACGAAACCCATCACCCCCAGCCAGCAGGCCAGAGGATTAGCGCCAAACCACAGCAGCATAAAGCCAGCAATACCCAGCAAGGTGGCGTACACCAGCGAGACGGTAGGGGAAATCAGGCCTTTGACGAGCACCCGATTTTTGGTCCTTTCCATCTTCCTGTCGATATCCATGTCGATGTAGTTGTTAAATACACAACCGGACGCAACCACCAGTGATACCCCGACCAACGTCGATGCAAAGAGGGTGTAATCGATGCTGCCCTTAGAGGCCAGCAGGAACCCTCCGATCACGGAGATGAGGTTACCAAAGATGATGCCTGGTTTTGTGACTTGCAGGTATTGCTTAAACATACTCGCCGCTCTTAGTGAACCATCATGTTGTAGTTGAGGTTCCACATAATCCAGATGGAACCGACTACCAGGATAGCGATGATAATCACGGTAAAGATAAAGGCCGTGATGTTCCAGCCTTCATCGGATTTGGTGTTCATGTGCAGGAAGCAAACCAGATGCACCAGAATCTGAATCACGGCGGTAACCAGGACAACGCCCAGAAGTACCGGCTTAGAAGCAGAACCGTTCATCACCATCCAGAACGGAATGACCGTCAGGATGATCGACAGGATAAAACCTGTCATATAGGTTTTGACGCTACCGTGGGAAGCGCCATGATCGTTTGAATGACTCATTACATCGCCCCCATCAGATAGACAACCGAGAACACACAGATCCACACAACGTCCAGGAAGTGCCAGAACAAGCTCAGGCACATGATACGCGTGCGGTTAGTATTGGTCAGGCCACGACGATAAACCTGGAACATCAGCACCGCCATCCAGATCAAACCAGATGTCACGTGCAGACCGTGAGTCCCTACCAATGCGAAGAACGCTGACAGGAAACCACTGCGATCCGGGCCAAAGCCTTCAGCAATCAGGTGATGGAATTCATAGATTTCCATCCCGATAAATCCAGCACCAAACAGCCAGGTCAACGCCAGCCAGGAGATAACCTGGCTCTTGTTGTTTTTGTACATGGCGATAGCCGCCATGCCGTAGGTGATGGAACTGAACAGCAGCAGACCTGTTTCAACCAGAACGAACGGCAGTTCGAAAATGTCTTTACCGGTCGGGCCGCCAGCCGTGCCGTTCACCAGAACGGCATAGGTCGCGAACAGACAGCAGAACAGAATGCAGTCGCTCATCAGGTAGATCCAGAAACCGAAGACTTTCATCGGTCCTGTATCGTGGTGCGCGTGTTCATGCGCATGGGCAGTTGAGTGCGCCAAAGTATCAGTTGCCATTTTTCAGCCCCGCTTTAGAAATCTCGTCGAAATGCTGGTTTTCCAGTTTTTCAACTTCACGGACTGGTACGTAGTAGTCCACGTCCTCGTCAAAGCTCTTCACAATCCAGCTAATGATCACGCCAGCAAAGCCAACGATCGCCAGCCACCAGATGTGCCAGATCATGGCGAAGCCAAATACCGTTGCGAAGGCAGCAATAACAATGCCTGCACCGCTGTTTTTCGGCATGTGGATCTCTTCGTAATGCTCAGGTTGCTTGTACGCTTCGCCTTTTTCTTTCATTTCCCAGAATGCGTCACGCTCGTGAATCTGCGGCACAATGGCAAAGTTATAGAACGGAGGCGGAGAAGACGTTGCCCACTCCAGCGTACGACCACCCCACGGGTCACCGGTCAGGTCACGGTTCTGCTCGCGGTCGCGAATAGAAACGTAGAACTGAATCAGCTGACACGCGATACCGCAAGCAATCAGCACCGCACCACAGGCTGCGATTACCAGCATTGGGTGGAACTGCGGATCAATCTGCTGGCTCAGGCGACGGGTCATGCCCATGAAGCCCAGCACATACAGCGGCATAAATGCGACGAAGAAGCCGATGATCCAGAGCCAGAATGCGCGTTTGCCCCAGGTTTCGTTCAGCGTGTAGCCAAACGCTTTAGGCCACCAGTACGTTACACCTGCGAAGCAGCCGAAGACGACGCCGCCGATGATCACGTTATGGAAGTGCGCAATCAGGAACAGACTGTTGTGCAGAACGAAGTCAGCACCTGGCACCGCCAGCAGTACGCCGGTCATCCCACCTACAGAGAAGGTGACGATGAAGCCAATGGTCCACAGCATTGCTGAGTGGAACACGATACGGCCCTGATACATGGTGAACAGCCAGTTGAAGATCTTCACCCCTGTCGGGATGGCGATAATCATCGTGGTAATACCGAAGAAGGCGTTTACGTTCGCGCCGGCACCCATAGTGAAGAAGTGGTGCAGCCAAACGATGAACGACAGAACGGTAATACACACGGTTGCCCACACCAGCGAGGTGTAACCAAACAGGCGCTTACGCGAGAAGGTCGCGGCGATTTCGGAGAACACACCGAAGACCGGCAGAACCAGGATGTACACTTCAGGGTGACCCCATGCCCAAATCAGGTTGATGTACATCATCATGTTGCCGCCCATATCATTGGTGAAGAAATGGGTGCCCAGATAACGATCCAGGGTGAGCAACGCGACGGTGACAGTCAAGATTGGGAATGACGCAATAATCAGGATGTTTGCACACAGAGATGCCCAGGTAAATACCGGCATCTTGAACATCGTCATGCCAGGGGCACGCATCTTGATAATGGTCACAAAGAAGTTAATACCGGTCAGGGTCGTACCGATACCGGAGAGCTGAATCGCCCATATCCAGTAATCGACGCCAACGCCAGGACTGTATTCAATTCCCGAAAGCGGCGGATAAGCCAGCCAACCCGTCTGCGCGAATTCACCTACGCCCAGAGACAAGTTAACCAGGATTACACCGACAACCGTGAACCAGAAGCTCAGGTTGTTCAGGAACGGATACGCAACGTCACGTGCGCCAATCTGCAGCGGAACGACAACGTTCATCAGACCGATAACCAGCGGCATCGCCACGAAGAAGATCATAATCACGCCATGCGCGGTAAAGATCTGGTCGTAGTGGTGCGGTGGCAAGAAGCCCGCTTCACCCGCAGAGGCAAGCACCTGCTGGCTACGCATCATGATCGCATCGGCAAAGCCACGAATTAACATGACGATACCGACGATGCAGTACATGATGCCGAGTTTTTTGTGGTCAACCGAGGTCAGCCACTCATTCCACAGGTAGCTCCACTTACCAAAGTAAGTGATCAGGCCCAGTAAGGCCGCGCCGCCAATGATAATTGCAGCGATCGTAACCACGATAATAGGCTCATGGTACGGCACCGCATCCAGTGTCAATTTTCCGAACATTTTCTTCCTCGGCCCCTTAGTGAGAGGTTTCCGCGTGGCTCATGTCCATGCCTTCCATACCTTCGTGCGAGCTGTGCTCACCTTCTGGTTGGGTCACGTTCATGCTCTTGCCGTGGTCCATAAATTTGCCAATAACGTCTTTGAACAAATCTGGTTTCACGTTAGAGAAGTACTCCACCTTGTTGTATTCGCTAGGTGTTGCCACTTTATCGAATGCCGCCATGTCAGACATGGTGTTGGTAGACTGCTTCGCTTTTTCAACCCACTGGTCGAAAGCGGCACGGTCCGGCGTAGCGATAGCTTTGAACTTCATACCTGAGAAGCCCGGGCCACTATAGCTGGCGGAGATACCATCGTAGGTGCCTGCTTCATTCGCGATCAGATGCAAATTAGTCTGCATGCCGGCCATCGCGTAAATCTGGCTGCCCAGACGCGGAATAAAGAAGGAGTTCATCACGGAGTTAGACGTCACTTTGAACTGAACCGGAGTGTTCGCCGGGAAGGCGATTTCATTCACGGTAGCAATACCCTGTTCCGGATAGATGAAGAACCATTTCCAGTCCATGGAGACCACTTCAATGGTAATCGGTTTTTCATCGTGAACCAGTGGTTTGCTCGGCTCAAGCGCGTGAGTGGTTTTCCAGGTCAGTACGGCCAGGAACAGGATGATCAGAATAGGCACCGTCCAGACCACAGCTTCCACTTTATTGGAGTGTGACCAGTTAGGGCTATACTTCGCATCTTTATTGCTTGCACGGTACTTCCAGGCGAAACCTACTGCCATCAAAATGGCAGGAATGACGACAATCATCATCAGGCCAAAAGCCGTCAGAATCAGTGAACGTTGTTCCAGTCCAATCTGTCCTTTGGGGTCAAGAAGCGCAGAATCACAGCCACTGAGTAATACAGTGCCTGCAAATAACGACAACCATCCCAAACTTTTATTGTATTTCCTAAGTGTCATTTAACGACCTCAATTCCACGGGGACCTTGGTGGCGTTTAAAGTGTGGGGGCATTTTACGGGAAGGTTACATTACTGTAAACATCATTAGCCCTGTGTCAGGAAGGTGTTACCGGGTTCTGCCGCACATGTCACATGTGTTGCAAATTATGTCTAATTTTAAGACAAAAGCCGCATGAGACGGGAGTTATAACGAATGGAGTCTCAAGGATACCCTAAAAGGGGCAATTGGTATAACCATTGCTGGAAATATACAATTAATTAACAATAAAGCACCAATTGAGAGACAATTAAAATACGGAAATTTAATCTTTTGGATGCTGAATCGGTTAATGAAAAATGAGCGCTTGTTCAGCTTTGCAGTAATTTCCGGAAACTATCCCGCACAAAACAACAAATATTTTTTTCGTCAGACATGGTTATTTCGCCGTTATAATTTCGAGCCGTGATTACAACGGGAAATAACTGTCGGGAGTATTTTTTAGGTCATCTGCGTTTTACGTAGCGCCAGAAAATCAAGGACACCGCCGGTAACGATTCCTGACACCGCGAGCAGCGCACCTATATCCAGCAAAAGCGCTTCAAACGGCACTTCGAGCGTCGTCGTTGCACTGATGATAAGCACTATCAGCCACAGGGCGAGTAGCAGGCAACCCGCCATCAATAAACGCAGAGCAAACCGGTAGGCAGAGTGATATTCCGTGCGAGGCATAAAATGCTCAGTCTTCTGGGTATATTCCAGAGTCTGCCGACAAACTAATAAAAGAAGTATCCCTGGCACTGCGGCAATGACGGAGAACAGATAGAACATTGGCCAGCCATGCGCTTCAACAAACCAGCCCGCAATCGGACCCACATAAACGCGGCCCACGGCAGATAGGGCAGAGAGGAGTGCAAACTGGGTGGCAGAAAAGGATTTATTGCACAGCGTCATGAGAAGCGCCACGAACGCTGCTGTCCCCATCCCGCCGCATAAGTTTTCGAAGAATACCGCGGTTGCCATACTGATCATGTGTTTGTCAGTTACGGCTAGCAGCCAATAGCCCGCGTTGGAAATGCCCTGCAAAATACCAAAGATGAGCAGCGCGCGGAACAGCGTCAGACGCTGCATCAGCACGCCGCCGTAAAGCGCGCCGATAATCGTCGCCAGCAACCCCAGTGATTTATTGACCACACCCACTTCACCCGCATCAAATCCGACACCACGAATCAGGAATGTGGTGGTCAGGCTCATGGCAAAGGCGTCACCAAGCTTATAAAGGACGATCAGCAGTAAAATCAGCCAGGCGTTGTTGCGGCCAAAGAAATCTTTCAGCGGTTCTGCAACGGCTTGCTCTAACGATCGCGGAACAGGAATGACATCGCTGGGTTCAGGCGCAAATATGGTGGCGATAATGCAGGGGATTAACAGTACGGCCATCAGCCAGTACATGCCTTGCCAGCCGAGATATCGGTCGGCCAGCCACAGCGCTAATCCGCCGGAGACGAGCATTCCCAGACGATAGCCCAGGACGCTGATCGCCGCACCGGCACCGCGTTCTTCGGCAGGTAAAACATCCGTTTTCCAGGCGTCAAATACGATATCTTGCGAGGCTGAACAAAAGGCAATAACGACCGCCAACGCCGCCATCCAGCGCAGCTGCGTGGAAGGCTCAAGGAACCCCATCGCAGCGATGGCCAGCAGCAGCATGACCTGCGTCATGATTAACCAGCCGCGGCGACGACCCAGAAACGGCGGGGTGTAGCGGTCCATCACTGGCGACCACAAGAACTTAAAGACGTATGCCTGACCGACCAGAGAGAAAAAACCGATGGTTTTAAGATCGATATTCTCCACGGTCATCCATGCCTGAAGCGTGCCGGAAGTGAGGGCGAGCGGTAAACCGGAGGCAAAACCGAGAATCAGCAGAATGGCTGATTTAGGTTGCTGGAAAATGCGTAAGTAATTATTGGGCATGAGTAGACAGAACTGACCCGACGGAACGCCGGGTCAGTGTGCAGAATTAACGTGCGTTCTGCTTGATGAAATCGTGAATGCTGGTGTCCTGTGCCATATCGGCGATGGTATCTGTCAGCACGCTATTCACTGCGTTAGCAATATTCTTGTTGGTGGCCTGGAAAGCGCCTTCAACAGAGTAGCTAGCACGGTAGTTTTTGTTCATTTTGTTGCCGTTCTTCGCGGTGGCGATAATGGCGATATCGGCCTTCGTGGCGATGTTGTAGCGAACGTTGCCCTGAGAGACATCCGCGTACAGGTTGTTCACGATGATTTGCAGGTCAACGGCACCGCTTGGGCCAACCATGTAACCGCGAGAGGTCATTTGCTTCTCAAGCACTTCCTGCAGCAGGAAACGCAGGTCACGAGAGGCAGTTAGTGTGACCTGCTGGTTATCGCGGGTCACTTTCGCCAGCGCTTGATCCTGACGCTGATCGGCACCGTTAATACTTACGGTTACGCCCATCAGGCTAGGGTCTTGCTGCGGCAGGGTAATTTTTGGGGATACATCAATAGTCGTCGGTGGTGTTGCACAACCAGCCAACATAAAGAGTGCTACCAACGGAAAGAAGAGTTTTTTTAACATTTCAGGTTCTCAACGGATCGTAAGCATAGTAAAGAGGAAATTGCCGCCATCATAACATCGCAATCGGCAAGGGGAAGTGGTCAACGCATGTAAATTCATCGCCTTGTCTGAAATATGACCACCCTATGTCCTTTCTTATGCTCATTCGAGACAAAACGTATGAGCAACACAGTTAACTTCATCCGTTTGACTGAGAAAATCAGACGAAAGCTAAATATTTGTTGCCTTGATGTAATGGAAGCGGTAAAAGCGGCTAACATTTAAAGGGATGGGTGACATATCAGCGTTGTCGGAGGAGTAATTTCATGATGATACGTGAACAGATCGAAGAAAAACTAAGGACAGCGTTTAATCCCGTGTTTCTCGAAGTCGTCGACGAGAGCTACCGTCATAATGTACCGGCTGGTTCTGAGAGTCATTTCAAAGTGGTGCTTGTGAGCGATCGCTTCGCTGGCGAACGTTTTCTCAATCGTCACCGTATGATTTACGGGACATTGACGGAAGAGCTTTCCACTACCGTGCATGCGCTAGCGCTGCATACCTACACTATTAAGGAGTGGGAAGGGTTGCAGGATACCATATTCGCCTCTCCGCCTTGTCGAGGCGCGGGAAGCATCGCTTAATAAATCCTGGTTGCAACGGCGGGAGTTTTTCCAGTATGTTGCATGCAGAATGATATCAAGACGGCCTGCGGGCCGTTTTGTTTTGTCTGCGTTTTGAGCGTGTGGGGCGGATTTTAGGCCAAAAATAGCCTTAAATTGTGAAAAAAGCCGCAGGAAGATACCCCAACCGTTCTCGACTCACCTATGTGATGCCGCTATAATGCCGCGTCTTAATGAATGTCTTCGGGATGATTCTGGCGACAGGGAATGTGAATCTGCTAATAGTGAGCATCCCGGGATTGCGAGACAAATTCAGAGTTGACCGAGCACCGTGATTTTTTTGAGGTAACAAGATGCAAGTTTCAGTTGAAACCACTCAAGGCCTTGGCCGCCGTGTAACGATTACTATCGCTGCTGACAGCATCGAAACTGCTGTGAAAAGCGAGCTGGTCAACGTAGCAAAAAAGGTACGTATTGACGGCTTCCGTAAAGGTAAAGTACCGATGAACGTTGTAGCTCAGCGTTATGGCGCGTCTGTACGCCAGGACGTGCTGGGCGAGCTGATGAGCCGCAACTTCATTGATGCCATCATCAAAGAAAAAATCAATCCAGCTGGCGCACCTAACTACGTTCCAGGCGAATACAAGCAGGGCGAAGACTTCACCTACTCCGTAGAGTTCGAAGTGTACCCAGAAGTTGAGCTGAAAGGTCTGGAAACGATCGAAGTTGAAAAACCGGTTGTTGAAGTAACCGATGCTGATGTTGATGGCATGCTGGACACCCTGCGCAAGCAGCAGGCGAACTGGAAAGACAAAGACGGCGCTGTTGACGCTGAAGACCGTGTTACCATCGATTTCTCCGGTTCTGTAGACGGTGAAGAGTTCGAAGGCGGCAAAGCGTCTGACTTCGTACTGGCGATGGGCCAGGGTCGTATGATCCCAGGCTTCGAAGAAGGTATCAAAGGCCACAAAGCGGGCGAAGAGTTCACTATCGACGTGACTTTCCCTGAAGAATACCACGCTGAAAACCTGAAAGGTAAAGCAGCGAAGTTCGTTATCAACCTGAAGAAAGTTGAAGAGCGCGAACTGCCAGAACTGACTGAAGAGTTCATCAAACGTTTCGGCGTTGAAGATGGTTCCGTTGCTGGTCTGCGTGCTGAAGTGCGTAAAAACATGGAACGCGAACTGAACGGTGCTGTGCGTAACCGCGTGAAATCTCAGGCTATCGACGGTCTGGTTAAAGCGAACGAAATCGACGTTCCTGCTGCATTGATCGACAGCGAAATCGACGTTCTGCGTCGTCAGGCTGCTCAGCGTTTCGGTGGCAACCAGCAGCAAGCGCTGGAACTTCCACGCGAACTGTTTGAAGAGCAGGCTAAACGCCGCGTTGTTGTTGGTCTGCTGTTGGGCGAAGTGATTCGTACCCACGAGCTGAAAGCTGACGATGAGCGCGTGAAAGGTCTGATCGAAGAAATGGCTTCAGCTTACGAAGATCCAAGCGAAGTTGTTCAGTTCTACGGCAGCAATAAAGAACTGATGGACAACATGCGCAACGTAGCGCTGGAAGAACAAGCTGTTGAAGCGGTACTGGCGAAAGCTAAAGTTTCTGAAAAAGCGACTTCTTTCAACGAACTGATGAACCAGCAGGCGTAATTCTGCCCAAGCGGTTTAAAGTTTGAACAAAAACCCGTTGCCTTCCGGTGACGGGTTTTTTTATCGCTGTAATAGACCAGGAAGAGTGCTAAAACGCCCTTTCAGTGTTAGCGTAACAGCAAAATATTGTTATGCTTGAAATATGGCGCTGCCGTCCCCATAAGTGTGTAATCACGATGAATGAGACTGGCTGATAATCCGTCCATAAGGTTACAATCAGTACAGCAGGTATTTTCCAATTTTTATCCAGGAGACGGAAATGTCATACAATGGCGAACGAGATAACATTGCACCCCATATGGCTTTGGTGCCAATGGTTATCGAACAGACATCTCGCGGTGAACGTTCTTTTGATATCTATTCCCGTCTGCTCAAGGAGCGCGTCATTTTTCTGACTGGTCAGGTTGAAGACCACATGGCAAACCTGATCGTGGCGCAGATGCTGTTCCTGGAAGCGGAAAACCCGGAAAAAGACATTTACCTGTATATTAACTCTCCGGGCGGCGTCATTACTGCTGGGATGTCAATTTATGACACCATGCAGTTTATCAAGCCTGATGTCAGCACCATTTGTATGGGGCAGGCGGCATCCATGGGGGCGTTCTTGCTTACGGCAGGCGCAAAAGGTAAGCGTTTCTGTTTGCCTAATTCCCGCGTGATGATTCACCAACCGCTGGGCGGATACCAGGGTCAGGCAACCGATATTGAAATTCATGCGCGTGAAATCCTGAAGGTAAAAGGGCGCATGAATGAACTTATGGCGCACCACACGGGTCAATCACTTGAGCAGATCGAGCGTGATACCGAGCGCGATCGCTTCCTCTCCGCATCAGAGGCAGTTGAGTACGGCTTAGTCGACTCCATTTTGACCCATCGTAATTGATGCCCACGGCGCGAGTGTGCCGCTATACTAAGGTAGGGCGGCACTTTGCTGAACAGCGACTTGCGTCCGAGAATGGCATTTGCGTCGTCATGTGCGGCACAAAGAACTTAAAAAGAGGTTTGGACTCATGACAGATAAACGCAAAGATGGTTCGGGCAAACTGCTGTATTGCTCTTTTTGCGGCAAAAGCCAGCATGAAGTGCGTAAATTGATTGCCGGACCGTCCGTGTATATCTGCGACGAATGTGTCGATTTATGTAACGACATCATCCGCGAAGAGATTAAAGAAGTAGCCCCGCACCGTGAGCGCAGCGCATTGCCGACTCCGCACGAGATTCGTCATCATCTTGATGATTACGTTATCGGCCAGGAACCGGCTAAGAAAGTGCTGGCTGTTGCGGTGTACAACCATTACAAACGTCTGCGCAATGGCGATACCAGCAATGGCGTTGAGCTGGGCAAAAGTAACATTTTGCTGATTGGCCCAACCGGTTCTGGTAAGACGCTGCTGGCTGAAACGCTGGCACGCCTGCTCGACGTTCCCTTTACCATGGCTGATGCTACCACCCTGACCGAAGCCGGTTATGTGGGTGAAGACGTTGAAAACATCATCCAGAAACTGCTCCAGAAGTGCGATTACGACGTGCAGAAAGCCCAGCGCGGTATCGTGTATATCGATGAGATCGACAAGATCTCCCGTAAATCCGATAACCCGTCAATCACCCGTGACGTTTCAGGTGAAGGCGTGCAGCAGGCCCTGCTGAAACTGATCGAAGGCACCGTTGCAGCGGTTCCGCCACAAGGTGGTCGTAAGCATCCGCAGCAGGAATTCTTGCAGGTGGATACCTCTAAGATCCTCTTCATTTGTGGCGGTGCGTTTGCCGGCCTGGATAAAGTCATTTCCCATCGTGTAGAAACCGGCTCCGGCATTGGTTTTGGCGCGACGGTGAAAGCGAAGTCTGAGAAAGCAAACGAAGGTGAGCTGCTGTCTCAGGTTGAGCCAGAAGATTTGATCAAATTCGGTCTGATTCCTGAGTTCATTGGTCGTCTGCCTGTTGTGGCAACGCTGAACGAACTGAGTGAAGATGCGCTGATTCAGATCCTGAAAGAGCCGAAAAACGCCCTGACCAAGCAGTATCAGGCGCTGTTTAACCTCGAAGGTGTTGATCTGGAATTCCGCGACGAAGCCCTGATTGCCATTGCGAAGAAAGCGATGATCCGCAAAACCGGTGCGCGTGGTCTGCGCTCTATTGTTGAAGCGGCGCTGCTGGACACCATGTACGATTTACCGTCCATGGAAGATGTCGAGAAAGTGGTTATCGATGAGGCCGTTATCAGTGGGCAAACCAAGCCGCTACTGATTTATGGCAAACCAGAAGCGCAACAGGCATCTGGCGAATAATTCACCAAATCATACAAGCAGTTAATCAAAAAGGGGGGATTTTATCTCCCCTTTTATTTTTCCGTATTCATAGCGTTGAATGTGTGGGAAACATCCCCATATACTGGTTACATGTTAATGGTTGTGTAAAGCACAGTTGCAGAACCAGTTTCCCTGGCGGACACTAAACTAAGAGAGAGCTCTATGAATCCTGAGCGTTCTGAACGCATTGAAATCCCCGTATTGCCGTTGCGCGATGTGGTGGTTTATCCGCACATGGTCATACCCTTATTTGTAGGGCGGGAAAAATCCATCCGTTGCCTTGAAGCTGCCATGGATCATGATAAAAAAATCATGCTGGTTGCGCAGAAAGAAGCATCAACGGATGAGCCGGGTGTTAATGATCTTTTCACCGTCGGGACCGTGGCCTCTATTTTACAAATGCTTAAGCTGCCTGACGGCACCGTTAAGGTGCTGGTAGAAGGCCTGCAGCGTGCGCGTATCACCACACTTTCTGACGATGGCGAACACTTCTCTGCTAAAGCGGAGTACCTTGAGTCGCCGCAGCTTGACGAGCGTGAGCAGGAAGTATTGGTGCGCACCGCGATTAGCCAGTTCGAAGGCTATATCAAGCTGAACAAGAAAATCCCACCAGAAGTGCTGACGTCGCTAAATAGCATCGACGATCCTGCGCGTCTGGCGGATACCATCGCAGCACATATGCCGTTGAAACTGGCAGACAAACAGTCAGTGCTAGAGATGTCCGACGTGAATGAACGTCTGGAATATCTGATGGCGATGATGGAATCCGAAATCGATCTGCTTCAGGTCGAGAAACGCATCCGTAACCGCGTTAAAAAGCAAATGGAGAAATCCCAGCGCGAGTACTATCTGAACGAGCAAATGAAAGCCATTCAGAAAGAACTCGGTGAAATGGATGATGCTCCTGATGAAAACGAAGCGCTGAAGCGCCGGATTGACGCGGCAAAAATGCCGAAAGAGGCAAAAGAGAAAGCTGAAGCAGAACTGCAGAAGCTTAAAATGATGTCTCCGATGTCAGCTGAAGCGACCGTTGTTCGTGGCTATATCGAATGGATGGTTCAGGTTCCGTGGAATGCGCGTAGCAAGGTTAAAAAAGACCTGCGCCAGGCGCAGGAAATCCTTGATACCGACCATTACGGGCTGGAGCGCGTCAAAGACCGTATTCTTGAGTATCTTGCGGTTCAAAGCCGTGTGAACAAGCTTAAAGGCCCGATTCTGTGCCTGGTCGGACCGCCGGGGGTGGGTAAAACCTCTCTGGGGCAGTCGATCGCCAAAGCGACCGGACGCAAATACATCCGTATGGCGCTGGGCGGCGTGCGTGACGAAGCTGAAATCCGCGGTCACCGTCGTACTTACATCGGCTCTATGCCGGGTAAATTGATCCAAAAAATGGCGAAAGTGGGCGTTAAAAACCCGCTGTTCCTGCTGGATGAGATCGACAAAATGTCTTCAGACATGCGTGGCGATCCGGCCTCAGCTCTGCTGGAAGTGTTAGATCCAGAACAGAACGTGGCATTTAGCGACCATTACCTGGAAGTTGACTACGATCTGAGCGATGTCATGTTCGTGGCAACGTCCAACTCCATGAACATTCCAGCACCGCTTCTGGATCGTATGGAAGTGATCCGTCTTTCCGGTTACACCGAAGACGAAAAGCTGAATATTGCTAAACGCCATCTGTTGTCTAAGCAGATTGAACGTAACGCCCTGAAAGAAAGCGAAATTACCGTCGACGATAGCGCGATTGTCAGCATTATTCGTTATTACACGCGTGAAGCGGGTGTGCGTAGCCTGGAACGTGAAATCTCTAAACTGTGTCGTAAGGCGGTTAAACAGCTGTTGCTGGATAAATCCCTGAAACATATCGAGATTAACGGCGACAATCTGCACGAGTATCTGGGCGTACAGCGCTTCGATTACGGCCGTGCGGACAATGAAAACCGCGTGGGTCAGGTCACTGGTCTGGCATGGACGGAAGTGGGCGGCGATTTGCTGACCATTGAAACCGCCTGTGTACCAGGCAAAGGGAAACTGACCTATACCGGTTCTCTGGGCGAAGTCATGCAGGAATCCATTCAGGCAGCGCTGACCGTGGTGCGTGCGCGTGCGGAAAAACTGGGTATTAATCCAGACTTTTACGAAAAGCGCGACATTCACGTTCACGTTCCGGAAGGCGCGACGCCGAAAGACGGTCCAAGCGCCGGTATCGCCATGTGTACAGCGCTGGTTTCTTGCCTGACGGGCAACCCTGTTCGCGCCGATGTGGCGATGACGGGTGAAATCACGCTGCGTGGTTTGGTGCTGCCGATCGGTGGTCTAAAAGAAAAACTGCTGGCTGCGCATCGCGGTGGTATCAAAACCGTATTGATTCCGCACGAGAACAAACGTGATCTGGAAGAGATTCCTGACAATGTTATTGCCGATCTGGATATTCATCCGGTGAAGCGTATTGAAGAGGTTTTGACCCTCGCATTGCAGAATGAGCCTTCAGGAATGCAGGTTGTGACCGCAAAATAGTGACCTCGCGCAAAGAGCGTCAATAAAAACAGGGCTGGTAGGTGAATTCGCACTTGCCAGCCTTTTTTTGTATAGCTAATTTAGATTGCTGATTGGGCTAGCCATCAACAACGGGTGTTGTAAGGTCATGGCAGGCCTGATATAACTGCTGCGCGGTCGCGTCGTGAAGGATTCAGACGCGATATAAATTATAAAGAGAGGAAGAGAACAGTGAATAAATCTCAACTGATTGACAAAATTGCTGCGGGTGCTGATATCTCTAAAGCTGCGGCTGGACGTGCGTTAGATGCATTAATTGCCTCTGTAACCGAAACTCTGCAGTCTGGGGATGACGTTGCGCTGGTAGGTTTTGGTACTTTTGCTGTTAAAGAGCGTGCTGCCCGTACTGGCCGCAACCCTCAGACCGGTAAAGAGATCACCATCGCTGCCGCCAAAGTACCGGGTTTCCGTGCAGGTAAAGCACTGAAAGACGCAGTAAACTGATCGAATTCTCGTTCAAGGGAAGTTGAAAAGTACAAGGGCGCATCATTTGATGTGCCTTTTTTGTTTGTCCAGTACGACTTTATACGAGTTTATGCGAGTTGTGGGCTGACAATTGCCCCGGTTTCTTGTCACAATACGACTTTATGCGCTGCGGTCAGGATTTCCGCCAGCGTCAGGTCACCAGTCACCTACAGCGGAGTGTGGTCACACCATGATGGACAGCTTACGCACGGCTGCTAACAGTCTCGTGCTCAAGATTATTTTCGGTATCATTATCCTGTCATTCATTTTGACCGGCGTGAGTGGATACCTGATTGGCGGTAGCAGCAACTACGCCGCTGAAGTGAATGGCCAGGAAATTAGCCGCGGGCAGTTCGAAAATGCCTTTGCCGGGGAACGTAATCGCATGCAGCAGCAGCTCGGCGACCAGTTTTCTGAGCTTGCAGCAAACGAAGGCTACATGAAAACCTTACGCCAGCAGACGGTAAATCGCCTTATCGACGAAGCGCTGTTGGATCAATACGCCAAACGTTTGGGTCTGGGCATCAGCGATGATCAGGTCAAAAAAGCCATTTTCTCCACGCAGGCTTTCCAGACAAACGGCAAATTCGACAACACCCGCTATAACGCTATCGTCAACCAGATGGGGATGACGGCGGATCAGTATGCGCAGGCTCTGCGTAATCAGCTGACTTCTCAGCAACTGATCAACGCAGTAGTGGGTACCGATTTCATGCTCAAAGGCGAAACCGACGAGCTGGCGGCCTTGGTGTCACAGCAGCGTGTAGTGCGTGCAGCCACGATTGACGTGAATGCCCTGGCGGCAAAACAGCAGGCCAGCGACGAAGAAGTTAAAGCTTATTATGAGCAGAATAAAAACAACTTCACCGCACCTGAGCAGTTCCGCGTGAGCTATATCAAGCTGGACGCGGCGACCATGCCGGAAACCGCTTCTGACAGCGATATTCAGTCCTACTACGACCAGCATCAGGATCAGTTCACTCAGGCGCAGCGTAACCGTTACAGCGTGATTCAGACGAAAACGGAAGCCGACGCGAAGGCTGTCGTTGACGAACTCGCTAAAGGCGCAGATTTTGCGACCGTGGCGAAAGCAAAATCCACCGACATCATCTCTGCAAAAAATGGCGGTGATATGGGTTGGCTGGAAGATGCCACCACGCCAGAAGAGCTGAAAAACGCGGGCCTGAAAGAAAAAGGCCAACTGTCCGGTGTCATTAAATCCTCCGTTGGTTTCCTGGTTGTGCGTTTGGATGATATCCAGCCTGCGAAAACCAAACCGCTGGCTGAGGTTCGTGATGATATCGCGGCGAAAGTGAAGCAGGAAAAAGCGCTGGACGCCTACTATGCGCTGCAGCAGAAAGTGAGCGACGCTGCGAGCAATGACAACGAATCTCTGGCGGGTGCTGAGCAAGCCGCGGGTGTTAAAGCCGTTGTGACCGGTTGGTTTGGGCATGATAACTTGCCGGAGGAACTGAACTTCAAACCGGTTTCTGATGCCATCTTCAACGGTGGTCTGTTAGGTGACAACGGTACGCCGGGCAACAACTCTGACATCATCACGGTCGACGGCGATCGCGCCTTTGTGCTTCGTGTTACCGAACATAAAGCAGAAGCCATTAAACCGCTGGAAGACGTCAAAGATCAGATTGCTACTCTGGTGAAACACACCAAAGCGGAACAGCAGGCGAAGCTTGATGCTGAAAAACTGCTGGCTGAACTGAAAGCAGGCAAGGGTGACGCAGCGCTGAAAGCGGCGGGTCTGAGCTTCGGTGAAGCAAAAACCTTAAGCCGTACCGGTCAGGACCCAATCAGTCAGGCGGCGTTTGGCCTGAGTCTGCCAGCGAAAGATAAGCCTAGCTATGGCACCGCATCCGACATGCAGGGCAACATCGTTGTGCTGGCGCTGGATGAAGTGAAAGCAGGCACAATGCCGGATGAGCAGAAAAAGGCGATGGTTCAGGGTATCACTCAGAACAACGCTCAGATCGCTTTCGAAGCATTGATGAGTAACCTGCGTAAAGAAGCGAAAATCAAGCTGGGCGATATCATCACTCAGCAGCAGTAATTACGTCGCTGCTCGCAGATTTTCGTAACGCCCTGCAAAATTCAAAGGCCGCTTTCGCGGCCTTTTCCATTTCTGCAATCTGCCGTTTGTTCTTGTTTTGCTTGGGCGCTATCGTCACCTGGCTGTCAACAAACAAGGAGAAAACAGCATGAAACGTGGAATCAAAGCACTTTTTATTACGCTTGCAATCGCTACGGCGGGAATGAGCTTTAGCGCTATGGCGGCGACACCCGTGGCGAAAACGCATGCCACTTCATCTGCGGCGGATTCAGCGACGCCGTCGGCATCGGCATCTGAACAAACCAAGGCGAAGGCAAGCGCCAAAGCCACGGACGAAGAGGGCACGCAGGTCAGCATCAACTCTGCATCAGCAGAAGATCTGGCCCATGCCATGAACGGTGTAGGTCTGAAAAAAGCGCAGGCGATTATTGCCTATCGCGATGAGTACGGCCCCTTTAAAACCATCGACGATCTCAAGCAAGTGCCAGGCATTGGCAACTCACTGGTTGAGCGTAACCTCACACACTTAACGCTGTAATCATGTAATAGCTTGCAGAGCAGCAAAAATTTGCCAGGATAAAGAGGTCATACCAGTCGTGACCTCTTATCCTATAACAACAGTAAAGGCTATTGCGCTATGCAGACCCAAATTAAAGTTCGCGGTTATCATCTTGATGTTTACCAGCATGTGAATAATGCACGTTATCTGGAGTTTCTGGAGGAAGCGCGTTGGGACGGGCTGGAAAACAGCGAAAGCTTCCAGTGGCTCACGGCGCACAACATTGCTTTTGTGGTCGCGAACATCAATATCAACTATCGCCGCCCGGCAGTCCTGGGCGACAGGCTAACGGTAACAAGCCAGGTGCAGCAGCTAAACGGCAAAAGCGGGGTGCTGAGTCAGATAGTGACGCTGGATCCCGAAGGGCAGGTGGTGGCGGATGCGCTGATCACTTTCGTCTGTATCGATCTCAAAACGCAGAAAGCGCTGCCGCTGGAAGGAGAGTTGCGCGAAAAGCTCGAGTTGATGATCGTATAACGCCCATGGAAGGCGCGGGGCTGGAAGGATTTTCATGACCGTGCTGGCGCGGCAAACTGTTCGACAGCACGATCGTCAAAGAGCGTTATTTCAACCCTGTTTTGGCTTTCATTGCAGACATCACAGCAGGCTTATTTGCCAAATAATGATTGAGTCCGTTGGATCGCAAATTACAGGCGGCACACTGTCCGCATCCGTCGCCTTTAATCCCGTTATAACAGGTCAGCGTTTCAGTGCGGACCAGTTCCAGTTTTTCCCAGTAATCTGCCAGCGCCCAGGTCTCAGCTTTATCGAGCCACATGAGCGGCGTTTCGAAGCGAATCTCTTTTGCCATACCCAAATCGACGGCATGGTTGAGCGCTTTAACGAACTCGTCACGGCAATCTGGATAGCCGGAGAAATCGGTTTCGCAGACGCCCGTAATGATCGCTTCGGCTTTCACCTGATAGGCATAAATCGCTGTCAGCGTGAGGAACAGAATATTGCGACCAGGCACGAAGGTATTCGGAATGCCATCAGCATCGGGTTCGTAGTCGGGCACGGGAATACTGTCGCGGGTGAGGCTACTGACGGCCAGTTCGTTTAACAGCGTAACGTCCAGGACTTTGTGCGCACGTGCACCAAGCTTCAGCGCCAGTTCCCGAGCCACGTCGATTTCTGCACGATGACGCTGACCATAATCAAACGTGACGCAATGCACTTCATCATATTGATGCAAAGCCTGAATCAGGCAGGTGGTGGAATCTTGTCCTCCGCTGAACACGACGACGGCACGTTTCATAAATAATCTCATCAGTAACGGTAAAGGTGTCATGGTAACGTCTGATAATCGCGCCGACCAGCTTCTTCACGTATTTGGCGCCGGAAGCCACGCCTGCGTGAAATCAAACCAGCCACGGGTGTTAAGGTGGATACCGTTAACCCCCGGCGGAGCGCTGATTTGATATTGATAGTTAAACAGCGGCGTCAGTACGGCATTTTCCATTAGATTTGTGAAGATGGCTTTCAGCCCCGCGTGACGCGCTTGCTCATCAGTCTGTATCTGCACCGCATCCAGTGTCGCCTGGAGATGAGCATATTGCGGCGCGCTTAACAGGTGCGGCCACAGCGTATCGCAGCGGAGCCATTGCTCCAGCGTATAGCCCGGCGCTTCACCTATCAGCCTGTCGCCCATCATCAGATCGGCATCGGCAAGCGCGCTGCATCCGTCCCAGGTTTTGGCGTCATGAAAAACGACCGTCAGATTGCAGCCCAGATTGGCCAGATAACGTTTGAGCTGCTCTGCCATGGAATGAAGTTCAACGGGCAAATGATAAACCAGGGTCAGCGTCTCAGGCAGCGCGACCGTATTCAGCGTTGGCCAGCCGGGAATAGTCCAGCCCGGCAGCAACTCCTGTGCAGGCGTAATCAGGTTTTCATCCAGCGGGAGCGTATGCAGCAGCGTGGTGTGATGGATGATAGTGATGAGACGCTGCGCCTGCATTTGGCTAAGACGCGGGCTTTGTTTCAGCGTGAGATAACAGAATCCCAGGCTGGTACTGCTGCTGACCAGACTCAGATTGGCCAGTTCATCCGGCTCACCAATGGCGATTTGCACGGGGTGGCGACAGCTGGTGCCTAAATTCTGTTCAAAAAGTTGCGGGGTGATCCAGTATTCAATGGCCTTCAGCAAAGGGTGACTGAGGTGGTACTGCTCGTGGCTCTCCAGCCGGACCAAATCAGGCTCGTATGCCGTCAAACGAAACGGACCGCTGCCGGTCAACGGGCGATCAGGATGGGTCAGGCGGCTGCAATAACTTGCCAGGCGATGGGCGAGCCAGTAATCCGGCTTATGTAAAACAAACGTCAGGCATTGCGGATGTGTCACATCGATGCGCAATACGCTGTTGAACAATCGGCGCAGCGCAGGGAGATCGAGCAATTTTATCAAGCTGGACTGAAGCTGTGCCGTCTCGACCTTATCGCCGTTATGCCAGTGCAGCGTCGAGCGAATGTAAAAATGCCAGCGTAACCCGTCGGCCGACACCTCCCAGTGATGAGCCAGATCCCCCGTGGGTTCGCTACTGTTGCCGTTGAACCGTGTGAGCCCCGAGAAGACTTGCCCCACAAGATGCTGCTCAGCCCGCCCGGGTAAAAATCCTGCGTGCAGCGGATCAAGCGAGCGATAGTAAGGAATACGCAGCGTGGGCGTATCGTTTTGCCACTGACCACCCAAGAACGGATGCAGCAGCGTGCGGAGTTCCTGTGGCGCAATTTGTGCCAGTTCCAGCGCGTTATGCTGATGCCCGCTTTTTAGCGCCTCTTCCATCATGATATTGCGCAGAGAGTCTGGCGAAACGTGGAAGGTCAGCTCCCCTCGTTTGCCGCGCCCGGATTGCGCTCGCCAGCTTAGCCAACCGGCATCCTGTGCCTGTCGCAACAGCGTTCGTACATGCCGTTCGCTGCAAAAGCAGCGGCTGGCAAGTTCGTTTACCGTAATGTGTTGAGTGGCACCCGCAGACGGTTGCCACAGTCGTTGATATTGGTTGAGACGATTTAGCTGGCGCATATTAAACCCGGAACAATTATTGTCATCTATTCACTATTACTTCCGTATATCTCAGGCAATACTGAACCACAAGATAATCCCATCACATTTCAGGAGTCATCATGGCGCGGCTTGCAGCATTTGATATGGACGGCACGCTTTTAATGCCGGACCACCGCTTAGGGGATAAAACTCTGAGCACGCTGAAGCGCCTGCATGATCGTGATATCACGCTGACGTTTGCCACAGGTCGTCATGTGCTGGAGATGCGCCATTTGCTGGGGGCGCTTTCGTTAGATGCGTTTCTGATAACCGGCAATGGCACACGCATTCACTCTGTCGAAGGTGAGGTATTGCACCGCCAGGATCTCGATCCTGACGTCGCAGATTTAGTTCTGCACAGTACCTGGGAGACCGAGGCGAGTATTCACGTCTTCAATGATACGGGCTGGTTAACAGGCAAAGAGATCCCTGAGCTGCTGCATGCCCACGTCTACAGCGGATTTCGCTATCAGCTGACAGACTTGCGCCGTATTCCCGCGCATTCGGTGACGAAAATCTGTTTCTGTGGCGATCACGACGATCTCTGCCGCCTGCGCATTCAGCTCAACGACGCGTTAGGCAACCGCGCGCATCTCACGTTTTCGGCGATGGATTGTCTGGAGGTGCTGCCCGTGGGATGTAACAAAGGCTCCGCCCTGGCGGTGCTGAGCGACCACCTGGGCTTAACCCTGCAGGATTGTATGGCGTTTGGCGACGCCATGAACGACCGCGAAATGCTGGGAAGCGTGGGTCGCGGTCTGATTATGGGGAATGCGATGCCGCAGCTTATCGCGGAGCTATCCCATCTACCGGTTATCGGGCATTGCCGTAACGAAGCGGTGTCCCATTTTTTGACACATTGGCTGGATCAACCAAACCTCCCGTATTCCCCCGAATAGTGAGACCCTTCCAGCAAGCCAGACCTCGGTCTGGCTTTTTTTATTTCAGCATCTGCGCGATCTGCGCTTTCCACGGTTCGATATCCCCGATATTGGTTTTCACCCACTCTGCGTTGTAATAGGTGTCGAGATAGCGCTCGCCGCTGTCGCACAGCAGGGTAACGATAGAACCGGTGCGGCCTTCCTCGCGCATTCGTGAAGCCAGGTGCAGAACGCCCCACATATTGGTCCCGGTTGACGCGCCCACTTTGCGGCCAAGCTGCGTTTCCAGCCAGTGTGCCGTCGCCACGCTTGCCGCATCTGGCACACGCAACATCTCATCGACGACATCAGGAATGAAAGAAGGCTCTACGCGCGGGCGGCCAATCCCTTCGATTTTACTGCCCACTGGGCTGCGAAGCGTGGCATCGCGGCTCTGCCAGTAATCCATAAACACAGAATTCTGCGGATCAACCACCATGAGTTGAGTGTCATAGCCCTGGCAGCGGATATAGCGACCAATCGTCGCCGAGGTACCGCCCGTCCCGGCGCTCATGACGATATACGACGGCTGGGGGTGCGGCTCATTGTTCATCTGACGGAAAATACTGTCCGCAATGTTGTTGTTCCCGCGCCAGTCGGTCGCACGCTCAGCAAACGTAAACTGGTCCATATAGTGACCGTTCAGCTCACGGGCGAGCATTTCCGAGGCGGCGTAAATCTCGCAGGCGCTTTCCACAAAGTGGCAGCGGCCGCCGTAGAATTCGATCTGTTCGATTTTGCGTTTCGCGGTACAGGAGGGCATCACGGCGATAAACGGCAGGCCAAGCAGGCGCGCGAAATAGGCTTCTGACACGGCCGTTGAACCCGATGACGATTCAATGATCGTTGTGCCTTCTTTGATCCAGCCGTTGCACAAACCATACAAAAACAACGATCGCGCCAGACGATGCTTGAGGCTGCCTGTAGGGTGAGTACTTTCATCTTTTAGATAGAGCTGAATGCCTGCAAAACCCGGCAGCGCGAGGCGAATCAGATGCGTATCCGCCGAACGTTGATAATCGGCATTAATTTCGCTAATCGCATGTTTGACCCAAGAGCTATTCATCGTAGGAATCCGTTTGTCATTTTGTGCCCAGCATAGCGAATAGCACGGAAAAAATTGTTGCTATCTGGCCTTTAAAATAGAATGTCAGGAGAAAAATATTCTCTGTGAGGTGGGGTATGTTAGATAAAATTGACCGCAAGCTGCTCTCTTTGCTGCAAAAGGACTGCACCCTCTCTTTGCAGGCACTCGCTGATGCCGTTAATCTGACCACCACGCCCTGCTGGAAACGGCTCAAACGACTCGAAGATGACGGCGTTTTACTGGGGCGTGTGGCCCTGCTGGATCCCGAAAAACTGGGGCTTGGACTGACCGCGTTTGTTCTGATAAAAACGCAGCATCACAGTAGCGACTGGTACTGCCGATTTGTCACCGAAGTCTCAGAGATGCCAGAGGTGCTCGGGTTTTGGCGCATGGCGGGTGAGTATGACTATCTGATGCGCGTCCAGGTGGCGGACATGAAACGCTATGATGACTTCTACAAACGGCTGGTCAACAGCGTACCGGGCCTCTCGGATGTCACCTCGAGTTTTGCCATGGAACAGATAAAATACACCACAGCTTTACCCATTGAATAACATCCGGACTTTGCCGGAACAATACCTTCAGGAATTTACCGCGTGCGATTATTTGCTCAATTAAGCTGGTACTTCCGCCGGGAGTGGCGACGCTATCTCGGCGCAGTAGCCCTGCTTATTATCATTGCTATTCTGCAACTGATTCCGCCCAAAGTGGTGGGATATGTGGTGGATGGCGTCACGGAACAACATTACACCACCGCACGGGTGATGATGTGGATCGGCACGCTGGTCCTGACCGCGGTGATTGTCTACCTGTTGCGCTACGTCTGGCGCGTGCTGCTGTTCGGTGCGTCCTATCAGTTGGCAGTCGAGCTGCGCGAGGATTTTTACCGCCAGTTGAGCCGTCAGCATCCTGAGTTTTACCTTCGCCATCGCACCGGCGATCTCATTGCGCGCGCCACCAACGACGTGGATCGCGTGGTCTTTGCCGCCGGGGAAGGGGTTTTAACGCTGGTGGATTCGCTGGTGATGGGCTGCGCGGTGCTGATTGTCATGTCGACGCAAATCAGCTGGCAGCTCACGCTGCTGGCGCTGTTGCCGATGCCGATTATGGCGCTGGCGATCAAGCGCTATGGCGACCAGCTGCACGAGCGTTTCAAGCTGGCGCAGGCGGCGTTCTCATCGCTGAACGACAGAACCCAGGAGAGCATGACCAGCATCCGGATGATCAAAGCCTTTGGTCTTGAGGATCGCCAGTCGGCGCTGTTTGCCGCAGATGCCGCGGACACCGGCGCGAAAAACCTGCGCGTGGCGCGGATTGACGCCCGGTTTGATCCCACGATTTATATCGCCATCGGTACGGCGAACCTGCTGGCGATCGGCGGCGGAAGCTGGATGGTCGTCAACGGCTCCATGACGCTCGGCCAACTGACCAGCTTTGCCATGTATCTTGGCCTGATGATTTGGCCAATGTTGGCGCTGGCGTGGATGTTTAACATTGTCGAACGCGGCAGCGCGGCGTACAGCCGTATTCGCGCGATGCTCGCCGAAGCGCCCGTCGTTAACGACGGCACCGAATCCGTCCCGGAAGGGCGTGGTGTGCTGGATGTGGCCATCCGTCAATTCACCTATCCGCAAACCGAAAAACCGACGCTTGAGAACGTGAACTTCACGCTGCGTCCTGGGCAAATGCTGGGGATCTGCGGCCCGACAGGTGCGGGGAAAAGTACCGTATTGTCACTGATTCAGCGTCACTTTGATGTCACGCAGGGCGAGATTTGTTTCCACGATCTCCCGCTGACGCGTTTGCAGCTCGACGCCTGGCGCAGCCGTCTTGCGGTTGTCAGCCAGACGCCATTTTTGTTCTCCGATACGGTGGCGAACAATATTGCGTTGGGACATCCGAATGCGACACAAGAAGAGATTGAGCATGTGGCGCGGCTTGCCAGCGTCCACGACGATATTCTGCGCCTGCCGCAAGGTTATGAAACCGAAGTTGGCGAGCGCGGCGTGATGCTCTCCGGCGGGCAGAAACAGCGCATTTCCATTGCCCGCGCGTTACTGCTCAATGCCGAAATCCTGATTCTGGACGATGCCCTTTCTGCCGTTGATGGCCGGACGGAACACCAGATTTTGCACAACCTGCGCCAGTGGGGTGAGGGACGCACGGTGATCATCAGCGCTCACCGCTTATCGGCATTGACCGAAGCGAACGAAATTCTGGTGATGCAGCACGGGCATATCGCCCAGCGCGGACATCACGACCAGCTTGCCGAACAGGCGGGTTGGTATCGCGATATGTATCGCTATCAGCAGTTGGAAGCAGCGTTGAATGATGCGCCAGATCTGAATGAGGAGGCCACCGATGCGTAAATTCGTGCAACTTTGGCCGACGCTAAAACGTCTCCTTGCCTACGGTTCGCCATGGCGTAAACCGCTTTCTATTGCGGTCGTGATGCTGTGGATAGCGGCGATTGCCGAAGTCAGCGGTCCGCTGCTGATCAGCTATTTTATCGACAATATGGTCGCGAAAAGCTACATGCCATTGGGGCTGGTGGCCGGACTGGGTGTGGCCTATATCGGCCTGCAACTGCTCGCCGCCTCGCTGCATTATGCGCAATCGCTGCTGTTCAACCAGGCGGCGGTTGGCGTTGTGCAGCAGCTGCGCACGGACGTTATGGACGCCGCGCTGCGCCAGCCGCTGAGTGAATTCGATACCCAGCCCGTCGGGCAGGTGATTTCGCGCGTCACCAATGATACCGAAGTGATCCGCGATTTGTACGTCACCGTTGTTGCTACCGTTCTGCGCAGCGCCGCATTAATTGGCGCTATGCTGGTGGCGATGTTCAGTCTCGAATGGCGCATGGCGCTGGTGGCGATCACTATTTTCCCGGCCGTGATGATTGTGATGGTGATTTATCAGCGCTACAGCACGCCTATTGTGCGTCGACTGCGTGCCTATCTCGCCGATATTAATGACGGCTTCAACGAAGTCATTAATGGTATGAGCGTGATTCAACAGTTCCGCCAGCAGGGGCGTTTTGGCGAGCGCATGGGCGAGGCGAGTCGCTCGCACTACATGGCGCGAATGCAAACGCTGCGTCTGGATGGCTTCCTGCTGCGTCCGCTCCTGAGCCTGTTTTCGGCGCTGGTGCTGTGTGGCCTGCTGATGCTGTTTGGTTTTGGCTCCGGCGGCACAATTGAAGTCGGCGTGCTGTATGCGTTTATTAGCTATCTGGGGCGTCTCAACGAGCCGTTGATCGAGCTGACGACGCAGCAATCCATGCTGCAACAGGCGGTGGTGGCGGGTGAACGCGTATTTGAGCTGATGGATCGCCCACGTCAAACCTATGGCGATGATGAGCGTGAGCTGCAAAGCGGCTCCATTGCGATTGAAAATGTCTCCTTCGCCTATCGTGAAGATCGGCTGGTGCTTCAGGACATCAACCTTGAAATCCCGTCGCGCAGCTTTGTGGCGCTGGTGGGGCACACGGGGAGCGGGAAGAGTACGCTCGCAAGCTTATTGATGGGCTACTATCCGCTGAGCCACGGCGAAATCCGTATTGATGGCCGACCGCTAGCCTCCCTGAGTCACAGCGTGCTGCGCAAAGGGGTCGCGATGGTGCAGCAGGATCCGGTGGTGATGGCCGACTCGTTCTTTGCCAACGTCACGCTGGGACGGCCTTTTACGGAAGAACAGGTCTGGGGCGTGCTGGAGAAAGTCCAGCTCGCCGATCTGGTTCGCGGTATGAGCGATGGACTCTTCACGATGCTCGGTGAGCAGGGGAATACGCTTTCCGTCGGGCAGAAACAGCTGCTGGCGCTGGCGCGCGTGCTGATTGAAACGCCGCAGGTGCTGATTCTGGACGAAGCGACTGCCAGTATTGATTCGGGTACCGAGCAGGCCATTCAGCAGGCGCTGGCTGCCGTCAGAGAGCACACCACGCTTGTGGTGATTGCGCACCGCCTCTCGACGATTGTTGATGCGGACACCATTCTGGTGCTACATCGCGGGCAAGCCGTTGAGCGCGGGAATCACCGCCAGCTGCTGGAGGCCAAAGGGCGCTATTGGCAAATGTATCAGTTGCAGCTCGCCGGTGAAGAGCTGGCCGCCAGCACGCGTGAAGAGGAATCACTGAGCGCGTGATGCACCAGAATTAAGCACATCGCTAACAGGGATTTTCTGTTGGTGCAAAAATACAACGCATCATGCACTGTCATGGTGCGTTTTTTTTTCGTTAAGACCAAAACCCTGCCTCTCTTCGCCACTCCAGCCTGATTTTGTCCTCTTTTTCAACTCTGGCACAGCGCTTGCAATATCTCTTTCGTAAGCGCTGCGGCCATTATTGAATTCTGACTGGAGGGGATCTATGAAGCTGGTTACGGTTGTCATCAAACCATTCAAACTCGAAGACGTGCGTGAAGCGTTGTCTTCAATGGGTATTCAGGGGCTGACGGTCACCGAAGTGAAAGGCTTTGGGCGTCAGAAGGGTCATGCGGAGCTCTATCGCGGAGCAGAATACAGCGTCAACTTTCTGCCTAAAGTGAAGATTGATGTGGCGATTGCTGACGATCAGCTTGATGAAGTGATCGATGTGGTCAGCAAAGCGGCCTACACCGGCAAAATTGGCGACGGCAAAATTTTCGTTGCCGAATTGCAGCGCGTCATTCGCATCCGTACGGGCGAAGCTGACGAAGCGGCACTGTAAGTAACTCCTGGCACACAGTGATAGGGATCGAGAAAATGAAGAAAACAACAATCAAACTGGCTCTGGGGTCTCTGGCACTGCTGCCGGGCCTGGCGATGGCGGCCCCTGCGGTGGCTGATAAAGCCGATAACGCTTTTATGATGATCTGCACCGCGCTGGTGCTGTTCATGACTATTCCGGGCATCGCCCTGTTCTACGGCGGCTTGATCCGCGGTAAAAACGTTCTGTCGATGCTGACTCAGGTTGCCGTGACGTTCGCGCTGGTCTGTGTGCTGTGGGTGGTTTACGGTTATTCACTCGCGTTCGGTGAAGGCAACGCCTTCTTCGGCAACTTTAACTGGGTGATGCTGAAAAATATCGAACTGACCGCCTTGATGGGCAGTTTCTATCAGTACATCCACGTCGCGTTCCAGGGGTCTTTCGCCGCGATTACGGTTGGCCTGATTGTTGGCGCACTGGCGGAACGTATTCGCTTCTCAGCGGTGCTCATTTTCGTGGTGGTGTGGCTGACGCTCTCTTACGTGCCAATTGCGCATATGGTGTGGGGCGGCGGTCTGCTGGCTTCCCATGGCGCGCTGGACTTTGCAGGCGGTACGGTTGTTCACATTAACGCCGCGGTAGCAGGGCTGGTGGGTGCATACCTTGTTGGCAAGCGCGTGGGCTTTGGCAAAGAAGCGTTCAAACCGCACAACCTGCCGATGGTCTTCACGGGCACTGCGATTCTGTACTTTGGCTGGTTTGGCTTCAACGCTGGCTCTGCGAGCGCCGCGAACGAAATCGCCGCTCTGGCCTTTGTGAACACCGTTGTCGCAACCGCTGGCGCAATCCTTTCATGGGTGTTCGGCGAGTGGGTGGTACGTGGTAAACCGTCTCTGCTGGGCGCGTGTTCCGGTGCGATTGCCGGTCTGGTCGGTATCACGCCAGCCTGTGGTTATGTGGGTGTAGGCGGAGCGCTGATCGTCGGTCTGGTTGCCGGTCTGGCTGGTCTGTGGGGCGTAACCGCACTGAAACGTGTTCTGCGTGTCGATGACCCTTGCGACGTGTTCGGTGTGCACGGCGTGTGCGGCATTGTTGGCTGCATCATGACCGGTATCTTTGCCTCAACGTCGCTGGGCGGTGTGGGTTATGCAGAAGGTGTCACCATGGGCCATCAGGTTCTGGTTCAGTTGGAAAGCATCGGCGTGACAATCGTTTGGTCTGGTGTCGTCGCCTTCATCGCATACAAACTTGCTGATATGACCGTGGGTCTGCGTGTACCGGAAGAGCAGGAACGCGAAGGTCTGGACGTCAACAGCCACGGCGAAAATGCGTATAACGCCTAATAAAAGCAAAACGGCAACTTCAGTTGCCGTTTTTTGTGTCTTCACCCTCTCCCGTGGGAGAGGGCTGGGGTGAGGGCATCAGACCGCACAAGGTCAAAGCAAAACGGCAACTTCGGTTGCCGTTTTTTGTGTCTTCACCCTCTCCCGTGGGAGAGGGCTGGGGTGAGGGCATCAGACCGCACAAGGTCAAAGTAAAAAGGCAACGTCAGTTGCCTTTTTTAATGTTTGTTCCCTCTCCCGTGGGAGAGGGCCAGGGTGAGGGCATCAGCCAGCTCCAGACTTAACCTCGATTTCGCATCACCCCTTCCTGCACCGTCGAGGCCACCAGAACGCCATCCTGAGTATAAAACTCGCCGCGAACAAAGCCGCGCGCGCTGGATGCCGACGTACTTTCCACGCTATACAGCAGCCATTCATTCATATCAAACGGGCGATGGAACCACATAGAGTGGTCGATAGTCGCCACCTGCATTCCCTTTTCCAGGAAGCCCACGCCGTGCGGCTGCAATGCCACCGGCAAGAAATTGAAATCAGAGGCATAGCCCAGCAAATATTGATGAACGCGAAGATCTTCCGGCATCGCGCCATTAGCGCGCATCCACACCTGACGCTTCGGCTCGGCGATATGGCCTTTCATCGGGTTGTGGAACTCGACCGGGCGGATTTCCAGTGGCTTATCACACAGGAATTTATCTTTGACCTGCGGCGGCAACAAATGCGCCAGCGCACGCGCGATATCCGTTTCTGATTTCAGCTCATCAGGAGCAGGAGCGGACGGCATCGTTTTTTGATGCTCATAGCCTGGCTCCGGGGCCTGGAATGAGGCCGTCATATAAAAAATCGGTTTACCATTTTGAATGGCGGCCACGCGGCGCGCACTAAAACTGTTGCCGTCGCGAAGGACTTCTACATCATAAATAATCGGTTTTGCGCTATCGCCGGGACGCAAAAAGTAGCTGTGAAAAGAGTGCACCAGACGATCTTCGGGCACGGTCTCTTTGGCTGCGTACAGCGCCTGACCCACGACCTGACCGCCAAAGACCTGGCGCAAGCCGAGATCTTCGCTCTGTCCGCGGAAGAGTCCTTCCTCAATTTTTTCCAGATTCAGTAATGTCAGCAGATTGTTCAGTGCTTGACTCATAGTCGTCCTCAATAAAGCGCCATCGCGAAAGATACGCTGATTATAACGCAGAATGGCAAGTGGTCCGATGGGTGCAATAATCTGAATAACGAGGCGAAACCAGGCATAAATAAGTGATATGTGCCACACTTAGTCACGTTATGTTTTTGTTAACGACTTCGGGCGGGATCGATCCCGCTTGTGCATTGAAGATAAGGAGAACTCAATGAAACTCGTACACATGTTAAGTGGTTTAGCGGTAGCGGTTGCTTTGTCTGCGTGTGCGGACAAAAGTGCAGACATTCAGACGCCAGCGCCAAACCCTAATGCGGCAGGGGCGACAACGCAGCCGACCATGCAGCAACCGAATGTTTCCGGTACGGTTTGGATCCGTCAGAAAGTGGCACTGCCGCCGGATGCCGTGTTGACCGTGACCCTGTCGGATGCTTCGCTGGCTGACGCACCGTCAAAAGTGCTGTCGCAGAAAGCGGTACGAACCGAAGGTAAACAGTCCCCGTTCAGCTTCGTGCTGCCCTTTAACCCGGCAGACATTCAGCCAAACGCGCGCATCTTGTTGAGCGCGGCGGTGACGGTTAATGACAAATTGGTGTTTATCACCGATACGGTTCAGCCGGTGATTAATCAAGGCGGGACAAAAGCCGATCTGACGCTGGTACCGGTTCAGCAGACAGCCGTTCCGATGCAGCAGGGCGGTGGTTCGGTAACAACCGTTCCGTCAACCTCACCAACGCAGGTTAATCCGTCTTCAGCGGTTCCTGCCCCGACGCAGTATTAATCTCGTCTCTCGCCCTCTCTCCTTGCGGGGAGAGGGTTTTAATACACCCACCGATATTTCTTCATATCGATTTGGCCTTTCCCCGAGACCTGCACGCCTTCTGACAGCAACGCCTGGCGCTGACGCTGTAGATCAGGCCCCGTCAGGGAAATCTCTCCGTGACGATTCACGACCCGATACCAGGGTAACGTGCTGCCTTCCGGCAAGCGCTTGAGTACGCCGCCCACCTGACGCGCCGCGCGTGGCGAACCCGCCAGCCGGGCAACGTCGCCATAGGTCGTGACAAATCCTTGCGGAATCGAGGCCACAATCTGCCATACCCGTTGCGGGAAGGTATCGTTATTGTCCATGCGTTAGCCCTGTCGGCGTTTCTCTAAACGGATATCGCCGTCGCCAGCATCCTGTTCATTGCCCCATCCTAGATGGCGATAGAAGCCCGCGGCTCGCGTATGCTTTCCCGTTTCCAGCCAAATCGTAGCGCTGTGAGTGAAAAGCACCTGCTCAGCAATGTGCACCAGTTTTTTACCCAGCCCCAAACCTTCAAATTGTGGAAGAACAAACGCGGCGAAAAGACAGTTATCCTCGGGGATAATCATGGAAAAACCCACAATGCGCTCGTCATCTGTTGCGACCCACGTGCAGTCAGAAGCCAGAATCATCGATGTTATCGCTTCAGGCGTAATGCCCAGCGTCTGCATCTCTTCCTGGTTCATGGCGTTTTCCGTGACCGATGTGCGGACGTCGAATAAACCGGGAACATCGCCTGGAACTGCGAGTCTTATTTTTACTGCCATGCTTCATCCTTGCGCTCATTTCATGCCGGGGTGACGATAATAGCGGATAAATGATGAGGTTTGCGCAATAAACCAACATCCGAGCGCGGTTAACTTGCAATTGCGATCCTGTGCAGGGATAATGCGCCAGCGCGTTGGGAACAACGCTCTCAATGGGGGCTCTGTTGGTTCTCCCGCAACACTACTCTGTTTACCAGGTCAGATCCGGAAGGAAGCAGCCAAAGCGGATGACGTGTGTGCCGGGATGTAGCTGGCAGGGCCCCCACCCATTTCTGCCTGTCTCGACTTTCTCGCTCGCGTAACCCCTTCGATCTTCACTGGCCTTCCACACTTCACTACCCTCCACAGAACCCACAATGGATATTCTGGTTATTAGCCCTACATTTAAATGGGTTATGTAATATATCATTCATCCATCTGAAATATTATTGTCATAAACCTGTAATAATAGACTGGCAAATTATTGTTGGGTGTTTTTATTCTGTCATAAGCAAAAAATATATATGTGGATTGCGCTGATAACTTCGTGTATTAAATAAATAACTTATTCCGAAGGGAAGTTACAAACATGGTCACTGCGGTACTTAACGTAAAAATAGATGAAGCGCTGAAAGAAAGACTTCGCCATTACGCAGAAGTGAATAACGAGAATTTAAGTGTCACCACAGAAAAACTGCTGCTGCTGGCCTTTGAAGCAGTAGAAGAGGCGGGAGTATCGGAAGAGGATATCGATAATCAGCATACGGAAGAAGAGAGTGTAGCTCCATTTACTCCTAAAGAAATCAAAGCACTACGAAAAATTCTGAAGAAGAGAAAATGAAACAACAACTGTCTAATGCCAGTGACTACAAAGAGGCCTGCGATCTGCTCCGCTCAGGCTATGTAAAGCATGTACGTCTTGGCTGGAATGTAGGAAGTGATGAGTTCTTTCGCATTGCGTCTGACTGGTGTGATACAGGCGCAAAAATAAAGAAAGAAGGAGAAAGTTTTGTTATTTCTCTGAAGGGTTTCCCAATTCCTCCTCAGCACTGAGAACAAACCTGTGAAAACTGCTGACTGCATGCATTGCAGCCAGCAGTTTTTATTATTTCTAAAGCGCTATATAACAGCGCGTTTTAAAAAAACGTCTGTTTTATTCAAATTTGCCCATAGTGGTTTAATTTGCAAAAGTGCTTTCTCAAGCTCCTCGGGATCCATTGAAAAAGGCATCCGCAGGTAGCGATCAAACGCCCCCGAGACACCAAACCGCGTGCCGGTACCCAAATGAATTCCCAGCGCTTCTGCTCGTGCCGCCAGCTGAGTCGCCACCATCCCTGGAAGTTCTACCCAGTAAGAAAGCCCCCCTTCTGGCTCACAGAAGCGCCAATCAGGAAAATGCTCGCGCATCAACGCGCCACATTGGTTCCGGCGTTCAAGCAGCATCTCTCGTCTTGCTGGCAGGAACGACGCTGAATTCTCAATCAACCAGAGCGTAGCAAGCTGTTCCAGCAACGGTGATCCAAGATCGAGCGTATCGCGCGTTTGCGCAAGCGTCGCGATGGTGCGCGAAGACGCACGGATCCAGCCAAGGCGTAATCCTCCCCAGAAGCTTTTTCCTGCAGAACCCAGTGTGATAACGCTGGCCTGCGGGTTAAATGCCGCCAGCGGCGCCGGGGGTGGCGCATCAAACCACAGGTCAACCATGGTCTCATCGACAACCAGTGTCGTGCGGGTCTGGGCGGCGATATCCGTTATCGTCTGGCGGGTGGCGGCGTCCATACAACGTCCCGTCGGATTATGGAAATCCGGCATCAGGTACGCCAGACGGGGCGCGGTTTGCGCCAGCGTGGCGGCAAAACCAGCGGTGTCCCATCCCGATTCCGGCAGCGAAACACCGACGGGACGACACGATGCACCCTGAATCGCAGCGATCGCCAGCGGATAGGTCGGATGATCCACCACCACCCGATCGCCAGGGCCGGTAAGCATTCGCAATACTAATGCCAGCCCGCTGACCGCACCATTAACCACCATCACTTCATCCGCGCGCGTCGGCAATCCACGCGCGCTGTAGCGTGCGGCAATCGCCTCGCGCAGCGTCAGCAACCCCATCTGATCGTAACCCGTCAGCGACAGATGCTGCGTCATGGCGGTGAGCGCGTGGGTATAAGCCTGATGAATTTCTGGTCCGGCGCTGAGCGCGGCAGTGGAGAGATCCAGTGCCGACGTGATGGCTGCGCGAGTCGGGACGGCGTGACTTTCCGGCAGAATCACGCGCGACCCGCTGCCATGACGGCTTTCCAGATAACCTTCGTCGCGCAGGTGCGCCAGTGCGCTACTGACGGTGGTACGGCTGACATTCAGCGCGCTCGCCAGTTCCCGCTCGCCGGGCAGGCGCGTATCCAGCGCCAGCCTGCCGTCCAGAATGAGCAGGCGCAGCGCATCGGCTAACTGACGCCACAGCGGCGTGCGCGAAGAAATTTGCTGCCAGTGACCCAACAGGCGCACCAGCGACTGGCTACCAAAGCGACGTGATGACATATGCAGTCCACTATTTGAAAACTGGACATTAATCATAGGTCCATTTCCAGCGAAGATGAAAGCATAAACTTCAGGAGAAAAAGAATGCTGCGTCGCTTACTGCAACTTTACGTCGGGCTGGGATTTTACGGGCTTTCCACCGCGATGTTCGTCCGCGCCGATCTGGGTGCTGATCCATGGAACGTGTTTCACCTTGGCGTAGCCAAACTGCTGGCGATGGACATCGGTACGGTGATGATTTTAACCGGCGCGCTGGTGTTGCTGTTTTGGATCCCGCTGCGTCAGCGTCCAGGCCTTGGGACCATCAGCAATGTGATTGTGATTGGTCTGGCGGCCGATGCCGCGCTGGCGTTGCTTCCTGAAATGAGTTCGCTGGTGGCGCGCAGCGTGCTGTTGCTGTCAGCGGTAGTGGTGAATGCGCTCGCCACCGGAATGTACATCGGCGCGGGTTTTGGCTCTGGCCCGCGAGACGGCCTGATGACCGGCATCAACGCCCGTACAGGCTGGTCAGTGCGCAGTGTGCGTACGGCGATTGAAGTCTCGGTATTGCTGATTGGCTGTGTGCTGGGTGGCACGTTCGGCGTCGGCACCGTGCTGTATGCGCTCGCCATCGGCCCACTGATTCAAATTTGTCTGCCGTGGTTTCGTCAGAAACCAAAAATGAGTGTGGCCCCGCAACCGGAAAGCGCTGTTTAATTTTGCGAAGCGCTCACATGCTTTAACGGACGGGCTATGCCAGAATATCGGCATCTCCCGTTGCGATGTAGACAGCATGAAAGCCATTACACTCTATGACGTTGCCCGCCTGGCGGGCGTTTCTTATCAGACGGTTTCCCGCGTGATTAACGATGCGGAACACGTCTCCTCACGCACTCGTGAAAAAGTGCAGCAGGCAATGGCCGAGCTGCATTACGTGCCCAATCGCGGCGCGCAGCAGCTCGCCGGGAAACGCACCCGCACGCTCGGACTGATTACCACCGATCTGGCCTTGCATGCGCCGTCACAAATTGCCTCTGCGGTAAAATCCCGTGCGGGTGAGCGCGGCGCGAGCGTGATGATTTCGATGGTGGAACAGCCCGAATTTTGTCAGGCTGCGTTGCAGGAATTGCTGGCGCAGCGTGTTGAGGGCTTGCTGGTGAACGTTCCGTTGGACGACGCCGAAGCGGAGAAAATTCGCCATCTGGCCGCGCCGGTTCCGGTTCTGTTCTTTGATGTTTCTCCTTCTGCAAACGTCCATCGTCTGGCTTTTGACGCCGAGCAGGGCGCGACGCTGGGTGCAGAACACCTGCTTTCACTTGGGCATCAACATATCGCACTCCTTGCCGGGCCAGAAAGCTCGGTCTCTTCCCGCGCGCGCTTATCTGGATGGCAGGCGCGGCTGGGCCAGGCGAATGTCACGCCGTGTGCCATCGCTCACGGTGACTGGAGCGCCGCCTCCGGGTACGAGAAAGGGCATCAGCTTCTGTCTGGCGCAACGCTTCCCGACGCCATTCTGGTGGCCAACGATCAGATGGCGCTGGGCGTGATGCGCGCCTGCTCAGAAAAAGGGATCGCCGTGCCGGGGCAAATTTCCGTGGTGGGTTTCGATGACACTGCCGACAGCGCCTGGTTTTCACCGCCGCTGACCACCATTCGCCAGGCCTTTCGCGACGCGGGTGAGCGCAGCGTCGAGTGGCTGCTTTCTTCTGCAACGAATGAACTGTGGCAAACGCAGCTGCCTGTTACGCTGGTCGCGCGGCACTCCAGCGCGCGATTCTCGCCGCAGCAGGCCGATCGCGAAGCGCTGGCGCAGCAGTTAAAATCACTCGCCATCATGGCCGAGCAGCTGGCGCGGCAATAACGCTTTTGTGATCGACTTCGCTTTGCAGGGGTTCGATCCTTTACCGGATCATTTCTCCAAGGCATTGTGACTAAAATTGTGAGCGCTTCGCAAAGAGGTCTATATGTTTACTGCATCCCCGATGTCACTTAGCAAAATCTTAGCCCGCCGAGACTGGGAAAACCCAGGCGTGACCCAATGGCATCGCTTGCCTGCCCATGCCCCGTTCAATAGCTGGCGCGATGAAGCATCCGCGCGGGCCGATGATAACGCTTCCCGTAAGCGCTCGCTGAACGGTGACTGGCAGTTTAGCTATTACGCGGCACCAGAGCAGGTGCCAGACAGCTGGGTTACAGAAGATTGCGCTGACGCAGTGACGACGCCGGTTCCATCAAACTGGCAGATGCAGGGCTTTGATACGCCCATTTACACTAACGTTACCTATCCGATTCCGGTGAATCCACCGTTTGTGCCAGCAGAGAACCCAACCGGTTGTTACTCGCTCACATTTGAAGTGGATGAGCAGTGGCTCGAAAGCGGGCAAACGCGCATTGTTTTTGATGGCGTGAACTCAGCGTTTTATCTCTGGTGCAACGGCAAGTGGATGGGCTATTCGCAGGACAGCCGCCTGCCCGCAGAGTTTGATTTAAGCGCGGTTTTGCGCCCGGGAACCAATCGTCTGGCGGTACTGGTGCTGCGCTGGTGCGACGGGAGTTATCTTGAAGATCAGGACATGTGGCGGATGAGCGGCATTTTCCGCGACGTGTCGCTGCTGCATAAACCGCACACCCATATCGCGGATTATCATGCCGTGACGGAGCTGAATGCTGATTACGACCGCGCAAAATTACAGGTTGAAGTGGCGCTCGCTGGTGAGCAGTTTGCCGATTGCGAAGTGACGGTGACCCTGTGGCGTGACGGGCTCTCAGTCGCGACGGCCAGCGCCAAACCCGGTTCAGCCATTATTGATGAGCGTGGCAATTGGGCGGAGCGTTTAAACGTCACGTTGCCGGTGAATGATCCGGCACTGTGGAGCGCCGAAACCCCGGAACTGTATCGCTTAACCTTTGCACTGCGTGACGGGCAAGGTGAGATTCTCGACGTGGAGGCTTGCGACGTCGGTTTCCGTTGCGTGGAAATCAGCAACGGCTTGTTAAAAGTGAACGGAAAACCGCTGCTGATCCGTGGCGTCAACCGCCATGAGCACCATCCGGAAAACGGGCAGGTGATGGATGAAGCCACCATGCGCCGTGACATTGAGCTGATGAAACAGCACAACTTTAACGCCGTGCGCTGCTCGCATTACCCGAACCATCCGCTGTGGTACACGCTGTGCGATCGGTATGGATTGTACGTGGTGGACGAAGCGAATATTGAAACGCACGGGATGGTGCCGATGAGCCGTCTGGCCGACGATCCGCGCTGGCTGCCCGCGATGAGCGAACGCGTGACGCGCATGGTGCTGCGCGATCGTAACCATCCGTCGATTATCATCTGGTCACTGGGCAATGAATCCGGGCACGGTGCTAACCACGACGCGCTCTACCGCTGGGTGAAAACCACCGATCCCACGCGTCCTGTGCAGTATGAAGGCGGCGGCGCGAACACCGCTGCGACCGATATTGTCTGCCCGATGTACGCCCGTGTCGATCAGGATCAACCGTTTGAAGCCGTACCGAAATGGTCACTGAAAAAGTGGATCGGCATGCCGGATGAGACGCGCCCGCTGATCCTGTGCGAATACGCCCATGCCATGGGAAACAGTTTTGGTGGATTTGCAAAATACTGGCAGGCGTTTCGCAATCACCCTCGCTTGCAGGGCGGATTCGTCTGGGACTGGGTGGATCAGGCGCTGACCAAAAAAGACGACAACGGCAACGCTTTCTGGGCGTATGGCGGCGATTTTGGTGATACACCGAATGATCGTCAGTTCTGTCTGAACGGTCTGGTGTTCCCGGATCGCACACCGCATCCGGCGCTGTTTGAAGCGCAGCGCGCGCAGCAGTTTTTCAACTTTACACTGGTCAGCACCTCACCTCTGGTGATCGACGTGCACAGCGATTATCTGTTCCGTCAGTGTGATAACGAGCAGTTGCGCTGGAATATTGCCCGCGACGGCGAAGTGCTGGCGAGCGGGGAAGTGGCGCTGACGATTGCCCCGCAGCAAACGCAGCGTATTGAAATCGACGCGCCGGAATTTGCCGCGGCGGCAGGCGAAATCTGGCTGAATGTGGATATTGTCCAAACGGCGGCGACCGCCTGGTCTCCAGCAGATCATCGCTGCGCCTGGGATCAATGGCAGTTACCCGCGCCGCTCTATATTGCGCCACCCGTTGAGGGAACGGCTAAGCCAGACCTGAAGGTAAAAGAGGATGTGCTTGAGGTCAGCCACCAGTCGCAGCGCTGGCACTTTGACCGCGCCAGCGGAAATCTGACCCAATGGTGGAATAACGGCACCGCAACGCTCCTCGCTCCGCTGAATGATAATTTCACCCGTGCGCCGCTCGATAATGATATCGGCGTCAGCGAAGCCACGCGTATTGATCCGAATGCGTGGGTTGAGCGCTGGAAAGCGGCGGGTATGTACAACCTCACGCCGCGTCTGTTGCTCTGCGAAGGAGAACAACTCGCGCAGGCTGTGACAATTACCACGCTGCATGCCTGGGAATCCAACGGTAAAGCGCTGTTCCTGAGCCGTAAGGTCTGGAAAATTGACCGCGCTGGCGTGCTGCATGGTGACGTGCAGGTGCAAGTGGCAAATGATATTCCGCAGCCCGCGCGTATTGGCCTGAGTTGTCAGCTGGCACAAACGCCGCAAACGGCAAGTTGGCTGGGCCTGGGACCGGACGAGAACTACCCGGACAGAAAGCTGGCTGCCCGTCAGGGACGCTGGACGTTGCCGCTCGACGCGCTGCATACGGCGTATATTTTCCCGACCGATAATGGCCTGCGCTGCGATACGCGCGAACTGACTTTTGATACCCATCAGCTGCAGGGCGATTTCCACTTTTCATTAAGCCGCTACAGTCAGCAACAGCTGCGTGATACCAGCCATCATCATTTGCTGGAAGCAGAGCCGGGCTGCTGGCTCAATATTGACGCCTTCCATATGGGCGTGGGCGGCGATGACTCCTGGAGCCCAAGTGTGTCGCCGGAATTTATCCTGCAACGCCGAGAGATGCGTTACGCGTTTAGCTGGCGACAGGACTAAACTTAACCTCGTCGGTTGCGGTCACAGCTGGTGGCAGCACGCTCACTTCGGAGGTTTGACTCATGAAGTATGTCGATGGTTTTGTGGTTGCCGTTCCTGCAGCAAATAAGGAGGCTTATCGCGAGATGGCGGCCAAGGCGGCTCCACTGTTTAAAGAGTTTGGCGCGACGCGGGTTGTTGAGTGTTGGGCCGAGGACGTTCCGGATGGAAAATTGACCGATTTTCGCATGGCTGTCAAAGCGGAAGAGGGCGAAGAGGTCGTTTTTAGCTGGATTGAATACCCGTCGAAAGAGGTCCGCGATGAGGCGAACAAAAAGCTGATGTCCGACCCACGCATGAAAGAGTGGGGGGATTCGATGCCGTTCGACGGCAAGCGAATGATCTACGGCGGGTTTATGCCGTTACTGGATGAGTGATGGTTCGCGCCCGGCGACGCATCGCGCGCCGGGCCACTTATTCACCCGGGTCGAGATTGTTCTCTGCCCATACAATGAACTCCCCTTTTGGCAGCGCTTTACTGTACAACCAGCCTTGCCCATACTGCACGCCGTGGCGACGCAGCCACTCTAATTGCCCTTCGGTTTCGATACCTTCAGCGACCATCGCCATGTTTAGCGATTTTGCCATTTCAATAATGTGCGGCGTGACGTTTTTGTACTCCAGCGCGTCCACGAACGACTTATCAATTTTCAACGTATCGACATCCAGATCCTGGAGATAGCTAAGGCTGGAGTAGCCGGTACCAAAATCGTCGATATAGATGGGGTGGCCTGAGCGGCGCAAACTGGCGATGAGCGGTGCGCTCACCGTAGGATCGGCAAATCCCCGTTCGGTCAGCTCCAGCGCAATTTGTTGCGGCTGAATCTGCCAGTGATTCAGAAGACGACTCAGCACCTGCGGCAGCTCGACGCAAAACAGATCTGCCGGGGAAAGGTTAATGGAAATATGTTGATGTGGGTGATGGCGCAGCCATTCGCCCATATCCTCAAAGACCTTTTCAATCACCAGCCGGGTTAATTTAGACGTCAGGCCCGTTTGCTCTGCCAGCGGAATAAAAATGTTTGGCGAGAGCAGGCTGCCGTCTGGCTGGGGCCAGCGGGAGAGGGCCTCGGCACCGGTTATCTTGCCGCTGTCGAGCGCCACGATGGGCTGATAATGGATAACAAATTCACGGGCGTGTATCGCATCCAGCAGGCGATTGCGCGGGGATTGCAGACGGCGTAAAAGGCGCATCACAAAGGCCGCGGCCACCAGACTGACCAGAACACCAAACGGGAACCAGAACAGCAACTGCTGATGCCAGCTCTCCTTGAGCGGCTCGAGAGAAGCCCAGGCGACGACCGCGAAGCGTAAATCAGGAACGGATTTGACGACGTACATCGATCCCCGGTATTGCAGAGGCGCAAAATTCTGTTTCTGTAATTGCTGCCAGACGTGCTGCGGGAGAGGACTGCTGCTGGAAAAAACAATATTGCTGTCAAAGCCGACCAGCGCGGCTTCGATCGGCCAGGCGCCGAAAGGAATGACATCAATCAGCGATTCCGGATCCAACAGGACCAGATAATTTCCGAGACCCAGCACAGCCATATAGCGCTGAATGCCGAGATCGTTTTGCTGCGTTAGCCACGCATCATAGCCGTCGTGCGTGGTGCGCATAGGAAGCGGAAATGCGGTCGCTTTGCTGGCCTGTTCGAGCGAGGAACACACAGGCTGGCGGTTATTGACGTACATCACTTCCTGAACGTAGCGGAAGGAGAAAGAGATCCGGCGCATTGCCAGTAAATGCTGATAGCTGCACGGCTGTCCGTTAAACAACTGGATCTGCGTTAACGCTTCTTTAGCCTGATCAACCACTTTGTTCGTGCGGATCAGCACGCGCGATGAGTAGCGATCCAAATCCTGGACAAATTTGTCTTCTGCCTGGCGATGCGCGAGCCAGACACTCAGGCTGATGGGGATCAGCACGGAAAAAATCAGAACACCAGTCACCAGGCTGACCAAATGGCGGGTTGTCATGCAGGGTTATCCTTTCTGCAGTGCTGAATTAAATCGCCTCAAAATGATAATCTTATAGCATGCCGCGGTGATTGATTTCATTCAGGGAAAAGTAATGAAGAAAAAAGAATTTGTGACGCAAGATCTCCTGAGCAAAATTTATCAGGACACCACGCCTGGCCCGCGCAAACTCTCGCCGGAACGACAGCTCGCTGAAGAATATGGTGTGTCACGTTTCACTATTCGACAGGCGCTCGAAAAGCTGGTCAGCATTGGCGTGGTGCGGATTGTGCAGGGTTCGGGGATCTGGATCAACGAGCAAGCGCGTAATAATCCTCTGGTTTATAACTCGATCACGGAAAAGCGTTTCGATCAGATTCGTTACCGGATGATCAGCCTGCATAAGAAACGCCCCGATCGCGCGGCGCAGCAGATTTTCGGTATTGATGAGGAGAGTTTTATCTGGCATTTCTGCCGCTTGCGCTACGTCGATGACGTGCCCGTACAGCTGGAAGTGTCGAGTATGCCTGCCGCCGATTTCCCGGATCTGAATCAGCAGGCCATTGAGCGCTCAATCCAGCAGTATGTTCTGAGCAAAGGGTTTACCATTTCTCATATGCTGACCACCTATCGCGCGGTGAGCGTAGGCCGTGAACAGGCGGTTATTCTGGGCTGCAAGAAAGGCAGCCCGGCAATGCACATCAATAACCGCGGGATTCTGGATGGCGGGCGCGTGTTTGAGGTGAGCGATATTATTGATATCAACTACACATGCACCTACGTCATTCCGTACAACCGCGACAATCTGGCCTGGCGTCAAAATCAGGGGGTATGAATAGTGCCGTCAGGCAGGCGACTTTGCGTCCATTCGTGCGGTCGATAGAGAACCGGGTGCGCCAGCGCCAACGCTTCGTTGAAACCCACGCCGATACCGGGCTGTACGGGCGGATAGACAAATCCCTCTTTCACCTCTGGCGCGCCGGGGAACACGTCGTTTGTCGTGGCAGAGCGAGGAATAAATTCCTGAATTGCCGCATTGTGCAGATGAATATTCAGGTGCGTATTCACCGCGACGCCGATCGGTGTCATATCGCCCGGGCCATGCCAGGCGAGGCGCACGCCAAAGGCCTGACACAAATGCGCCAGCTTCAGCGCCGGTGTGATCCCGCCGATTTGCGAGACGTGGCAGCGTATAAAGTCGATACGACGATTCACAATCAGATCGTGCCATTCAGCAGGGTTATTAAATAACTCTCCCAACGCCAGCGGAACGCAGCTTTGCTGACGCACCTGTTCCAGCCATGCGCTTTGCTGTGGCGGCAAAATATCTTCAATAAAGTAGGGCTGGAACGGCTCGAGCTGCTTTGCCAGCTGCACGGCCTGCTGCGGGAACAATCGCTCGTGGACATCATGCAAAATATGCAGCTTCCAGCCATATTTTTCGCGCAGGGCGTGGAACATCTCGACGGTATTGCTCATGTACTCTTGCTGATCGAACCATGCGCCCGGCGTGGGGTTATCCGGGGCGTGGAGTGCGGATGGCGTACCGCCGTAAAAGCCAAGCTGGCAGCGGATATGACGATAACCCTGCGCAATGAGCGCATCAACGGAGGCAAATAACGCTTCCAGAGTTTCTCCGCTGGCGTGGCTGTAGGCCGGGATCGCGTCGCGGGATTTTCCGCCAAATAGCTGATAGAGCGGCATACCGGCCAACTGGCCCTTGATGTCCCACAGGGCCATGTCGACGCCTGAAATGGCATTGTTCATCAACGGGCCGTTACGCCAGTAGGCGTTGACGTTCATCATCTGCCACAGGTCTTCAATATTGTTCGCATCACGCCCAATCATCAGCGGCTGAAGGTATTCATCAACCAGCGTTTTGACGGCCAGGGGGCGCTGCTGAAAGGTGGCACAGCCATGTCCCGTGATACCCTGCTCGGTGGTCACACGGACGGTGACCAGATTATGTCGGTCCGGGCGGGTAATAAAACACTCAATATTTTTAATGATCACAGGCGTCACGAAATAACTCCTTTGCTGCACTGTGGGAATACGTTATGGCGAATATCATCGCCCTAAAATCGTGAGTGGGTAAACCGTTTTTTTGACTATTTATTTTGGTCAGTTATTTGTCGTAAATGTAATTTAAAACCGTACCAATTTATCCTCTTTTACGATTTTGTGGCTTTGCAATGGCTAATTGTGAGCAAAGTCTAATTTTATTGGTTTGTTTTGTTGTCATGCTTTAATTATTCTTCATGGCGACATTAAAACGACAACAACATCGGGCAGGAGTCTTTATGGGGACGCACGAAGCGATCAATAATATTATTCGTCTGGTCGGCGGCCAGGGGAATATTAATAAAGTCTGGCACTGTATGACGCGGTTGCGCTTTGATCTCATTGACGATAATAAAGTCGATCAAAACGAGATAAAAAAACTGCCCGGTGTGCTGGGCGCACAGCTGCAAAGCGATCAGTTTCAGGTCATTATTGGCCCGAAAGTGAACAGCTGGTATGAACAGATGCTCACCGTATTGGGCAATAACGATACGGTGGCACCCGCAGCGACCAAGGGGCGTAAGAGCCTGATATCGCTGTTTATGGATACCGTGTCGGGCGTGTTTGGTCCGATCGTTCCGGCCATCGCTGGCGCAGGCATGATCAAAGGTCTGCTGGCGGGTTTGATCGCGCTGAAAGTGGTTTCCGCCAAAAGCGATACCGTGATGGTTATCGATCTGATTGCCAGCGGCGTGTTTTATTTCCTGCCGTTTTTTCTCGCGGTATCGGCGGCGAAAATCTTCAAAACCAATGAGTATCTGGCGGCGGCTGTCGCGGCATGCCTGATGTATCCGTCGCTGATTGACGCGGCCAAAGCGCTGTCAACGCATCAGGAAGGGGCGGTCAGCGCGCTCTGGCTGCTCAATGCGATTCCTGTTTCGGTGTTCAACTACTCTTCCAGCGTGATCCCGGTGATTTTCTCGATTCTGGCCTTGAGCTATATCCACCGCTGGGTCGATAGCATCATGCCGGACGTGCTGAAAACCGTGTTCACCCCCACGCTAACGCTGTTTATCGGTGCACTGGCCGCGCTGGTGGTGATCGGCCCGATTGGCATTTGGTTGGGTAAAGGGCTGGCGTTGTTTATCGAAGGGCTGTTTAGCGTGTCAGCAAGTTTTGCCGGGCTGATTGTGGGCGCGATTCGCCCGGTGGCGATCCTGACCGGCATGCACCATGCGATGACGCCAATCGCGCTGCAAAACTTTAGCGATCGCGGATACGACATGCTGATGCCGATGATGTTTATGGCCAATATGGCGATTGCCGGTTCGACGTTTGCCATCTGGCGTTTAAGCCGAGATCGCCAGGAGAGAACCGTTACCCTTTCCGCCGCGATTTCCGCACTGCTGGGCATTACCGAACCGGCGCTGTTTGGTGTTCTGACGCGCTACAAAAAAGCGTTTATTGCGGCTACCGTCGCCAGTTCACTGGCCTCAGCCTTTATCGCGTTCTTCGGCGTGCGGCTCTACGGCTACATTCTGTCGAGCATCTTCAGTTTGCCCGCTTATATCGGCCCGTATTTTATCTTTGCGCTCGCGGGCGTAGTGATGGCGTTGGTGCTGTCGTTTTTCCTGACCACTTTGCTGGTGGGCAAAGAGCAGGCTTCGCAAGACGCATAGTGTGGTTTCCCTCGCCCACTCGGGCGGGGGTTGTTTTTATCCTGTGACTCGGATAGACTTTTGTTATGTTATAACAAAACGTATCGAGAATAAGATGAAACCTGATATCCATCCGCACTACCGCACCGTCGTTTTTCACGACACCAGCGTTGACGAATTTTTTAAAGTGGGATCGACGATTAAAACCGATCGCGAAATTGAACTCGACGGCCAGACGTATCCGTACATCACTCTCGATGTCTCCTCAAAATCGCACCCGTACTACACCGGGAAGCAGAAAACCTTCTCGACAGAGGGCAGCGCTGCACGTTTCCGCCAGCGCTTTAGTGGCTTTATCAATGCGAAGCGAGGCTAACCATGCAGGTACTTAACTCGCTACGCAGCGCCAAACAGCGTCATCCGGACTGCCAGATCGTAAAACGCAAAGGACGCCTGTACGTGATTTGCAAATCTAACCCGCGCTTTAAAGCGGTGCAGGGAAGAAAGAAAAGACGTTAACGACGTGATTCGCGCCAATTTTCCAGGGACCTTATCTGCTTGCCGTCGGCGGTGAAATTGTCGGCGGCAAGCCAGTTCTGGAATGCGCTTTCCACCTTTTGCCATTCGCTATCAATGATTGAAAACCAGTCGGTGTCGCGATTGTGTCCTTTGATAACCAGCGCCTGGCGAAAACGCCCTTCATACTGGAACCCGAGACGTTGCGCCGCGCGGCGTGAAGGCTCATTCAGACTGTTGCATTTCCATTCGTAGCGACGATATCCCAGCGTAGTAAACACATGACGCATCAGTAAATACTGCGCTTCAGTGGACATCGGCGTGCCGCTGAGCAGCGGTGAAAAATGGACATGCCCAACTTCGATCACGCCGTTTTTCGCATCGATACGCATCAAGGCTAATGTGCCGACAGGTAATTTCGTCTGGTTGTCGATGACCGTGAAATGAATCGGATCGGACAGTTCAGAAACGCTCTCCACCCACGCGGCAAAGTCTTGTGCATTCGCATCCGGTTCACGCAAAAGCCACGTCCAGCTGCGGGTGTCTTCAGCCTGCTGATAGGCAGCAAAAAGTGCGTCAGCATGTTCCGGGCGTAACGGCGTGAGCGTGCAATAATGCCCTTTTAAATCGATGCGATCCGGATGTGGCCGGGGCTGCCAGTCGCCCATCGCTTTACCCACTGGCTGACCAAACTGATTGAATTGGTTCATGTTGATTCCCGTTGTCTGATGTGAATTCCAGATTAGGAAATTTGTGGCCCCACAAGAAGATCCACATGGGTATAATCATGTGGTACCACGGAGGCAACAATGAATATTTCAGGCGATGATTTTTACGCATTAATCAGCGACATGCTGCAACGACGCGGCACCGAGACGCTTCAGCGGACGCTGTATCGGGGTTTGCGAGAAGCCATATTAAACGGCAGGATGCTGGCGGAGAGCCGTTTGCCGGGTTCCCGCATTATCGCTGAACAGCTGGGGATTTCGCGTAATACGGTGAATGCCGCGCTGGAGCAACTCACGCTGGAAGGCTTTTTACACCGTAATCGGCAGGGAACGCGCGTGGCCCACGTCGGGCATCGTGATAGCGTCCAGCCCGCGCAGGTGCTGGAGGTTAAGCTTGCGCAGCGCGTCGCGCGGCTCCCTGCGCCGACATCTCGCGCCATGCCTGTTCCTGCATTCACACCCGGTACGCCCGCGATTCACTATTTTCCATTACCGCTATGGCGACGTTTATACGATCGCGTTTTACGAGAAGAAGGCAGCGCGCTGTTAGGCTATGGCGATCCGGCGGGGGAACGGTCGCTGCGTAGCGCCATCGCCCGCCATCTGGCGCTTTCGCGTGGAATTGAGTGCGATGCCAGCCAGATAGTGATTACCGAAGGCGCGCTTGAGGGGGTAAACCTGTGCACTCAACTTCTGAGCGAGACGGGCGATATTGCCTGGATAGAAGATCCGGGTTACGCCGGTGCGAAAAGCGCTTTTGCGAAATCGGGCCTGACCATGGTTGGAATGCCTGTCGACGAAGAAGGCATGCGACTGGAAACAGAAGGTGAGCACTCACCCACTCTGATATTCACCTCTCCTTCTCATCAGTTTCCATACGGGAGCGTGTTAAGCATCCATCGACGATTCGCGCTGTTGGAATTCGCGCGCCAGCATAACGCGTGGATTATTGAGGATGATTACGACAGTGAATTTCGCTATAGCGGCGAACCCGTTCCCGCGATGATGGGCATGCAGAAAAATGCGCCCGTGGTCTATTTAGGGACATTTAGCAAAACGCTATTTCCCTCGCTACGCATCGGTTTTATGGTGATGCCAAAGGCATTGGCGAACGCCGCACAGCCCGCGATTGGCTCGCTGCTGCGGGGTGGGCATCGCGCTGAGCAGCGCACGCTGGCGTTGTTTATCGAAGAGGGGCATTACGCTCGACATCTTGCCGCGATGCGGCGTCTGTACCGCAAGCGCTATAAACAGCTGCGCGATGCGCTTCACGCGGAACTCCATGTTCCACATCGGGTTTTAGCCGGAGAAGGGGGCATGCACCTGACCGTCGCTATCGACGGTATTGATGATAAAGCCGTGGCACGGCAGGCAAGTCAGTATCAGATGGCACCCGCTGCGCTGAGCGGGTATTACCTTGACGAGCAGCAGGGGCAAACCGGTTTGGTTTTGGGGTACGGAAATACCCCCGCGTCTCAGTTTGCGCCTGGCATCAGGCGCTTGCAGACGTTAATTATGCAGTCTCGGGGCGAGAAAGGGTGAAGACGTCGTAGAAAGACAGTTCGCCTTTCGTGGAGACCATTTTCTGCAATTTAGACTTTTGCTCTTCTTCCACATTTGGCGAATGCAAAATGCGAGTGATCAGTTCCGACGGGACATAGCGGGTGTTGTACCACTCGCCGTTATAGCAAACGCGGAAATCAAGCACGTCGATATCTTCATAGCGATAGCGCGGATTAACGTCGAAGAAGAAGAACGCGTTAAAGACGACGAATAAAACGATCAGTAACCACACCGAGTCGATGAGCGTTTCTGACAATAGCATAACGATGAGTGTTGCCAGGAGGGCGGCATACATCGCCAAAAACAGGCCAGTATGTTTACGGATAAAGCTGATGCTAAAGCGCGGGCGATTATCGCGTTTCTCGCGGGCATTGAGATCGTCGATGGTTTCGGTAAGCAGGCGCTGTATCTCTGTCATTTATAACCTTCATGAATTTTGCAAAATACAGGGGATCTGCCCATTTTAGGGGAGTGGTTTGGCGGAAAAAAGTAACAGTTATGCCGGGAAAAAGCATAACAGTTACTCATTTCAGATTTACAGTGTTTTGATGATTTTGGCTGGGTTGCCGCCCACGACGACGTTAGCCGGCACGTCTTTTGTGACAACGGCTCCGGAGGCCACCACCACATTATCACCAATCGTGACGCCAGGATTAATCACCGCACGTCCGCCAATCCAGACATTATGGCCGATGGTGACGGGTTTACCTAATTCCAGGCCGCTGTTACGTTCGGTCGCGTCCAGCGGATGCGTCGCGGTATAAATATGCACGCCAGGCGCGAGCATGCAATTGTCACCAATATAAATCGGGCACACATCCAGCATCACGCAATCAAAGTTCGCGTAAAACCTTTTGCCGAGATAAATGTTGTAGCCGTAATCGCACCGAAAGGTTGGCTCAATATAAGCGCCTTCGCTTTGTCCCAATAATTCGTGTAGCAAAGCCTGACGCTCAGATTTAGCATCCGGTGCAGTGTGATTGTAGCGGTGAATCAGATGGCGGGCCTGAAGGCGCTCCGCACGCAGGGTCTCGTCCGAAGGGCGGTAAAGCTCTCCGGCGATCATTTTTTGTTTTTCTTCACTCATGGAATGCCTCACTGGAATGATACGCTCGGTAGCAGCGTAAATAACCTCATCCAGAAAGGGAACGTTCCCGATAAGTTGATGTGATCAGAGTCACAGCATAATTGCCGACGTGCACGTTTGAAACGGTGGACCTGCTTTCACGCAGGGATCGTAAATCGAAAGGTGAATTCAGCGTAAGAAGATAACGATACTGCCTCTAAAACAAACTCTGGAATTAACGGACAAATTTCCATACAGAAACCGGGATTTTGTCATACAGCTTATTCATAGTGAGCTCGGCAAGACGATGGTCGGCGGCTGAATAAAATACAGCCAGTTCATGATCGGGCAGCTCATATTTATTCTTTTCAATAACACGTTCAAGGGTGTCGAGTGACTGACAGCGACGCAAACGCATCAAATAATCTGTCTTGGTTAATGGTTTATCAGACATAAATTCACCTTAGTATTTGTAATAATTCTAACAGGAATGACTTACCGGATTAGCTCTGCTGACGTTGCTGAAACAACGGAATAGCCGATTTCCTGATTTACGCCATTTTTGCAAGTCTTGTGTGTTAATGCCATAACTACTGAACAACATAAAGGTGTCGTCCAGATATTCATCAATTTGCTCAATCAGCTTATTATCTTCATTGTACTTAATTTTATAATTAAGTGCGAAGGTTGCGATATGCTCTATCAGCTCATTAAGCTGTAAGTTGATTGCAGAGGTCGGATCATTAACCCAGCCATGGTTGCTTTCATCAAGATTGGCAAGGCAGTCATGGTACAAGGATTCGCAGAGAAATTTCAACTGCGCAATATCATGCCTTTTTGGCGAGTACTCGTCCATAGCGCATCCCCTTTTGAGTGATTCTTTACTCACCGAGCATCAATGTCGGGATGGATACAACTAGCGTAGCCTTTACGGGTGCAGTTCTCCTGATGTCTTTAACTATAATCCACTCGGATCAAAATTTCATCGCGCTATTACGAAAAATTACAATTAAACCCGTAATGGTGACAGTTAAATGAATGCATATCGCTCCCAGGGTAAATACTTTCTAAATCAGCATTGGCATTTTTAATGCTACCTTAAGATTCATCACGTTACCTAGTTGTTGCGTATGAACTCGGGATCAGTACACGTCGCTCTTACTTAATCGACCAGGAATAATCCTAATAATACTGAAATGCGATCCAATTAAATAACCCAGAATTTATGGCTTAATTTCTCTATTAAATAGGATATGCCTTATTACGTTGGCAGAAAATAAATGAACTGACACTAAGCGTAATTTATGATTTTACGGAAAAGAAAAAGGCCGCTATTGCGGCCTTTTTATCGGGTGAAACCGGTATCAGTGATGATCTACTGAGTGACTGTGTTCAACGTCTTCATTCTTGCGGCTAAAGCGGCGGCGTACCACCACGAAGAACACCGGAACGAAGAAGATAGCCAGTACGGTCGCGGTAATCATACCGCCCATTACGCCTGTACCCACGGCGTTCTGTGCACCAGAGCCAGCGCCAGTGCTGATAACCAGCGGCATTACCCCAAGGATAAACGCCAGCGATGTCATCAGGATGGGACGCAGACGCATACGTACCGCTTCCAGCGTTGCTTCAATCAGACCTTTGCCCTCTTTATCCATCAGATCTTTGGCGAATTCCACGATAAGTATCGCGTTCTTCGCCGACAAGCCAATGGTTGTGAGGAGGCCCACCTGGAAGTAAACGTCGTTTGTCAGTCCACGGAACGTTGCGGCCAGCAGTGCACCGATAACCCCCAACGGAACAACCAGCATAACGGAGAACGGAATCGACCAGCTCTCGTACAATGCCGCCAGACACAGGAACACCACAATCAGAGAAATGGCGTACAGGGCAGGGGCCTGGTTGCCCGACAGACGTTCCTGATAGGACATCCCCGTCCAGTCATAGCCAATACCCGAAGGCAGCTTGCTGGCGAGTTCTTCCATCAGGTTCATTGCTTCACCTGTACTTTTCCCTGGTGCAGCCTGACCCAGAATTTCCATCGACGGTAAGCCGTTGTAACGTTCCAGACGCGGTGAACCGTATTCCCAATGCGAGGTTGAGAAGGCGGAGAACGGAACCATCTGACCATCGCTACCGCGCACAAACCAGTTGTTGATATCGTTCGGCAACATACGGTACTGCGCTTCAGACATGATGTAGACTTTCTTCACACGGCCACGGTCGATGAAGTCGTTCACATAGCTACCGCCCCAGGCTGCGCCCAGTGTGGTATTGATGTCACTGATAGAAACGCCCAGCGCCTGTGCTTTTTCCTGATCGATATCGATCTTGTACTGCGGCGTATCTTCCATACCGTTAGGACGCACACCGACCAACAGGTCAGGGTGTTTCGCTATTTCGCCAAACAGTTGGTTACGTGCCTGAGTCAGTTTTTCGTGACCCAAACCGCCCTGATCGATCAGCTGGAAGTCAAAGCCCGTTGCGGTACCCAGTTCGACGATCGCGGGCAGGTTAAAGGCGAACACCATCGCATCTTTAATCTGTGAGAACGTGCCCATGGCACGGCCCGTAATCGCTTCAACTTTGTTTTCATCGCCCGAACGTTCAGACCAATCTTTCAAGGAAACGAACGCAATACCGGTGTTCTGACCACGACCCGCAAAGCCAAAGCCGTTAACCGCAAACACTGATTCAACGTTGGCTTTTTCTTTGGTCAGGTAGTAATCGGTCACTTCATCCAGCACTTTCTGCGTACGTTCTTGCGATGCGCCCGCAGGAAGCTGCGCCATCGTCAGGAATACGCCCTGATCTTCATCCGGCAAGAAGGAGCTTGGCAGACGAACGAACAGGAACGCCATACCTACGACGATGATGATGTAGAGCAGCAAATAACGACCCGTGCTGCGCAAGATGCCGCCGATGCTGTCCGTGTAGTGATTCGTGCTCTTATCAAACATGCGGTTGAACCAGCCGAAGAACCCTTTCTTGTTCTCACCGTGATCGCCTTTGGCGATAGGTTTTAGCATGGTTGCGCACAGGGCTGGCGTCAGGATTAATGCCACCAGTACCGACAGCGCCATCGCAGAAACGATGGTGATGGAGAACTGACGGTAAATCGCACCGGTTGAGCCACCGAAGAAAGCCATCGGGATAAATACTGCTGACAGTACCATCGCGATACCCACCAATGCGCCCTGGATCTGGCCCATGGATTTACGGGTAGCTTCTTTCGGCGGAAGACCCTCTTCGGCCATCACACGCTCGACGTTTTCGACCACCACGATGGCATCATCGACGAGCAAGCCTATCGCCAGCACCATCCCGAACATCGTTAGGGTGTTTATCGAGAAGCCGAATATCGACAGGATGGCAAAGGTGCCTAACAGAACAACCGGTACGGCGATGGTTGGAATCAACGTCGCGCGGAAGTTTTGCAGGAACAAATACATCACCAGGAATACCAGAATGATCGCTTCGACCAGCGTTTTCACCACTTCGTGAATGGAGATTTTCACGAACGGAGTGGTGTCATACGGGTAAACGATTTTCAGGCCTGATGGGAAGAACGGTTCCATTTTCTTCAGTTCAGCACGAATCGCTGTGGCGGTATCCAGGGCGTTTGCGCCAGTTGCCAGCTTAATACCCAGACCGGATGCCGGCTGGCCGTTAAATTTCGCAATGACGTCGTAGTTCTCACCACCCAGTTCAACCTTAGCAACATCGCGCAGGCGAACCTGTGAACCGTCCTGATTCACTTTCAGCAGAATTTTGCTGAACTCATCCGCGGAGGTTAAACGGGTTTGCGCGATGATGGAGGCGTTCAGCTGCTGGCCTTTCACCGGCGGTGTCCCGCCTAACTGACCGGCTGCCACCTGGGCGTTCTGCGCTTTAATGGCGGCAATAACGTCGACCGGCGTAAGCTGGAAGTTGTTCAGTTTGTTCGGGTCCATCCAGATACGCATCGCGTACTGGGAACCAAACAGCTGGACGTCACCGACACCTGAAGTACGGCTGATCGCGTCCTTCATGTTGGCGCCCACGTAGTCGGAAATATCCTCCTGCGTCATGGTGCCATTGGTGTTGATAACGCCGACAACCATCAGGAAGCTACTGGACGATTTCTCGACGCTCACACCCTGCTGCTGGACTTCTTGCGGCAGTAACGGCATGGCCAGCTGCAGTTTGTTCTGCACCTGAACCTGCGCGATATCCGCATCAGTACCAGACTCGAAGGTCAGGGTTATCTGAACCGTACCGGTGGAGTCACTGTTGGAGGACATGTACATCAGTTTATCGATACCGTTCATGTTCTGTTCGATAACCTGAGTTACGGTATCCTGCACCGTTTTCGCATCAGCACCAGGGTAGACAGCGGTGATTGAAACTGCTGGCGGCGCAATCGTTGGATATTGCGCCACGGGCAGCTTCAGGATCGCCAGTCCCCCTGCAAGCATGATAATGATGGCGATCACCCACGCGAATATGGGGCGATCGATAAAGAAATTAGGCATGTCTTAACGGCTCCTGTTTAAGTTAAGACTTGGTTTGTTCTGACTCGCCACCGGCTGCGGCTTGTTGTTTCTCGTCAGATTTAACTTCCTGGGCCTTCACTTGCGCGCCAGGTCGTACTTTTTGCAAACCAGTAATAATTACGCGATCGCCATCTTTCAAACCTTGGGTCACCAGCCATTTGTCGCCAATCGCCTGCGTCGCAGTGATTTGACGCATCTCAACCTTGTCATCCGCACCGACAACCAGCGCGCTGGCATCGCCGCGTGGCGTACGCGTTACGCCCTGCTGTGGGACCAGAAGTGCGGTTGGGTTAATCCCTTCTTCAAGACGGGCACGCACGAACATACCGGGCAACAGCGTGTGGTCAGGGTTCGGGAAAATGGCACGTAAGGTGATGGAGCCTGTGGTCTGATCGACGGTCACGTCAGAGAATTCCAGCGTACCTTCCTGTGCGAACTTGTTCCCATCATTGGTCACCAGTTGCACTTTCGCTTTGCCGTTCTCTTGCTTCAGCGCACCGCTCGCCAGCTCTTTCTGCAGACGCAGGAAATCGTTGCTGGATTGCGTGACGTCAACGTAGATCGGGTCAAGCTGCTGGACAGTCGCCAGCGCGGTCGCTTGACCGTTCTGAACCAATGCGCCTTCAGTGACGGAGGATTTACCAATACGACCACTGATAGGGGAGGTCACTTTGGTATACGCCAGGTTAATGCGGGCGGTTTCAACAGTGGCCTTGGCGGCGACAACCGCAGCGTTGGCTTGTTGGGAATCTGCCTGCGCAGTGTCATAGTCTTGTTGACTGATGTATTGCGTACCGAGCAGTTTCTTATAACGGTTAAGCGTGACCTGAGAAATTCGGGCTGCCGCTTCTGCTTTCGCCAAATCGCCTTTCGCGCTTTCGTAAGCAGCCTGATAGGTTGCCGGATCAATCTGATACAGAGACTCACCTGCTTTTACATCACCACCCTCGGTGAAGTTACGTTTCAGGATAATCCCATTCACCTGAGGACGAACTTCCGCAACGCGGTAAGCGCTTGTACGGCCTGGTAATTCTGTTGTGATTTGCAGAGGTTCGGTTTTAAGCGTCACGACACCGACTTCGGGTGCCTGCTGCGCTCCTTGTTGAGCCTGTTTCTCATCACATCCTGTAAGCGCTAAGCCGCCTGAGAGCATCAGAACGATCGCCAGAGGCGTTAACCCTCTGTTTTTGTTCATATGTAAACCTCGAGTGTCCGATTTCAAATTGATCAATGGATCAAAAGTCCGCAAACCCATTGCTGCGTTTATATTATCGTCGTGCTATGTTACATACATTCATAAATGTATGTAAATCTGACTACTGTAAATTCACTCACGTATGGCACGAAAAACCAAACAACAAGCGCTTGAAACTCGACAACACATTCTTGATGTGGCGTTGCGTCTGTTTTCGCAGCAGGGCGTGTCATCGACCTCACTGGCGCAGATTGCTCAGGCCGCAGGTGTCACGCGGGGAGCGATTTACTGGCATTTCAAAAATAAGTCAGACTTGTTCAGTGAAATCTGGGAGTTGTCAGAATCTAGTATTACCGATCTTGAGACTGAGTATCGGGCAAAATTCCCTGACGATCCACTCTCAGTTTTGAGAGAAATACTGGTATATGTTCTTGAGGCGACAGTCATTGAAGAACGACGCCGCCTGATGATGGAAATCATCTTCCATAAATGTGAGTTTGTCGGTGAAATGGAGAGCGTGCAACAGGCGCAAAGAAGCCTGTGCCTGGAGAGCTACGACCGCATCGAGTACACCCTCAATCAGTGTATTCAGGCGAAAATGCTGCCTGCCGATCTGCTGACTCGCCGGACGGCCATTCTGATGCGCAGCTATATTTCCGGTCTGATGGAAAACTGGCTTTTTTCTCCGCAGTCGTTTGACCTCAAAAATGAAGCGCGCAGTTACGTCGAGATTTTACTCGAGATGTGCCAGTTCTGCCCAACGCTTCGCGCCGGTTCCGCCACCCCTCAGCTTTAATCCACCCAGGAATTTTCCTGGAGCTTGGCGTTCTCGCTATTCTGCATCTTGTGCGCGTGATATTCTCCGCACCTGGCTATTTTTGGTCATCTTCTCACAGCAAACTCATAACTATGTTGCACTATTCTCGCTTGCAAAACCCTGTTTTTGCCTTAATTTTCTCCGTGCTGGTTTTCTTGATGACGGCACCTGCCTCCTGGGCGCGAGCTGAAAACAGCTCCGAGCTCCCGGCGCGTGCGGATGTTCAGTCGCAAGTGGACACGCTCAACAAACAAAAAGACCTCACGCCGCAGGATAAACTCGTCCTGGCCGATCTGACGGAAACGCTGGAAACGCTCGATAAACTCGAGCGCGTGAAGACGGAAACCACTCAGCTGCGTCAGAAAGTGGCCGAAGCGCCTGCGAAAATGCGTCAGGCTACCGCATCGCTTAGCGCGTTGAGCGACGTGGATAACGACGATGAAACCCGCAAAACGCTGACGACACTCTCGCTGCGCCAGCTTGAATCGCGGATGACGCAACTGCTCGACGATTTACAAACCGGGCAGAGCGATCTCGCGACATACAACAGCCAACTGGTCTCCCTGCAAACGCAGCCGGAACGCGTTCAGAACGCGATGTACACCGCCTCGCAACAGCTTCAGCAGATTCGTAACCGCCTGAACGGGACGACGATGGGAGAGGGCGCGCTGCGTCCCACTCAACAAACGCTTTTACTGGGGCAGCAAGCGCTGCTCAACGCGCAAATTGACCAGCAGCGTAAAAGTCTGGAAGGCAATACCGTTTTGCAGGATACCCTGCAAAAGCAACGTGATTATGTCACGGCGAACATTAATCGTCTGGAACACCAGCTTCAGCTCTTGCAGGAAGCGGTGAACAGCAAACGTCTGACGCTCACTGAAAAAACCGCGCAGGAAGCCGTCTCGCCGGACGAAACCACGCGCATCCAGACGAATCCCCTGGTTAAGCAAGAGCTGGATGTGAACCATCAGCTCAGCCAGCGCCTAATCCAGGCGACAGAGAGCGGAAACTCGCTGGTTCAGCAAAATATTAAAGTTAAAAACTGGCTGGATCGCGCGCTGCAGGCGGAACGCAATATCAAAGAACAGATTGCGGTGCTGAAGGGCAGTCTGCTTTTATCGCGCATTCTCTATCAGCAGCAGCAGACGCTGCCTTCCGCCGATGAGCTGGAAGACATGACGAATCGTATTGCCGATTTGCGTCTTGAGCAGTTTGAAGTGAATCAGCAGCGCGATGCGCTTTTCCAGAGCGACGCTTTTGTCGCGAAAGTGGAAGATGGCCATTCCAGCGAAGTGAATGACGAAGTCCACGATGCGCTATTGCAGGTAGTGGATATGCGCCGCGAGCTGCTCGACCAGCTCAACAAACAGCTGGGTAATCAGCTGATGATGGCGATCAATCTGCAAATCAACCAGCAGCAGCTGGTGAGCGTATCGAAAAGTCTGCAGGAAATTCTGACTCAGCAAATCTTCTGGGTGAACAGCAATAAACCGATGGACTGGGACTGGGTGAAATCCTTCCCTGAAACGCTGAAATCCCAGATCAAGAGCATGAAAATTACCGTGAACTGGGAGAAAGCCTGGCCTGCGGTGATGATTGCCTTCCTCGCAGGTTTGCCGTTGCTGTTGATTGCGGGCGTGATTCGCTGGCGTCTCGGCTGGATGAGAAAATACCAGGAGAAGCTGGCCGACGAAGTGGGGCAGCTGCGTAATGACAGCCAGCTTCACACGCCAAAAGCGATCCTTATCGATCTGATCCGCGCGATGCCGATCTGCCTGGTGATTCTGGCCGTTGGCCTGATTCTGCTGACCATGCAGCTCAACATCAGCGATCTGCTGTGGGCGTTCAGTAAAAAACTGGCGCTGTTCTGGCTGGTATTCGGCTTGTGCTGGAAAGTGCTGGAAAAAGACGGCGTGGCAGTGCGTCACTTCAATATGCCTGAGCAGCTTACCAGCCACTGGCGTCGCCAGATTGTGCGCGTGAGTCTGGCGCTGTTACCGCTGCATTTCTGGTCGGTTGTGGCAGAGCTTTCTCCGCTGCATCTGATGGACGATGTGCTCGGCCAGCTTGCTATTTTCCTCAACCTGCTGCTGATTGCCGTGCTGATGTGGCCGATGTGCCGCGACAGCTGGCGCGACAAAGAGTCGCACAACATCCGGCTGATCACCGTTACCGTGCTGGCGATCATTCCGCTGGCGCTGATGGTACTCACCGCGACGGGCTATTTCTACACCACGCTGCGCCTGTCGGGCCGCTGGATTGAAACCGTTTATCTGGTAATCCTCTGGAACCTGCTGTATCAGACGGTGCTGCGTGGCCTGAGCGTTGCAGCGCGCCGTATTGCCTATCGCCGTGCGCTGGCGCGTCGGCAAAATATGGTAAAAGAGGGCGCAGAAGGGGCAGAGCCGCAAGAAGAGCCGACCATCGCGCTCGAACAGGTTAACCAGCAGACGTTGCGTATCACCATGTTGGTAATGGTGGCGCTGTTTGGCGTGGTGTTCTGGGCGATTTGGTCAGACCTGATCACCGTATTCGCCTATCTCGACAGCATCACCCTGTGGCAGTACAACGGCACCGAAGCCGGTACGGCGGTGATGAAAAGCGTCACCATGGGCAGCCTGCTGTTTGCGCTGGTTTCGTCGATGGTTGCGTGGGCGCTGATCCGCAACTTGCCTGGCTTGCTGGAAGTGCTGGTGCTCTCGCGTCTGAACATGCGACAGGGCTCTTCGTACGCCATCACCACTATCCTGAACTACGTGATTCTGGTGGCGGGGGCAATGACCGTCTTCGGGTCGCTTGGCGTCTCGTGGGATAAACTTCAGTGGCTGGCCGCCGCGCTCTCCGTGGGTCTTGGTTTTGGCTTGCAGGAGATCTTCGGTAACTTCGTTTCCGGTCTGATTATCCTGTTCGAGCGCCCGGTGCGTATCGGCGACACCGTGACCATCGGCACCTTCTCGGGTACGGTCAGCAAGATCCGCATTCGTGCGACCACGATTACCGATTTCGATCGCAAAGAGGTGATCATCCCGAACAAGGCGTTTGTGACCGAGCGTCTGATCAACTGGTCGCTTTCCGACACCATTACGCGCGTGGTGATCCGTCTCGGCGTAGCGTACGGTTCCGATCTCGACAGGGTGAAAGAAGTTCTGCTGCAGGCAGCGATGGAGCATCCAAAAGTGATGCACGATCCGGCTCCGGCGGTGTTCTTCACCACCTTTGGCCCAAGCACGCTGGATCACGAGCTGCGTTTATATGTGCGTGAACTGCGCGATCGCAGCTATGCCGTCGATGAGCTGAACCGCACCATCGACCGCCTGTGCCGCGAAAACGGCATTAATATCGCCTTCAACCAACTTGAAGTTCACCTGCGCAATGAGAAAGGTGATGAGCATACGGAAGTGAAGCGCGAAATTAAGGGCGACGACCCTACGCCAGCCTGATTTTTCCCGGCTTGAACGCTGGCTTGATTCTGGAAAGCTGGCTTGATTACATTCCCTCTCCCGGTGGGAGAGGGGTAGGGTGAGTGCATCCAGCCTTCACCTTGCTTTCAAAATCCTGCGTCACAATTTCCAGCGCTTTCAGCACCGTTTCGGGCGGAAGATCGTGATTTTCCAGCAGCATAATCAGATCGACGGCCAGTTTGACCTCATCCGGTGCGTTTTCCAGCGACATTTTTCTCTCCATTAACGGGTCATACGCGCAATCACGCGTTCGATCTCTTCCAGCGCCTGACGACAACGCGTGATACGGCTTTCCAGCGCGCTGACTTCACGCATTAACCGCTGCTGATCGTCCAGCGTTTCGGCGGATTCTAGCTGCTTTTCTCGATCCCGTTTCATCTCAAACAGTCGACGCTCAAATTCCTGATGCTCCAGCCGTTTGCGCTGCCATTTTCCTGCGCCGGGCGACGCGCTATCCCAGGCGCGCAGCGGCCATGCGCTAATCTCGCGATGCAGGGCGGTGATCTGCTCGGTCAGATGCCCCGCAAGCCACGCCACCTGCTCAGGCTGTGCCTGGTTAACGGCGCGCTGCAACTCATCAAAGTGAGCCTGCGCTTCATCAAGATAATCTTTCATGAGCGTGCTGCGGGTGCGGAACAACTGCCTGTCAAAGCGGGGTTTCAGCGTCGCGTGCTGCATCAGCGGTGAGGCCTGCGCACGCAGGGTGATCAGCTGATTTTGCAGGGTTTCCAAAAGCAAGGCTGTTTTCAATCCGCTCTCCAGTGGTAAAGTAGCCGTTCAGTTTGATAACGATTCGCATTATGAAGCGTACTATTTTAATCATCATTGGCTGGCTTGCGGTAGTGCTTGGCACGTTGGGCGTGGTTTTACCGCTCTTGCCGACCACGCCGTTTATTCTGCTGGCGGCCTGGTGTTTTGCCCGCTCGTCGCCGCGATTCCACCAATGGCTGCTTTATCGCTCGTGGTTTGGTGGCTATCTGCGCCACTGGCAACAATACCGGGCGATGCCGCCTGGGGCAAAGCCTCGCGCCATTGCGGTGATCCTCATGACCTTTGCCATTTCATTGTGGCTGGTCAAGATGATGTGGGTACGCATCCTGTTGCTGGTGATTCTCTCCTGCCTGCTATTCTTTATGTGGCGAATTCCGGTCGTTGATGAAAAACAACAAAAGCACTGAAGAGCGCTTATGGCTGTTGCAATTATCCCGCGCAGCCAGTAAATTCGACCGTTTTCGAGCACAGGTGCGCCTGGTCAAAGGTTAATCAATTGTAACTTTGACCGTACTTTTCTGCACACCGTGGGTAACACCGTTTTTAACCAGGCATACATTTATGACCGCAACTGCGCAGCAGCTTGAATATCTGAAAAACAGCATCAAAAGCATCCAGGATTATCCAAAGCCTGGCATTCTTTTCCGTGATGTCACCAGCTTGCTGGAAGACCCGAAAGCGTACGCACTCAGCATTGAACTGCTGGTTGAGCGTTACAAAAACGCCGGGATCACCAAAGTAGTAGGAACAGAAGCGCGTGGCTTCCTGTTTGGCGCACCGGTTGCGCTCGAGATGGGCGTGGGCTTTGTACCGGTACGTAAACCGCGTAAATTGCCACGTGAAACCATTGCTGAAAGTTATGAGCTGGAATACGGCACCGATCAGCTTGAAATCCATGTTGATGCGATTAAACCGGGCGATAAAGTGCTGGTTGTCGACGATCTGCTGGCAACGGGTGGCACGATCGAAGCGACCGTGAAACTGATCCGCCGTCTGGGTGGCGAAGTGACCGACGCGGCCTTCATCATCAATCTGTTCGATCTGGGCGGCGAACAGCGCCTGGAAAAACAGGGCATCACCAGCTACAGTCTCGTTCCTTTCCCGGGTCATTAATCCCGACTCCCGCAACCTCGCCCAACGGGTGAGGTTGTGTTAGCATGACCCCCCTGAATTCCACCTTCCAGCGTTGCAGAGCCTGCCCATGAGTTATCAGGTGTTAGCCCGAAAATGGCGACCCCAAACCTTCGCTGACGTTGTCGGCCAGGAACATGTGCTGACCGCCCTGGCGAACGGTTTATCGCTAGGACGTATTCATCACGCGTATCTATTTTCCGGCACGCGCGGCGTCGGCAAAACGTCTATTGCCCGTTTGCTGGCAAAAGGCCTCAACTGCGAAACCGGGATCACCGCCACACCGTGCGGCGTATGTGATAACTGCCGTGAAATCGAGCAGGGGCGTTTTGTCGATCTGATTGAGATCGATGCTGCATCGCGCACGAAAGTCGAAGACACCCGCGATCTGCTGGATAACGTGCAGTACGCCCCGGCGCGTGGCCGCTTCAAGGTCTATTTGATCGATGAAGTGCACATGCTGTCGCGCCACAGCTTTAACGCCCTGCTGAAAACGCTGGAAGAGCCGCCATCGCATGTCAAATTCCTGCTGGCGACGACCGATCCGCAAAAGCTGCCGGTCACGATTCTGTCGCGTTGCCTGCAGTTCCATCTGAAGGCGCTGGACGTTGAACAGATCCGCGCGCAGCTCGAGCATATTCTTGACGAAGAAAAAATCGTCCACGAACCGCGTGCGCTGCAACTGCTGGCGCGTGCTGCAGACGGTAGCCTGCGTGATGCGTTAAGCCTCACCGATCAGGCGATTGCCAGCGGTGACGGCCAGCTTTCAACGGTCGCGGTCAGCACGATGCTTGGCACGCTCGACGACGATCAGGCGCTGTCGCTGGTCGAAGCGGTGATCGAGGCGAACGGTGAACGTGTGATGTCGCTGGTCAACGTCGCGGCGTCTCGCGGTGTGGAGTGGGAAGCGTTGTTAGTAGAAATGCTCGCCTTGCTGCACCGCGTGGCCATGTTGCAGCTTTCGCCTGCCGCCATTGGCGCAGATATGGCCGCGATAGAACAGCGGATGCGCGAACTTGCCCGCATCGTTCCGCCAACCGACGTTCAGCTTTACTATCAGACTCTGCTGATTGGCCGTAAAGAGCTGCCGTTTGCGCCGGACCGCCGTATGGGTGTCGAAATGACGCTGCTGCGTGCGCTGGCGTTCCATCCGCGCAAGCCGCTGCCAGAGCCTGAAGTCACGCAACCATCTTTTGCTCCGGTCGCGCCAACCGCCGTGTTGACGCCGCCGCAGGTGCCGCAGGAAGCTGCGCCACCACCCCGGCAGGACGTCTCGCTACCGGATGCCACCAGTTCGGTGCTCGCCGCCCGCAATCAGCTACAGCGCGCGCAGGGAGCAACCAAGCCAAAAAAGAGTGAACCGGCAGCGCCAGGAAGAGCGCGGCCGGTTAATAACGCCGCACTCGAACGACTCGCATCGGTAACGGAGCGCGTACAATCGCGCCCCGCATCCAGCGCAGCCGAAGTCAAAGCCCCGGCGAAGAAAGAGGCTTACCGCTGGAAATCGACCAACACCGCAGTAGAGGTGAAAGTCGAAGTTGCCACGCCGAAAGCGCTTAAAAAAGCGCTCGAACATGAGAAGACGCCAGAGCTGTCAGCAAAGCTCGCCGAAGAGTCGCTTGAGCGTGATGCCTGGGCCGCTGAGGTCAGCAAATTGCCGTTGCCGAAGCTGGTAGAACAGGTTGCGCTGAATGCCTGGAAAGAGCAGGACGGGAATCATATCCGCCTGCACCTGCGTCCGAGTCAGCGGCATCTCAATTCCCCGTCAGCGCAAAAGGTGTTGACGGAGGCGCTCGCCACATTGCACGGTGCACCGGTTGAATTGACTATCATTGAAGATGATAATCCCGAGATGCGAACTCCGCTGGAGTGGCGACAGGCCATTTATGAAGAGAAGCTTGCGCAAGCGCGCGAGTCGATTATTGCGGATAACAATATCCAGACTCTGCGTCGTTTCTTCGACGCAGATCTGGATGAAGAAAGTATTCGCCCCCTTTGATCGTGAGTCTGACTTACGGTTTTAATCGTTAAACGTGAAAGAGAGAGAAGCCTATGTTTGGTGGAAAAGGCGGTCTGGGTGGCCTGATGAAGCAGGCTCAGCAGATGCAGGAAAAAATGCAGAAGGCACAGGAAGAGATCGCCCAGCTGGAAGTCACGGGTGAATCTGGTGCTGGTCTGGTGAAAGTCACCATTAACGGCGCACACAACTGCCGCCGCGTGGAGATCGATCCGAGCCTGCTCGAAGACGACAAAGACATGCTGGAAGATCTGGTTGCTGCCGCATTTAACGATGCTGCGCGCCGTATCGACGAAACTCAGAAAGAGAAAATGGCCTCTGTTTCCAGCGGTATGCAATTGCCGCCGGGCTTCAAGATGCCGTTCTGATGCAAACCAGTCCGCTGCTCACGCAGTTAATGGAAGCGCTGCGCTGTTTGCCGGGCGTTGGCCCGAAATCAGCGCAACGTATGGCGTTTACGCTGTTACAGCGCGACCGCAGCGGCGGGATGCGCCTGGCGCAGGCACTGACCCGCGCCATGTCAGAAATTGGTCACTGTGCGGATTGCCGTACATTTACCGAGCAGGATGTGTGCAATATCTGCACCAATCCGCGTCGTCAGGAAAACGGTCAGATTTGCGTGGTGGAGAGTCCAGCGGACATCTACGCCATTGAGCAAACCGGGCAGTTTTCGGGCCGTTATTTCGTGCTGATGGGGCATCTGTCTCCACTGGATGGGATTGGCCCGGATGATATCGGTCTGGATCGTCTTGAACAGCGCCTTGAATCTGAGACGCTGACCGAGGTGATTCTCGCCACCAACCCGACGGTGGAAGGCGAGGCGACAGCGAACTATATCGGTGAGCTGTGCGCGCAGTATGGCGTGAGCGCCAGCCGAATCGCCCACGGCGTGCCGGTTGGCGGTGAGCTGGAAATGGTGGACGGCACCACGCTGTCACACTCTTTGGCTGGACGTCACAAGCTTATTTTCTGACCAAACGGAGGCTGCATTTGTGGCCTCCGCTTGAAATATTCTGTTCTTATCCCCATCTCTCACTCAACTCGTTATACCCGTCATACTTTACGTCACAGGTGCGTTGGCTGCGTTCGTTCACCCCAGTCACTTACTTAAGTAAGCTCCCGGGGATTCTCTTACTTGCCGCCTTCCTGCAACGCAAATTATTTAGGGTATCCACTTCATTAAATGGCATTGTTGAGGTCGATTGAATATGAAAGGACAAGAAACCCGTGGTTTCCAGTCAGAGGTCAAACAGCTTCTGCACCTGATGATCCATTCCCTGTATTCCAATAAAGAAATTTTCCTGCGCGAACTGATTTCCAACGCCTCGGATGCGGCGGACAAACTGCGCTTCCGCGCGTTGTCCAACCCGGATCTGTATGAAGGTGACGGTGAATTGCGCGTGCGAGTCTCTTTCGATAAAGACAACCGCACCCTGACCATCGCTGATAACGGTATCGGCATGAATCGCGACGAGGTGATCGATCATCTCGGTACGATTGCCAAATCCGGCACCAAATCCTTCCTCGAATCTATGGGTTCAGATCAGGCGAAAGACAGCCAACTGATCGGCCAGTTCGGCGTGGGCTTCTACTCTGCGTTTATCGTGGCGGACAAAGTCACCGTGCGCACCCGCGCGGCGGGCGACAGCGCTGAAAACGGCGTGTTCTGGGAGTCTCACGGTGAAGGTGAATACACCGTTGATGACATCACCAAAGCCGATCGCGGTACCGAAATCACCCTGCATCTGCGCGAAGGCGAAGACGATTTCCTGAATGACTGGCGCGTGCGCTCGATCATCAGCAAATATTCCGACCACATCGCATTGCCTGTTGAGATCGAAAAACGGGAAGAGCAGGACGGGGAAACCGTTGTCTCCTGGGAAAAAATCAACAAGGCGCAGGCGCTGTGGACGCGTAACAAGTCTGAAATCAAAGACGACGAATACAACGAATTCTATAAGCACATTGCCCACGACTTTACCGATCCGCTGACCTGGAGCCACAACCGTGTAGAAGGTAAGCAGGAATACACCAGCCTGCTGTATATCCCGGCGCAGGCACCGTGGGACATGTGGAACCGCGATCACAAGCACGGCCTGAAACTGTACGTGCAGCGCGTGTTCATCATGGACGACGCTGAGCAGTTCATGCCGAATTACCTGCGCTTCACCCGTGGTCTGATTGATTCCAACGATCTGCCGCTGAACGTTTCGCGTGAAATCCTGCAGGACAGCACCGTGACGCGCAATCTGCGTAACGCGCTGACCAAACGTACGCTGCAGATGCTGGAAAAACTGGCGAAAGACGACGCGGAAAAATACCAGACCTTCTGGAAACAGTTCGGCCTGGTACTGAAAGAAGGCCCAGCGGAAGATTCGGGCAACGTGGAATCTATTGCCAAACTGCTGCGCTTTGCCTCTACGCACACCGACTCTTCCGAGCAGACCGTGTCGCTCGAAGATTACGTATCTCGTATGAAAGAAGGGCAGGAGAAAATCTACTACATCACCGCTGACAGCTACGCTGCTGCGAAGAGTAGCCCGCATCTGGAGCTGCTGCGTAAGAAAGGCATCGAAGTGCTGCTGCTTTCCGACCGCATTGATGAGTGGATGATGAACTACCTGACGGAGTTCGACGGTAAAGCGTTCCAGTCTGTGGCGAAAGCGGACGAATCCATCGATAAACTGGCGGATGAAGTGGACGAAACCGCGAAAGAAGCCGAGAAAGCGCTGGAGCCTTTCGTAGAGCGCGTGAAAACCCTGCTGGGCGATCGCGTCAAAGAGGTGCGTTTCACCCATCGTCTGACCGACACCCCGGCAATCGTCACCACTGACGCCGACGAAATGGGTACACAGATGGCAAAACTGTTCGCTGCTGCGGGCCAGGCGATGCCAGAAGTGAAATACATCTTCGAGCTGAACCCGGATCACCCGCTGGTTAAACGCGCGGCAGACACGCAGGATGAAGCACGCTTCTCCGAGTGGGTTGAGCTGCTGCTGGATCAATCCCTGCTGGCTGAGCGCGGTACGCTGGAAGATCCAAACCAGTTCATCAAGCGCGTGAATGCATTGCTGCTGGGTTAATTAACCATGCTCCCCTGGTCTTCTCCCTATCCCGTGGGAGAGGGCCGGGGTGAGGGCATCAGACTGTATCATCCCAAATAATCCCCCCCGTTAACCGTTTCAGCCTCCCCGCCTTCCTTGAGCCATACCCGTTCTGATGGTATTGTTTAGCGCTTTTGAAAAATTGAACCAACTTTTGAGGGGATTTTCGCAATGCGTATTATTCTGCTTGGCGCTCCGGGCGCGGGTAAAGGAACTCAGGCTCAGTTCATCATGGAGAAATACGGTATTCCGCAAATCTCTACGGGTGACATGCTGCGTGCCGCTGTTAAATCTGGCTCCGAGCTGGGTAAAAAAGCGAAAGACATCATGGACGCCGGCAAACTGGTGACTGACGAACTGGTTATCGCCCTGGTAAAAGAACGCATCACTCAGGAAGATTGCCGTAACGGTTTCCTGCTGGACGGCTTCCCGCGTACCATTCCGCAGGCTGACGCCATGAAAGAAGCGGGTATCAACGTGGATTACGTTCTGGAATTTGCCGTTCCTGACGAGCTGATCGTTGACCGTATTATTGGTCGTCGCGTCCACGCTGCATCCGGTCGCGTTTACCACATCAAATTCAACCCACCGAAGGTTGAAGGCAAAGACGACGTGACCGGCGAAGAGCTGACCACGCGTAAAGACGATCAGGAAGAGACCGTGCGTAAACGCCTGGTGGAATACCATCAGATGACCGCGCCGCTGATTGGCTACTACTCTAAAGAAGCGCAGGCGGGTAACACCCAATACGCTAAAGTTGACGGCACCAAGCCAGTCGCTGAAGTGCGTGCAGAGCTGGAAAAGATCCTCGGCTAATCGCTTTTCGCCACTCAATCATTCGGGCTGCATCGCGGCGGCAAGGACTCGACTCCCTGGAATAGAGATAACTCTGTGACCGGGGGAGAGGGCGCAGCCAACAAAGAGGCAGCCTGAAAGATGACGTGGACTCACCCGAAACGCTTCGGGTGAGATATTCTCTCCTCTTTCCTATCGCAGCAATGGGTTCCGTTTACACGCTTTTCAGTTACAATCATCAGCCATTCAAATGGTTAAGAGGCGTGAATGAGTCAGGCGAAAACCGGCATCCTGCTTGCCAATCTGGGCACTCCAGAAGCACCCACTCCAGCAGCAGTTAAGCGTTACCTGCGACAGTTTTTAAGCGACACGCGCGTCGTCGATACCCCACGAGTGTTGTGGTGGCCGCTGTTGCGTGGCGTCATTCTGCCGATTCGCTCCCCACGCGTTGCTAAACTTTACCAGTCCGTGTGGATGGAAGAGGGCTCTCCGCTGATGGTCTACAGCCGTCGTCAGGAGAAAGCGCTTGCCGCCCGTTTGCCGGATATGCCTGTCGCACTCGGCATGAGCTATGGCAAACCGTCGCTGGAAAGTGCGGTCGAAAATCTGTTGTCACAGGACGTAGAGCATATCGTGGTGTTGGCACTGTATCCGCAATATTCCTGCTCGACGGTCGCTGCAGTCTGGGATGAGCTGGCGCGCATTCTTGCGACGCGCCGTCATATTCCTGGCATTACCTTCATCCGCGATTACGCCGATGATGAGATGTACATTGCGGCTCTGGTGAACAGCGCGCGCGCATCGTTCGCTAAGCACGGCGAGCCGGATCTGCTTTTACTCTCCTATCATGGGATTCCTCAGCGTTACGCTGATGAAGGCGATGACTATCCGCAACGTTGTCGCGATACCACGCGCGAATTGGTTTCGGCGCTGGGCCTGCCGCCAGAAAAAGTGATGATGACCTTCCAGTCACGCTTTGGCCGCGAACCCTGGCTGACACCTTACACCGATGAAACGCTGAAAATGCTCGGTGAAAAGGGCGTGAAGCACGTGCAGGTGATGTCCCCGGGCTTTTCGGCGGACTGTCTGGAAACGCTGGAAGAGATCGCGGTGCAGAACCGGGAGTTTTTCCTCGAAGCTGGCGGAACGAAGTACGAATACATTCCAGCCCTGAATGACTCGCCAGAGCATATCGAGATGATGGTCTCGCTGGTAACGACGCGTCGCTAATCGCGTTTTGGGCCGGGTTTGTGCTACCATTTCCGGCCCATTAGTCACTCGTAGCCCTGAACATGAAATTTCCCGGTAAGCGCAAATCCAAACACTATTTCCCCGTCAACGCACGCGATCCCCTCCTGCAACAGATACAGCCAGAAAATGAAACCAGCGCGGCGTGGGTAGTCGGTATCGATCAGACGCTGGTCGACATTGAAGCGAAAGTGGATGATGCATTTGTTGCACGTTATGGGTTAAGTTCCGGTCATTCGCTGGTGATTGAAGATGATGTCGCTGAGGCGCTGTATCAGGAGCTGGTGCGCGAAAACCTGATCACCCATCAGTTTGCCGGTGGCACTATCGGGAACACGATGCACAACTATTCTGTGCTGGCGGATGACCGTTCGGTCCTGCTGGGCGTGATGTGCAGCAACATTGAAATCGGCGGATACGCCTACCGCTATCTCTGCAACACCTCCAGCCGTACCGATCTGAACTATCTGCAGGGTGTTGACGGGGCGATTGGCCGCTGCTTTACGCTGATCAGCGATTCCGGCGAGCGCACGTTTGCCATCAGTCCCGGTCACATGAATAAGCTGCGCGCGGAGAGCATCCCGGAAGAGGTGATCGCGGGCGCTTCTGCCCTGGTGCTGACCTCCTATCTGGTGCGCTGTAAGCCCGGTGAACCGATGCCGGAAGCGACCATGCAGGCGATTGAATACGCGAAAAAATATAATGTGCCGGTGGTGTTGACGCTCGGGACTAAATTCGTGATTGCAGATAACCCCGAGTGGTGGCAGGCGTTCCTGAAAGAGCATGTCTCCATTCTGGCGATGAATGAAGAAGAGGCCGAAGCGTTGACCGGCGAAAGCGATCCGCTGTTGGCGTCTGATAAAGCGCTGGATTGGGTTGATTTGGTGCTCTGTACCGCCGGTCCTGTGGGGCTGTTTATGGCGGGCTTTACCGAAGAAGAGAGCAAACGCAAAACCCAGCATCCGTTATTGCCGGGCGCGATTGCCGAGTTCAACCAGTACGAATTCAGCCGCGCGATGCGCCACAAAGAGTGTGAAAATCCGCTGCGTATTTTCTCTCATATCGCGCCTTACATGGGCGGGCCGGAGAAGATCATGAACACCAACGGTGCGGGCGATGGCGCGCTGGCGGCACTGCTGCACGATATCACAGCGAATGCCTATCACCGTTCTAACGTCCCGAACTCCAGCAAACACAAATCCAGCTGGCTGACCTATTCGTCGCTGGCACAGGTATGTAAATACGCGAACCGCGTGAGCTATCAGGTGTTGAATCAGCATTCACCGCGCTTAACGCGTGGGCTGCCGGAGCGAGAGGACAGTCTGGAAGAGTCGTACTGGGATCGCTAAAAGATAACCCCTCACCCTAACCCTCTCCCTAAGGGAGAGGGGATGGCACGGAATCGTCTTTTATTCCTCGTATCTATTGGTCGAGGGCACCAGACCGCACAGGGTCAAAACAAAAAGGCAACGTCAGCTGCCTTTTTTGTGTTTACTCCCTCTCCCCGTGGGAGAGGGCCAGGGTGAGGGCACCAGACAGCTGCAATCTTACCCCGTCACCGCCTCTTCAATCGGCGGCTTTTCAATCAGCGTAATCATGGTGTTAGCAATCTCACGCTCGCCCATCACCACCTGATTCGCACCGCGTTCGGTAATGTATTCCACCTCGTCGTCATAATGCGCGCGGGCGATAATTTCAATCGTCGGGCATTTCTCACGCGCGGTCGCGACAATTTCACCCGCCTCGTAACCATTAGGAATAGTCAGCAGCAGCCAGCGCGCGCAGTCCAGGTGCGCCAGATTCATGATCTCTTCGTTAGCGGCGTTGCCTAACACGGCGCGGATACCGCGCGCACGCAGCTCATCCACGCGGGAACGTGATGTCTCGATAACCACCAGCGGAATGCCCTGAGCCATCAGCTTCTCGCCGAGCAGGCTACCGACGCGGCCAAACCCGACCAGCAGCGCGTGATTACAGATATCCACCGGGATCTGCTTCTCTTCTTCGGTCGCCTCTTCCAGCGTCTGCTCTTCCAACGTCTCGGTTTTATCGAGATATTTTTCCAGCACCGCAAACAGCACCGGGTTGAGCATGATGGAGAGGATAGCGCCTGCCAGCACCAGATTTTGTCCGGCCTGTGGCAGCAGATTCAGCGCCATGCCCAGACCCGCCAGGATAAAGGCGAACTCACCAATCTGCGCCAGGCTTGCCGCGATGGTCAGCGCGGTACGCGGAGAGTGGCCAAACATGCGCACCAGGAGGAACGCGACAACGGATTTACCGAAGATAATGATCGCCAGCGTTGCCAGTACCGCCAGCGGCTGCTCTAAGAGGATCCACGGATCGAACAGCATGCCGACGGAGACAAAGAACAGTACCGCAAATGCATCACGCAGCGGCAGCGTGTCGTGCGCTGCACGGTGGCTCAGCTCTGACTCGTTCAACACCATCCCGGCGAAGAACGCGCCCAGAGCAAAGGAGACGTCAAAGAACTCGACCGCCCCGAAGGCAATGCCCAGCGCCAGCGCCAGTACGGAAAGGGTAAACAGTTCGCGTGAGCCGGTGGCGGCGCTGCGCGACATAATCCAGGGAACCAGACGGCGGCCCACGACCATCATGATGGCGATGAACGCAATCACCTTCCCGATAGTGATACTCATGTCCAGCGCCAGCGATGCGAAGCCGACGTTATCTTTTTCAAGCATTCCGGCGACGGCAGGCAACAGAACCAGCGTCAACACCATCACCAAGTCTTCAACAATCAGCCAGCCGATAGCGATTTGCCCACGCTGACTGTCGATAAGCTGTCGTTCTTCAAGCGCGCGCAGCAGCACCACGGTACTGGCGGTTGAGAGACATAATCCAAACACAATGCCGGTCATCAGCGGCCAACCTATCACCGCAGAAAGCGCCATACCCAATAACGTCGCCACGCCTATCTGGGCGATCGCACCGGGGATGGCGATGGCCTTTACTGCCATCAAATCCTTTAGGGAGAAATGAAGACCCACGCCAAACATCAGCAGAATCACGCCTAATTCCGCCAGTTCTGGCGCCAGTTTGGTATCTGCCACAAAACCGGGCGTAAACGGACCTGCCAGCACACCTGCTAATAAATAGCCCACGAGAGGAGAAATACGTAACTTGTTGGCAATCATGCCAAGGATAAAAGCGAGCACAAGGCCACCAACAATGGTGGTGATAAGCGGTGTGGCGTGATGCATTCCGTCTCCTTTCGTCGTGTGGTGATCCATTTTTGGCGTGAATGCCAAAAACCCGATTAATAGTTTATGACAATTTTGACCGTTATGTTTATGAATAATTGTTGAAATTTGAAGAAAACAGCAATAAGCGTTAAAAAAAGCAAATTAGGACAAATTAACACGAGGATCGAGAGGGAAGCCTTACGGCAGTAGGTGCTGAGTGCGGCCAAGGTTTGACTTTGGCCGCAGAGAAACTAGGCCTTATGCCGATAATCAGGCAGGAATATGGTCAGTATCCCCAGAAGTGGCAGGAAAGCACAGATTTTGTAGACCAGGAAGATACTGGTGTGGTCAGCAACCAGCCCCAGAACGGCGGCTCCAAGGCCTCCCATCCCAAAAGCAAAGCCGAAAAAGAGTCCAGAAACCATACCGATACGTCCCGGCATTAGCTCCTGGGCATACACCAGAATGGCTGAAAACGCTGACGCGAGGATAAAACCAATTATCACCGTCAAAATCCCCGTCCATTCAAGGGATGCGTACGGCAAAATAAGGGTAAAGGGCGCAACGCCGAGGATAGAGCCCCAAATCACGTATTTACGCCCAATTTTATCGCCGACAGGGCCGCCAATCACCGTACCGGCTGCAACCGCGAACAAGAACGCAAACAGGTGAAACTGCGCGTTTTGTACCGATAATCCGAATTTTTCCATCAGATAAAAGGTGTAATAGCTGCTGATGCTCGCCATATAGAAATATTTAGAGAAAATCAGCACTAACAGTATTCCGACGGCCAGAATGACCTTGTCGCGCGGCAACGGATTCACCACGGCGACCTTCGGTTTTCCTTTGTTCACTCGATGCTGTGCGGAATACCAGCGGCTGATTTGGATTAACACGACAATCGCCAGCAACGCTGCCAGCACAAACCAGGCCACATTACCTTTTCCGTATGGCGCAATGATGACGGCGGCCAGCAGCGGACCGAGCGAGCTACCGAAGTTGCCGCCCACCTGGAACAACGACTGCGCCAGGCCGTGGCGACCCCCTGAGGCCATACGCGCCACACGCGAGGATTCCGGATGGAATACTGAAGAGCCCGTCCCGACCAGGGCCGCAGCAACCAGGACCATCTCAAAGCTCCCGGCCAGCGCCAGCAGTACCAGCCCGCTGAGAGTGAAACACATCCCAATCGGCAGTGACCACGGCATCGGATATTTATCTGTCCAGTAGCCCACGACGGGCTGTAACAGAGACGATGCCATCTGGAAAGTCAGCGTTATCATCCCGATCTGAACGAAGGTTAATGAAAATTCTGACTGTAACAGGGGATAAATCGCCAGAATCAGCGACTGAATCATATCGTTCAGCAGATGCGACAAACTGATCGCGCCCAAAATACCAAATGAGGTGCGCGCTTTTGGCGGTGACGCCGGAGAGCCCGTGGTGGGCTGGGTTGATTCACTGATTGCCATAAAATTCCACGTCTTTTATTTATAAGAAATGCAGGATGTCATTATTATCTCGCTAACATACCTTTCCGTGAGATTTGAGGAAAGTCGCAATTCTGAAAACATATTTGTCTATTCTTGTTACTCATTGTAATTTTTGCGTTTGTCTTTTAGTCAGGGAGCGAGAATATGAAGTTAATGAAGCGAGGCGTCGCATTGGCGCTGATAGCCACATGGGCGTTGGCAAGCCAGTCAGCGCAGGCATACGAAAAAGATAAAACCTACAAAATCACTATTCTGCATACCAACGACCACCACGGTCATTTCTGGCGCAGCGAATACGGTGAATACGGCCTGTCGGCGCAAAAAACGCTGGTGGATGGGATTCGCAAAGACGTGGCGGCGCAGGGCGGCAGCGTATTGTTACTGTCTGGCGGCGACATTAATACCGGCGTACCGGAGTCTGATTTACAGGACGCGGAACCCGATTTCCGTGGCATGAATTTAATTGGTTATGACGCGATGGCCGTCGGCAACCATGAATTTGATAATCCGTTAACCGTACTGCGCCAGCAGGAAAAGTGGTCTAAATTCCCGTTCCTCTCCGCCAATATTTATCAAAAAAGTACCGGCGAGCGCCTGTTTAAGCCCTGGGCACTCTTCAAACGTGAAGATTTAAAAATCGCCGTGATCGGCTTAACCACCGACGACACCGCGAAAATCGGCAACCCGGAATATTTTACGGACATTGAATTCCGTAAACCTGCTGATGAAGCCAAGCTGGTGATTCAGGAGCTGAATCAAAACGAAAAGCCGGACGTGATTATCGCGACCACTCATATGGGGCATTACGATAATGGCGAGCACGGCTCAAACGCGCCGGGTGATGTGGAAATGGCGCGCAGCCTGCCAGCGGGCGCGCTGGCAATGATTGTGGGCGGTCACTCACAAAACCCGGTTTGCATGGCTGCCGAGAATAAAAAGCAGGTTGATTACGTGCCGGGAACGCCATGCGCGCCCGATCGTCAGAACGGGATCTGGATTGTTCAGGCTCATGAATGGGGCAAATACGTGGGCCGTGCTGACTTTGAGTTCCGCAACGGCGAGATGAAACTGGTGAATTACCAGCTGATTCCGGTGAACCTGAAGAAGAAAGTGACTTACGACGACGGCAAAAGTGAGCGCGTACTTTACACGCCAGAAATTGCCGAAAACGCGCAAATGCTGTCGCTTCTGACGCCGTTCCAGAATAAAGGCAAAGCGCAGCTGGATGTGAAGATCGGCAATATTAATGGTCCTCTGGAAGGGGATCGCAGCAAAGTTCGCTTTGTGCAAACCAATATGGGACATCTGTTGCTGGCAGCGCAAATGGCGCGCACCAGTGCTGATTTTGCCGTGATGAGCGGCGGCGGCATTCGTGATTCCATTGATGGCGGTGATATTACCTACAAAGATGTGCTGAAGGTTCAACCGTTTGGCAACATCGTGGTGTACGTCGATATGAGTGGTAAAGAGGTGATCGACTATCTGACCGCCGTGGCGCAAATGAAGCCTGATTCCGGTGCCTATCCGCAGTTTGCTAACGTCAGTTTTACCGCCAAAGACGGCAAGCTGAACGATCTGAAGATCAAAGGCGAACCGATTGATCCCGCCAAAACTTACCGCATGGCGACGCTGAGTTTTAACGCCACCGGCGGTGACGGCTATCCGCATATCGATGATAAACCGGGGTATGTGAATACTGGCTTTATCGACGCCGAAGTGCTGAAGCAGTTTATCCAGCAAAATTCACCGCTGGATGTGAATGCGTATGAGCCGAAAGGTGAAGTGACCTGGCAATAACAGGGCTATTTTGTTCGCCATTTTGAACGCGGGCAGTGCTCGGAATCCTCACGTACTCTCTGTACGCTCCGGTTCCTGCGCGCTGTCCGCGTCAAAACTGACTTCACCAATAACGCCTTTTTTTTGTACAGAAGGATCAATCCCGCCGCGCAATATCCGCAAATTGGGCATCAAGAATTTTCGCTAAATCACCTGCCGCAAGCTCAATATCCAGCCCGCGCTTTCCGCCTGAAATAAAGATCGTTTCAAACGTCTGAGAGGGGGCATCAATCAGCGTCGGCAGGCGTTTTTTCTGACCAAGCGGGCTGATGCCGCCGACCAGATATCCCGTGGTGCGCTGTGCCACCATCGGATCCGCCATATCGACCTTTTTCGCGCCTAGCGCTTTGGCGACTTTTTTCAAATCCAGCTGGCCCGCGACGGGCGTGACCGCCACCGCAAGATGTTTCATATCGCCATTTACGGCTACCAGCAGCGTTTTATACACCTGGTCGGCATTCAGCCCCAGCTTGCGCACCACTTCATCACCAAAGTTGGTTTCTGCGGGGTCGTGATCGTAGGTATGAATCTTGAAAGGAATGTTGTTTTTTTCGAGTAATTTAACGGCGGGAGTCATAGTGATCCTTCTGACGACAGACAATTTTCGCGTTCAGCATACGCCTGACGGCTGTCTAAAAAATAGCACCATCTTGCGCAATAGTATTGGCGGAGATGATGACTTTGAGCGACAATCGGCTCAACCGAGGGTCTCCTTCGGCATAATAATAACGATGAAATTCCTCTTTGACGGGCCAATAGAAATATTGGCCATTTTTTTATTTTAACAGCGACGGCAAATTCCCTTCCCCGTATAAATGCAGCGCGCCGACGGCGACCACATAGTGTCCGGCGGGCAACGCCTGCAAGGTTTTTTGCCAGGCCTGGTTACGTTCATGCATCAACACATCGTACAGCGATTCGCTAAACGTCGAGGGCAGCTCCATCTTGCTGTCGGCGGGCGGCGCGTCCAGCCACCAGCTAATCATCATCTGTAACAGCCGCGCGTTGGTGTGCCAGTGCGTTAACGTATCATCCAGCAGCGACAACCCGTCGCCCGGGAGCTGACGCAGCAGCGCAATCTGACTTTCAGCGCCTTCCAGCTCAATGACTCTGAGATTTCTGGCGCGCGCGGCGTTGAGAAGTTGATAGTCGATACCGTATTCGCCGCGCAATCCCAGCCGTTGAGCCTGCGTAGCCTGCAATACCATGGCGAGCTGCCACAGCGGCTGGGTTTCGAGCATCGACAGGGAAAGCCCTAGCTCGTCGGCAACGCGTTCAAGCTCGGCCAGCTGCGCCTCGTTGAGTCGCTCGTTAAGGGGTGGCGGAATATCAAGGTTTGCAAAGGGAGATTCGTTGCCGGAAATATCCGCCTCAACGATCAGCGCATCGGCGGTACTGAGTTTTTCAACCAGCGCAGGCGGCAGCGGTGACATGTCACGCGTGCCCATATGAATGCTGCCGACCAGATGCAAATGCTGTCCGCCAGGGAGCACCATATCCAGCCCCGGCCAGGGATAACGGCGGGGAAACCGAGCGCGGAATGTGGTTTTTATACGATTAAACAGGCTCATACGCGCTCCATGAATGCAAAGGTTCATGCTAGCGCGTAGGAGGTTAAGGTTCAATCCTTCGGCGTAAAGCGTAGTAGCCGGTTGGCGTTACTCACCACGGTGATGGAGGAGAGCGCCATGGCGGCCCCCGCGACAACCGGGTTCAACAAGGTTCCGGTTAGCGGCCATAAAATGCCGGCAGCAATCGGAATGCCGAACGCGTTATAGATAAACGCACCGAGCAAGTTTTGCTTCATATTGCGCAGCGTGGCTTTTGAAATTGCCAGCGCGTCAGCCACGCCCATCAGGCTGTGACGCATCAGCGTAATCGCCGCCGTTTCAATCGCCACGTCGCTACCGCCGCCCATCGCAATCCCGACATCAGCCTGCGCCAGCGCGGGTGCATCGTTGATGCCGTCGCCGATCATCGCCACCTGATGGCCCTGACTTTGCAGCGTTTTGATGGCGTCGGCTTTCCCGTCCGGCATCACGCCTGCAATCACTTCATCAATGCCTGCCTCTTTGGCAATGGCGTTGGCCGTCGTGGGGTTATCGCCGGTCAGCATCACCAGACGATAACCCGCGCGATGCAGACGCGAAAGTGCGGCCACGCTGTCCTGACGCAGCGGATCGCGGATCGCAAACAGTGCAACCGCCTGGCCGTCAACCGCCAGCAGAACCGGCGTCGCCCCCTGTGAAGCCTGAGTGTTCAGCTCATCGTCCAGCGCAGCGGTATCAATGCTGTTTTCCTCGAGCAACGCCTGATTGCCGAGCAGCACAGCATGATTTTCCACATCGCCACTCACGCCCAAACCGCGCAGCGTGCGGAAATTATCCACCTGCGGCAGCGTCGCGTTACCGGCTTTCTCGATAATCGCCCTTGCCAGCGGATGGCTGGAACCTTGTTCAAGCGCCGCCGCCAGACGCAGCGCGTCGGTATCGGCCAGGTTAATCGTCCGCACCGCCACAACCTGCGGCCGGCCTTCCGTTAACGTACCGGTTTTATCAAACACCAATGTATCAAGCGTGCTTGCGCGCTGGAGCGCATCGGCATCACGAACCAGCACGCCAAACTCGGCGGCACGGCCGACGCCGGAAATAATCGACATTGGCGTTGCCAGGCCGAGCGCGCAAGGGCAGGCGATGATCAGCACCGTCGTGGCGATCACCAGCGTGTACACAATCTGCGGGGCGGGGCCAAAAAAGTACCAGATAGCGGCGCTAAACAGCGCGATACCGACTACGACCGGCACAAAAATGGCGGAGATTTTATCGGCCAGCTGCCCAATTTCCGGTTTGCTGCTCTGCGCCTGACGTACCATGCGAATGATGCGCGACAGGGTCGTGTGGCTGCCTACCGCGCTGGCGCGGAACAGCACGCTGCCGTCCTGTACCACGGTTCCGGCATGTACCGCGTCACCCGCGTTTTTTTGCTGCGGGATCGGTTCGCCGGTGAGCATGGCTTCATCCAGCCAGGCTTCACCTTGCGTGATTTCACCGTCCACCGGGACGCGATCGCCAGTGGTGAGGCGCAGCGTCATCCCCGGCTGCACGTCGGCAAGCGGTAGCGTTTTTTCACCGTCTTCCGTCACGACACGTGCGGACGGCGGCGTTAAGTCGAGTAATCGTTCCAGCGCTTTTGATGAGCGCTGACGCGCGCGGGCTTCAAGCATATGGCCGAGATTGATCAGGCCGATAATCATCGCGCTCGCTTCGTAATAGAGATGACGCGCTTCCATCGGGAACCACTGCGGCCAAACGTTCACGCTCATGGAGTAGAGCCATGCCGCGCCGGTTCCCAGCGCCACCAGCGTATCCATGGTGGCGGTGCGATTCTTCAGGCTTTTCCAGGCGCTGGTATAAAAATGTCCGCCGGCAAAAACCATAACGCCGAGCGTCACCACACCAATCACCAGCCACAGCGTGCGGTTCTCGTCGGTGACCATCATGTTGTCGCCGAGCATGCCCCACACCATCACCGGAATACCGACCAGCAGTGCGACTATCGCCTGCCAGCGAAAACGCTTCATGGTGGCGAGGGCGGTTTCCTGCTGGCGTTCACGGCGTTCGGCTTCATCTTCGATCGCCTCGGCGCCGTAACCCGCTTTTTCAACCGCCTGGACTAATTCTGTAGCGGACGCGCTGCCCATAATCAGCGCAGTGCGTTCCGCGAGGTTTACCCGTGCCTGCGACACACCCGGTACGGCCTGCAAGGCTTTTTGTACGCGGGAGACGCAGCTGGCGCAGCTCATGCCGTTGATCAACAACTGTTGGCTGTCATCGATATCGCTGGCTGCCGGAAGCTCAGGAGTGTCCGCTGTCAGCGCTTCCGACGGGATTGATGACTCTGTCAGCGGGTTAGCCTTTGGGTGGCTGAGCTCCGCCCCGTATCCGGCCTGTTTGATCGTATCGATCAGCGCATCGGCGCTCGCGCTGCCGGTGACTTCTGCGTGCTCAACGGTCACTTCAGCATGGTCAACGTCCGGGCGCTGCTCCAGGCTCTCTTTAACGCGTTTGACGCAGTGACCGCAGGTGAGGCCATCCAGCGTCAGGTTGATTGTGTGAGACATAACAAAACTCCTGTATAGTTATTCGGTCAACGATTGACCAAAATAATGCTTTGACTGAGTGTTATAAAGGTTAAACCTTCCAGCAAGGTTAAGGTCAAGGGGGAAAAGTGAATATCAGTGATGTGGCGAAAAAAACCGGATTGACCAGCAAAGCGATTCGTTTTTACGAAGAGAAAGGGCTGGTGACGCCGCCATTGCGAAGCGAAAACGGCTATCGCAGCTATACGCAACGGCATCTGGATGAGCTCACGCTACTGCGTCAGGCCCGTCAGGTGGGGTTCAATCTTGAAGAGTGTGGCGAGCTAGTTAATCTGTTCAACGATCCTGAGCGTCATAGCGCGGATGTCAAAAGCAGGACGCTGGAAAAAGTGGCGGAGATCGAACGCCACATTGTTGAGCTGCAGGCGATGCGTGAACAGTTGCTGGCACTGGCGGAATCTTGCCCAGGCGATGACAGCGCCGAGTGTCCGATTATTGATAATCTTTCCGGCTGCTGCCATCGTAAGGCGAGCGCTTAACAGGCTTTGACGCGAAGTGTGATCCCTTCGACCGCGATCACTTCTACGCGTGTTCCGGCAACCAGATCGTCATCAGCGACGACCGGCCATGAACTGTCACCGATGCGCACATGTCCGCGACCATTGATCAGCGTATCATCCAGCGTATAGCGTTTACCCATCAGTTGTTGTCCGCGCTGATTGAGCGCGGCGTTGGCGGGTTTTTGGTTGCGCACCTGGCGATTTAGCCATCGCCACCACAGCCACGCTGCGACCAGCGTCAGCACGGCAAAGAGTGCGCCCTGCCACTCCCAACCGAACGGCAACAGCCAGACGAGCAGGCCGGTAATGACTGCCGCCACGCCGCTCCACAGCAGATAGCCATTGCCGCCGAGCATTTCGGCTGCCAGCAATAAGCCACCCAGGCTGAGCCAGAAAACGTGTGGGTGTGCCACCATCATCTCAATCATTTTTTGCGCTCGTTTCCGCTGTCTTTAACCAGTTCCGCGATACCGGCGATTGAACCCATCAGGCTGCTGGCATCAAGCGGCATCATCACGACTTTGCTGTTATTGGCTGAGCCAATCTGCTGCAGCGCATCGGTGTATTTCTGCGCGATAAAGTAATTCACCGCCTGAATGTCCCCTGCCGCGATAGCCTCTGAGACCATTTGCGTGGCGCGGGCTTCAGCCTCGGCAGAACGTTCGCGCGCTTCCGCCTGCAAGAACGCGGACTGACGCTCACCTTCCGCCTTTAAGATCTGCGACTGTTTTTCCCCTTCGGCTTTGAGTATTTCGGCCTGACGGATACCTTCGGCCTCAAGAATGTAAGCACGTTTGGTACGTTCAGCTTTCATCTGCGCGTTCATCGAGGAAATCAGTTCTGCAGGTGGGCGTACGTCGCGGATCTCAATACGCGTCACTTTAATGCCCCACGGATTGGTCGCTTCATCGACGATATGCAGCAGGCGTGTATTGATGCTGTCGCGCTGTGAGAGCATTTCGTCCAGCTCCATGGAGCCGAGCACGGTACGAATGTTGGTCATCGTCAGGTTCATGATCGCCGACTCAAGATTGCTGACTTCATAAGCGGCTTTCGGGGCGTCGATCACCTGAATAAAACAGACGGCATCAATCGTGACGTTGGCGTTGTCCTTCGAAATGATCTCCTGCGAAGGGATATCAAGCACCTGTTCCATCATGTTGATCTTACGCCCGATGCGATCCATAAACGGGACCACGAGACTTAAGCCCGGCTGAAGGGTATTGGTGTAGCGTCCAAAGCGTTCAACCGTCCACTGATAACCCTGCGGCACGATCTTTACGCCCGCGCCAACGATCACCAGCGCGACGAAGATAAGGATAGGGATAACGATCAACATATAAAAACCTCCTGTTTTGCATTCCGTGTCACAACAAAATTGTTCGTTTGTTGAACGACAGTATATCGGCTATTGCAGGGGAATTCGCCCCTAATCCATTAACGTGGCTACAATATTTGGTCGCGGCAGAATCAACAAAGGGAAAGGGCGGCAGGAGCATATCGTGAGAGAGGCATTGAGAAGCAAGGGGGGCGTTGTATCAGGCAGTAACGTTGAGTAAAAAGTCTCAGTGCGCAGCGGGGAGTTTCCCCTCTCCCGGTCGAGAAGAGGGGACTTTACGTTAGTACAGCAGTGCGTACAGCTGACGACGATATTTAGACGCCAACGCATCGCCGGTGCCCAACGCCGCCAGAATTTCCTGGAACATTTTACGCGCCTGACCCTCGGCGGCAGCCAGATCGGTCTTCAGATGGCTGAACAACAGTTCTAGCGCTTCTTCGTTACGACCCACCTGATGCAGCTGCAACGCCAGCTGACTTGCCAGCGCGGCGTCGTCTGGGTTGTTCGCCACTTGCTGCTGCAACTGCTGGATCTCCGGCGTGTCGGCGGCCTGTTTCAACAGGTCGATTTTCGCGAGCAAACCCTGATAGCGCGTGTCCTGATCCTGCAGCGGAATGGTTTTTAACACCGCTTCGGCGTCTTCAGAACGGTTCAGCTCGATCTGCGTTTGTGCCAGCAGCAGGCCAATCTGGCTATCCTGATTCGACAGCTGCCACGCGTCTTTCAGTAACGGCAGCGCTTCATCGTGTTTCCCTTCCTGAATCAGTTCCAGCGCCTGCTGCGCTTTCAGCTCTTCTTCACGCGGCAACACTTTATCCAGCAGGGCGCGAACCGCTTCTTCCGGCTGCGGACCCTGGAACCCATCCACCGGTTGACCGTTCTGGAACAGATAGACGGTAGGAATAGCGCGCAGACCAAACTGCGAGGCCACCCTTTGCTCGGCGTCACAGTCCAATTTTGCCAGAACGAACTGACCATTGTACTGGGCTGCAAGGCTTTCCAGCACGGGCGTCAGCTCCAGACAGTGCTGGCTGCGTTCAGACCAGAAATAGAACAGCACCGGTTTTGTCATCGACAATTCCAGGGTCTGCTGCAGGTTAGCTTCGGTAATGTTGACGATATTCTGTACGGACATACGGCATTCTCTTTTATCGGTTTGATAAATACATGGGGGTGAGGAGCGAGGCTTCAACTCAACCGCGTAAAATTTTATCCATCATGCGGCCTGGCAGCAGGCGTTTTAGCCAGCCGACGGCATGAGTGACCAGTGTCACCGGATAGCGTAATTTGGGACGATCGCTTTCAAAAGCATGGCGCACTTTGGCCACAACGGCCTCTGGACCAAGGGTAAAACGTGCGGCAATCCCGGGGTTTTCAACCGGCTTATCAGACTGCGTCTGGTTGACGTTTTCGGTGAAGCGCGTACGAATGGGACCCGGCTCAATCAGACTGACTTTGATGCCGCTATGACGCAGCTCCATACGCAGTGCGTCGGACCAGGCTTCCAGCGCGTATTTACTCGCGGCGTAAGCCCCGCGACCTGGCGTAGAAATGAGCCCCATCACGGAAGAGGTCATCACGATACGGCCTTCACCGTGCGGCAGCATAGCCGGTAACAGCGCCATCGTGAGCTGGTGGATACCAAAGAAATTGGCTGAAAACTGCTGTTCTAACTGCTCGCGCGAGATGGTTTGCAGCGGGCCGTAAACGCCGTAGCCTGCATTATTAAACAGGCCATATAAACGATTCCCGGTCAGAGCGATCACGTCGGCGGCGGCCTGTTCAATACTCTCTGAGGAGTCCAGATCCAGTAAAACGCCCTTAAAGCCTTTGTTGTTCATCCGTTCGACGTCTTCGGGTTTTCGGCAAGCGGCCAACACCCAAAATCCCTGGCGTTTGAGTTCAAGGGCGCTTTCGAGGCCAATTCCGCTGGAACATCCTGTTATTAAGACCGATTTTTGCATAACTTTACCTGTCAGGATCTCCGCTGAATTAAGAGTCATGTTTAACTAGTGGGGCCAGCCGTGTTGCCATCCAGTCGGCGATAAACGGCTGGGCGTCGCGATTGGGGTGTATACCGTCATCCTGCATCCATTGCGGCTTCAGATAGACCTCTTCCATGAAAAATGGCAGCAGCGGAATATCGAATTCTTTGGCAAGCTTGGGATAGATGGCGCTAAAGGACTCATTATAACGGCGACCGTAGTTAGCGGGCAGACGAATTTGCATTAATAGCGGTTGCGCATTGGCGGCCTGAATATCTTGAATGATTTTGCGCAGCGTTTGTTCAGTTTGCTGCGGTTGGAATCCGCGTAAACCGTCGTTACCGCCCAGTTCCACTAACACCCAGCGTGGTTGATGTTGTTTGAGCAGGGCAGGTAGACGCGCAAGCCCCTGCTGCGAAGTATCGCCGCTGATGCTGGCATTCAGCACTGGCGTTTTAGTTTGCCATTTATCGTTGAGCAGCGCGGGCCATGCGGCTGTGGCCGCCATTCGATAGCCCGCGCTCAGGCTGTCACCCAGCACCAGTAACGTGTCCGCCGCCGCGGCGCGAAACGTCATCAGAATCAGAAACAGGAAGGGCAAATGCCAGCGGAAAACATTGTTGCAGTTCATCATCTTAAGAAGTCCGTCGGTCAGGGTGAGCACGAGCTGTCCATCCTCACCGGAGTTGAACTCGTTGTCAAACGCGCGCAGACCATCGCGTTGATTGGTGAATCCGGCTCCGGTAAATCCACGCTGCTGGCGATCCTGGCCGGTCTGGATGACGGCAGCAGCGGCGAGGTCAATCTTGTCGGACAGCCTCTGCACCGGCTTGACGAAGAGGCGCGTGCCGCGCTGCGGGCCAGGCATATCGGTTTTGTCTTTCAGTCGTTCATGTTGATCCCAACGCTTAACGCGCTGGAAAACGTTGAACTGCCCGGCCTGCTACGGGGGGAAAATTCCCGCCAGAGCCGTGCCAGCGCCAAAGCGTTGCTGGAACAGCTCGGGCTGGGTAAGCGCCTTGATCATCTTCCGGCGCAGCTTTCTGGCGGCGAGCAGCAGCGCGTCGCCCTGGCGCGAGCCTTTAATGGCCGCCCGGATGTGTTGTTTGCCGATGAACCCACGGGCAATCTGGACAGGCAGACCGGGGACAAAATTGCCGATCTGCTGTTCTCGCTCAACCGTGAACACGGCACCACGCTGATTCTGGTCACGCACGATCCACAACTGGCGGCACGCTGCGATCGGCGTCTGCGTCTGGTGAACGGGCAATTGCAGGAGGAAGCATGATTGCACGCTGGTTCTGGCGAGAATGGCGTTCGCCTTCGCTGCTGATTGTCTGGCTGGCGCTGAGTCTGGCGGTGGCCTGCGTGCTGGCGCTTGGCAGCGTCAGCGATCGCATGGAAAAAGGGCTGAGTCAGCAAAGCCGCGAGTTTATGGCTGGCGACAGAACGCTGAGCAGCTCGCGCGACGTGCCGCAGGCCTGGATTGATGAAGCGCGCACGCTTGGACTGAAAGTGGGCAAACAGCTGACTTTCCAGACCATGACGTTTGCTGCCGATACCCCGCAGCTAGCCAGCGTGAAAGCCGTCGACGATGTCTATCCGATGTACGGCGATTTGCAGACCAATCCGCCGGGCCTGAAGCCAAGCGCAGGTTCCGTGCTGCTGGCCCCGCGTCTGATGGCGCTGCTGAATCTGAAAACCGGCGACAATATTGATGTGGGTGATGCCACCCTGAAAATCGCAGGCGAAGTGGTTCAGGAACCGGACTCCGGATTTAACCCATTCCAGATGGCGCCGCGCCTGCTGATGAATACGGCGGACGTGGAAAAAACCGGTGCGGTGCAGCCGGGCAGTCGCGTCACGTGGCGCTACAAGTTTGGCGGCACGCCTGCTCAGCTTGAGTCCTACGAAAAGTGGCTTTTGCCGCAGTTAAAACCGGAGCATCGCTGGATCGGTCTTGAGCAGGACGACGGTGCACTGGGCAAATCCCTTGAACGTTCGCAGCAATTTTTACTGCTTTCAGCGCTGCTGACCATGCTGCTGGCGGTGGCCGCCGTTGCGGTGGCGATGGGGCATTATTGCCGCAGCCGCTACGATCTGGTGGCGATCCTCAAAACGCTGGGAGCGGGCAGAGCGCAACTGCGCAAGCTGATCGTCGGCCAATGGCTGATGGTGCTGGCGCTCTCCGCCGTCACGGGGGGGATAATCGGCCTGCTGTTTGAAAACCTGCTGATGCTGCTGCTCAAACCGGTCCTGCCCGCGGAGCTCCCGCCTGCCAGCCTGTGGCCATGGCTGTGGTCTATCGGCGCGATGGGGGGGATTTCGTTGCTGGTGGGTTTGCGTCCGTATCGGCTGTTGCTCGCCACTCAGCCGCTGCGCGTGTTGCGTCGCGATGCGGTCGCCAGCGTCTGGCCGATGAAATTCTATCTGCCGATTGTTGTCGCCATTGTGGTGCTGTTACTCGCCTGGCTGATGGGCGGCAGTATGCTGCTGTGGGCCGTGCTGGCGGGTGCGGTGGTACTGGCGCTGCTGTGCGGCGTGCTGGGCTGGATGTTGCTCAACGTCCTGAAAGGACTGACGGTCAAATCGCTGCCGGTACGTCTGGCAATAAACCGACTGCTGCGCCAGCCGTGGTCCACGCTCAGCCAGCTGTCGGCGTTCTCGCTGTCGTTTATGCTGCTGGCGATGCTGCTGGTGCTACGCGGCGATCTACTTGACCGCTGGCAGCAACAGCTTCCGCCGGAAAGCCCGAACTACTTCCTGATCAACATCGCGCCGGAACAGGTCACGCCGTTGAAAGGGTTCTTGTCTGAGCACCAGATTGTGCCGGAATCGTTCTATCCGATCGTTCGCGCGCGTCTGACGCAAATCAACGGGCAGGCGACGGAAGGGAGTGAGGATGAGTCACTCAACCGCGAGCTGAACCTGACATGGCAGGACAAACGCCCGGATCACAACCCGATCACCGCCGGAAGCTGGCCACCGAAAGCGGGCGAAGTGTCGATGGAAGAGGGGCTGGCAGGGCGTCTGAAAGTGGGGCTGGGCGATACGGTAACGTTCACCGGCGACACGCAGGACTTTAGCGCCAAAGTGACCAGTCTGCGCAAAGTGGACTGGGAAAGTCTGCGCCCGAACTTCTTCTTTATCTTCCCATCCGGCGCGCTGGAAGGGCAGCCGCAAAGCTGGCTCACCAGCTTCCGCTGGGAAAACGGTAACGGCATGCTGACGCAGCTTAACCGCGAGTTCCCGACGGTCAGCCTGCTGGATATCGGCGCGATCCTGAAACAGGTCGGGCAGGTGCTGGAGCAGGTCAGCCGTGCGCTGGAAGTGATGGTGGTGTTGGTGACGGCCTGCGGCGTGTTGCTGTTGCTGGCGCAGGTGCAGGTGGGAATGCGTCAGCGCCATCAGGAGCTGGTGGTCTATCGCACGCTGGGGGCAGGCAAAAAACTGCTGCGTACCACGCTGTGGTGCGAGTTTGCCCTGCTGGGATTTGTCTCGGGGCTGGTGGCGGCGATAGGCGCAGAGACCGCGCTGGCGGTGCTGCAAACACGGGTGTTCGATTTCCCGTGGGAGCCTGACTGGCGTCTGTGGCTGATTCTGCCGGTGTGCGGCGCGCTGCTGCTGTCGCTGTGTGGCGGTTGGCTTGGCACGCGTCTGCTAAAAGGCAAAGCGCTGTTCCGCCAGTTCGTGAGTTAGTTACCTTTCGTGATGATTACGCACCGGTTTATATACTGGTGCGTAATCATTTAATAGCACAAAACGATAATACCTCACCTTTTAGCAGCACAAATCATTTAAAAACCGTCCCCACGAGTCGTTTAATTCCGGATATTATTCTGCTGCTAAATAATTAGCAGCGTGTCTATCAAGGAATAATAATGACAATAACTAAAACAGCGCTGGCGACAACGATCGGCGCAGCAGTGGCATTGATGTCTTTCGCAGCACAAGCGGAAATCACCGTTCTTAAGCAAGATCCTCAGGCGGGTAATCCGCTGAGCCGCCTCAACTTCACCGTAGGCGGCAGTATTCGTCCACAGTTCCAGAATATGACCGGCGACGACGGTAAAAATAGCTATAAACGTAACGGTTTTGACGGCGGTACGCGTTTCCGTTTCGCGGCCGATTATTACCTGTTTGATGACATCAGCTGGGTAAGCTACTACGAGCTGGGCGTGAATATTCCTGCGCAGTTCAACTGGGATCATCACTATGCAGAAGGTGCGCATGATACCTCTCGCCGCATGCTGTACACCGGCCTGAAAAGCGACACCTGGGGTACGCTGACCTTCGGTCAACAGAACAGTGTTTACTATGATGTGGTGGGCGCGAAGACCGATATCTGGGACTACGATATGGTCGGCCAGGCATCCGGTAACGGGATCAACGGCGACTACGACGGCTCTTATCGTTCACGCCAGATGCTGAAATACAAGAAAACCGTCGGCGATGCGGATGTTTACGCCTCTTACCTGTTTGAAGACAGCGAATACCTGCCGGGCAACGGCCTGCGTTACAAGCGTAAAGGCGGCGGTTCACTGGGTCTGGATTATCATCTGACCACCGACCTGACCTGGGGTGCAGCGTGGAACTACACTCGCGCGGATATGCGTAACCCGGATAATGGCGACAGCAAAACGTACGACCAGAACATCCTGGGTACGGCGCTGAGCTGGACGCCGGATAACTGGACATTCTCCGTCGGCGGCGGCTGGTATCAGAACTTTATGACCACCAAAAAAGTGTCAGTGAATGATTACTTCGCCGGTGATGCGTGGGGTATTGAGTACTTTGCGGGCTACAAAATCCCGGTGGGTCAGTATGCGCTTAAATCCGTACAGCCTTACTTCATGGGCGATCGCATTGAGTATGTGAATGGTCGCAACTACCAGCGCATCGACAACGGCGTGGGTATTAGTTTCCAGCTGGATTACGGTTTCCGTGTTGATTACGAACACGTATTTACCTCCAGCACCGACAATCTGGGCGATATGAACCTGGTGCGTCTGCGCTACGACTTCTAAGTCGTCTGCCCGGGCGGTGTTTTGCCGCCCGGCATTCCCATTTTTGACCTCTGCTTATTCACCTTTCGCATAACCCATCTCCTGTACATTCAAAGACATATTCAGCAACATCATGAAATAATTTCAAGGACGCGGCCTGTGATCTGTGTCATGTTAACGGGAACTGCGCCGCATCGTACGGGGCACTCACACAACGCTATACCGCTTTGAAATGGAGATCTCATGGGATTACGTCACACGTTTCGCGCCGCAGCCGGTGCACTTTTGTTGGTCTGCGGTATGCAGGCCGTTCACGCTAACAGCGATCCGCACACTATCGTCTTCGGCGTTGCGCCGGGGCCGTACGGCGATATGGTGAAGCAGGCGATTGCCCCTTCACTGAAAGAGAAAGGCTATAAAGTGGTCGTGCGTGAATTTAGCGATTACGTCCAGCCCAATATGGCGCTGTCCAACGGCAGTATCGATGCCAACCTGTTCCAGCACTCCTTATATTTCAATAAATTCACCGCCGATAAAGGGCTTAAGCTCACCAAACTGCTGACTGTACCCACGGCCGGAATGGGCTTTTATTCGCGTCAGGCCAAGAGCCTGGATGAACTGAAAAAGGGCGATATCATCACGCTGTCTAACGACCCCACCAATCTGGCGCGTGGCCTGCGGTTCCTGCAATCGCTGAAGCTGATTACCATCAAAGACAATATCGATCCGACCAAAGCCTCCGAACGTGATATTGCCAGCAACCCAAAAGGGCTGGTGTTCAAGCCGCTGGAAGCCGCGCAACTGCCGCGCACGCTGGATAGCGTGACCGCTTCGCTGGTCAACGGGAACTTTGCGATTGCTGCCGGGTTAGATCTCTCCAGCGCTCTGGCGCAGGAACACCTCGACGAAAATCTGAAAAACATTATTGCCGTGCGTACGGAAGATGCGGACAAACCGTTCGCCAAAGATATCGTGGCAGTGGTGCAGTCCCCGGCGTATCGCGCCGTTATCGACGATCCGAAAAATGTTTATACCGCTTTCCAGAAACCAGACTGGATGACGGCAGCAAAACCGTAATCGCGTGTTTGAAAAACAGGGCAGCCGAGTCTGCCCTTTTCGCATTTCTGAGGTCGTCATGATTAAGTTAGATAAGGTGTGCGTTGATTTTTCAACGGGACGCGGACCTTCTACCCGCGCGGTATCAGACGTCAGCCTGACCATTGCGGCGGGCGAGATTTTTGGCATTGTCGGCACCAGCGGGGCGGGCAAGAGCACGCTATTACGTACGCTGAACGCGCTACAACGCCCAAGCGCCGGCAGCGTGAACGTTAACGGTGTAGAAATTTCAGCGCTCGACGGCGCGGATCTGCGCAAAGCGCGTCAGCGTATCGGCATGATTTTCCAGCATTTCAACCTGATGCATACCCGCACGGTGGCGCAAAACGTGGCGTTCAGCCTCAAAGCCGCAGGCTGGGAGCGCAGTAAAATTGCGCCGCGCGTCGCGGAAATTCTGGCATTAGTCGGGCTGACCGATAAAGCCAATCGCTACCCGGTACAGCTGAGCGGCGGGCAGAAACAGCGCGTAGGTATTGCTCGCGGTATTGCGAATCATCCTGACGTATTGCTCTGCGATGAACCGACCTCTGCGCTGGATCTGGAAACCTCGGCCACTATTCTGGCGTTACTGAAAAAGATCAACGAGCAGATGGGGATCACGATCGTGCTGATCACCCACGAGATGAACGTGATTAAATCCATTTGCGATCGCGTGGCGGTGATGTCCGGTGGCGAGGTGGTTGAGCTGGGCGATGTGTTCGATGTGTTTGCGCATCCGCAGCACGCGTTTACTCAGCAACTGGTGTCGCACACGTTGAATCTGACGTTACCCGAACGGTTGCGCCAGCATCTTCCGGGACAGCTGCTGAAGATTCTGTTTATTGGCGATTCTGCTGAGCAGCCGGTGTTATCGGAGGTGGCAGTGAAGTTTGGTGTCGCGGTGAATATTCTGCACGGCAAAATTGAGTACATCGGCGAACGCGCGTTGGGGATTCTGGTGGTGCAATTGACCGCGCAGGACAACCCGTCCGCCGTGGAGCTGGCTGTGGAACATATCCGTCAACGTACCGCACAGGTGGAGGTGATCCGTGGATGATTTAGTGGCCGATCTGGGTCTGGCGTTTAACGAAACTTTCCAGATGTTGAGCATTTCAACGGTACTGGCGATTATCGGCGGTCTGCCGCTGGGCTTTTTGATTTTTGTCACCGACCGAAATCTGTTCTGGCAAAACCGCGTTGTGTATCTGGTCAGCTCCGTGCTGGTCAATATCATCCGCTCGGTGCCGTTTGTCATTCTGCTGGTGCTGCTGTTGCCGCTCACACAACTGCTGCTGGGCAACACCATTGGTCCGATTGCGGCGTCTGTTCCGCTTTCCGTGGCGGCGATTGCCTTTTATGCCCGTCTGGTGGACGGCGCGCTGCGCGAAGTGGATAAAGGCATTATCGAAGCGGCGGAAGCCTTTGGTGCCAGCCCGATGCGCATCATCTGCACGGTGTTATTGCCGGAAGCGAGCGCCGGACTGCTGCGCGGTTTGACCATCACTCTGGTGAGCCTGATCGGCTACTCTGCGATGGCGGGGATTGTCGGCGGCGGCGGAGTAGGGGATCTGGCGATCCGCTACGGCTATTACCGCTACGAAACCCAGGTCATGGTGGTCACGGTGATTGCGCTGATTATTCTGGTGCAGATCGTTCAGGTGCTGGGTGACTGGCTGGCGAAACGTGCCGATAAACGCGATCGGCGCTAGCGCATCAGGCCGCCAGCCAGGCGGCCACGTCGTTAAACGTCCCGCGATAGACAATCTTGTCGGCTTTTTTCTCAAGCTGATAACGGTACATCGGGTCGTAATAGTCATTGAGCAGCGGCGCAAGCCAGGCATAGTGCGCCTCGGTACTGCCTGTCTGCCGCTGCTCGATGAGAGCGCAATCCAGCCATGCGGTTAGCTCGGCAAAACGCTGTAACCCCAGGCGGCGGCGGATGGCGAAAAGACCGTGGTGCAGATACTCGCCGTATTCCTGCCAGCCTGCGTCTTCGCCATAAGCCGACGCAAAGTCCTGCCACATGCGCTCGAAATACTCCTCGCGCAGACGCTCAAGACGCACCTCGAAGGGATCCTCTACCACCGCAATCATTGACTGCGCCATACGTTCACGCAGGCATTCCGGCAAATGGTTAGAGCCGATCATCCGTCCTTCGTCTTCAAACACCCAGCGGACCGCATCTTTCTTTAGCAGATCAACCGCGAGATGATTTTCAAACGTGGCTTGTGATAGCTGAGGCTGAAGCGTGCGACCGAACGATGAGCCGCGATGATGCGCCAGCCCTTCGAGATCAATCCCGTCGGGATGCTGTTTTACCAGCAATGTTTTTCCACTCCCCGTGCAGCCGCCAATCAGCACCATTGGCTTTTGCACCTGCGCGTCGGTCGCCTGAATCGCCGCCTGGCGCAGCGCTTTGTAGCCGCCTGCGATCAACGGATAATCAATCCCGCTCTCTTTCACCCATGCCTGCGCGATGTGCGAGCGTTGGCCGCCGCGCGCGCAGCAAAAATAGCCGTGCGGATTCGCCAGACAGATTTCGCGCCAGGCGTGAATACGCTGTTCGCGGGTTTCACCGTTCACCAGGCGATGGCCGAGCGCGAGCGCGGCTTCTGGTCCCTGACGTTTATAGCAGGTGCCTACGGCAGCGCGTTCGGTGTCGTTCATCAGCGGGAGGTTGAGTGCCGCGGGCATCGCGCCCTGCGCAAATTCGACGGGCGCGCGCACGTCAATTAAAGGGGTATCGTTCGCGAGGATCGCACGATAGTCCATCCCATCGTTCATGATGAATTCCTGAGGAAAGCAAAATAGCAATGGGCGGGGATTGTACGCCGGGAAAAGGGAAGGTCAACTTACCCGTCATTATCCACGTTTCATAGGCGTGGGCAGCGCTCGCTCACCCCGGTCACTGTGACCGGGGATTCACTTCTGAAATGCGAAAGAGTTAGAGCAAGTGAACTAGTTAAGCTTACTCTGCGCCCAGGCAATGCCGCTGGCGTATTCTGGCGGCAACAGGGGAACGATGGCTTCGAGCGTTGCGCTCAGACGATCCGTATCGTCATCGTTGAGGTTCAGGTGACCGACTTTACGCCCTTCACGCACCTCTTTGTCGTACCAGTGCAGATGAACCAGCGGCAGCTTCAGCCAGTCGTAGTTCAGCGCAGTGCCAATCAGATTGATCATCACCGACGGGCTGTTCACCACCGGCTGCGGCAGTGGCAAGTCGGTAATCGCCCGCAGATGCAATTCGAACTGGCTGATGGACGCGCCGTTTTGCGTCCAGTGCCCGCTGTTGTGCACGCGCGGAGCAAGCTCATTAATCAGCAAACCCGCAGGCGTGATAAAGCATTCCATCGCCATGACACCCACGTAACCCAGCTCTTGCATGATGGCTGAGAGCATGGCTTCTGCCTGCGCCTGCTGCCCGGCATCGGCGTGCGGGAATACGACGCTGGTGCGCAGAATTCCGTCCTGATGCAGGTTGTGCGTCAGTGGGTAAAAAACTGTGCTGCCGTCATGCGCACGCGCGCCAACCAGCGAGACTTCACCGCTAAAATTGATGCCTTGTTCAACGATACATTCACCGTAGCAATCCGTCGGCAGTTCTGCGGTTTCGTGCTGGCGCAAACGCCACTGGCCGCGTCCGTCGTAGCCGCCCGTGCGACGTTTCACGATAGCCAAGTCGCCCAGCTTATCGAAAACGGCAGGCCATTCGCTTTCACTCGTGAGCAATTGCCACGGCGCGGTGGCGAGATTCAGCTTATCGAACAGCTGTTTTTGCGTCAGACGGTCAGCAATAATGGGGAAGACATCGCGGTTAACAAAGGCGTTGTGACGCGCCAGTTCACGCGTTAATGCCGTTTCGGGCCAGCGCTCAATTTCAGCGGTGATGACGCTTTGCTGAAAGGGCACGGCTTCAGGTTCTGCATCCAACCCAACGGGCCAGACGGCGATACCCAGCGGTTCACCTGCCTGACGCAGCATTCGACCCAACTGACCGTTACCGAGAACGCAAACTTGTTTCATGCTGCACCTCGTGGGTCTGGGTTTTCCAGCACCTCGTCGGTCTGCGATTGACGCCATTCCACCAGGCGCTGATGCAATGCTTTATCGTGCGTCGCCAGAATCTGCGCCGCCAGCAGAGCTGCATTCGCCGCGCCCGCTTTACCAATCGCCAGCGTACCGACCGGAATGCCGCGTGGCATCTGAACAATGGAGTAAAGGCTGTCAACGCCGCTCAGGGCTGCGCTTTGCACCGGTACGCCGAGAACCGGAACCAGCGTTTTGGCGGCAATCATGCCGGGCAGGTGTGCTGCACCGCCCGCACCGGCAATAATCACCTGATAGCCGTTCTCTTCTGCGCCTTCGGCGAAGCTGAACAGTTTATCGGGGGTGCGGTGCGCGGAGACCACTTCAACGTGGTGCGGAACGTTCAGGATTTCGAAGATTTCGGCGGCAAACTGCATGGTAGCCCAGTCGCTTTTGGACCCCATCACGATGGCGACACGCGCCGGATTATTGCGGGAGGACATGCGTCTTAAAACTCCTGTGGTGCGGAACACACTGCTTTTAGGGCACAGAGAATAGCATGATATACAGGCAAGGAAAACGGTTGCGTCACCGGAATGGCGGCAAAAAGGCGAGTTGATTAAAACGGAAACTGGATGAGTTCTACGCCTTCTGACGTGACTTTTACCATCGAACCTTCGCTGTGCCAGGCACCCAATACAACGCGATGCGCAGGTTCGCCGTTGGCGGTGAGTTGATGCACGTCCGGGCGATGGGTATGACCATGAATTAACCACTGCACGCGATGTTTTTCCATCACCTCAACGACCGCTTGCGGGTTGACGTCCATGATCGTCATGGATTTGCTGCTGTTTGCCGCTTTACTGCCCGCACGCATTTTGGCGGCGATACGGTTGCGGATAAACAGAGGCAGGGCCAGAAATAGGGTTTGAATCCAGGGCGTGTGGACTTTAGCGCGAAATGCCAGATAGCCCGTGTCGTCGGTGCAAAGCGTGTCGCCGTGCATAATCAGGACGTTGCGGCCATATAATTCGAGCACGTTTTCGTCGGGCAACAACGTCATGCCGCTTTCGCGAGCGAAGCGTTTGCCGATTAGAAAATCGCGATTGCCGTGAATGAAATAGCAGGGAACGCCGGAGTCGACCAGGGCTTTGATCGCCGCAGCCATGTCATGATGCAGGGGATTCGGGTCGTCGTCGCCAATCCAGGCCTCAAACAAATCGCCCAGAATGTACAGGGCGTCCGCTGAACGCGCTTCACCCTGTAAAAAATGCAGAAAACCGGCGGTGATCGCCGGTTCTTCTGTTTGCAGATGCAGATCCGCAATAAAGAGTGTCGCCACCAATTACTCGCTGACAGTCACGCTTGTAATAATAACGTCTTCTTTTGGAACGTCCTGATGCATACCGCTACGGCCAGTAGAAACGCCTTTGATCTTCTCAACAACGTCCATACCTTCAACCACTTCTGCGAACACGCAATAACCCCAACCCTGCAGATTCTCGCCGGAGAAGTTCAGGAAGTCGTTGTCTGCTACGTTGATGAAGAACTGCGCAGTTGCAGAGTGCGGAGCCTGAGTACGGGCCATTGCCAGCGTACCGCGGGTATTTTTCAGACCGTTATTCGCTTCGTTTTTGATCGCTTCTTTGGTGTCTTTCTGGACCATGCCAGGTTCGAAACCGCCGCCCTGGATCATAAAGCCGTTAATCACACGGTGGAAAATCGTGTTGTTGTAGAAGCCTTCGCGACAGTAGTCCAGGAAGTTTTTAACTGTTTCAGGCGCTTTATCATCAAAAGTTTTGACGACGATATCGCCATGATTAGTGTGGAAAGTAACCATTTTTTCATCCTGTTCCGTTATAGTGGTGCTTCGACCCATATAAGGGTCACATATAGGGGTTTGTTATAGCATAACCGCAGGATGCGATCACCTTGCATTGCGTGCTGATCCTATCCCGAATTATAGGTATTATACGGTCTTTACGATCCACACACGTTTACATGGAATCTTTGATGTTAAAAATCTTTAATACTCTGACGCGCCAAAAAGAGGAATTCAAACCTATTCATGCCGGGGAAGTCGGCATGTACGTGTGTGGTATTACCGTCTACGATCTCTGTCACATTGGTCATGGCCGTACCTTCGTCTCATTCGACGTGGTTTCTCGCTACCTGCGTTTCTTAGGTTACACCCTGAAGTACGTGCGCAATATCACCGATATTGATGATAAAATCATTAAACGCGCTAATGAAAATGGTGAAAGCTTTGTCGCGCTGGTGGATCGCATGATCGCCGAAATGCACAAAGATTTTGATGCATTAAATATTCTGCGTCCGGACAGCGAACCGCGTGCGACCCACCATATTCATGAAATCATCGAGATCACCGAAAAGCTCATCGAGCGCGGTCATGCCTATGTGGCCAGCAACGGCGACGTGATGTTCTCGGTCCCAACCGATCCAGGTTACGGTCAGCTTTCACGTCAGGATCTTGAGCAACTTCAGGCTGGCGCGCGCGTCGATGTCGTTGACGTTAAACGTAATCCGATGGACTTTGTGCTGTGGAAAACGTCCAAAGAAGGTGAGCCGAGCTGGCCATCGCCATGGGGTGAAGGGCGTCCGGGCTGGCACATCGAGTGCTCAGCGATGAACTGTAAACAGTTGGGTAACCATTTCGACATTCACGGCGGCGGTTCTGACCTGATGTTCCCGCACCATGAGAACGAAATTGCGCAGTCTACCTGCGCACACGGCGGCGAGTACGTTAATTACTGGATGCACTCCGGTATGGTGATGGTCGATCGCGAGAAGATGTCCAAATCACTGGATAACTTCTTCACTGTGCGTGACGTGCTGAAATATTACGATGCCGAAACGGTGCGTTATTTCCTGATGTCTGGCCACTACCGCAGCCAGTTGAACTACAGCGAAGAGAACCTGAAACAGGCTCGCTCTGCGCTGGAGCGCCTGTACATTGCGGTACGTGGCACTGACAAATCCGTCGCACCTGCTGGCGGCGAAGCATTCGAAGCACGTTTCATCGACGTGATGAACGATGATTTCAACACGCCGGAAGCCTACTCAGTGCTATTTGACATGGCGCGTGAGATTAACCGTCTGAAAGTCGAAGATGTGTCGGCGGCGAATGCGTTGGCTTCTCATCTGCGTAAGCTTGCAGCGGTGCTGGGGCTGCTGGAGCAAGATCCAGAAACCTTCCTGCAAAGCGGTGCGCAGAATGATGGTGACGAAGTGGCCAAAATCGAAGCGTTGATCACTGCACGCCTGGAAGCGCGTCAGGCGAAAGACTGGGCGGCAGCAGATGCTGCACGTAATCGTCTGACGGAAATGGGTATCGTTCTGGAAGATGGGCCGCAGGGCACTATCTGGCGTCGTAAATAATTCTGTGATGCCCGGCGGCGCAATGCTTGCCGGGCAACCTCGCTTTTAACATCACTCTGCCTAAACACCCCGTTCACAGCGTCTCCTTCCCCGTAAAACAATGTTCCCATTATTGGCCCAAAACAATGCGCGATATTTATCAGTGAAATATTAATTTTAGTGATGAATTGTTGAAGGGTTTCATTAGATTTATTTTAACGGATAAAGGGAATCGGATGATTTTGGATAGGGGCTTGAGTTATAAAGGACATTATTGTTAGCGTCCATTTTTGGACAACAAACAGGGTTTAGTTGATAATGGCGGGGATTGTTTACGCAATCTTATTCATCCTATAATGCTGCGCTTTCCATTCCAGATAATGTTAGGCGTGCAGTTTTGTAATGTGATCCAGAATGGATTTTATGAGGGTAATATTGTGACTTTGTTTGACAAACTCAATAACTGTGCGGGAAAGCCTTTTTTAGCGTTGGTTGCGATTTCAACAATTCTGGTGGTAACGGGTTGTCAGAGTAAACCGAAGAGTAAAGTGACGCCAGCGGGTCAATCCGCTCAGGCAGTTTCAAGCTCCGTACCCGCGCAGGGTGGCTCAACTAACACGAATATCAAGCCTGCGGGAACACCTGTTGAAATGGCGTCCGATAGCTCCGTGACTAACTGTCAGCGTGAGTTGACTGCCTTATCAAAAATCAATGGCCGTTTGTATGTTCAAAAAAAGGCAGCCTTTGATGATTTATTAGCAAGTGCGTCCGTTTACGCCTCTGTTCGCGGGGATATTGCTTCGCAAACCAAAGATACCATGGATGCGCTTTTTAAATACCGAACCCAAAAGCTGTGTAGCGATATTCAGCAAACAGTGCAACAAGCACTTATAAGTCGTGGAGAAAACTTTAAATGAGTGCGTTCAGCATGAAGCCTCTTTTTTTTTTGCATTACCCGCTTTAATCATTAGCACCGTCACTCCACTCGCTCAGGCGAGTGATAATGGAGAGACTATAAAATCGCTGGATTCAATAACGGCTCAATCCAGCGAGATTCCCGCTATATTATTTGCAGCACCCGCTGCACCTCCGGAATCATCTGCGATTCCGGAGGAACGGCATCACAAAACGCCGGCAAAGAAGATCGCGCGTCTTCGATTACACACTCCTCCAACGCAACCAGGTGCGGCCAGTACTGAACTGTCTGCTCTCAAAGCTGAACAAGAAAAAGTCATAGCTGAGCTGAAAGCAAAATATGCAGCTGAGCAAACGGCCAGTGAGAAAGCGATTGCCGACGCTCAGAAAGCGCTAGCAGAAAGCGAAAAACAGCGCAGCGAACTGCTAACACAATATCAAGCTACCACTCAGCAACTTGACGATGCCACGACGAAAATGGCGTCGCTGATGAACGTCGGAGCTGATAAAGAAGGTGCCGTCGCGCAACTGAACAAATCAATGGCGGAAAGCCAGAGTCGTGCCAAAGAGATGCTTAAACAGATTAGCGAGTTCAAGCAGGAGCAGGACAAACAGACCAAAGCCCTGGCGGCGACAGAGAAATCCCTTTCCGACAGCGAAAAACAGCGCGCGGAATTACAGAATACTTCGCAGAAAACCACCCAGCAGCTAAGCGACAAAACCAGTCAGCTAGAGACGCTCGGTGCGAGCCTCTCCGCCAGTGAAGCGAAACTTGCGCAGCTGCAAAAATCGCTGGATGGAAATCAAAATGAATCCTCCGCGCAGAATAAAAAAATGGCTGCGTTGACTGCGGATATGGGCGTAAAAGAGAAAGCGATTATAGATGCCCGGAACGCGCTAGCAGAGAGCGAAAAACAGCGCAGCGCACTACAGTTGCAATACCAGGCTGCCGCTCAGCAACGTGACGATGCCACGAAGAAAATGGCGTCGCTGATGAATGCTGGTGCTGATAAAGAAGGCGCGGTCGCGCAACTGAACAAATCACTGACGGAAAGTCAGGCTCGTGCCAAAGAGATGCTTAAACAGATAAGCGAGCTCAAGCAAGAGCAGGATAAGCAGGCCAAAGCCCTGGCGGCAACAGAGAAATCCCTTTCCGACAGCGAGAAACAGCGCGCGGAATTACAGAATACTTCCCAGAAAACGACCCAGCAGCTAAGCGACAAGGCCCGTGAGCTTGCAACGCTTGGTGCGAGTCTTACAGCCAGCGAAGCGAAACTTGCGCAGCTGCAAAAATCGCTTGATAGCAATCAACAGCAATCCGTTGAACAAGATAAAAAACTGGCAGCGTTGAGTGACGTTATCGCCCTTAAAGAGAAAGCAATTGCTGATGCCGGGAAAGCACTGGCGGATAGTGAACAGCAGCGCAGTAAACTGCAAACACAGTATCAAGATGCCACCCAGCAACGAGACGATGCCACGACGAAAATGGCGTCGCTGATGAATGCTGGTGCTGATAAAGAAGGCGCGGTCGCGCAACTGAACAAATCACTGACGGAAAGTCAGGCTCGTGCCAAAGAGATGCTTAAACAGATAAGCGAGCTCAAGCAAGAGCAGGACAAACAGGCCAAAGACCTGGCGGCGACACAGAAATCCCTTGCCGAAAGCGAACAACAGCGCGCGGAATTGCAGAACGCTTCGCAGAAAACCAACCAACAGTTAAGCGGTAAGACGACTGAGCTTGCGACGCTCGGCGCGAGCCTCACAGCAAGCGAAGCGAAACTTTCGCAGTTGCAGAAGTCGCTTGATGGCAATCAAAAGCAATCTGTAGAACAAGATAAAAAAATGGCAGCGCTCACTGCTGATAATACTCTGAAAGAAAAGGCGATTGCTGATGCCCAGAAAGCGCTGACGGACAGCGAGAGTCAGCGAAATGAGCTGAAGAAAAAATGGGATGACGCCAGTTCCAAACTGGGAGAGCAGGATAAACAACTCGCGTCTCTGCGCAGCGATGTCAAAGCCGCATCTACCGATGCCCCAGTACCTCAGACTAAGGAAGATGTACGAGCCTATTCATTGGGGGCGTTCTGGGGACAAGAGGTTCTGGGATCGTTGAATAAAATGGAAGCGGACGGCCTTGTTCTCTCGCGTCAGCACGTGGCGAGTGGTGTCTCTGATTTCTTGCAGGGCAAGTTCAAGATACCTAAAGAAAAGATGGTGGCATCACTTAAAGAAATGGATAAAGAAGTCACCTCGCATCCGTCGGACGCGAAGAAAGAGGTGGCCGAGGATAAAGGTCAGAATTATATAACTTCCTTCAGCAAACAGCCGGGCGCTAAAAAATCCGAAATGGGCTATTACTACCGTGTGACTGCGAAGGGCAAAGGTAAAATTGAAAAGACAGACACTGTTGCGATTGTTGTGAAGGAAAGCCTCGCGGGTGGCAAAGTCATAAAAGACATGAGCAAAATGGGCAAAGCGTTGGTTCTGCCGCTGGATAAATTCCCGCCACTGTTCCAGTCCGCCATTATGAAAATGAATAGACAGGGTCGGCTCCAGATGGTCGTGCCACCAGAGCTTGCGTACGGTGAGGAGGGTAGCGCTCCAGATATCCCACCAAATGCGACGATGGTTTATGAGATTCAGGTTATGGATGTGAATCCGAAAGCAAAAACACAGTAACTAATGAAAAAATGCGCCCACAGTAGGGGCGCATTTTTTTAGGCTGATTCCCGCGCGATCAGTTGCCCCGACAGCGTAATCCGCTGCGTTTGAAGTTCCGGCTCTTTCAGTTTACGAATCATTAGCCCCGCAGCCTGGCGGCCCGTCTCTTCACTGGCGGACGACACATAGGTGAATGACGGCGAGGTGAGATTCACGTGTAACATATCTTCAAACCCTACCAAAGCGACCTGCTGCGTCAGAAATACATCCTTCCCAACGGTGCGTCCCACCTGATGAATGCCTGAGATCGAGCCGATCATCGCATCGGGTGAATGACACAGGAGAGCCGTGATGGTGTTGTTTTTATCCAGAAGCTGACGCGTAATAAAACCCGCGGCCTGCGTATCATCGCTACACACGGGCGCGGATTCCTCTCGATTCACCAGGCCATACTGCGTCATCGCACTGCGAAAACCTAAAAGGCGTTGTTCGCGGATAAGACACCCCTCGCGACCGCCGATATAGGCGATATTACGGTGGCCTCTTTCAATCAAGTAACGCGTGGCAAGATTGGCTGCCTGACGATTGTCACGCATCACCAGATTGCAGGGCTCATTCACTAAAGACTGTGAGACCACAACCAATGGCAGCAGGCACTCACTGATCTGTTTCGGCAGGGTAGGCGTTCGCGTCTCGGAGGAGAGATAAATGACGCCGGCAACGCCCTGTTGTTTGAACGAGAGCAGACAGCGCTCAAGATGTTCATGATCGTTCAGCGGCTGTCCGAGGAAAACCATAAAGCCTTGCTTTTCCAGTTCCTGAACGATGCTCGCCATCACTTTGATAGAAAAACTGTCGCTGAAATCGCGGAGAATCAGGCCGATAAGATTGGAGGTGTTGGCGCGAAGGTTGGCAGCGGCGACGTTATGAACATAGCCAAGCGTGGTGATGGCAGCGTGGACCTTCTCAATCGTTGCCTCTGAGATTTTCCCCTTCTGGCGTAAAACCAGCGAGACGGTTGAAACCGAAACACCTGCCAGTTTTGCAACATCAATTATGCTGACTTTCTTCAAACCCGCTCCCTGAAATTTCTCGATTATCAGCCTGATATGACAACGTCTCCCAGAGTACAGGAGACGTGTCAGTCAGACATCTTATTATTTACCGATCATCGTGGACATGGTTTGGGCAATAAATTGTGCTCTGGCACCAAAAATCACCTGAATACCATTGTCACCCACAAACACCACGCCGCGCGCACCTAAACCATTAAGGCCGTCTTTATCCACCGCATCGCTTTTCGCCACTTCCAGGCGCAGACGCGTGATACAGGAACCGACAGAGTTAATGTTCTGCGCACCGCCCAGCAGGCCGATAATGTCGGTCGCAATTTCGCTATCGGTTTTATCGTCAGTTGTCGCGGTCACTTCCGTACGGCCCGGCGTTTTCACATCAAAACGGCGGATGACGAAGCGGAAGGTGAAGTAGTAAATCAGCGCCATCGGAATACCGATAATAATCGCGCTCAGGAAGTTGGTCTGATAGCCGTTGAACGATGGGAGAATGCCGAATGACAGGTAGTCGATAAAGCCCGCAGAGAATGATTTGGCAATGTGGGCATGCAACAGATACATGGTCATATACGCCAGGCCCGCCATGATGGCGTTAAAGACGTACAGGATTGGCGCCACGAAGATAAAGGTGAACTCTACCGGCTCGGTGATCCCTGTCAGGAAACAGGTCAGCGCGGCGGAGAACAGAATACCGGCAGCAATTTTTTTATTTTTGGTATGTGCTTCGTGATACATCGCCAGACAGGCCGCAGGCAGCGCGAACAGCATCAGCGGGAACTCGCCCTGCATGAATTTACCGGCGTTCTGATAGGTATCGCTGCTAAAGGATTTAACGCCTTCTTCCAGCATTTTGAACCAGATTGTCTGATCGCCATGGATGACCTGACCCGCCTGCGTGGTGTAATCCCCAAATGAATACCAGAACGAGGGATACCAGATGTGGTGCAGACCCAGCGGGATTAACGCGCGTTCGACCAGACCAAAAATAAAAGTCGATGCGGCCTGATTGTCGCCATTAACAATAACCGACAGCGCGTCGATGCCAGACTGAATATGCTGCCAGACGTACGGTAACAGCAGACCCAGAATGAACGACAGAAAGGCCGTCGCAATCGCGACAAAACGCTTACCGGAGAAGAAGCCCAGGAATTCGGGCAACTGCAGCGTGTGGAAGCGGTTATAACACCACGCGGCAAGGATACCGCAGATGAGGCCGCCAAAAACGCCCATTTGCAGCGTCGGAATACCGACCACCATGGCGTATTTTCCGCCTGATGAGGCCATCTCTGGCGTGATGCTCAGAACCGTACCAATGGTGATGTTGGTGACAAACACCGACACCGCAGCGGACAGCGCTGCAATCCCGGATTCAGATGCCAGACCCACGGCGGAACCGATTGCGAAGAGCATCGGCAAGTTATCAAAAATGACGCCGCCTGCGTTCATCATCAGCGGCATATGGAATTTATCACCGAAGGCCAGTAACAAACCCGCGGCAGGAAGCAGTGAAATTGGCAGCATTAATGCGCGACCAATCATCGATAATTTTGACAACGATTTAACAAACCCTGATATCAGACTCATGCTGACTTCCCCCGAGAAGCGCTTTTATTGGCGCTGTTATTGTAAGTAGAACGTTTTAGTAGAACGTTCTACTTATCGTGAGAGAAGCGTGAATTCCGCGCAACTTAATTTTCACATTTCAACAAACGAAATAGTGATTCTTTGAAGTTGATCGATAATTAGCCGTGATGGATTTAAGGGCGTTTGGCGTGATGGGAAGAAATTCCCTCTCCAGGCAGGAGAGGGTTATACGAAGGGATTATGCCGTAACGGTAATGCTCTGGCTGGCGAAACTCACGGTTTGACCCGCGACAATTTTGCAGCGTTTACGGGTTTCCACTTTGCCATCGACTTTGACCAGCCCGTCAGCGATGAAAATTTTTGCCTGCGCGCCGCTTTCGCTCCAGCCTTCCAGCTTGAGCAGATCGCACAGTTCTACGTGCGGGTGTTTACCTAATGAAAATGTGGTCATCTTACGCTTCCTCTACATCGTGGTACTCTTCGCATGCCTGCAAAGTATTTTGAATCAGGGTCGCGACGGTCATAGGACCGACGCCGCCCGGAACGGGAGTGATGTAAGACGCGCGCGCGGCGGCATCTTCATACACGACATCGCCAACGACTTTGCCGTTTTCCAGACGATTGATGCCCACGTCCACCACGATCGCGCCTTCTTTAATCCATTCGCCAGGAATAAAGCCCGGCTTACCGACCGCAACAATCAGCAGGTCAGCATTTTCGACGTGCTGGCGCAGGTTCTTAGTGAAACGATGGGTGACCGTGGTCGTACAGCCTGCCAGTAGCAGTTCCATACTCATCGGACGGCCAACGATGTTGGACGCGCCAATCACCACGGCGTTCAGTCCGTAAGTGTCGATGTTATAGCGCTCCAGCAGCGTCACGATGCCGCGCGGCGTGCACGGACGCAGACGCGGGGCGCGCTGACACAGGCGGCCAACGTTATACGGATGGAAACCGTCCACGTCTTTATCCGGTGCGATGCGTTCCAGCACTTTCACATTATCGATGCCTGCAGGGAGCGGCAACTGCACCAGAATGCCGTCGATAACCTCATCGGCGTTCAGCGTATCAATCAGCTCAAGCAGTTCTGCCTCGGTAGTCGTTTCCGGCAAATCATAAGAGCGAGAGACAAAACCGACCTCTTCACATGCTTTGCGTTTGCTGCCGACGTAAATTTGTGATGCCGGGTTACTACCAACCAGCACGACAGCCAACCCTGGAGCGCGTTTTCCGGCCGCTGTACGCGCCTTCACTTTTACCGCGACCTCAGAGCGCACCTGCTGCGCAATCGTTTTACCGTCAATAATCTTTGCTGCCATCAGAGAGAAGATTCCGTCTGTAACGTTTAAAGGGGGAATTGCCTATATTTTGTCAGAAGCGGGCGCTGCTGTCAGTCACCCATTGTGAGATTTCCACAATCAGCCTCGCGGTGTCGCATTGACCCTTCGCTTTGATGGGTCTTTTCCTAAGGTAAATTAGGATGTGACCTGGCTGAATCGCAGTGTTTTGACCTGTTTTAATATTCCTCCATACGCTACTTTGTCTCTTCCAAAATAAACTTTCAATTACGCAATTGAATGTATTTTTTATTCCCGTTTTACGCGGGAAGGGCTTTTTACATTTCAAAGGAATAGATATGAAATTTAGCAATATTGCTTCTTCCGTTATTGCTTCGCTGGTATTCGTTGCGGGTGCCGTTCATGCAGAAGATCCTGTCCCGCCGGTTTCCGTTAATGGCGGTACTGTGCATTTTAAAGGTGAATTAGTGAATGCAGCGTGCGCGGTGAATACTGAATCTGCCGATCAGATCGTTAATTTGGGCCAATACCGTACGGCTAAATTTACGAAAGTGGGCGACACCACCTCTAATATTCCTTTCAATATTGAACTGAATGATTGTGATCCAGAAGTGGCTAAAACGGCGTCTGTGGCCTTCACTGGTCAAATCGACCCGACAGATAAAACGCTGCTGGCCGTCACGTCAGGCAATAACGACAACACCGCACAAGGTGTTGGCATTGAGATCCTCGATAGCCAGTCCAGCACGCTGACCCCTGATGGCGCGACATTCTCCGCAGCGAAAGCCCTGATTGAAGGCACCAACACCCTGAATTTCACTGCCCGCTATAAATCCACCGCGGCAACAACCGCACCAGGCCAGGCAAACGCCGATGCCACCTTCGTAATGAAATACGAATAACCTGCTTTCAGGGACGATTTGGCCTCACGGAAGAGGCCAGCTATTCGAATTTGAGGGTCGGGTATGACCAGATTAAGGCAACTTTTTCTGCTGCTGTTATCTGTGGTGACGCCTGTGATGGCGCATACCGTGGTAGTGGATGGCGGGAAAGTGCATATGAAAGGCGAGCTGGTGAACGGTGGCTGCGCCGTCGCGCCCGATAGCCAAAACCTGCGCATCGAAATGGGGCAATACCGCACCAATTCATTTGCCGGTGTGGGCAGTTTTTCGACGGTCAATGTGCCCTTCATCCTGCGGCTGGTGGAGTGCAGCGTCGATGTCTCGCGCACGGTCGGCGTCATGTTTGAGGGCGTCACGCCCACTGAGGATCCGCAAGTATTTCTGGCGACCTCTCAACCCGGCGAAAGCCGCGTCAGTAGCGGTGTGGGACTGGCATTATTTGATTCGCAGAAGCGGCAAATTATCCCCAATGCGGCGGCGAATAATTGGCGGCCAATAGAGTCTTCTGAGCTGGACTTACATTTCAGCGCACGCTATCGGGTTATTTCTGAACACCTTGTGCCGGGCAATATCCAGTCGGATGTCTGGTTCGCGTTGATTTATCCCTGACGGTATACACACCTGCGAACATAATATTAAAGGTATTGTTGTGATGAACTCCTTGAATAAACCCGGACTCATTTTATCGATTATTTTAATGATGGTTTCTCTGTCCGTAGAAGCTTCCGGTGGGATCGCGTTGGGTGCGACGCGCGTGATATATCCAGCGGATGCCAAACAAACATCGCTGGCTATTACGAACAGCAATAAGCAAGAGCGCTATTTAATTAACGCGTGGATAGAAAACGATCGTGGGCAAAAAGAAAAAACCTTTGCCGTTACGCCGCCGCTGTTTGTGAGTGAGCCCGACAGTGAAAACACGCTGCGCATTATTTATGCGGGCCTACCGCTGGCAACCGATCGCGAATCCCTGTTTTTCATGAACGTAAAAGCTATTCCTTCGGTGAACAAGGCAAATCTGGAAGGGAAAAACGTCCTGCAATTGGCGATTTTGTCGCGGATAAAGCTTTTCGTGCGCCCAAAAAATCTGGCGATGCAGCCGGAAGAGGCTCTTTCCCAGCTCAAATTTGAACGTGCTGGAAATCACCTGAAAGTCAGTAATGCGTCGCCGTACTACATCACGCTGGTCAATCTTCAGATGGGCGGACAGAAGCTGGAAAATCTGATGATTGCCCCGAAAAACTCTGCGCAGCAGGTCCTTCCGGCAGGCGTCAGCGGCACGCTTTCCTGGCAGAGCGTAAATGATTACGGTGCCATCACGCCGGCGCGTCGCGTCGCACTGTGAGCAGAGTCAGGGCGATGAACATTCCACGATGGCGTTACTGCCCGTGTGCACTGGCGTTGGCGGCGATCCTCTTTCCGCAAGTGGGATGGAGCGAAAGCTATTTCAACCCGGGTTTTTTATCCGATGACACTGCCGGTGTGGCGGATTTATCACGCTTTGAGCAAGGGCATCAACAGGCACCGGGCATTTACCGCGTGGATATCTGGCGTAACGAGGAGTTTATCGGCACGCAGGATGTGCGTTTTGAGACGGACGAAAAAAGTACGGCTCCCGTGGCGGGCGGGCTGTCACCCTGTATCACCCGCGCAATGCTTGACCGCCTGGGTGTGAATATCAGCGCATTTCCTGAACTGACCCAAGTGGCAGACGACGCCTGTATTCCCCTGGCGACGGCCATTCCGGGCAGCGAAATTGGCTTCAATTTTGCCTCGCTGCGCCTCAACATCAGTTTGCCGCAGGTGGCGATGCACAACAGCGCACGCGGCTATATTCCTCCTGAACAGTGGGACGAGGGCATTCCGGCGATTTTGCTGAACTACAGCTTTAGCGGAAACAAGGGAAATGACGATGACAACAGCTACTACCTGAATCTGCAAACTGGCCTGAACTACGGGGCCTGGCGTGTGCGAAACACCGGCGCGTGGCGCGCCACGCAAAGCAACGGAAATAGCCATCGCGAATGGCAAAACATCAGCACGTCGGCTGAACGTACGGTCATTCCGCTCAAGAGCGAGCTGGTCTTAGGCGACAGCAACAGTGGCAATGATGTTTTTGACAGTATGGGATTTCGTGGTTTACGGCTCTTTTCGTCGGACAGCATGTACCCGGACAGCATGCAGGGCTACGCACCAACCGTGCGCGGCATCGCCAGAACGCCTGCAAAAGTGGTGATACGTCAAAACGGCTACGTGATTTATCAAAGCTACGTGCAGCCGGGGGCGTTTGCCATCAGCGATCTGAACCCGACGTCATCGAGCGGCGATCTCGACGTAACGGTGGAAGAGAAAGACGGTAATCCGCAGCGCTATACCGTGCCGTATTCCACCGTGCCGTTATTACAGCGTGAAGGGCGGGTGAAATACGATCTGGTCGCCGGCGACTACCGCAGCGGCAACCGCGATCAGGAGACGCCATTTTTCACCCAGGGCACGCTGATTACTGGCCTGGCCAATGGTTATACGCTGTATGGCGGCACGCAGCTGGCATCACGCTACACCGCATTGGCGATAGGCGCGGGGAAAAATCTCGGTGACTGGGGCGCTATGTCCGTTGATTTGACTCACGCCCGTAGTCAATTGGCCGATGACAGCCGTCATGAAGGCCAATCCTTGCGTTTCCTTTATGCAAAATCGTTGAACGATTTTGGCACCAACTTCCAGCTACTGGGCTATCGCTACTCGACAAAAGGGTTTTACACGCTCGATGACGTAGCGTGGAAATCGATGGAAGGCTATCAGTACAGCGATACCAAAGATGACAACGGCGTCGCGGATGTGCAGAGCTATCACAATCTGACGTGGAATAAAAAAGGGCGATTTCAGCTCAACATCTCTCAATCGTTGGGGGATTACGGTTCAGTTTACGTCTCGGGCAGCGAGCAAACGTACTGGGGAACCAGCGATTCCAGCGTCTGGTATCAGTTGGGATACGCCGGTGGCGTGCAGGGGGTGAGCTATTCAGTCTCGTGGTCATGGAACCAGGCGGTGGGTATGGGCGGTACGGATAAAATTGCCTCGTTTAACGTCTCCGTTCCGTTCAGCCTGTTTACCCGCCACGGCTATCGTCGCGACAGCGCTTTCGATCGCGCCTACGCAACCGCCTCCGCCAGCCGGAACAGTGAAGGCGACAGCAGCTGGCAAACGGGGATCAGCGGCACGCTTCTTGAGGACAGAAACCTCACCTACAGCGTGACGCAGGGGCACACCAGCAATAACGGCGGAAGCGGTAGCGCCAGTGCCAACTGGCAGGCAGCCTACGGCACGTTTGGCGCAGGATACAACTATTCGCGCGAGCAGCACGATCTTAACTGGCAGATGTCTGGTGGCGTGGTGGGGCACTCGGATGGCGTGACGTTCAGTCAGCCTCTTGGCGACACCAACGTGTTGATCAAAGCGCCAGGCGCGTCGGGCGTGAACGTCGAAAACCAGACCGGGGTTAAAACTGACTGGCGTGGTTATGCGGTGATGCCTTACGCCACGGTCTATCGCTATAACCGCGTTGCGCTGGATACCAACAGCATGAATAACAATACCGATATTGAAAATAACGTCAGCAGCGTCGTCCCCACCAAAGGTGCGCTGGTGCGTGCCAGTTTTGACGCGCGCATCGGCGTGCGTGCGCTCCTGACCGTCATGCGCGGCAATCAGCCCGTGCCATTTGGGGCGGTGGTACGCGAAACCCAAAGCGGCGTGACCAGCATGGTGGGTGATGACGGACAAATTTACCTGAGCGGTTTACCGCTGGCGGGGACGTTATTGATTCAGTGGGGCAATGGTTCCAACGCGCAATGCCGTGCGCCTTACACCCTGCCGGAAGAAAGCCTGCAACAGGCCATCACGCTTAAGGAGATTCGCTGTGATTAAGACCCGCTGTTTGGCCGCGGCACTGCTGGCGCTTATGCCCGCGACGCAGGCGTTGGCGACCGTCTGTGCCAACGAAAACGGTGTCCCGACCGATGTGTACTATGACTTAACGGATAAATTTAACAGCTCGAATAATCAAATTGGGCAGATCGTCACGCTGGCGGAAAAATCACAGTGGGTGGGCGTGAATGCGGTATGCCCGAAAGGGACGTCGGGCAATACGACTAAGCGCAGTTACGTCACCGATTTTCCCATTACCAGCACCATCGACAGCTATAAGTACCTGAAGCTTAATGATTATCTCGATGGCGCGATGAAAATTACCGACAGCTACGCGGGCGTGTTTTATCCTCCGCAGCGTTTTATTCAGATGGGTAATCACCCTAACGTCTCAAAAAATAAGCCTTTTGGCGTTCAGGATTCAAAACTGGTGTTTCGCCTCAAAGTGACGCGGCGGTTTATCAACATGGTCGAGATCCCGCGCCAGACGATGTTTCGCGTTTACGTCACGACAACTTCCTCCGATCCGCTGACGACGCCGGTTTACACCATCAGCTACAGCGGCACGATTCAGGTGCCGCAAAGCTGCGCGATTAACGCCGGTAAAGTCGTCGAGTTCGATTTTGGTGATATCGGGGCGTCACTGTTTAGCCAGGCCGGTGCGGGGAATCGCCCCCAAAATGTGAACCCCAAAACGCAAACCATCGCTATTAAGTGCACCAACGTGGAGGCAAACGCGTATCTGACTATGCGCGTTGAAGCGGAAAAAGTGTCTGGTAACGCGTTGATTTCTGACAACCCTGATTTAGGTTTTATTGTGGCAACAGCCAGCGGTACGCCGCTCACGCCGAATAGCCTCACCAGCAAAATTCCTTTCCGTCTGGATGATAACGCCTCGGCGGTGGTGGGGATTAGCGCTTGGCCGGTGAGCATTACAGGCAAAAAACCAGGTGAAGGGCGCTTTCGTTCACGCGGATATTTGCGTGTGGATTACGACTGAGGGGGAACGATGCGCAAGACGATGTTAATCGCGGTAATGACTCTGTTAGGTGCCCCGATGCAAGGATCGCTGGCGGCAACGCCGCTGGGTGAAATCAATATTGAACTGTACGGGAACATTATAGATTTCACCTGCGTGGCGGAGGGCAGCGACAGTAACAAATCGGTGACGCTGGGTACCTGGCCGACAAAGCAATTGAGCACCACGGGCAGCAGGACGCAAGCGATGCCCTTTACGCTAAAATTGACCGGCTGCCCGCCGGGAGCAGCCTCGATAACGTTTACAGGAAAGATCGATACGCACGATCCGCAACTGCTTGCGCTCAATGATGCCAGTCAGGCGAGCAATGTCGCCATAGAGATTCGGGATCAGGATAAAATGCGTTTGCCACTTCAGCAGGCGAGTCAGGAGGTCGTTGTGGATGTGCAGGGAAATGCGGTTCTGGCGTTTTATGCCAATTACATCGCCACCGCAAATAATCCGCAGCCCGGTCGTGCTGACGCGGATGCGACATTTATGATTAATTATTATTGAGCCGAACGGTACTCCCTGAAACGCGACTGCGCGGCGGGAGTACCTTTATTTTAGAGCAGCTCGTGAGCTTTAGCATAATCAATTAGCTCAACAATTGTCTGCACGCCTAATTTCGTGTAAATATTTGACTTGTGCGCGCTAATTGTTTTGTTGCTAAGTAATAATTGCTCTGCAATTTCTTTGTTTGACAATCCATTCGCTAGAAAACGTAAAACAGTCACCTCCCTGTTTGATAATGGCATATCATTTAACGCTCCTTTGTGCGAGCCGTGATGATTTATAAAGCTCAGCGTTTCATAGGGAAAGAAGGAATATCCTGAGAGCAACATCTCAACGGCGTTATAGATATCGCTTAAATCTTTTCTTTTGCTCACAAAGCCGTTTGCCCCTGCACGCATAGCGCGCCCGGCGTAAAAGGATTCTGATTTGGAGGATAGAAAAAGAACTTTTATGCTTTCGTTTAAGTTCTTGATTCTTTTTAATAAAGTAAATCCATCTGAGCCCGTCATCTCAATGTCGAGGATCACCAGATCGATAGGGTAATTTCGAATGTAATCGAGCACTTCATGGCTGTCGCCGGATTTGAGTTTTACCGCGATGTTTTTATTTTTCTCTAACAGGACCTCTATCGACATTCTGACGATAGGGTGTTCGTCCATGATGATAATGGATGCAGGTTTCATTTTTATGCCTCAGGTGGTTAACACGCAATGTAAAAGCGCGGGTAAGCCGGAAGGATAATTTTGCAGATCCTTATACGGGGTATTTCCCTGGAAAGAGCGAAAGCATCCTTGTTATGTTGTAATGAAACATTTCCTCAACGTGATGGTTGAATTGAAATTTAACGGCCAGGTAGTGCTATTTCTTATTTTGGTCCGGAACAGGCTTATTATACCTTGTAAGTTTTCTCCGAAAACCCTGTAAATTATCTGAGGCTCCTTGCTTAATATAATCTTCTGAAGAGCGAAATCGTTCATTTTAAATTCAGGCTAAATAACCAATTGTCGAAGTGAAGGCGGGTGATGATATTTATGTAATTGCAAAAAATAATACAAATGACTCAATGTTAATATTATGTTTCTTTTTCAGGATTTCGATGCGTAGACCTACTCGCCACTCTTTAAGTCAAATTCAGTGTCCCTCCCCGCATTAAAGCTTCATTTGAAAGCTATTCACCCTCTTCAGGATCACCATCAGGGCCGACAGCAGAATCGACTGTCTGACGTCTATGGGTTTATGTGTGATACCTTGAATAGTAAGGATTTTACATCCCGAGTATCGCAGTAACACATTTTATGATGAGTTAACTTTTGGATGAAATCCCTGCTTTTCTCATATGGAGTAGTGTTAAACGTGGCGAGAGAGGAAGGATTAGGAATAGTTGTAATCATTAATAAAATGTTAAATCAAAACATGTTTTTAATAATTATCGTAAGTCATTTCCTAAACCCCTTTAGGAATTAAGGGCTTAAAGATGGGGATCGGACAGCCGATGGAGAAGATGCAGCAATTCCTGACGATGATTTAAGCCCAATTTATCCAGAATACGCCCAAGGCGATAAACAATGCGGCTGTAGGGGCGCTGACGCAGGAGAGCGATGTTCCGCAGTGACAGCCCCTGGGACAAAAACTGCAGGATGGTCCACTCTTCGCGTGAAAACCAGTGGTTACGGTTTGTAGTCAGTGGGTTGGTAGCCACCAAGGCCTGATGTAAATCTGGGGCTGAAACCTGGCGCTCAAGCACCTCAAAAGGGCCGGTGGTCTTACAAAAAAGACGGGTATCGTAATCGTCTGCGCGAACCAGCAAGCTGATGGGTATAAAAGGGGGATAAAGAATTAATCGTCGTAAAGCATCGAGCAATTCCAGAAGGGGCGACGATCGGCCATCAACATCAACCACCAGTCTTGCCGTAGGCCAATTTTTCAGGGCATGAAATGCGGGCTCTAGCGCGTCAAAGCCGCAGCAATGACTCAATGGTGAAGGCCCATGCTGTAAACCCGTGTGCAGAAAATTATCGCGTGTAACCAGAATAAGAAAGGGAGTATCCGTTTTACGTGTCTGATTGATGGACTGACTCAGCGACACGAGGCGATCAAAAAAAGGGGGGCTGGAATGTGAAAGCGAGAATCCCAGCGCATCGCTTCCTTTGCGACGACGCCGATAGCGGCGTACTGTCATGCGCATAGATTCTCTCTCAGGCTAATGTCCTTTTACTCTTCAGACCAGCCCACGGAGGGCCAGTAATATCCCTGACCGAATCCCGCTCCTGCTTGCAGTGCGCACTCCCGATCCCAATGTGATTCGATACCTTCTATAAGCACATTGCTGGCGACCTGCGCGCAGCGACTTACCAGCTGTGCCAACGCAGGCGTTCCCCTTTGGCGCCAGAACACAAGTTTATCGATCTTGATACCGCTTAATGGTAAACGGCAGTGTAAAAAGGAGCGGATCAGACTGCCGTTTACGTCGTCAAGCCATATGCGGCAACCGCGATCGGCGAGGGTCTGCAGGCGTTGGGTCACGCACGCCCTTGATTCTGCTGAAAGAAGGAGGAATGAGTGGGGGTCAACTATCTCAATATTTTGTCCGGAGGCCAGCAACGGCAGAATCCGGACGAAATATTCTGTCTCGACAAAGACGGTTATCGGCAGATTAATGAAAAGGTTGCGGCTATAGGGAGTGTTTTTTAAGGCTGCTAGTTGCGTTTCAAGCAACATAAGCGACTGATTAGCTGACTGATGCTGGAAAAATTGTTCACTTTTCTCAGGCGAAGCGAGAACGCTCAACAACTCCATGCCGACGATGCGTGATGATGAAAGGGCGACAATGGGTTCTAATTTGATGCCAATGATTTCTCGCGACACGCTGCGCAGTTTGGCGAATTTGTTCGTCGAGGGGGCTGCAAATGGGGAGGAGGCAAACGCGGTCACTGCACTGTCCTGTTATCTTCCGGGCTCCCAGGCGCCGGATTACCGCAGGCTAGTGTGCGGGTCATCCGTTTAAGAAAATACCAGGCGTTACTTAAAGAGGCTTAAGCCTTTTCGTAGTGACATGAAATGCGAGGAAAATCGGCGGAATGTTGAAAAATTAGACGTATTTACAGTGGATGTGAGAGATGCTGTTGAGAAGGCAGGCGATTGCGCTAAAAGGCATTGACTCACTTGTCATTGGCCGTATAATTCCACGCGCTTCACCCCGCAAGTGCACGCTATCCGTGCGCCCTTAGCTCAGTTGGATAGAGCAACGGCCTTCTAAGCCGTAGGTCGTAGGTTCGAATCCTACAGGGCGTACCATTGATAATCATACACTTACGCAAGTTTCAAACCAGCCTGATTTTCCCCTTGTGTCATATCTGTGTCATGGTTGCCAAAAATGGCATCGATTTTCCGTGCATGCTCGGTTAAATGGTTCGGCGCGAGGTGAGCATAACGACGCACCATCTCGATACTTTCCCATCCTCCCATTTCCTGCAAAACAGAAAGTGGTACGCCGGACTGAATTAACCAGCTTGCCCATGTATGTCTCAGGTCATGAAACCTGAAATCCTCAATGCCGGCTTTCTCCAGGCCAATCTTCCATGCAGTATTGTCATCAATGCGCATTTTCCTCACAGCCGGTGTCAGCGTTCCATCAGGGCGCGTGGCAGCCTTAGTGTGAGCGAACACCCAAACCTTGCTCTTACCAATCTGATTTCTTAATACCCTGCATGCGGTATCATTCAGAGCGACGCCGATAGCTTTGCCCGCTTTTGCGTTCTCCGGATTTACCCATGCAACCTTTCTCTGCATATCGACCTGCTGCCACTCCAGATCAACGATGTTGGAGCGGCGCAGGCCGGTAGCCAGTGCGAATATCACCACTGGCTTAATGCTCTCTGGCATACACTCAATCAGCCGTTCTGCCTCATCCCTGGTTAGCCACCGAATTCGCTTGCTTACCGGCTTTCTGGTTTTGATTGCCGGTGCCGACTTTATCCAGCCCCAGTCATCGGCGGCCGCCTTTAGCAGGGAGCGCATAAATGAAAGGTGCTGGCTCTTTGTTGCCTGGCTTACCGGCTTATCCCCATACGGTGGTGGCTCCTTGCCACGGCGTATAGCTGCATCCCTGCGAGACTCCCACACCTGTATATGCTTGCGGTTAACCATCTTCGATACGGCATCGTGAACCTGCTCGGCGGTGATGGTTGAAACATCGCGCCCGGAAAAGTGACGAAGGAAGTATTCAATCTTCGTCCGATCGTCATCCAGTGACCGCTTATGGTCCTTCTCTCTTATCCATCGAATGCAGCATTCCTCAAACGTCCTTGTCGCCAGTTCCCCGATTTTGTCTACCCGCCACGCTTCTGACTTCAGTTTGTCATGCAACTCCTGCGCTTGTTTCTTGTCCCCCGTGCCAAGAGACCTTCTAATTCTTTGCCCTGACGGTGTAACGAAATGACAGTGCCACACGCCGCCTCTGAGGGTGATTGACATAAATTATCTCCTTTATGCTCACCCGCGCTCGCGACAACAGGATCGCGCGGGTCATTTAAATACGCAATACAGGCTGCATCGGTAGTCCGATATTTGTTGCCCACCTTCTTACCGGCCAGTTCGCCAGAGTCGATAAGCCGGTATATGGTTCTGGGTGAGACGATCAGGAGTTCCGCCGCTTGTTGCGCGGTGATTGGCTTTGCTGAAACCATTTGGTGTCTCCATTATTTTTGAATAATGCAGGTGACCCTTGCTGCGTTATTAGAAATTAATTCTCTGAGTTCATTCTTTGCGGACATACAAGCAGAGGCGTCATCATAATTGATGACAGTCACGCTCCCAGAATTGAGCATGATAATCATAAGTAAAATCTTCATTGTTATCTCCAGGCAATAAAAAACCGCCCTCAGGCGGCGTTTAGTAATTGCTTCATTCGCTCGTATGTTTCTGGCGCCCGCTTGTCTGGTCTTTTCAGTTCACGCTTAAGAATTGCGACCAATTCATCCCATTCATGGAGGATCGGTGCAAACCGCCTTACCTTCTTCGCTATCAACGGGAAGCTGTCCTTTATTTCAGGAATTTCCTCAACGAGCAGCATGCAGCGGCGCAAGTCGGCGGGGTCACTTGGCGCTCCAAAACGCTCGTGGTAAAAACTTTTATTCAAACCGAGAGCGATAGATGCCATCGTTGCGCTGCTTACCCCTACATTCCCTTTCGACTGCCATCTAAGCACCTTCATAGCCAAATCTGACATACCTTCTCCTAATCCATTCTCTTATACAGTTGCGGGCCGTCTACAGTTGCAGCCCGTAGTTCGTGTTGGTTGTGCACCTGATATGTACCGTCATCCCATCGGCACCAGTATTTCGGATGCTCGCTATCTGGTTCTATCTGGCTCTCAACGTATCCATGTATTCCGCCGGTCTTAAGCTGGACTAACGCGCCCACATTAAAAGCAGCCATCTCAATCCCTCCGGTTCGTGTAAAAGCGATATGAGAGCGCCCAGCATGGTCACAGCCACGATGAGAATGATGATTGGATTCATTTGCATGATTTACTCCTCGTCGGCTAAACGAAGCACTGTCCGCTATCGCAGAATTGGATGAGGTCCATCTGTGTATTTTTGCCACCACTTGGCTTTAATGGTGCCTCTGCAAGAGGAACGCCGTATTTTGTTAGCCAGAGATGAGGCCAAAGTTTTTGAATTTCCTTTTCGTGAGCGCATGCCCTGGCAAAGTCTTCTGGTACGTTGTTCTTCATGAATAACCACAGGTCGTCATCGCGGTTCGGGCACATCCAGCAAAGAGAAGCGGGCGGGGTTGGCAATCCGTAATCTTCAACACACTGAATCGCCATCTGCTTGGTCATCATCATTTCAATTAGCGGGTATCTGCGCTGCCACTTACCCGGTGGAAATTTTGCCCGGCGGTGAGCTTCTTCGATGCTTATCCCTAGCCAGGTATCCACTCCGCGCTCTGTGAGATATTTCTCGCCAAAACGCTCGTTCAGGAACCGGTGAATAACTTCCGTCTTCCATTTAATGGAGCAGAATGCGGGTTGCTTACCTGCGCATTGACCTCGGATGTCGCGTCCCTCGTATTCAGTGAAATAACCAGGGAGAGGGGTGTCCTCATCAGATCCAATGAGGTCATAGGTCGCATACTTGCTCTTCGGGATAATGTGATATTCAACGCCCATTTCTTCGCATAGCGGGGCTATATACTGGCGCTGATATTCGAATACGTTACTGGCTTCACGTTCCGTGTCGGACATAACGATGATGTCTGGCTTTGGGAGGACTCCCGCGTGAATCAAGCAGATGATTGCATTGCTCTGAGTGCCCCCCCCTGATGACAAGACGTTGAATCGTTCCGGGCGGTAGTTGAAGTTTTTCTGGGGAATAAAATTCTTGGTGAACCCTGGCATGCTAACCTCCGGGCAAAAAGAAGCCGCCCGTAGGCGGCAATAACATCAAGGGATGATGGGCTTTCGCACCCAATAGCCAGCTCATAACTGGCTATAAGTTGCGTCAATAGGTGAGCAATTCAGCTTTTGAAATGATTTCTGCATGAACCTCCTCATCAACCTCATCACATGAAAATTCATTCAACGCTTCGACTACTAAGTCACGCTCCTCCGGTTTAAAAAAGTCGTCCCGGTAATCACTAAAAGCCGCTGCAACTAACCTTCCTCCGGCGACATCCATGTTCGAACTAACTGGCGGCTCCTTGCCATCCTCATACTCGACGACAAAAGTCATCTTTCCCATGCTCTCTCCTATGCACGCATAGCGCGCAGATGTTTAATGTGCTCGCTCGTCTCAAGTTCGGCGCGTATCTTCCTCGCCTCGTGAAAGTCGAGGTATTCGAAATCTTGCTGGAAGCGGTCGATTGAAGCGGTGTTAATCCGGCCCTGTCGCCAGTAGCGGACTATTTCAGATGTGACGGAGTGAATTATTACGGGCCAGTTTTGACTATCAGCGTATATCTGGCCCCGCTGGATTAGCTGGAACATTGGCTGACTCCTGCATCATGAGGAATACGGTCATCGCCGCGCGAAGTGGGTTTTCGTGGATGAACTCAACCCATCCTGTCTTCATTGACTGAGCACGCCAGATACCGTTGACGAAGTTAATCCCTATACGGCTGCTAACGATAATCGACCCGGCATCTTCCCAGCACAGTGTTGGGGCGTATTGCTCCCAAGGATTCTCACCATCCGTCACCCAAACGGTATGCGGGCGGAGTTCGTGATACTTGCTCGTCATCCCAGTAGCCTTACTATCGTCAATGTCCTGAACCTGTAATCCTTCTGCGAAAGCAACGCGCTTGTTAATCTCAAAGTCGCTCATCTTGCTGTAATCCATCACAACCTCCGTAACCACGATTTCTTGTCGCACTTGCCGCACCAGTCTTTCCAGCACTTACGGCCGCAGTGTTTGCAAATAGGCCACATCACATCCCCCTCTGCTTATTCCGTAACTCGACAATCTGAAGGCATGCAACACACATCGTGCATCCCGGATACGCTTTCCTGCGCTCATCGCTGAGCTGTTCGTCGCATTCCTCACAGTGCGTTGCTGATACTGCGTTGGGGTTTAGTCTGTGAGCTGCTATAGCGTTTTCGCGAAGCATTTCTTCAAGCTCGCTGGCCTGATCGATGATTTCAGAAGTCATAGTTGAGACCCTCCTTACTCTTACGCAATTTCTCTTTGTAGCTGGCCTTCGCTTCTTTCTTGGTTGGCTTCCACTCACCGTAAACGCTCACATCCCGGTAATTACCAAGCCGGTACATGCGGCAGTTTCCGTTACGGTCGTAATCCACATCAGGCTTGTTAATCCCCAGCCATTCATGGAAATCATGACCGCTATCGGCGTCCAAAAATTCCTGGTAGTTGCATTTGGCTCTATGCTTCCTGGCGGTAAGTTTCGGCGGTGTATACTCCACGACCTCGCCGTACACGATGCCGTCAGTAGGGTGGTAGCGCTCTGGTTGGTGGTGAGGGGCGGTATCAAGTACAACGCCAATGTAATGGCCGAAATCACGCACAATCGTTCCTGGCTCTCCATAAGCCACCACACGGCGGCCGACACAGGCGTTTACTCCATACTGGGAATTTATGTATTCGAAGCTCATTTCAGTGCTCCCGGAATTGCCCATTGATGCGCCCAATGGTGTAGACGAATAATAAAAAAGGGACACCAAGCCCCTTTATCTTCTCGAAGTGCTTCGCCAGTAGAGGTCGGCTCACGGCGTCAAACTTCGGCTTTGGCTTCTGCGCCATGGCTGCCTTTAGCTCGTCGCTGCATCGCCGGGCAGTGGCGCGTAATGCGTTGTTTTGCTCTTCGGTCATGCTGCCTTCCTCATATTCAATTCGAGCTTGCGCAATCTCGCAACGCGTGACCTTATTGACACGAATCCTCTACCCATCATTTCGGCAATATCCTTTTGCTGATATCCATTGCGATACAGACGCATCACCTGTTCATCGTCATTTGGCGTCCATGCAGAATGTGTGAATGATGTTGAGAGGGAGTATTTTTGTGCGAGGTAGTAAAATTGCGAAATGGTCAGGCCTAGATGGTCTGCGGCGCGACATGCGACCATGCGGCCGCACACCGCCTTCATTTCTTCAGGAGTGACGTTTAGTTTTCGCATTCCTCATGCCCATTGTTCGCCGAATACGAAACCAATCTCTGCCAGAGACTCGTCCATTTTTTCGATAAACTCCGGCACCATCTCGTCAAATTCATCCATGAATTTTTGGTCTCGTTCGACAACGACATGGTGCAGTCCTTCTCGCTTCATGCGCGGGTCGTAGTTCGCAAAATACCAGGCATCCTTGCCGCTAACCCAAAGGCTGTATTGAATCTGAGCCATGTATTCCGCCTTAATGGCATCGAAACCGCCGAGACGAAACTTCATGAATACAGCGCTGGTATAAGGGCTTTTTAATTCGAGGCCTTTGCCGTCACTGCACATCCCATCCGGGGAGCATGCGCACCGAAGCGTTTCGTCCTTGAAGAGGATCGGAACGTCTGTGACCTTAACGTCGGTGGTGAACTCAAATAGAGCCCTAGCTGATGCTTCGTATTCCTTTCCCCATGCCAGCGGTCTGGCGCTAACCTCGACCACGTTGCCGGTGCATACTTCACCGAGAAGCGTGTAGAAATAAGTGAGCTTGGTGTCGGTCCATTTGGTGCCGCTGCGTGGCTTGGAGATTACTTTCCCTGCTTCTGAGGCCGTAATTACACCTAGCCTAAGTTTTAGCCAGTCAACGCTACCCTGCTGCGTGGTGAGGACGTCAATCCCTGTCCTCTGAAGGATAATTTCAGGTGTCATGCTGCCGCCTTTTGCTTAAGGAATCCGAGCGCTTTTACAGCCTCTGTCTCGGTAAGCACTGATGATTCAAGAATTTCACGCTTGAAGATTCGAGAGCAGAGGGGGAGAAGGTCGTCATCCCATGTCTTATCCATGGCGATGAGGAGGTCGTTTATTTCCTGCAGGGTCGCATCGGTAACCGGGGATACGTCGCGTTCTGGCTGGCGTTCGCTGGAGAAGTTGATTCCTTCCTGACCCTCGGTGTTAACGTGATCAATCGCAGCATCCAGGCGCTCACGGCGAGGCCAGTATTTCGCAGCCTGCTTGACCACAGTCTTGAGGATCATCTGTTCCTCATCCGTAACCCATGGGCAAGCGGTCCCCTTGTTTTTATATGCTTTCCATGCCTCTGAGCGGTCGCGTATCGCGTAGATCGCATCAATGCGCATGGTGTGCGTCAGGTAGTCGCCATCTCCTGTTTTAACGACCACATAAGCACCGACGATATCTCCGCGCTGCTCCTCGGTGTCAAAGTCGTTGTAGATGTGAACTGGCGGCTTATCCAGACCCTCACGGCGGAACTGGTCATTCTTGCGGACAATGGCTGACTGGCACCACTTGATAGCGCCTGATTGCTGGGCTATATGCATCAGGCCCATGTAGCTAATATCAAGACAGATAGCGCCTTTGCGCGGCACCAGGTAGGCAAGCTTCTGCGCAGGGTTTAGCGATATCCCTATCGCCGCCACGTTGATAATGGCGTTCTGTGCGCTTGTCTGATTCTGGAATGCAAGCTTCGCCAGATAGTCATTGCCCTGAAAAATCTGCATGGCGAACTGGCTTTCCTTAGCCCACGTCACCGACTGGTCAGTCAGGGCTTTGCAGAATAGCGGCTCCTGCTGTTTTACGAATTCAACGATGTTGCTCATGCTAATCCCCCTGAAATTAAAACGGGCAGGGCGCTACACGCTCCCATTCCTTCTCGGCCCGGGCGTAAGCGCATGTGGAAATGAAAATGTTGTAGGCCTCTTGAGCCTCTTCACTTTGGAGCGCATAACAGGCTTCATCTGGCAGGAATAGCGACCGGTTCATACCTGGTTCTTTCGGGAACATCTCGATCAACTCCTTTGCTCGATCGTCAATCCACTTATCCTTTTCATCGGCCATCTGCTGCTGCACCCAGCGCCCGTCGTCGATGCGGTCATAAGCTCGATATGCGTTCATTTCTGAACTCCTGAATTTTGGTTGTGAGCTTCCCGTCTGCGATAGCCGGACAGGGAGTGATGAATGGGGGAGGGGAGTTACTTGCCGAGTGCTTTGGCGATTACGCCTTCTGCCGCTTCTGCTCTGGCGTAGTTGGAATTAGGTTTGTCAGGGCATGGGTAGCTGTTCTTTTTGACGATGTCGACCATCTCCTGTAGAGAATCAAGCAACTCTGGGGCTGCTGCGATAAGATTTCGGTTAGCATTGCTCGTCATATCCCATGGATACTCCCTTCCAAACACCAGGTAAAATTTGCTTCCTAGACCTTCTTCGTCCCACGTCCATGGTCCGGCGGTCCCTTTGAATTCTTTCATCACACCCTCACTTCAAACGAGTTACGATTTACCCTGACTCCAAGCGCATTGCGCTGATCCTCAATTGCCTGTTGCAGCATTACCGAGTCTTCCAGATATCGAGCAATGGCTTTCTTGCTCAGTGATGCGCGGAGCTTGTGCGAATCGACGATGACCTGATTAACGATGTGACCGAAGCCATTCTTAATCATCTGGTCACGGTTCATGGTTAGCTTGTGGCGAACGTTACCGACTTCTACCAGTTGCCATGTATGACCGTTTGCAAGCTTTGTCACTGTGTACTGCTTGTTGTTGTGGGTGACTGTGTTCATTGCAGCACCACCTTTTGACCATTCTTAACAAGTTCTCCAGCCTCAATTCCGACATTCAGCCAGAAACTTAACGCCAGGAGGATGTCATCCTCGCTTTTGCAGTGGCAGGAATTAACAAATTCCTGAACCGTTTTAACTGCCAGCGTCACCATTTCCGGCTCAGTCAGTCGAGGCGTTGTTTGTGGTTTGCTCATAATCATCTCCGCGCTTAAGCCGCGCCGCTGAACTAAAGACCTCTGCATATGCAGACATTTAAGCGGTGGATAGCCGCCCTGATAACGGAGCACCCTCGTGAAGATGCTTTGGTATCAGCAATAAAAAACCCGCCGGAGCGGGTCTATTCATCAGCACTGACTATTTCAATCTTTACGTTGAACCCTGGGTAATCTCTAGCGCCATCCAAATCCTCCAGCACCGCACTATGTAGGTCACCAGCAGTCATTCCCGCATCATCAAGTTCCATCACCGTTACCCGGACAACAACTTCCATCGCCTTACCCTCTTGTCTCGTGAGCTAATAAAAAGGCCGCCTAAGCGACCTAACCTAGTGAAACCTCATAACCCTGCTCAGACAGCCAGGTAGCTACATCTGCATCACCAATGGCCTCCAGAAGATCATCGACGTTGTATTCACCGACGATTTCATCTGCCTTGAAGGAGTCAGAGATTTCCATATCATCAAAATCCACTTCAAGGCGACGATTCCAGCCATCCCCTTCTGGCGTGATACCGTTTATGGATTTAATTTTTACTGTTCCGCTAATTGCCATTTCCTAACCTCATAAGTAGTTAACGTGCCGGATAAATGCTTTTAGTCTTCCCGCGATGACCAGCTGCGTATAAAGCCACATCTGGCAAGCAAGCAGATCCGCTTGTGTTGCTGTCACGCAGACTACAGAGCGAAGTGGCTCGGTCTACGCGGGAAGGACATCCGCTAAGGATTTCACCAATGCGGTTGGTAAAATGTTTCTCAGCAGCTTTCTTTGCGTTGAATGCAGCAAGGCGACGCGCCTGATTTCTGTTCATGATGTTTCCCCTTGTGAGTTCTTTGGTGGTGAACACAGCCGGGCGACTAACTCCGGTCGCGTACTCATTGCCAAGCGCCTTCGCCGAGAAGGATTGCTTCTGCATTCACCCCAAAGAACTCTCTTTGGCCTCAGATTCTGAGGAGTAAATTGTTAATGAGCAGCCTGACTTCCTGTCTGGCGCGGCGGGTAACTCTTGTTGCCGCATCGATGTTTCGTTTCGATGGATTGATTATTAACTAATGGTTATTTTCAGTCAATAACCAATGGTTAATTATTTGATGGTTGGTTATTAAGGTTATGATTTTATGGTTAATTAAGTTTCGTTTTTAATTTTTAAAGCCAGTGATATGCTCAATAAAACATCAGGAGGTGGGCATGGAACGTGATGAGCTTGCAGATGACCGCATAGCCTTTATGGCTGGCGAGGTGGGGTGCGTGGTGTTCGAGCTGGTTTACAACGGCATCGAAATAAACAAGGACAACATAGTGGGGATGCTGGAGGGTAAGCGTAAGGCAGTAGGGAATGTGATACACAAGGGAATGCTGCGTGATGCTGCTGAGATGGTGCGGAAAGGGAAGTAGCGTAAGGCGCAGGTGCAACGATGAAGTGCAGGAGCAGAAGAAAAGTGCAGGTTTAAGTTTGAGGGTTGGGGTAGTGACCGTCTGGCGGCATGGGGTTATCTTGGGGGAACAGCGGGCAGTAAAAACCCGGCTCGGAGGCCGGGTTTAATATGAACATTAGAGCTGGGCTATGCAGCTTTCTTGTTCATTTCTGCAAGGATAGCGTCCTTGCGAGCTTGCATTTCTGCAACGATTTCATTAAGACGGCCAGCCAGTTTAAGCATCTCAGAAATTGTGTGGAGTTTATTCATATGCGCCTCCGCAGTGCCTCGTTTCATCCAAATAAAGTTATTTAAAAATTACAGCCCCTTTGAGAATCTTGGAGCTTTGTGAGCACAGATCTGGGTTTTTCTGTTGAATATCACGAATCAGTATCTGTGCTGTAAGCAATATCTGCTGTAGGTCAAGAGCACCAAGCTGCTTGGCTTTGGTATCAAGCTTGAGAATTATCTCATGAACTTCATCAAGTGACGGATCAACGAGCTCATGTAGCTTTTCGATACCTAACTCTTCAAAGCTAGTGACAACAAAATCAATCAGAGCCTTCACAGCTATCTGAACCTGATACAGTTGCCTTTCTTGAAAAGAAGCCTCTGCATCTGTCACTTTTACAGCATCTCTAAAATCTTGGGTCACTAACTATACTCCTTATATAGGATCTATCCAATCGAATATCAATGCGAATTGGACTATTTCCGCTCAATAAGCACGATTTAGGCATGAATTGATTGACTTCGAAAGGAAACATCTCTATATCGCGCGACTAATAATTTATATATACACATAGAATCGGCCAAAAGAATACAAACTTTATGATGATTTTCATCAATCGCTATGAAAGATGAACTTACTCACAACTTTCTAGACGCCCACCTACTCAAACATACCCTCAGGCCACGGCTAACAGTCCAGTACGGACCACCAGAAGACTCGACCTATAACCTCTATGTTACCTAGTGGCTTTTCTTCTGGGGGGTGTTCTGCGGCGTTATAACTGCGGATGCTTACTGTCTCGGGCCCTGTTCTGTAGAGCAACTTAATGCGCTTCCAGCCATCCTCGCTGATCGCATACATTTTCCCATCGATGATTTTTTTATCTTCCGTATTAACTGCCACGGTTGTCCCATCGGGGATGTTCGGCTCCATGCTGTTACCGCGAGCAGGGAAGCAAATTATACTGTGTCCGTCTGTACTGGCACCGATGCGGCGCAGTGTTGATTTTGAGAATCTCAACTTGTACCCGTTATAGTCTTCGTCGCCAGTGCGACCAGCGCCACATGCGAACTCTATGTCCTTGAAGAACGGAACTTCCACCTCGTCGTCGCTTACGGGAGTGCTGTCATCCCAGGCTTCAACTGATCCCCATTCTGATTCTGGCGGAATTGATGCCTCCCTCTCCTTATCGTTGGCAGCCTGATTCCTTCCGTACTCCAGCCACTCAGGGCGAACATTCAGCCACCGACTAAGGGCGAGAATATTTGTTTGATCTGGTATTGCTGCTGCATTAAGCCACTTCCAAACGCCAGGTTCAGAAACAACGATCCCCTGAGACTTCATTGCCTCACGGATTCTACCGGTCTGTCCGCGCCCACCTACGCCAGCATCAAGCAATGCAGCGCGAAGTCGCTTCGAGAACTCTTCTTTTAAATCTTCTTTTTTAACCATGTGTTAATTATCAATTAGAGTTGACGTAACTGTCAGTTAAGATATAGACTTAACTCGTAGTTAATTTAGTTAACGGAAAACACTATGAACCCAATGCAATTCGCGATTGACGCAGTAGGCGGACAAACCGCAGCAGCACGACTGTGCGGACTGTCGAATGTGGCCATTCATAAGTGGGTGAAGAACGAGGCGCTGCCTCGTACTGAGTACACAGAGAAAACCAATTATTCGCAGGTCCTTGCAGAAGCATCAGCAGGGAAATTTACCGCTGAATGGCTACGACAGGTAGCCAACCCAGATCGGGTTAAGTAACAGATATTTACGCACTTCCGCTCTTTAAAAATCAGCCCCTCAGAAGCTGAGGAACACAACAAACAACGCATCACAGGATGCGCATTAACTATTTCAGCAAAGGAATTATCACAAATGGAACGCACAACCTCACGAAACAAAGACCAGGCTCGAAAAATTGAGTCCTGGATCCTGAATCAGATTGCATTGCGTGGTTCGACTAACGTCGCAAAAGCTCTGGGGATGGATAAATCAGGAATTACGCGCTGGAAGGAAAGCATGCTGCCGAAGATGGCAATGCTGCTTGCTGTTCTGGAATGGGGAGTCGTCGACGACGACATGGCGAGACTTGCTAAGCAGGTTGCGGAAATCCTCACAAATGAAAAAGCCCCAAAGAACGGTGAATTCTTTGAGGCCTGATAACACTGTGTTACGCCAAGTAACGAGGTAAGTATGGCAAATAACGCCAGAGTATTCAACTTCCCGGCTCCTCAGTCGGGAGAATATTGGAGCAACAGAATGGAGAATAAAAAGTTCGGTCATTTCTCTCTGTTCAGAAGCCTCCTCCAAACCGATTGGGCGAAAGATACCGCGAAGATGGCTCTCTGGGTTCGATTGCTCGGAGAGGCGTCATACCGCGTCAGAACCGTTGAATTTGCTGCAAGGCAGTGGGAGCTATCAACTGGACAGCTCGTTACGACGGCGGCGATTCTGGCAAGAAAACTACGCGATCAGGATGGCAAGGAAAAGAGTCCTCAGGCCGTGACAAGAATGCTCAATTTCTTCGTCAAAGAGGGGATGATCAGTACCGAAGGAAACAGGTTTGGAACTGTGATAACCATCACAAATTACGCCTCATATCAGGTGATTTTACCCGATGAACCATCCGATGAACCCTCCGACAAAGCGCGAGCCAGTAATGGTGCGGGTTTGAGGCTGGTAGGCGATGAACCATCCGATAGACCACCCGATGAACAGAACAAGACATTAACTAACAATACTAAAAACAATAAAACCTCTACGTCCGAGAATTCTGACGAATCCTCTGACAAGCCCGTTAAAAAATCTCCTCTGGTTAAACCTGATGCAGCGATTCAAAGCGGGGGCAAGTGGGGAACCTCAGAAGACCTCCGCTGTGCAGAATGGCTTTTCAGTGAAGTCCAGCGCATCGCCCCATCTGCAAAGCAACCGACATGGGCTACATGGGCCAATGACATTCGCCTGATGCGGGAGAAGGACGGGCGCAGCCACAAGGAAATCGCGGCTTTGTTCAAGTGGGCATGCAATGACAGCTTCTGGCAGGGGAACGTGCTCTGCCCTGACAAGCTTCGTGAAAAGTGGACCCAGCTTGAAATTCAGCGCAACAAGCAACCAGCGGCCGCCAGTTCTGGCAAGCCAAAAATCGACATAAATAACACTGACTGGATACGTGGGGTGAAACTATGAAAAGCCTTTCTGAGCAGATGATTAATCACGACCGAGAGCATTTTCGGCGCGTAGCCAATAACCTACCTGACTTCTACGAAGAGAAGCCCCAACTAGAACAAGTGGCGCTGGTCATCAACAGTGTTTTCGGGCAACTGCTTGCTGCGTTCCCGGCGGCTACGGCAAATCGTGAGCAGTCCGAGGTGGATGAAATCCGCCGACAGTGGGTGCTGGCTTTCATGGAAAACGGAATAACCAGCATGGCGCAGGTTGATGCCGGTATGAGGGTAGCTCGCAAGCAGGTGCGACCGTTCCTGCCATCACCTGGACAGTTCGTCGCATGGTGCAAGCAGAGCGGCGGGGCGCTAGGTATCACGGTTGATCAGGTGATCGCTGAATACTGGGATTGGCGTAACCGGTCGTTTGAGTTTTCTTCAAGTGAGCAGTTCCCATGGTCTCAGCCGGTCATGTACCACATCTGCACAGAGCTTCGCTATCGAAGCACTGAGCGACAGTTAACACACAGTGAGCTTACTCGTGAGGCTGGCGTATTGCTGGATATGTGGGATAAGCGCGTCACGGAAGGAAAGCCAGTGCCGCCGGTCCGTCGGGCCATATCCGCGCCAAAAGCTGATCGCGGTCCAACCCCAGCGGAGCTTTTGCTTGCCAAGTACAACCGGAACAAGTCAAGCGGGATGGTGTGATATGGCTATGACAACTCGCGAAAGGGCGCTCGCAGCACTCCGGCTCTACCCTGACAGCCATTCTGTCAAGATAGCAGCCATCCTAAACATGACGACTAAGCGACTCTCCAGCACCATCACGACATTGCTGGCTGACGGGCTTATCTCGCGAGCGGGAATTTACGGTAAGCGCACTTACAGGCTGACGGATTACGGGATGCGCTATGCACCCACTTCACTGCCTGATGCCGTGACGTTTAATGCTCGCCTGGTAGTGCGCACCGAGGAGAACGGAATCTGCCAGGAATGCCGCAACAGCGCGACGATGAAGAGGGTTCTGTCATTCTACGGGAGGCCATCACCATGAGAAGCACCGGCCAGATACCCGCGATAATCGAGTACATCACAGAACACCCCGGCAGTTACATGACAGACATCCTCCGCGACACCAAAATCCCAAAATGCTCAGTCACATCAGCACTGTCAAAACTGACAGGCGCTAAGGCATTGCGACGCGAAGGTTATCAAAAACGATACCGGTATTACGTGGAAAATCCTGAGGCGAAAACAACCTCCATACGCAAGCGAATCACGCCTGTAGAAGACCGCGTAAACCCCCTAACCAACCTATTTAATCAGCGCCTGAAAGAAATCAGGAGCGGGAGATAAGCATGAAGATTTTAAAACTTAGCCAGAAGTCCGTTCTAACTCGGCCAGTTGATTCAATTATTGGATTTGAAGAGCAAGTGATTTACGAGCCAGTTTTCCTGGTTGCAGAGCAGATCGAGTCATTTGCGTTTTATGGCGAAACTCACATCAAGATGTGCTCTGGCGACAAGCTAGTGGTGCAAGAAACCCCGGAAGAAATATGCCGCCAGATGAGCGGTGAAGCATCCGAAGGAGTCTCAGAATGACTATGACATTAATCGAAATGGACGGCTTCCTTCGTGGTAAATGTCTGCCTGGCGACATGAAGGTTAACGAGACAAACGCAGAGTATCTGGTGCGTAAGTTTGCAGAAGCAGAAGCACAACTTACATCCCTCACAAGTCAGTTAGAGAGCGTTGTTGCTGAGAATGCGGCGCTGAAGTCTAAAGCCGCTGAACTTGTACATGAAGCGTCAGAGGTTTACTCGGCATACAACTCAACCATCACAGAGCCTGACGGCGATTTCATGGATATGCAGACTTTACAGGAAATGCAGTCTGTAGAAACCCCAGCCACAGACGCATTTCTTGCCGAAGTGCGGGCCAGCGGCATCGACCAATGGATTGCCAGCCGAGATGGTCGATGGAATGGAACATCTGCAGAGGCCCAAAGGTTCGCAGCCCAGATTCGCCAGGGAGGTTCGGTATGAGCAACTCAATCGCTGAGTTCGTCAAGCGCATGGCCAGTCAGGGTCGAACTCTTAAGGTTAACGGAAACTTTGTTGTGATATCTCCCGCCGCTGGTCTGCCCATCGCGGACATAATGGAAATGCAAAAGCTCAATAAGAAAGGTGAGCTGGCGGAGTACATCACCAATGCCAGCAAAGGAGCCGCCAAATGAGCACAAACAAGCAGGCGCTAAAAGAAAACGCGCTGGCAGCAACTGCCGGATCATGGGTGCGTGAATCTGGTGAAGGTTGGGAGGCGATTTGCTGCGATGACGACCAAGGCAATGCCGGTTTCATTATTGCTGAATTCCAGGGAAAGGACGCGGCCGCCAACCGTAAATTTGTGGAGTCCGCCAACCCTGCCACCGTGCTGGCGCTGCTGGACGAACTGGAATCCGCGCAGATCTACGCGAAAGATCGAGACGAAGAGAATCAAGACCTGATGCTTACTGTTGGGCGGTTGCGAGTTGAGCGTGAAGCGAGTGAGGCCGAATTGGGCAATGCCCTCTGCGAGCTTCTACCTAGCGTTCAGTACATGGACCCGCCAGATGGTGGCAGCGTTAAGCCACTGGAACAAGTGCGACGGATGGTTGCTGACTATCGGGAGCAAATTCAAGCCGCAGAGGAGCGATTCGCTCAGCTAATCCACATCATAAGCATGCATACCGTCGAGCTGGGGTTTGGCGAAAAACCAATAACTATGGCCGAATTAATCATTGCCAGGGAAGGTAGCGGTAGTGATGTGCTGGCCGCCATCCGCGCAGTTGGCATCTCAGTAAAAGGGGAATGAGCATGACTGACGCAACAATTCTGGACATGTGCTGCGGTAGCCGCATGTTCTGGTTCGACAAACAGGATGAGCGAGCGGTGTTCAGTGATATTCGCGCCGAACAGCACGAGCTTTGCGACGGTCGCCAGTTGGTTATCAGTCCTGACCTTATTGCAGACTTCCGCGCGCTGCCGTTCGCTGACAACACTTTCCCTGTCGCCGTGTTCGATCCTCCGCACCTTGAGCGTGTCGGTGATAACGCATGGATGGGCAAGAAGTACGGAAAGTTGAACAAGGAAACATGGCGAGAAGATTTGAGTGCTGGCTTTGCCGAAGCATTCAGGGTGCTGCGGCCACACGGCGTACTCATCTTCAAATGGAACGAGACGCAGATACCAGTTAGCCAGATTCTGGCGCTCACCGATGTGAAGCCAATTATCGGCCAGCGCACCGGCAAGAGCGATAAAACCCACTGGATAATCTTCATAAAGGAATAACCCATGGCACTCACGAAGAAACAACGCGCAGAACTGCGCATGAAATTCGGTGGTCGCTGTGCTTATTGCGGTTGCGAGCTGGGCGAGAAATGGCATGCCGACCACGTCGAGGCAGTACGAAGAAACATCAGTAACGGCTACGCAATGGATAGGCCAGAAAACGACACGGTCAGCAACATGGTTCCAGCATGCATCCCCTGTAACCTGTTCAAAATGAGCAGCACCGTTGAAGATTTTCGCAGCCGCATCTCTACTCAGGTTGATGTAACGCGCCGGGCATCAAGAAGTTACCGCACGGCTGAATCATTCGGCCTGATTCAACCAACGAACGCACCGGTTGTGTTCTGGTTCGAACAATTTCAAGGGGAATGACATGTCCAGATATATCGCAGTTATTCACGGCTGGCACGTAAGCAGTAATGGATTTGATGTGTATGAACTGAGTGCGACAGAAAAAGAAGAAGCTCACAACGAAGCCGTTCTACTAAAGCATCGGCGGGAGAGTACCTTCGATAAGTGTGCATTCACTGTGATCGAGATTGCTGACCACGAAAGATTGCCACGCAATTTAACACTTCGCGAACGCCTGACAGGGAGGACGAAACCATGACATTCACCAAATCCTGGCTACAGAAACAAATCACCGACCTCGAAGCTACTCGCGACGAAATCCCGTTCGGTCTGGATGAAGACGGAAATAACACGCTGGCTGTTCTCAAACTAGCGCTTGCGGGGATGGAAGCGGAGCCTGTGGCCTATATGCACCGCAGTGGTCAGGTTGTGACGCGCGAGGAGTGCTGTGACGATAAGACGTTTGCTATCTGCTGCAAGGTCGAAACGCCGCTCTACGCCGCCCCGCAGCCCCTCGCCACCTCCGAGCGAGCAGAGCTTGAGAATTACCGGAGCGCGCAGCAGGTGGTGCGCTCTATCACTCAGCATTTCGATGATATAGCACTTGAAACTGCCAGAGAAATTATGTGTGACGTAAACCGCCGTCATGAATTTCTAGGTGGCGAAGTCCAGTTACTGTCCCGCATTCAATGCCGAGTTGACGATGCCTGCCGCGCCGCCATGCTTCAGGGAGGTAAATAATGAATATCGAAGCAATGAAGATAGTCCGCGACAACTTGAAGATGGGGCACGTTTTGAGCTTTGCTGAGATGATGATAATTCAGCAGGCAATTGACGCCGCCATGCTTCAGGGTAAAGCCGATGGCAACTCTCCGGTGATTCCGGATGGTTGGGTGATGGTGCCGGTTGAGCCGACAGCGGAGATGTACGATGCAGGTGACCGACAGCTTGCAACGAAACAGGTGTGGGATGCAATGATTGCAGCAGCACCGCAGCAGGAGAATGAATGATGACAGAGTTTCAGAAGTTTATGGCAGAAATAGAGCGCATTTGTGGCGGGAAAAATGCCAGATACGTACTTCACGATTGGGAGTTGTACTTTAGGTTGGGCTATAGAGCCAACAATGCAGGCGAAGCATTTCAAGAGGCTATCCAATGCGAGTGATGCCTAACCCATTCGACGTATGAGAGCCTCGAAACCGAGGCCCATCACTGAATCAATAGCCGTCAATAATCTTGTTAATCTTGCGCAGTAATATCACAGCCTCAGCGCTTTCATCTGATTCTATGCAGGTGAAATCGCCTCGCTCAATTTCAAATTCGACACCGTTCCATGCAATATCACGCACAGATACTTCATCAAGGAGAGACTGTATTTCGGCTATTGTTTCGTCTGTTACATCATGAGCTATCGAGATGGTGGTCATTGATATTCCTTTCAGTGGCTATCCATTTTGGTTGGCAAATATAAACCATGAAGGCTGTATGTTTTTTGACTATAAGCGCTATCTCGGCTTCGAAAGTTATCTTTCTCGCAAGGTCAAGCAAAATTTGACTCTCACATACATCCTGGCAAACTAGTCTTGCCGTCGGAGTTGAACGCCCGGCGGTAAGACCTCTGCATGTGATTGGGAAATCGCATGCTACACACAAAGAACACATCAAATCACCCGTCACAGATGCAGCAATGCACCTGCGACTTTCTGCATTCATCGTTTCCTCATGGGGGTGGCGCATGAACCTGCACAAAGACGGCATCCGTCTGCACAAATCCAACTTCAACGCTATCGGTCAGCAGATCCAGCCCATGCTGGAGTCTGGCGACTGTTACCGCCTCATTATCAAGCCATGGAAAGACAAGCGCTCCATTCCTCAGAACTCACTTATGTGGATGTGGAATGGCGATGTCGCCGAAGCAGCAAGCCAGAACTCAACCGAAGTGCACACCGACGAAGAGCTTCATGAGTTCTTCAAAGACCTCTATTGCCCAGCCAAGCCAGTAACCATTTTCGGCATAACGAAATGGGTTAAGTCCACAAAGCTTCTCGACACCGAAGAAATGACCTTCTACCTGCGCCGCATCGAAGTCTGGTGCATCGAGCGCGGAATCAAGTTGCGAATCCCTGCCAATTCTGAGTATCACGCAAAAGGAAATGACCATGTTTGATAAAGAGGTTTGGAAGCCAGTTCCTGGTTATGAGGACCGTTTCGAGGTTAGCTCCTTGGCGCGCGTGCGCAGTCTAGCTAGGGAGGTAAGGACTTGCGGGCCAGATAAAAAGACATGGACAACCAGGACTACCAAAAATCGGATTTTGAAATGCTGCACGGCCTCTCAATATGTTCGCGTTTCAATTTCTGGAGGGCACAAGCTCTTACATCGATTTGTGGCTCTTGCGTTTATCCCAAACCCTAATAATTACCCGCATGTTAACCATATCGACGGAAATAAACATAACAACATCCCTGAGAATCTAGAGTGGTGCACCCATGCGATGAACATGAAGCATGCCAATGAGACCGGCCTTTCCAACGTTAATAAAACCCCGGTGTTAGCAGAGCGCGAAGGATTTGGCTATTGGTTCCCCTCAATGCAATCAACAAAGCACTATGGATGCAATCCTTCATTGGTTCACGCCTCTATTCATGGCCACCAAGGGTTACACAGGAATATGCGCTGGAGTTATTGCAATTTAAAAAGCAACTGTGAATTCCAGCAACTTCGCAACAAGCAGGAGGCGTAATGACACCTCTCGCTAAAGTCATGGAGCGCGGCATCTTCAAGGTCAAAGCAAAGCGCAAGAAGCCAACTCCAGCACCTTCAGAAATCCCAACCCTCAAGGGCTACACCGCCCGTTTAGTCGATCAGAAATGGCTGCGCCTTGCAGCGAGGAGAGGTCATGCGTAAACCATCCCGCCGTAAGTGCAAAGTATGCGGTGAATACTTCGTGCCGAAATTCCACGACATCCGGATCCGCTGGTGCTGTCCTGAGCATGGCTTCGAATACAGCCAGCAACTCCTCGCCAAGAAGAAGATTGAATCCGAGCGAAAAAGAAAGCAGGAGGCGCAGCAGGAACGCCGTGAGCTGAAGGTCCGCAAGGTAGCGCTCAAGACTAAACCGCAGTGGAAGAAGGAGGCTCAGGCTGCATTCAATAAGTACGTGCGCCTGCGTGATGCCGGGCTTCCCTGCATCAGCTGCGGATCGACACCGGAACAGAAGTTTGGCGGCACTATGGATTGCGGTCACTACCGGTCGCGCGGTGCAGCGGCTCACCTTTCCTTCAACCTCCACAATACGGCAGGCCAGTGTGCCCGTTGCAACCGCCACGATTCAGGCGCTCAGAAAGCATTTGAGCAGGGACTGATTGAGCGCATTGGCGCTGAGAAGGTTGAGGTACTCAATAACGACAACTCTACCCGCAAGTTCGACATCCCATACCTGCAACGCATCAAATCCATCTTCACCCGCAAAGCCCGTGCGCTGGAGAAACGCCGCGCCAGCCAACAGGAGGCAGCATGAGAGACCCGGTAAACGCATTGGCACTTATCAATATGTATCGGCACAAGCATGTTCAGGCTGTCAGAACTCCTCATGGCGTAGTTTTGATGGGGATGAGAAACCTGACTGCTTCAGAAAAGAAAATCCTACTTGCCATTCCGCAAGCAGATCTTGATGCGGCGCTGAGGTGGCAGAAATGACCTTCTCCGACTTCCTCCGCTACCAGTATGAAAGCATCAAGCGAGCAGAATTACCGCCTATCGCCAGACACAGCCAGACTAATCAGCCATTAGGAGCCGCAGCATGAAACTGGAATTAACCAAAGACCAACATCAATGGGTAGACCAGTGGCTCCAGTTGTGGGGTGCATGGTCACAGACAGGGAAGATTGATAAAGCGATGATCAATATGATTGCCAAGTTCATGGCTACGGTTGAGCCACAGCAATCATCACGGCCCGTGTGCAGCGATGACGACGGTATGTTAATTGACGCCGTTCTGCGCCATTACCTGAAGAGTATCGATGAGAATGCCTGGCGAGTTATCTTTGCTTACTACGTCTGCAACTCCAGCGAGATACGGATCGCCTCATGGCAGCATGCAGTCAGCAAGCCTCGCCTGATGAAGACACGCGCAGGGAATCAATATAAGCGCCCGAGCATCTCAACCATGCGCCGGGAAGTGAAAGACGTAATCAACGCATCACTGTTCTGTTTGTACCAACCGCTGCAAAATGCGTTCAACGGTCGCGAAAATGTGAAGAAAGTTGCAAAAAATGTTCATAACGAGCTTGCTTTTCAATGAACAAATGAGCATTATTATTCGTATATGTTGCCATTATTGTGTGTGACATGACATCAGAATCAATAGAGCCACTGGTTAACGCCGGTGGCTTTTTTATTGCACCAAATCCCCTACCTGGGACCATAAGAGCAGAAGCTCAACGTAATACCCTCATCTTGCCCACGTACCATGGGCTTTTTTAAAGCGCATTACCTCCAAATACCAGACAGACATGACTACTCCCTTACTCGCTGTGGCAACGGATTAGTGCGCTTTAAAAAAGAAAAACCCAGCTCTATGGCTGGGCTTCGTGAAGATGGGTGGCAAGAGACTGCGCTAACAGCCTCCTGCCTGATTTGCTCATGTGTTTAGTCACGAACAAACCACGTTACCGATCAAAGTATCCTGGATTTGTTCAAGCAACAACCACGTTAATTCTCAAAAAGAACAAATCCCCCAGTATTTGGGGTCGCTAATTTGCGCCCTGGTAGTCTCATGCCAGTTCGCTTCAACAGGCCACCGCATGGTGGAGACTACGCAATGGCAAACGGAACGGAATTAATTCCGGCTTTGCTACTCGCGCTCATCATGACGCTGGCGGGATCGTTGGCGAAATACTCGTTAACGAAGCATTCGGAAAAGGTTCCTGCATCTAACGTGCCTTTTCTTAGTCATGTTGCCGTGTCGCTATTCGCCGGAATGATGATGTGTCTGCTTGGGCTGACAAACGGCTGGTCACTTTATGTGGTCGGTATCGGATGTGGCTGGGCTGGGTGGCAAGGCGCATCGGTAATTAAGCAAATCAGGCCGCCCGGGTTCGGACCGGACAACGGTGAAGAAAATGAACGATAAAACTCATATCAAGCTGGGCCGATACGTAGTGAATTTCGTCCCGGTGTTGTTTATCTGTGCGATGGCTGCGATGTGCTTTGGTGTTCAGAATGCGCTCACCGTAACCATTAAAGAGAATGCCGCATTAACGAAGCGCCTCACTGCTTCGGACCTGAAGAAGTCGGAAGCTGAAAGGCAACTGGCAGCCAATAAAGGCACTCCAGCATCGCCGAGTATTGTGATCATCTCGCCGGATGGGTCAAAAGTTCGGACCCTGGAAGGCCCTAAAGAATATTCAAGCTTTCAGAGAGACATTGTCTTCTGAAAAGTCATATTGAGAGCGCCATGACTAAAGACGATATCTTTAACGCCATCCTGGGTAAGGAAGGCGGCTACGTTAATCACCCTGATGACAGGGGCGGACCGACAAACTGGGGAGTAACTCAGGTAACGGCGCGTGCTCATGGGTTTAATGGTGACATGCGCAATCTGACACGAAAACAGGCTCTGGACATTCTGGAGGCTGATTACTGGTATGGGCCTCGCTTCGATCAGGTGTCAGATGTATCAAGCGCCATTGCGGCAGAGTTGTGTGATACAGGCGTAAACATGGGTCCATCTGTTCAGATTAAATGGTTTCAGCGCTGGCTGAACGTGTTTAACAATCAGCAGCAGCTTTATCCCGACTTGATCGCTGACGGCAACATTGGGCCTCGCAGCATTAGCGCGCTCAAGAATTTCCTCTCCAAGAGAGGAAGCGAAGGAGAGTCCGTGCTTCTAAAGGCTCTGAACTGTTCCCAAGGGCAGCGTTATCTTGAACTGGCAGAACAGCGACCGGCTAACGAATCATTCATTTATGGATGGATGAAAGAAAGGGTATCTCTATGAAGATTAGCCTCGTAGACGACTGGAAGAAAGCATGGCGCTGGTTCAGTGTTCACGCTTTAGTGCTGGCAGGCATCATCCCTACCGTCTGGCTTGAGCTTCCTGCCGATTTAAAAGCCTCCATCCCTCCCGGCACCATGAGCACCATAACCGGTGTCATTGCAGCGTGTGGCGTTATTGGTCGCCTGGTCAGTCAGGATAAAAAGCAATGAGCCAACTTCTTGCTGTAGGAGGTGAATGGATTGCCGGACTGCTCGGGATTGTGGTCTTGGTATTCGCTGCATGGTTCGGAGGCAAGTCGAAAGGCACCACCGAAACCCAGGCTAAAGCTGATGTGAAAGAAGCTAACGCCGAAACGCAACAGTCTCAGGCAGTCACCGAAAAGCAAACCGAAACCATCAAGGTGGTTAAAAGTGTCGAACAAGCTAACCAGTCTATGTCTGATAACGCTGCTCGTGACAGCATGCGCGGATCAAAATACCACGCCAAAGATTAAATACGTTTACGTTGATAACGCCTGCACAGCATTCAATCCGATCATCACTCACGGAAGCGATCCTGATGTGATGGATGCCAGAACGGTAAAGGCCATCAACGTGCATAACGATACATGGGACAGGCTGTGCGCCACTCAATAATTATCCCCGCAAAGGGATAAAACAAAAATATCCTCAGCAGGGGATAAACTGGAACCATGCTGTAAAGGTGAATTATGGCTAAACCGGACTGGGGAGCACTGCAACACCAGTTCCTCGCCGAACATGCCAAAACCGGAATATCCCCTAAAGACTGGTGTGAAGCGCAGGGACTGAAATACGCCAGCGCAAAGCGCTACATCAAGATTACGAATTACAGTGCGAATTCGCAGAAGGTAATAAAGAAGAAGAATGCGAATTCGCAAAAGCAGAGTAAATCGCACAATAAGCGAGAACAAAGGAATCGCAGTGAATGCGAATCGCAAAAACCTGTAAATTCTCAGGACGCGAAACCTATTCGTGGATCTCGCCATGCACCACCAATAAAGCCATTCCATCCTGGTAACCAGCATGCATTAAAGCACGGTGGTTACGGACGTCGGATGCTGCTTACAGATGCCATCACAGAAGATGCTCAGGCTCTTGCGCTTGATGATGAGTTGTTCTGGCTACGTGCTGCGAATCTCACCGCCGCCGAGAATATCGGGCGTTGGCAAAGTGAGCTGGAGACAGCCTCCGATGAGGAGAAGAAAGGCTTCCACGATCTGATTTCGTCTGCTCAAAAGGCAATGCATCGCAACACTGCCCGCATTGAATCGCTTGAGTACACCAAGGCGTCGATAGATAAGTTGCGCGCTGACACTGAATACCGCTCCGTGGCTACCGAGAAGGTTGAGCTGGAGATCGGGCTAATTAAAGACGGTGGCAGTGATAACGCAATAGTCGTGCATAACACGCTACCAATACCAGGGCGATGATATGGCTGAAATTTTCCTACCCACGCTGCACGAAGGGCAGTTAAAGGTGTGGGCGGATTCCTGGGATTACCAGCTCAATGCAATCCGCTGCGGCCGCCGCTGGGGCAAGACATTCATGCTGGTCAGTGCCGCGGTAAGTTACTGCACCGCTCAATTTAAACGACCTGGTCTTGATGTAGAGCTTGGTGGACGTGTTGGTATATTTACTGCTGAATATCGGCAGTATCAGGAAATCTTCGACAAGCTTGTCGAGTACCTTGAACCATTAATAAAAAGCTCAAGTAGGTCAGAAAAGAGGATCCTCCTCAAGAATGGCGGGAAGATAGACTTCTGGGTAACGAACGATAACAAGCTGGCGGGCCGTGGTCGTGAATATGACCTCGTTCTGATAGATGAGGCGGCATTCACCAAATCACCAGAGATGCTCGCAGAGATATGGGCCAAGTCTATTAAGCCCACCCTGTTAACGACAAAGGGTCGCGCATACATATTTTCCACGCCAGACGGAGTGGATGAGGACAACTTCTTTTACGCGATATGCAGAAAGAAAGAGCTTGGATTCTTTGAGCACTATGCACCCACATCATCCAACCCATTCGTACCGCCTGAAGAGTTAGAAAAGGAGCGTCTTAGTTGCGAGCCTCGCGTGTTCAGGCAAGAGTTCCTCGCTGAGTTCGTGGACTGGTCTGCTGATGCGTTGTTTGACGTCAGTAAGTGGCTTGAAGACGGTAAGCCTGTTGAATTCCCTGAAATGTGCATGGCTGTGTTTGCAGTCATGGACACTGCGGTAAAAGGCGGGATAGAGCATGACGGTACGGCGGTTGTTTATTACGCCATAGACACGCGTCCGGGACGTGAACGACTGACCATCCTTGACTGGGATGTGGTGCAGATCGACGGCGCACTCCTTGAAGTGTGGATGCCATCTGTTTTCGACCGGCTGAATGAATTGTCTGGCCTGTGCGTCGCGGTCAATGGAAGCCTTGGTGTGTTCATTGAAGATGCGAGCATGGGTAGCATCCTGCTTCAAAAAGGCGAAAGCCTCGGGTGGCAGGTAAACAAGATTGAGTCTGCCCTGACCAGTAAGGGGAAGGACGAACGCGCAATTATGGCCTCCGGATATCACTATCGCGGACTGGCTAAGATTTCACGTCATGCTTACGAAAAGACGGCCGTGTTCAAAGGTGAAACGGCAAACCATCTGCACAAGCAGGTATCACGATTCCACCTTGCCGATAAGAAAGCGCACAAGCGCGCTGATGACCTTCTTGATGATTACACCTACGGTCTGATCATCGCCTTCGGCAGCGGCGACGCAATCTGACGAGAACCCCAAATGAACGAAGATGATTTCGAAATCGGCAGCACATCGCCGGAGCTTGTCTCGCTTCTGGAAAGCGATGACATTCAGCCAGGGATGACCGTTGGATACCAGACCTGCAAAACCATTTACTTGTATCACCCGCTTGGCGGCAAGATGGTCGATCGCCCGGTTAAGATGGCGATGAACGAGCCAAGAACCGTGCATATAGCGCAGACCTTCGGCATTGAACAGAGGCTTCGTGACGCATTCGAGCGTGAGTGGAAAGCACTTGGTGCAGATCGGCATATCGCTAACGCTGCGCGCCTGGCGAGAATCTATGGAACATCAGCGATCGCCATGCTGGTAGACAACCAGGAGCCATCTCAGGCAGTAGACTTCCGCACGCTGTATAAGCACAACGTAAGCTTTAACATCCTGGACCCGCTTAATACCGCGGGGAGCATAGTTCTGAATCAGGACCCAAACGCTCAGGATTTCCAGAAAGTATCGGGTATCAGCGTAGCCGGTAAGCCGTATCACAAGTCCCGCTGCGTTGTGGTGCAGAACGAAGACCCAATTTACCTGGCCTATAACCCGGCAGCATTTGGATTCACAGGACGAAGCGTTTACCAGCGCGCTCTGTTCCCGCTTAAGTCATTCATTCAGACCATGCGAACAGATGACATGGTCGCGGTGAAGGGTGGTCTTCTGGTAACGAAAATATCCGGAGCCAGTTCCGTAGTAAATAACATGATGCAGCGGCTTAGCAGCTTTAAGCGAGGGTTACTTAAACGAGGAAAGACCGGTGAGGTACTTCAGATAGGGGAAAAGGACCTTATCGAGTCCATTGACCTGAGCAACCTTGAAAAGCCACTCGACTCAGCGCGCAACCACATTCTAGCTAACATCGCCGCCGCCGCCGATATGCCAGCCATCATCCTGAACAGTGAAACGTTCGCCAGGGGTTTTGGTGAGGGAACAGAGGACGCGAAGGCTGTTGCAGTCTACATCGATGACATGCGCGCATGGCTTGATACGTTATACGACTTCTTCATCAGGGTATGCCAGTACCGGGCATGGAGCATTGAATTCTTTCAGTCGCTTCGCGCCGACATCCCGGACATAAAAGACACGTACAGCATCTACTTTGCAAAGTGGATTAACAACTTTGAGTTCCGCTGGGCGTCGTCTCTAAAAGAGCCAGAGAGCGAAAAGGTTAAGGTTGATGAGATCCGCTTCAAGGCGATCGTAAGTATGCTGGAAGTAGTTCTTCCTCAGCTAACAGCAGACCCGGAGAACCGAGCAACGCTGATCGAGTGGGCGTGTGAAAACGCCAACGCTAACGAACACCTGTTCCCTCAGAGGCTGAGTTTCGACTACGACAAGTTGAAAGATAACCCTCCTCCTGCCGCTGCTCCTGATTCAGAAAAACCAGGGAGCGGGATGATGCTATGAGCCAGTTCACTAAAACCGTAATGGAGGCCGTGAAGTTCTTTCTGCGAAACGGTTATTCATCGCGGGAAGAACTGGAGAGATGGCAGTCACTGATCAGGCAATCAGCGGAGGGTGAAACCTCAGATGATTACCTTGGCATGGTGTCCAGTAAACTCACGCAGTCCTATGAGGTTCAGGTTTCTCGTGCGGCCGCGCTGAAAAGACACCCTGGGATATCCCGCTTCACCATTAATTATCTTGAGCCAAAACTAAGGACAGAGCTGGACAGGCGAATACTTGCCAGCGCTGACCTGATCAAACTGAACAGGCAGAAGGCGATCGACACTACGTTGTCACGCTTTAGCGGATGGGCCAGTAGCATTCCTTCATCCGACAGCATCGCGCTGAATGGTGTGCAGGGAACGGCAAGAGATACGGCAACCCACATCCAGAAGAGCGCCGAACAGGTCGATTACGAAGCCCGACGGGTGATGATCGACCAGAACCACAAGCTGATAGCCAACATCGACAACGTGATTGCAACGAGCAATAACGCGATTGCAGCTGAATGGCACAGTCACTGGCGCAGACCTGGATACGACTACCGAGAAGACCACAAAGAGCGTGATCTGAAGTTCTATCTCATCCGTGGTAACTGGGCGCAAAAGAATGGATACGTGAAAGCTGGTTCATCCGGATATCTGGATGAAATAACCCAGCCAGGCGAGGAAGTGTTTTGCGATTGCTATGTGACATATATCTACAACCTACGCAGCATCCCCGATGACATGCTTACCCAGAAGGGAAAGAAATTCATGGAGGCGATGAGCAGTAAAAAATAACGCAATAGGAGCAATGAAACGTGGCAATTTTCGCTAGCGGTATCATGTTCCGTAACGGGAAGAAGGTCTTTCTGATTCAGCGATCTGACGACGGAACATGGTGCCCACCTGGCGGCAAGCTGGAGCCAAACGAGATAGCAGGTGATGCTGCGCGCAGAGAGGTGATGGAAGAGGCTGGGTATCGATATGACGGTCCAATGACCCCTTATAGCGTATCCGGTGACTACCTTACCTTCCGTGCTGATGTTGATGAGCAGTTCGAAGCAACTATCAACGATGAATCACTTGATTCCGGGTGGTTTCACATCGATGACCTGCCCAAGCCACTGCATCAACCTTTCGCTGAAGTATTGGCCCAGCAAGCACTCAACGAAACTCAAGTGGCGTCACTCATCGCTGATGGAACGCTAAGCAGCCCTCAATTCTTTATAAACATGTGGATGTACGCCATTCGAGTAACCGGGACAGGGGTTACATGGCGATCTGCAGATCAACAAATGGCCTTCCGCAACCCGGATGACTATTTGACCCCCGAATTTCTTCAGAGAGTAGCCGGTGTCCCCCTTATCTGGCTGCACCCTGAGAGAAATAAACTCGACAGCGATGAATTTGCTAAGCGCGTGATTGGCACCCTGACAAACAGTTGGGTTGCCGACAATGGCGAGGTGTGGGCTATTGCCCGAGTTTATGACGCTGAAGCCGCTGAAATAATGGCGACAAAGCAATTAAGCACCTCTCCAACCGTCACGTTTAGTGAAGTACCCGATTCAATCATCAAAGTCGATGGTCAGCCTCTATTGGTGGAAGGTTCCCCGGTATTGCTCGACCACGTTGCTGTTTGTGAACAGGGCGTATGGGACAAGCTCCTTGACCCTACTGGTGTTAAATCTGATTCCGTTCCTAATGAGGCTGAAAAAATGGACGAGGAAAAAATCGTAGCGCTAATCAATAAAGCGATTGACGCACGCATGGCTAAGGCAGACTCCGAAGACAAGGACGCCAAGGCTAAGGCTGATGCTGAAGAGGCTGATAAAAAAGCCAAAGCAGACGCCGAAGATAAAGAGGCAGAAGAAGCCAAAGCCAAGGCCGACGCAGAAGAAAAGTCAGCCAAGGAAAAAGCAGATTCAGAGGCCAAAGAAAAGGCTGATGCTGAAGCGAAAGAGGCAGAAGAAAAAATGGCAAAAGACAAAGCTGATTCAGAACTGCGTCGTGAAATCGCCGATCTCAAATCCCGCATCCCAACCGAACTGTCTGATGAAGAACGTAACGAAGTCGCTGACTCTCAAGTCAAGGCAGACAGCGTGTTCTCAAGCTTCGGTAAACGTGCGCCGGTGCCACTTTCTGGCGAGAAGCCAATGGCATACCGCCGCCGCCTGATGGTTCAGTTGCAGGAGCATTCACCTGACTTTAAGTCTGTTGATTTGTCTTCAATTGCTGACTCAGCCCTTCTCGGTTTCGCTGAAAAACAGATTTATGCAGACGCTCAAAAGTCGGCAAGTCTGTCAGTGGGCCCAGGCATGCTGCGTGAAATTAAGCGCGCTGATGCTACCGGTCGTCAAATCAGCACATTCGAAGGCGATCCCGCTGCTACCTGGGCACCATTCCAGTTGGGCAAGCGCCAGATTACCAGCATCAATAACCAGGCTTAACGGGAGTTCAAAGGCATGGCTAAATTATCTCTTAACCCGATGGCTACCACGAATGCGCTTGGCTCCTTCGGTGTGCAGTCTGACGGTTTTATTCAGGGTGTGGCGCTGGATGATCCAGCCAACCGCTTCAATCTGGCATCAGGCACTGTAGCAGCAAGCGAAACAACCCCTATCTGGGGCGGCATCCCAGTTGCTGAATTGCTTCCAGGTACTGCGTCGAGTCCTCGGGGATCATCTGTGCGTCGCGCCAAAACATTGGCTGAACTGGAAGGATTTACTGTGTTCAATCAGGCTCATAACGGCCTGACCACCCCACAGTCTCCAGTTCCGCTGTTTGCCTCCGGCATGAGCGTATCTTTCTACCGCATTGGCTCTAACATGCGAGTGCCGCTGAAAGCTTCAGCGCAAGTTGTTGCTCTGGGCACTTCAGGCGCATCAGTTAGAACTCCGCTGGCGTGGGATTTCGTAAACAGCCAAATCACCACCGCTGCCGCCGCTGGATTTGCCGGTGCCGACATTGCAACCACTGCGGTCACTTACGCTTCTGGCGTGGCAACGGCAACTACTACCTCTGCTCATGGCCTGACAGCCGGTCAGTACGTGAAACTAAGCGGCGTGGCTCCGGCGGCATATAACGGCACTGTGGTTGTTCTGTCGGTGCCCACCACAACCACCTTCACCTATGCGCCTGTCTCTACTCCTGGCGGAGCGGCTACCACTCAGGGAACAATCGGCGCGGTTGCTGTAGCAGATATCACTCTGCCGGTTAAGGTTCTTTCCATTGAGTCCGGGAATTCCAAAACTGTGTCTTACGACAGCACTACTGGTTTCCTTACCTGGATCAATAACGACAGCTGCGCGCTGGTCTTACTTTAATCGGGAGCTGAATTAAATGGCTGCAATTACCCCCAGCTACACAATTGTCAATCCGTCGTACATCGCGCCGGAGATGATTCTCGGTTACCAGCAGGCGTCCGGTGCTTTTGAAACCATCGCCAGCGGCAACCCACAGGTTCGCCTCGGTGTAGGCGATCAGTATGTTTATATGCGTCGTCTGGATTTGCGCACTCAGGTCACGTCCAGCCAGTCTGGTAACGCAAACCAGTTGCCTAGTGTGGCGATGGAAGCGCGCATGATCTCCACCCCAACCTACCTGTTCCGTTGCCGTGGTATTTATGACCACCACGACATGGCGGCTGCAGGTAACTGGAACTTTGCGCTGCCAGAAGCTCAACGCCTCGGCATGCGTCAGGGCATCTTCCAGCAGCTGCGCAGTGCGCTCCTGTTTGGTATGAACCCAGCAGGCGGCGAAGGCCTGTTGAATACTGCAGGTGCTACCACTGAAACGCTACCTGCTGACAGCAACGGCAACACCACCGTCCTGACTTACGACCATGGGCAGATGGCCGTGTACCTACTGGGACATGTTCAGGCAGCCCTTACTCGCACTATGCAGTTGGGTCGTCAGCAGCGCGTGGTTATCCTTGGACCTCAGCGCGTGCTGGGTGCAATGGAGATCCAGCAGATTGTCCAGCTGACTTCTTACCAGCGTCCTGGCGGCGGTACTGACACCGTTGGCGGAACAGTGAAAGAAGTCCTGAAGGGTGCGAATGTTCAGGTCGACTGGGTATATGACGACACCCTGATCGGTGCTGGCGCAGGCGGTACTGATGCGGTAGTGATTACCGTGCCAGAGGTTGAGGTTCCGATGGTTAACTCCACCGTGAACACCAACGAATTTGCCAAGCTGACCCCGTCACTGAATGCAAATGCCCTGATGTTCTGTGATATGGCTGCGCCGCGTGAAATCCCGACACCTATTGCAGGTGGTGCGATCGACGTTCTGGCAGAGATGCGCTCAACGTCTGGCTGGGCAGTTCGTCCGGAAGCGATCACCATCCTGTCGATGGATTACAGCGCTTAATCAACCTTTGATGTGACTAGCCTCTTCCTGGCAACAGGAGGGGGCTTTTTTGTGAGGATAACCAATGAAACTCTATGTTGCCAACACCACTAAACAGCGCCACATCTTCTCTTTCCGCGTGCTGGAAACTGGTCGGCTTCGTCAAATCCCAATCGCTCATGGCTCACAGATGCTTGTACTGGATAACGCATCTCGTGAAGAAATTGATGCCGTAATTCAGCATCATCAGGTTTACGGCCTGGTTGATTCATCGAAGATCGACCAGAGCAAAAGCTTTGTAGGTCTCTGCTATAGCGTGGATAAGCCGGTATCGGCGAGCGTCATCGAGAAAACAATTCGTGACAACGACGATCACCTGACTCGCAACTCTCATGGTCGCCGCCAGGCATCTGTGGCCGCGCTGGACAGCTCGCTTCGTGAAAGCGGAACCGGTTATGACGGAGAGATGGAATTCAGTGCTGAACAGGCAAAAGGGCGCGATGATAATGACGATGCTCAAGTGGTGAATGAAAAAATCGTCACTGAAAAGCGGAGCAAAAATAAATGACAACCAGCCTGTCGGGATTCATCGAATTCGTTCGTACTGATATGGGGATTACCACAGCTCAGGTTCCCGACAATTCTCCTTCTCTGTCCATGGCATATGGTGGAGCAACGGAGTGGGTGAACCAGGAAATTGAGATGGTTATGCCAAATATGTATGGCATTGCCGTGTACAACCTCGGCGCATCCTTCCTGGTGAATTATGGCACTGAGTCTGTGTTTTCTGACCTCCGTAAAACGCTTGGGCTGAATAACTTCAAGGCTGGCGTTATTACCGGTGCCGGAGATAACGCAACCAGCGCGCAAAGGCTCGTTCCTGACTTCTTTAAAGAACTCTCCCTGGCTGATTTACAGATGCTGCAGGACCCATGGGGTCGACGGTATCTGATGATCGCCCAGCAGTTTGGGAGCTTGTGGGGCCTGTCATGATTACGTTTCATCTTGGCGTAATAGATATTCCTTACGAGGACGAGAACACCACTACCGGAGACGTTGCTGAATATCTGGAAGAGAAATACCAGATCATGCAGACGTTCTTCGACAGGTACGGTAATGACATAGCCGACATGATGAGTAGAGACCTGGCTGCAGGTATTGAAAACATGCTGGCTGGCGCGCCACCGATAACCGACCCTTTTGCTGAGTCGATGTCACGAACTCATGACCTTTTTGTCGCCTTCCTTGATAACAGGGAAATGGACGGTATGCCTGGCGTTCCTACCCGGCGCGCATTGCTTGGCATATCAAAAAGACTAAAAACCAAAAAAGGCGATCCGCGAGCATCGTTCATTGACACGGGAACCTATCAGGCCGCGATGCGAGCCTGGGTAAGCGGGGTGCTAAATGCCTTCCCTGAGTGAGTTACAGCAGACGGCAGTAACAGAATTAAACGCGACGCTGACGCAAGGCCTTGATGACCTCAGCCAGTTTCAGGTGGTGCCATTCACAAAGTACATCAGGAAGGTGCTTCCGCTGGATGGCTTTGTATTCTGGGTTAAAGCATCAATTCTTTCTGATGACCCCGATCCAGAACCAGACACTAAGGATGTGAAAGGCTATTTGCACCTGACAACAGAGTCAATCCAGGACGACGAGCAGCTTTACGATCGCAATGTGGTGACATTCACAGCCCAGGCAGATATTGACCCATTCAACGACATCGGGACTGACGTTCTGTATATCGGTGAGTTCTTCGGGATCCAATTCTCTTTTTCCAGACGTACCGGTCTCAATGAGCCAGCAAATCTCTATCACTATACGGGCGAGGCAATTTTCCCGTACATGCGGTCGCAGATAATTAACTCTGTTGACGATATCGACCTGAATGATGTTGTGGTGTCCAGTTCGCTACCGGTCTGGCTCTCTCTAAGTCAGTACATGCCAATGTTCCCGGCAATGCTGTCAACTCAGAATCTGTCACCGCCCTACGCGACAGTGAAATGCGCAAATACCAGTCCAATCGCAGGTGCCTTTTACCTGGATGAAAAGCAGAACCAATATCAACTGGTTTCTGAGGATGTGACGATCTCGGTAACAGGGTTAAGGAACGCCAGTGTAGAGGACTTCCTTCGATACGTTCAGGACTACACGCTAACCGATGTCGCTGAGATGGGGGTGATGAATATCCCTGTGGTTCAGGATGAGAGGGTCACGCAGAACGAACTGAACATTATTGCCATGCGCAAGACCATTAAATTCAAAGTCAATTATTACCAGCAAAGGATGCGTAATGTTTCGCGCCAGCTGATATCAACTGCAATCCCGTCCATTTACGCGGAGAAATAACTAAATGGCAATTGTTAACATTAACGTGTCGGTGACTAACCCTCCGAAGCCTTCGCAACTGCTAAAGTCTGGCGCGATGATCTCCATGGGCGGGACAACTCTTTCTGCTGGAGAGTATCAGTTACTGACCAGTAAAGATGATTTAAAAAACATTACCTCTCCTGGGAAAGCCATTTCTACTATCACCTGGGCAACGAACCTGGTCACAGTCACTACGTCATCGCCGCATGGATGGACTACCGGGAGCACCATCCCATTGGTCGTATCTGGTGTGATCCCAGCGGCGTATAACCGCGCAGTCGAAGCTACAGTGACAACGGCGACGCAATTTACCTATCCTCTGACCAGCGATCCCGGCACAGCAACAACGATGGGCACGGTTAAGACGGTCGTAGCCGGTGAGATTGTTCAGATGAACACCACCTACTGGGCGCAAGGTACTACACGAGCTGTATATGTTCTTGAGCTTGGTGATGTGTCGGCCGCCGCGGCAGTAACGGCTTTGGGTGAGTTTATCGATGAAGATATCTCCCTGGGTAACACTTACCAGAAGTTCTTCTCTTATCTGGTTCCTCGTGAGTGGGATGCGGAAGCTACGTTTAAAACACTGACCGGGTTATACACAAGCCCGGCATCACTGGTTTATTTCTTCGTAACCACCACGACCGCCACATACTCCTCATGGGTGGCGACGGCTAATAAATCTGTATCTGCCGGTGTTGAATCACCAACTATTCCGGCAAGTGAATTCTCAATGGCGTTCCCGTTCCAGTCCTCTCTGGCTAACGACCCGGGATCGTCAAATATGGTCCCTCCAATGGCCTACAGGTTTGGCTACGGCGTAACTGAATATCCAATTGAGGGTAACGGTACGTTGCTCAAGCAACTGCAGGACAGCAGCATTAACTATGTTGGAACAGCAGCCGAAGGTGGGCTTAGCAACAAGATGCTTGTGGCGGGACACATGCTGGATGGAAATCCGTTTAACTACTGGTATTCCGTTGCATGGGCAGCCATCAATCTTGAGCTTGACCTGGCTAACGAAATCATCAATGGGTCCAACACCAATACCAATCCGCTTTATTACGATCAGCAGGGCATTGACCGTTTGCAAAACCGGGCTCTCAAAACCCTGCGTAATGGCATCAGTTATGGGTTGATTCTGGGGCGCGTCATTGGCGCAAAACTCATTCAGTCTGATTTCAACACAGAGTATGAGAAAGGCACTTACGCAGGTAATGCTGTGATTAACGCAGTGCCGTTCTCCAGCTATACCAGCCTGAACCCATCAGACTACCCAGCCGGCAAGTACAACGGCCTTAGCGCCGTCATGACGCCGCGCCGTGGCTTTGAATCCATCACGTTTAACGTGAACGTAACGAACTTCGTAGGGGCGTAAAAAATGGCAAACCCATTAGTACCGCAGGGATTTCTTAATCGTGTACGCGGCGCGGTATCCGTAACTGACGTTCCTGCGCTGAATATTACAGCCTCCTATCTTGGTAAGGATGGAATCAGCATGCGACCTGATGGCGCAGCGACTGACATCATCCCGACAATGACGGGAACGGTTGGTAGTCAGGCTCCGTATCAGCAGGTAACAGTAACGGTGCATCTGCTTCGTACTCAGGGTCTTAGTGATAGCTATAAAAACCGCTTTGCGACTGATACGTCACTTGGTGAAGTCGTGCTCACTCCGGATTCAAACACACTGAGCAACTTTACGGTTCTTAACTGCTATCTGGTCAACTTCAACGAACTGCCATTTAACGGCATGGACGCGGGTTATGTCGTGACGATGAGCGGGTATATCACCTCTAACGACAATATGTGGGTGTAAAAGTGAGAATCGATAAAAAGCTAAACCTGGTGAGCAACATCACCAGGGATGACGGTTCTGTCGTCTATTTACACGTCACCCCGCTGCCGTATGAAGTTGTTGAGGAGCATTGCCTGCTGCTTGGCAACCTCTTTACCAACTTTATTTCACAGGTTGGCGGCCTGGGCGCGGCACGAGTTGCCGCGATGATGTTGAGGAAGAAGATCCGAAAAGAGCAGGAGCTCTCAGGTGACTCTTCCGGGCCCAATGTCGTTGACGAGATTCAGCGTATGACCTCCGTTATCTGGAACGATAAAGGCACCTGGAAAACGACCGGTCTGGATTCAGCACTTAAGCAGGACATTATCTCTCCTGACGAATATCGTGAAGTTGAAGGGGAGGTTGTTTTTTTTATGGTTTCTTCTGCCATTCAGAAAGCGGAGTTGATCGCCCCGACAGTGGGAGCGGTGATCGGAATGTACGGTGGGCAACTCGAGTCATCGAGCGCTACGGCATTCCGCGATTCCTTGCTGAAGTCGAATCAGGACACCGATACCCAGAGCCAGGATGCCCAGCCGGAAACGTCCTTTATACCCTCTTAGACTGGGCGTCGAATGAGGGTTTCTGGCGGATTATTCGGGAAATAACTGGGGAGGAATTCTCCAGTCCCGCGCAATACCGCCAGAGATTCATAATCGCAGCTCTGAAAGAAAGGGGTTCCTTCAATGGTAGCTAAGTCAATTGTGGAAATTGACGTAAATGACGAAAAGTTTGTGTCATTTATGGAAAAGTTCAGGGAATACCAGTCAGCACTTGGCGAGCTACCTGAAGCATGGAGAGGGGCGGTGCATGGAATTAGTGACACAACCAGGGAGACGGTGAGGGCAAAATCGGAAGGCGAGCAGTTAGCAAAAGCCTTTTCAGAGGGTGCTAATGCCATTCTTTCAATCAATAGCGGATTAGATCGCCTCAACGACAACCTTGATCAGGCCAACAAAAACCAGGCTGGATTCAACAAAAATGCCAACTCCTCGAAAGGTTTCCTGAGTGCAGCGACAAAAGACGCGAAGTCTCTCGCCGGGCATATCAAAGACGCTACTCTGAGTCTGCTTTCATGGGGCGGGATAGTTGGCACCTTTACTGGATTGATGGGGGTTGGCGGTCTTTTCGGTATTAATCGTCTTGCGGCAACCACCGGTTCGCAAAGGTTCACATCGCTTGGGCTTGGGACAACAATCGGCGGTCTGGATGCATCGGCAATTAACTACCAGAAAGCGCTGGGGAATCCAACTGGCACGCTTGGTTCAATCCGTGATGCACAGATGGACCTGTCTAAGCGCTGGCAGTTTCAGGCGATGGGTATCAATAATCCAGATCAGGACCCGTCAAAACTGCTTCCGCAGATGATTCGTAACGCCAGAGACATCTTTGTCAAAAATGGCAGCACGCTCCAGGGAGCAAACGCGCATGGGCTGACAAACTTCTTCAGCCTTGACGATCTCAATCGCTTCAAAAACATGAGCGACGAAGAGATTAATGCGATGGAGCGGCGCGCTCAGAAGGATGCCAAACTTCTTCAGATAACGGATCAGCAGGCCAGGCAGTGGCAGGACTTCAATGTTCAGCTTGATTACAGCAGCCAGAGCATCAGGAATACCTTTGTTCGTGGTCTTGGTCCGCTGACGCCCTCTCTAACCAAACTGTCCGATGCACTCTCAACCGCAATTGACACCGTACTTAAGTCACCTGAGTTAGGAAAGTGGATTGAAGGGCTTTCAAAAGGCGTTGAGCGCTTCGGCAACTACCTGGCGTCCCCGGAGTTCACAAAAGACGTAGAAGGCTTCATGTCAGGCGTCCAGAAGATGGGCAGGCTGATTGGAAAGGTTTACGACTGGGTTGTAGGAAAAACAAATATCACCGCGGCAGATGTGACCTCTGGATCGTCAATTCTTAGTGATGAAAAGGTTACTGACCCCAGAACGGGAAAAACTTATACACCAGGTAGTGAAGGTGATCCGCATGTGTGGGGATGGCTGAAGGGTGTTAAGCGCTTCTTTTCTGGCGGAGACGTTACACCAGTTGACGCAAGCCCTGCTGATGTGTCGGCAAAAGGAAGGACGATCGCCGACAGGTTTAACAACCCAACAAACCTAAGATGGGCCGAGGGCTACGGAACCCACAATACGAAAAGTGGTGATTTTGCTGTATTCCCCACTCTGGATGAGGGTGTTCTGGCCTCTGCAAAACAGCTCCAGATTTACGGGACCAGAGGAGTAAACACAGTCCGCGATATTGCGAACAAGTGGGCACCTTCCAATGAGAATGATACCGCTGCGTATATTCGTCATGTTGTGAAAACGACCGGTATCAACGAGAACGAAAAACTCAACCTCAATGACCCGGTTATCCTCGCGAAACTGATATCTGCTATGGCCTCGAAAGAGGGGGCGGGAAATCGAGTGAGTGAGGGCGCTGTCATTCAGATTTTCAACAATACGGGCGGAAACGCCATTGTTTCATCGTCGCAACTTGGAGTGGCCGGATAATGGGATTTACTCGTGAGCTTTATAAGCTTGGATTTGAGATCTCCCCGGTCATTCTCTGCAATGGCGTCGCGGAATCAATACCCGGTGGGATGCTGCCGATAGTGGCATTAACCCAAAGCGCAAGTTTCGTTACTGGGCTGGTGAGCGGGGCGATAAATCTAACCGATCTGGATAAGTATTTCTGCCACTGGAGACCAGTCCAGGGCGCAACGATGGTTGATTACGATATCGCTAAATACCCATTTGCTAACCAGACGGTGGCGGCCAATGCGCTACTTGCTCAACCTCTGAGGGTAAGTTTGCTGATGGATGCGCCGGTTAATGAAAACACGGGTGCCATGACCAAACTGGTAACAATGAGCGCGCTACAGGCTGTTTTACAAGCCCACGCCAACCTTGGCGGGACGTTTATCGTTGCCACTCCATCCGTCATCTACAGCAACTGCATTCTGAGGACAGTAAAGGATAACTCGTCCGGCAATGACGCCCTGCCTCAGCGTTCATGGTTATGGGATTTTGAACAGCCTTTAATAAGCGAGGTTGCAGCTGAGCAGGCTGTGAACAGTTTCATCAGCAAGATTGACGGCGGAGACAGAACAAACAGCAGCGCCTGGACGAATACAGTCAGTGCTCTTGGAAACACATCTCTTGGTGGATCTGTTACGGAGGCAATCACTGGGGTAATAGGCAAGCTTCAGGGGGCCTTTGGTATATGACAACAACAACCTACCCTTTTACCGGAAGAGAGCAGAAAAGCATGACCTTCTCGCCGGTGCTTGATGGAACTGTTTATACCTGCCAGATGAAATGGAATATTGCCTCGCAGCGCTGGTATCTCCTGATACTCAATAATGCGGGAAAACCGGTTCTGAATACGTCAGTCGTGGGCTCTACTGCAACGGCAGGGATTAACCTGATTGCTGGAATATTCTCAGCAACAACCATGATCTGGCGAGAGAAAAACGGTCAGATTGAGGTAACGAGCTAATGCGCTATTACGAAATTAACATTTTTGATGGCGATACCTTAATCCAGCAATATTCCAGCCTGAAGAACGGAGTCTATAACCCTGGGGCGCTGATGGTGGAATTCGACATCATGCGCTTTGGAGAATCGACGCCAGCAGGTGAAACCCATCTCACGGTATGGGGTATTGGGCCTAAAGATATGCAGCAGGCCAGACAGAACCTCTACGGCAAGCGAATTCAGATCTTTTCCGGGATGTCGAAAGGTCTGCCTCTGGCTGGGGCATGGGATAAAAAGCTCGCCATTGAGGGAACCATTTTTCAGGTGTTCGGCAACTGGCAGGGAACGGAACTGCGGCTGGATTTCATCATTGTCGCAGGTCCGATAAACACCACGGCGCGCGGGCAAATGGTGCCTCTCCAGCTGACCATGCCATGGTCTATTGGACAGAAACTCTCCGTTGCGCTGACACAATGTGTCATGACGATGGGCGGTTTTACGCCGAATATAAGCATCAGCGACAGGCTGACGCTGAATTATGATCGTCCCATGTTTTGCGGGTCACTCGCTGAGCTGACAAAAAACCTGAGAGCATTTTCTTTCTCGCGTATCAAAGACCCAGGCTATACGGGAGTGGAAATTGCCGTAGTCAACGGCAACGAAATCCGGGTGTGGGATAATGATTACGCTAACCACCCTGATCAGGAATTAAAAACCAGCGCGACGGAAAGGAGTAAAAACCCTGTCCAGATAAATTTCAATGACCTGATCGGCCAGCCAACGTGGATTAGTTTTGGTGTTGTCAGCATTATCTGCGTCATGCGCGCTGACCTGCAGACTGGCGACCACATCCTGATGCCGGAAAAATCCAGGCCGATGATTCAGGCGTCGTCTTATTCGCAGTTTCGCGATGACTCAGCCTTTAACGGAGAATTTGTAGTGCAATCGGTGAGGTTGCTGGGTAACAGCAGGCAGCCAACAGCGGAAGCGTGGATCACCGTGATTGAGGCATACCCGGCGGAGGCGGTTAAGACAAAATGAGTGTTGACCAGAAGATTAATTTTGGCCGGAACATGAACAGGTTCGCTGAGCAGAAGTTTAATGAGGCGTTCCAGGCGGCCGGAAAAATCCTTCCCGCCAGTATTGTTGAGCAGAAAGGAAACATGGTAACGGTGGCTTTCGAGCTGCATGACACGCCATACGTTTTCCCTCAGGTAACAATTCCACTTTTCGGCCCCCAGTACATCAGATATCCGATGCAGCCGGGGGACAAAGGCATTGTCATTCCTGCTGACACCTATCTTGGTGGGGTTAGCGGCCAGGGAGGCGGGATTGCCGACCTAACGCCGCCTGCCAATCTAAGCGCTCTGGTATACCTTCCGATCAGCAACACGGAGTGGGAGGCCGTCAACGGGAATGTCGTCACCATCTATGGGCCGGAGGGTGTAACTATCCGGGATCAGGGTAGCAACACGACGTTTATGTTAACGCCTGAAAGCGTGGCAATAGTTGCTGTTGATCAGTTTAAGGTCACCGTTGGCGGCACAGTGTTTACCCTTACACAGGGCATGTGGAGCATAACGGGAACCACGGGGAAGTTGCAGGACTCAACCGCCAGCACCAGTCCGGCAATCATGCATGCTGGATGGGAAGCCATGAAGGCATGGGTGAATAACCATAACCATACAAATGGTAATGGAGGTGCGAACACTGGTGCCCCAACTACTACTTTCAATGGGAATATCACACAATGAGAACCTATGGGAGAAACGCAGAAGGAAAATGGGTTTTAGTGGTTCCGGATGAGAATGGTTTTAGTGACTCAATTTATCTGACGACGCTTATTCAGAATCTAAAACTGGCCCCGCAGGAGTCTCCATTTTTTGCAAATAACGGCATTCCCGCTCATTCCTCAGTCATTCAGCAGGTGCTACCCACCTATTACGTAGACCGATTGCAAAGGCAATTTAGTCAATATTTCACGTCCTTGCAGATTGCCCTTGAGAGCGATGACCCTCCTGTCTATAACATTTCGGCGATAACAAATGCCGGTTCAAAAATAATTACTACGGTGAATGTATGAGCGATTTGTCTGTCAGTTATACAGCCGCCGGGCCGGTGCCACAGACCGCAGAAGAACTGCGTGCGCAACTTGTGGCTCAGGCGACTGCGTTATCTCCCGGGATAACCACGGATTTACCTGGCTCTCTAATCGAGGACATCGTAGGCACTGATGTAGGCTCGTTGATTATTTGCGATCAGATGAGAGTTGACCTGATAAATTCGGTTGGCCCACTGAAAGCAAACATGTTCATGCTGAATCTTCTGGCCCAGCAATCAGGTGTTAGCGCTCAGAAAACTGATGGTTCTACCACCGTGCCTGTATCGTTCACTGGGCCAGCAGGATTTCCTGTGCCACAGGGTTTCCTTGTTGGAGATGGTACCTATACCTATCAGGTGTCAGACGCAACTATCATTCCGGCTTCTGGTATTAGTTCAGTGGTTACCTGCGTGGCGACAAATACTGGGTCATGGGCGGTTCCGGCTGGTTCGGTTAATCAGATCCTGAGTAGCCTCCCTTCAGATATTACCCTTTCCTGCAGCAATCCAGTTGCCGGGACACCAGGTGGCGAGCCTGAAACGAATTACGAGTTTCGGGAGCGCGTATGGCAGGCGCAGATGTCTACTGTCCAGGGGTATCCAGGGTTTATCCGCCAAAAACTAACAGACCTGAGCAATGTACAGGCGCGCCTTGTATCAGTCGTGCAGAGTGGCAATGCCTGGGTCGTCATGTGTGGCGGTGGGGATATTTACGAGATGGCAGGAGCCATTTATAAGTCGGCCGGCGATATCAGCAGACTTAAAGGCACCGACCTTAACGTCACTGGCATCACTAATGCCAACCCTGGTGTTGTCACGACAGATATAACGCATGGATTCTCGACAGGGCAGGTAATCAACATCACTGGCGTGCTGGGAATGACAGGAGTCAATAATGTTCCGCTTACCATCACTGTTCTGTCATCACATACATTCTCGATCGGCATTAATACGACCAGCTCCGGCGCGTGGACAGGCGGCGGACTCATAACGCCTAACCTCCGCAATAATGTCGTAACCATTAATGACTGGCCTGATGATTATCTCATCCCGTTTGTCATCCCTTTACAGCAGCTTGTCACTATTAAGTTCGAGTGGGCTACCGAGAGTGTCAATTATCTGACGGATGCGACAATAGCCGCTTTGGTTTCGGGGCCGGTAATCAGTTATGTAAATGGGGTGTTCGCTGGCAAGCCAATGAACATAAACAACATAAAGGATGTGTTCCTTCAGTCCATTAACAGCACACTTGATATGAGCCTGATATCGACGCTGAACGTGGTTGTGACGGTAAACGGAGTCATTACTAACGTGGATGCTGGTACGAATATCATCAGCGGAGACCCTTACAGTTACTGGTTCATCGCCTCAGATGGGGTGATTGTCGACGGGATATAACATGCTGGAAGATATCATTAAATCATACCTGTATACGCAGTATAACGACGATGATGATCTCCAGGCATTCGTCACTGCGTATAACACAATGGCGCAGGACATCTATACATGGATGCTAAATGCCAACCTGCCAATTTTTGTGGGCGGGTATAACGCCGGAGACCAGTTGAAATGGATAGCGAGGGGGATTTACGGGGTTAAACCGCCGGTACTGGTTAGCGGTAAGCAAAACATCTTTGGTTCGTTCAACTCCGTTCTCTTCAACCAACTCCCATTTAATGGGCGGAAAGTTGTCAATATTTCTGACCAGGTCGTCGTATCTGATGATTTGTTTAAGCGAATTATGACGTGGAACTTTTACAAAGGAGATGGGTATCATTTTACGATCCCATGGCTGAAGCGGAGAATACTTCGGTTTCTTACGGGGATTGATGGTGTTGATGTAGTCAATGACCAACGGTGGAGTATATCAGTATTATTTTCAGGTTCAGGAGCCAGTATCTCGATCATAAAAGGATACAGGAGACTGACTGATTCCTCTCTTTACAATTCATTTGCATATAACGCAAGGTCTTTCAATCAGAAAAAAAGTGTTGTCATAAAAAGCACAGAGTATGAGTATGCCGCGCTGTTCAAGCAGGCCTTTGATAGTGGCCTGCTCCACATGCCTTTTTACCAGCCAGTATCGGTGACGATCGTAGGCTAATTAGTTGGGTGAATTCCTTTTGTTGAGCAGCTTATAGTTTCTGCTGCTGATCGCCATGTCCATAAAAAACTTCAGACATATTGAAATTGATAAGAGCATGAGCACAACAAAAAATAGCGCGATGACAAACTTGATATTCTCAAATGGTGGAATCCCCTCCTGAGACCACATCTGTATAGCAAGGATGATAAGGAATGCAGAAAGGAAAATAGTCAGCGTTGCTACGCCAGATAGAATTGTTCTGGATACTGCTACAGATAAATTATTCATAAAAACCTCTATTTATTAACGTAAACAATGATAACACTGCCGAGATTATTATCGCGGCGGATAATCCCATTTCCGGAGGAATAATGGCACTTTTACTTTTGGCTGCGAATAACGCACAAAGCGTTCTGGCTGCCGGGATAAGCGCGTCTGCAACGACGATGACACTGAATACCGGTACGGGTGCTCTTTTCCCATCTCCTGTTTCTGGTACCAGCTTCTTTAAGCTAACGTTTATCGATGCTGCAACCGGTCAGATCAGTGAGATCGTACATGTAACTGCCAGGTCAGGCGACTCTCTGACCATAGTTCGCGCACAGGAAGGCACCGTTGCGCGCGCTTGGTCGGTAAATGACATTGCGGCCAACATGATGACCGCCGGCACGTTGAGTTACATTCTTGATAACTACGCGACCATTGCTAGCCTGGGAACTGCTGCAACTAAGGACGTCGGAACCGGGGCTGGGCAGATCCCCGATATGTCATCATTCCCGTCTGGGACTAACTACTACAAAATGCCAGGTGGGAAAATTGTGCAGTTTGGCATTATTTCGTTCGGAGTGGGGGTTAACCAGGTAGTCGTAAACTACCCCGTCGCTTTCCCGTCAGCGGTCAGATCCATCGTCCTTACATGGACGGATGCTGCAGCGGCTTCCGGGGCAAGTTCCACAGGACTATGGTATGCAGTCGTTAAAAATACACCTACAGCACCATTAAACCAGTTCACCGCATGGCTGTCTGGCGCGGGTGGATTTAACCTTTCGTATATCGCAATTGGTGAGTGATATGGAATATTATTACAGCGCTAAAACGAATGCATTTTACCCGGACATTCTGATTGATGAGTATAAAAAGCACGGCACCTTTCCTGATGACGCCGTGCTTGTGACCGAGGCATGCTTTAATCAATATTCAGCAGATCCTGAACCAGGTAAAATGAGGGTGGCAGATAAAAAAGGAATGCCATCATGGGGGGATCAGCCAGAGCCAACCCGCGAGATGATGGTTTATCAGGCATCAGAACAGAAGAACGCACTTCGAGACCAGGCCGATAAAATCATTGCCCCCCTGAAGGATGCAAAAGAATATGGAATCATAACAGAGGTTGAGGACCTGGTTTTAAAGGAATGGGCCATTTATCGATACAACCTTTCAAAGGTTGACGTTGAAACCTACCCTGATATTAACTGGCCGGTTAAACCAGTTTAATCAACCAGCTTGTAATACATTCGCGCCGGAAGGGATGCCATATTTTTATTTAGCTGCGCTTTCCAGAGAGCATATCCCGCAGCACTGAGATGGGTTCCATCACATATGGACATATCTGGCTTGAGAACCTTATCGATGGTCAACCCTTCTGGTAGCGATATTAAATGGCAGTTTGTGAATTTTGCACAGTATGAAGCGATATTCGTATTAATTGAATCAAGCCCACCGCCATTTACAAAGGTGGCTCTTTGATTTGGAATAAACACCTCAGAAACATAAAGAACTTTTGCTCTTGGGGCGATGTAATTTATTGCGTCTGAAATATCTTTTGAAATGTCAGCCCCAGAACGGCCAACCAGAATATCGTTAACCCCACCAAACAAATACACCCCATTATAAATTGCTATGTCAGTGGTTTTAACCCTTTCCATTATTCTCTTAACCGTATCCCCGCCAATGCCAAGATTAGTATGATCGAAGGAAAGGTTGTTATGGTTCAGACCCTGAGTAATAGAATCCCCAAAGAGCAAGAAATCATCTGTGGAAGCCTGAGATAGCTTCATTGAGTTAATTTTATCAGTAGTGGAGTGAAAGAACTCCAGATTTGTCATTTCACTGTGTGCCTGTAGCGGGATTGCTATTGATGAGATAGCGATAAAAAACAAATTAAAATATTTAAGCTTAATCATCTACTTATTCCTCAAGGTTCACGTTTATATGATATTGGTTTCCGGTTCGGAAAGCCACGGTAGGTTGATCTTCGGATATTATGGGTGTGATGAGAAGAGTATCCGTATGAATCTGTCACGAAACCTTGATCGGTTCGAAGAGGGAAAGCATTACTTTTTGGTAACTGGTGCTGAGCTTAAAAGTTTGCGGGCCACTGACAGTGGCTCACAAATTTCTAGCAAAGCACGCTCTCTCACTCTCTGGACTGAAAAGGGCGCTGCGCGCATGTCGAAGATTGTCGACACTGACGAAGCATGGTCTTTCTTCGAGTGCCTGGAGGATTCGTACTTCCGCCCAGCCAAGGCCATCTGTATTCCGCTTAGCTATGAAGCTGCGCTTGAAGATCTGCTCGTGAAGGTGAAAGAGAATCGAATTATTGCTGAACAGCGCGATCGTGCTGTCAAAGAGAAGCGCTGGATCTCCGAAAAGCGCGAAATCACCGCAATGGCTACTGCATCGGTTGCAGTTCGCGAGAAGAACAAACTTGCAGAGCGAATTGGTGAGGGTAAAAAATATGCCGCTATCATTCCTGTCGAGAAGAAACTCGATAAAAAATTCAAATGGCAACCGCTGCGGAAATGGTGCCGTGAAAATAATGCCATCCCACACGACGTCATTGACCCGCGATTTGGATCTGTTAAATCATGGCCGCATGCTGCATGGCTTGCTGTGTACGGGGTAGACCTCAAGAAACTATTCTAAGCACATATCCACTCACACCAAACCCGCTCCGGCGGGTTTTTTATTGGAAAACTAAATCTCACCTCCGGCCAACCACTTAATATCACCACGCCAAACAACCCTTGATCCCCAGTGCAATTTGATAATACTGTATATATACACAGTAAATATTGGAGGTCATCATGGGATTCCCGTCACCGGCAGCAGACTACGTAGAAGAGCGCATCTCGCTGGATGCGAAGTTCATCAGGCACCCTAACGCAACGTACTTCATGCGCGCGGGTAACACGCACTACCGCGAGGGCATCATTAAAGGTGCGCTGCTGGTCATCGACTGCTCGTTGACTGTGTGCGATGGCTCATTGCTTATATGCTGCATGGACGGGGAGTTCAGAGTGAAGCGCTACCGGTCACACCCGAGGCCGCATTTGGTCAACCTGGAGAACGGGAAGCGAGAGGAGATACCGGAAGATACCGGTGCAGATACGTCGCGTCCGATATTCGGGGTGATCACGTACATCATCAACGATGCGCGGTCGGGTGAGTTCGACGATTGCCCGGTGATGTGATGGAGAGAATGCAAAGCGTTGCTCGGATGCATGGCTTTGCGCTCTCTGTGTCGTAATTGTGGCATGCATTGCTGCGTATTGATGAATGGTGCGGTATTACCACGACACGTAATGACACAAATCCGGCGCGAGCGCGAATAAACATATGCTATTACAGTCAGTTAAATAACACTCTACGTTCTTCTAAGCCGTAGGTCGTAGGTTCGAATCCTACAGGGCGTACCATCTGTTTTCTGCCATTCCAAACACGCTTAAAACCCACTCGTATTCAAAAAACGATTCCCGCAGGATATAGCTTCTAACGTTTTGCTATAAACGATTTGGCTAACCTTAATGGCATTTCTGTCATTTCTCTACCATGCTGATTAAACCTTGCTGTGCATCGTGAGGATGATGTTGTTTCTTATTAATCACAAGGAATTAGGTTATGAAAAAGACCACTGCCCTTTTGCTGGGAACCGCGATTCTCTTCACCACGAATGCGTTTGCTGCTGAGTTGCTCACGCGTGAAGACTTCAAAAAAGTTGAGTCCCAGTATGAAAAGATTGGTTCTGTGTCGACCTCTGGCGAGACTGCGATTGCTGATGCTAAAGAAGAACTCATCAAAAAAGCCGATGAAAAAGGCGCTGATGTGCTGGTATTAACCTCCGGGAATACCGAAAACAAAATCCATGGCACGGCCGATATCTACAAGAAGAAGTAACCGTTTTTACAGCCACCCCATTTGCTGGGGTGGCTTCAAATCCCCTCGCTGCCAGCCTTTATACAATTGTGTATCCCCTCAAAACTGCTTTAAAGTCGTTAAATTTTTTTTGATAAAATTCTAATTATTTGATTTTTAGATTTTATGTTTAAAGCGCAAACCAGCCTGCGCACACTTCAACTTTTGAACCGTCGGGGAAAAATATCCCACCATCTCCTGTTTTTTGTATAAAAGGATAAGCGGGGCGTTAGCTTCTCTTTAACCCGCACTTTTTCCGTTTGTTTCCCCTATTTACACTTGATCATACAAAGATAATGAGTATAGTTCTCATTCTCTTTAGTGTTTGTGGGCGCAGACGGACTCTTCCCGCATCAACAGTGAGCGCAGATCTCACACGGAACACTGAGTATTAACAGTGGAATCTGCACTGGCTTAACCGCCTGTCAATATAACCAAAATCGCCAAGCCGAATGCGACGCAGTTTCCCGCCTGAATTCACTTTCTGAATGGTAAAGGATGTTCCTGATGACCAAAAAATTGTCCGCGCTGGCACTGCTTGTTGCTGCCTCTCTTTCCGGTTGCGCCGCGCAGCACGCAGTAAAACCCACCCCTGCGCCTGAAGCGAAAACCGCCGTCGCCGCGCCGGCAGAGACGGGTGTGGTGACACGCGAACTGGCCGACGGCTTATACGAAATGGTGCTCAGCCCTAAAGGCGACGCGCTGTATGTCGCCAGCTCAGAGGGCTTCAAGGATGTGCAGGGCGGCGTTGTCTATAAACTCGATCCCACCACGCTGAAAACCATTGGCCGCAGCCATACCGATCTGAAAAACTTCGCGCTGGCGATCTCGCCTGACGGTCAAACTCTTTATGCGACCAATTCACTGGATGGCGGCATTACCGCGATTAATACCGCTGACGGCAAAGTGAAAAACCGCCTCCTGTTCACCGAGCGTAACAAAGAAGGTTATCCATACGGCGCGCGTCAGGTTCTGCTTCATGGCGACGTACTGTACATCGGCGGTGTCGGCGATCCGGCGGTCGTCTGGATGGTGGATGCCAACACGCTGAAGCTGAAAAAAACCATCAAAAATGCCGGACAGTGGGTCACGGGTTTGCTGTGGTCTGAGCAGATGCAGCGCATTTACGTGGCCAACGGTGGCGGTGAGATCCTGACGGTCAATCCACGCACCAATCGTATTGAAAAACGCTGGAAACCACTGGGCGACAAGCCCGCGCTGCTGCTGAATATGGCGGAGGACACCGCGACAGGTCGTCTGTTCGTAACCGATAACTCCAAAGCCAAAACCACGCTGGTGCTGGATATTCACACCGGAAAAGTGCTCAAACAACTGGATGTGGGCGACTCGATGGCGGTGAAATTCAACGCCAAACGCAACGAGATCTATATCACCCAGCGCGAAAGCGGAAAACTGCTGAGTCTGGACGCCACCACGTATGCGGTAAAACAGCGCTGGGATCTGCCGCCTAATCCAAACAGCCTGTTGCTGTCGGAAGACGGGCAGACCCTGTATGTCACCGTTAAGCAGGCATTCAATAAAGATCACTCCACTAACGGTCCGGACAGCGTCGTCAGAATCGCTTTGAAATAAAAATAACTAGGCCCGGAAACGGGCCATTTTGCGCGTACTTGAACGAGTTAAATATGAACAACACCACCATGAATAAAACGCTGCTGGCGCTCGCTATCGGCGCGGTTATGCACTCCGCTTCTGCCGCGGAAACCCCAAAAGAAGACACCCTCGTGGTCCAGGCTGCCCCGGCGAGCGATTTCAAACCGGGCGGCGATCGGCTGGTGCCGGCTTTCCTTGACGGGCAGGTCGCAAACGGCGGACGCATGGGGATGCTGGGTCAGCAAAGCGCCATGGATGTGCCGTTTAACATTATCAGCTACACCTCAAAACTGGTTGACGATCAGCAGGCGAAAACCATCGCTGATGTGGTCGCGAACGATGCGGGCGTGCAGTCCGTGCAGGGCTACGGCAACAGTGCGGAAAGTTTCCGTATTCGTGGCCTGAAATTCGACGGCGACGACATGACTTTTGGCGGGCTGTCCGGCATTTTGCCTCGTCAGGTGGTTGACGCACAAATGGTTGACCGAATTGAAATTTTCAAAGGGGCTAACGCCATGATGAACGGAGCGGCGAGCTCTGGCGTCGGCGGGATGATCAATCTCGAACCAAAACACGCGGGCGACACACCGCAGGCGAAAATCGGCGTGGATTACACCTCTGATTCGCAGATCGGTACCACGCTGGACGCGGGTCGTCGCTTTGGTGAGAGCGACCAGTTTGGCGCGCGCGTAAACCTGGTCCATCGCGAGGGCGAAGCGCCCGTGGCGAACGATCGCCGCCGCACCACGCTGCTCTCTACCGGCCTGGATTACAAAGGCGACAACTTCCGTACGTCTGTAGACATGGGCTATCAGAAGAAAACCTTCCACGGCAGCGAAACGGGCGTCAACATTTCTGCGGTGGATTTCGTGCCAACGCCACCGAAAAACGATCGCAACTACTCCCAGAAATGGGCTTACAGCAATATCGAAAACGAATTCGGGATGTGGCGCAGCGAATACGACATTACCGACAGTTGGACCGCTTACACCGGCCTTGGCGCGCAGCACGCGCATGAAGAGGGGTTGTATAGCGGCGCGAAGCTCATCGATAAAAGCGGCACAGCCACGGCAACGCGTCTGGACACCAACCGTATCAGCGACAGCGTAAGCGGCATGGCGGGCCTTCGCGGTAACTTTGATACCGGTTTTGTCTCGCACAAAGTCAACGTCGGCTATTCGGCGCAGACCAAAAATGAAAAAATCGCATGGAAGATGTCAAAAGCGGCGGACAATCCGATCACCAACATCTATCACAATACCGGCGTGGACAAGCCTGACAGCACCAACTTAGGCGGTAGCGGCGGGAATTACAGTGACCCGCTGACCAGCGGTCGCACCCGTACTCAGGGCTGGCTGCTGAGTGACACCCTCGGCGTGCTGGACGACAAACTGCTGTTCACCGTGGGCGCACGTCATCAGAAAGTGGTGATTCGCGGCTATAACAAAGTAACAGGCGCAGAAAACCAGGCGGATAGCTTTGACGGCAGCCGCTGGATGCCGACCTACGGCGTCGTGTATAAGCCGTGGAATGAACTGTCGCTCTACGCTAACCACACCGAAGCGCTGCAGCCGGGTAAAACCGCACCAGAAGCTGCAACCAACTACGGCCAGAGCACCGGCATCGTGCATTCAAAACAGAACGAAGTGGGCGTGAAGGCCGATTTTGGTCGCGTCGGCGGCTCTCTGGCGCTGTTCGAAATCAAAATGCCCTCGGCAATTCTCGACAGCGTGACCAAACATTACGGTCTTGACGCCGAGCAACGTAACCGTGGCGTGGAGCTGAATATATTCGGCGAACCAATGTTAGGCATGCGTCTAAACGCTAGCGCCACCTGGCTGCAGGCGGAGCTGACCAAAACCAACAACGGCGTGAACCAGGGTAACGATGCGGTTGGCGTGCCTAATTTCTATGCCGTTCTGGGCGCGGAATATGACATCAAACCGATTGACGGTCTGACCGCCACGGCGCGCGTCAACCACTCCGGTTCACAGTATGCGAATCTCACCAATACCAAAAAGTTAGACAGCTACACAACGCTGGATCTGGGCATGCGCTATCGCTTCGCGGTGAATCAGAACCAGAATCAGATGACCGTGCGGGCGGGCATCGACAACGTCACTGACGAAAACTACTGGTCGAGCGTTGACGACTCCGGCACTTACGTGTTCCAGGGCGAAGCGCGCACCTTTAAGGTTTCTGTCGGCTACGAGTTCTAAGTTTTACCCTCGTTATCAGGGGCACGGATGCCCCATCCATTCATCAACCCTATAACTTGCTCCTGCTGACACGAAGTGTTAAAAGGTGCCCCTTCTCTATAAATACACAGGGGTAGGACGTGAAAAACGCGTCATCCGCTTCAGGAAACGGTTTATCTGAAGCCTCGTCGGAACAGACACCGACGCTGCAACGTGGTTTGCAAAATCGACATATTCAATTAATTGCCCTCGGCGGCGCGATCGGTACCGGGCTGTTTCTCGGCATTGGGCCAGCGATTCAAATGGCCGGTCCTGCCGTTCTGTTGGGCTACGGCATTGCGGGCGTGATTGCTTTTCTGATCATGCGCCAGCTCGGTGAAATGGTCGTTGAAGAGCCGGTCTCGGGCTCATTTGCGCACTTTGCCTACAAATACTGGGGGCCGTTCGCCGGTTTCCTGTCTGGCTGGAACTACTGGGTGATGTTTGTGCTGGTGGGCATGGCAGAACTCACCGCCGCTGGCATCTATATGCAGTACTGGCTACCGGACGTCCCGACCTGGATTTGGGCCGCCGCCTTCTTCATTATCATCAACGCCGTCAACCTGGTTAACGTGCGTCTGTACGGTGAAACCGAGTTCTGGTTTGCGCTGATAAAAGTGTTGGCGATTATCGGCATGATCGGCTTTGGCCTGTGGCTGCTATTCTCCGGTCACGGCGGTGAGCGCGCGAACATCGACAACTTATGGAAACACGGCGGCTTCCTGGCGACCGGCTGGAATGGGCTTATCATGTCGCTGGCGGTCATTATGTTCTCCTTCGGCGGGCTTGAGCTTATCGGGATTACAGCCGCTGAAGCGCGCGATCCGCAGAAAAGCATTCCGAAAGCGGTCAATCAGGTGGTGTACCGCATCCTGCTGTTTTATATCGGTTCGCTGGTGGTATTACTCGCCCTCTATCCCTGGGTCGAGGTGAAATCCGACAGCAGCCCGTTCGTGATGATCTTCCACGATATGAACAGCAACCTGGTGGCATCTGCGCTGAATTTCGTCATTCTTGTGGCTTCGCTGTCCGTGTATAACAGCGGCGTCTACTCCAATAGCCGCATGCTGTTTGGTCTGTCCGTTCAGGGTAATGCACCGAAGTTCTTGACCCGCGTGAGCCGTCGCGGCGTACCGGTAAATTCGCTGCTGCTTTCCGGTGGGATCACGTCGCTGGTGGTGCTGATCAACTATTTGCTGCCGAAAGAGGCCTTTGGTCTGCTGATGGCGCTGGTTGTCGCGACGCTGCTGCTGAACTGGATCATGATCTGTCTGGCGCACCTGCGATTCCGCGCGGCGATGCGCCGCAAAGGGCGCGAGACGCAGTTCAAAGCGCTGCTTTATCCGGCCGGTAACTACATTTGCATCGCTTTCCTGGCGATGATCCTCGTGCTGATGTGCACTCTCGACGACATGCGCCTGTCAGCCTTCCTGCTGCCGGTATGGATTGTCTTCCTGTTTGTGGCGTTCAAATTGTCACGTAAAAAGTGATTTTCTCTTCGCCCTCTCTCTGAGGAGGGCAATGCACATTGCCTTTCTCCCTCTCACCGTAGGTGAGGGCATCAGGGCGCAAAAGGCCAAAGCAAAAGGCAACGCATGTTGCCTTTTTAGTTTTTTCTCCCTCTCCCCGCGGGAAAGGCTGGGGTGAGGGCATCAAACCGCATCAGGCCAAAGCGAAAGGCAACGCATGTTGCCTTTTTAGTTTTTTCTCCCTCTCCCCGCGGGAAAGGCTGGGGTGAGGGCATCAAACCGCATAAGGCCAACGCAAAAGGCAACGCACGTAGCTTTTTAATTTTTTTCTCCCTCTCCCGTGGGAGAGGGCTGGGGTGAGGGCATCAGGCCCCACAGAACACCCCCCTCAGTATCCATTCGCAGCTTTATCGTGACTCCTCTCCCAGTTCTGTATCGATCCACAAGATCTTTATTTTGTAATCGATTACTTTTTATTTGAACTGTTTTGTAATCGATTACTTTTCCTGGGTGAGGCTCATCATGGTGTCAACAACTGAAAGTAGTGGAAAGGCGATAGCCCAGCACCGAATGCTGGTTCCGCGTCTGTCGCTGATGATGTTTTTACAATTTTTTATCTGGGGTAGCTGGTCCGTCACGCTCGGTCTGGTGATGACGCAGCACAACATGTCTTTGCTGATTGGCGACGCGTTTTCCGCCGGACCAATCGCCTCGATTCTCTCGCCGTTTGTGCTCGGCATGTTGGTTGACCGTTTCTTCCCGTCGCAAAAGGTGATGGCGGTGATGCATCTGGCGGGTGCGGCGATCTTAATGTTTGTCCCTGGCGCGCTGATTGCTGAAAACGGCGCGCTGCTGATCGGCCTGCTGTTTGGCTATACGCTCTGCTACATGCCGACGCTGGCGCTCACGAACAACATCGCCTTCCACAGCCTGAATAATGTTGATAAGACGTTCCCGGTGGTGCGCGTGTTTGGCACCATCGGCTGGATTGTGGCGGGTGTGTTTATTGGCGTCACGGGTGTGTCGTCTAGCGTCACTATTTTCCAGGTTGCGGCAGCAAGTTCCGTGATGCTGGCGCTCTACAGCCTGACGTTGCCGCACACGCCAGCGCCTGCCAAAGGTCTGCCGGTGCAACTTCGCGATCTGTTCTGTGCAGACGCGTTCGCACTGCTCAAAACCCGTCACTTATTTATCTTCTCTCTTTGCGCAATGCTGATTTCCGTTCCGCTGGGCACGTACTACGCCTACACCGCGTCGTATCTGGCCGATGCCGGAATCGCCGATGTCAGCACCGCGATGTCCTTCGGCCAGATGTCTGAAATCGTCTTTATGCTGGTGATCCCGCTGCTGTTCCGCCGTCTCGGCGTGAAATACATGTTGCTGATCGGCATGCTGGCGTGGTTTGTGCGCTACGCCTTCTTTGCACTCGGCGTCAGCGAAGAAGGGCGCTTCCTGCTGTATCTCGGCATTCTGCTGCACGGCGTGTGCTATGACTTCTTCTTTGTTGTCGGCTTCATCTACACCGACCGCGTGGCGGGCGAAAAGGTGAAAGGCCAGGCGCAGAGCATGATCGTGATGTTCACTTACGGTATCGGCATGCTGCTCGGGTCGCAGATTTCCGGCGCGTTGTATAACAGCCTGGTGGCGGGACAGACCGTACCGCAGGCGTGGGTCACATTCTGGTGGATCCCGGCGGTTGCTGCGGCGGTGATTGCCCTGATTTTCCTGGTCGCGTTCAAATACGACGACGACAAGGCGTAATGTTCTGGAGGTGGTATGAAAACGATTAAGGGACCGGGCATTTTCCTGACGCAATTTATTGGAAACCAAGCCCCGTTTAACTCGCTCGACGGGCTGGCGGGTTGGGCGGCTGGCAAAGGCTACAAGGCGGTGCAAATTCCCTGTCACCATCCGCAGATTTTCGATCTGGAAAAGGCAGCCAAAAGCCAGACCTATTGCGATGCGGTCGCGGGCAAACTGGCCGAATACGGGTTGGCGATCAGCGAGCTGTCCACGCATCTGGAAGGGCAACTGATTGCGGTCAATCCCGCGTATAACGAGGCGTTTGATCACTTTGCCCCGCCAGCGGTGCGTGGCAACGATACGGCGCGTCAGGCATGGGCGACAGAAAAGCTCAAGCAAGCGGCAGCGGCGTCGGCGAAGTTAGGTCTCACGGCTCACGCCACGTTCTCAGGATCGCTGGCCTGGCCGTTTGTCTATCCGTGGCCGCCGCACAATGAGCAGCGTTTTCGCGAGGCATTTGGCGAGCTGGCGAATCGCTGGCGACCGATTCTGGATTGCTTCGATGAGCACGGCGTGGATCTCTGTTTTGAGCTGCATCCGGGCGAAGATCTGCACGACGGCGTGACGTTTGAGCGCTTTCTCGCGCTGGTTGATAACCACCCGCGCTGCAATATTCTCTACGATCCGAGCCACATGCTATTGCAGCAGATGGATTATCTGGCCTTTATCGACATCTACCATGCGCGGATCAAAGCGTTTCACGTTAAAGACGCGGAGTACCGCCCGAGCGGGCGCAGCGGCGTGTACGGCGGCTATCAGCCATGGCTCAACCGCGCCGGACGCTTCCGCTCCCTGGGCGACGGGCAGATCGATTTTAAAGGCATTTTCAGCAAGCTCACCGAGTACGATTTTGAAGGCTGGGCAGTGCTGGAGTGGGAATGCTGCATGAAGGACGGCGAGACGGGCGCGAGCGAAGGCAGTGAATTCATCCGCCGCCATATTATTCCGGTGTCGGCGCGGGCATTTGACGACTTTGCTGCCGGAGAGACGAATGATTAATGTCGGGATTATCGGCAGCGGGTTTATCGGCCCGGCGCATATCGAGGCGCTGCGGCGTCTCGGTTTTGTGCAGGTCGTCGCGCTGTGCGACGGCTCGCTCGAGCAAGCGCAGGAAAAGGCGCAGGCGCTGAACATTCCTCACGCTTACGGGAACGTAGAAGAACTGCTCGCGCATCCGGATTTACATGTCGTGCATAACTGCACGCCAAATCATCTGCATGCGCAAATCAATCGCCAGATTCTGCGCGCGGGCAAACATGTGTTCTCGGAAAAACCGCTGTGCATGACGCCAGATGAAGCGCGCGAGCTGGTGGAATTAGCAGAGCAGGCGGGCGTTGTCCACGGCGTCAGTTTTGTCTACCGCCAGTTTGCGATGGTGCGCCAGGCGCAGAGCATGATGCGCGAGGGAAGCGTCGGGCGTTTATTTGCCTCGCACGGCAGCTATTTGCAGGACTGGATGCTGCTCGAAACCGACTACAACTGGCGCGTGGATGCTGCGCTGGGTGGTGCGTCGCGCGCCGTCGCTGATATTGGCTCGCACTGGTGCGACACGGTGCAGTTTGTCACCGGGCGACGGATCGTCGAGGTAATGGCCGATCTGTCTATCGTCTGGCCGACGCGCAAGGCGAATGTGGCGGGCAACCAGACGTTCACGCAGGACGATTCTGCGGTCTTTGAGGACAAAGCGGTGGCCACGGAAGATTTTGGCTCAGTGCTGTTCCGCTTCGACGATGGCAGCAAAGGCAGCTTTAGCGTTTCACAAGTCAGCGCCGGGCGTAAAAATCGCCTGAGCTTTGAAATCAACGGCAGCGAAAAGTCAGTCGCGTGGGATCAAGAAGTACCGCAGCAGCTGTGGATTGGCCATCGTGCGCAGGCCAACCAGACGCTGTCTGACGATCCGGGCCTGATGAATCGTGATGCTGCGGACAGCGCCCACTTCCCTGGCGGGCATATCGAAGGCTGGCCGGACGCGTTTAAGAACATGATGGCGCAGTTTTATCGTGCGGTGCAGACAGGCTTCATGCCCGAAAAACCGCTGTTTGCGACCTTCCATGATGGCGCGAACGTAATGTATATCATTGATGCCATAGTGAAAAGTCATCAGCGGCAGCACTGGGTCAGCGTCGCGCGATGACCCGTTGCCCGGTTCGCCGGGCAGCAAATTTATGTTAGCCTGAGTAAAACGCTAACCGCAGGATGTGCCGTCGTTATGTCAATTCAGAAAATCGCCCAGTTGGCCGGTGTCTCGGTCGCTACCGTTTCGCGTGTGCTTAATAACAGCGATAAGGTCAAAGCGAACAACCGCGAGCGCGTTTTACAGGCGATTAAAGAGAGCAATTATCAGCCGAACTTACTGGCGCGTCAGCTCCGCACATCCCGCAGCTATATGATTCTGGTGATGGTCTCGAACATCGCTAACCCGTTCTGCGCCGAAGTGGTGAAAGGCATTGAAGCCGAAGCCGAGAAAAAGGGCTACCGCATTCTGCTGTGCAACTCCGGTTCCAATATCGAACGTTCGCGTTCTGGCTTGAGCCTGCTCTCCGGTAAAATCGTTGACGGCATTATCACTATGGACGCGTTCTCAAAACTTCCGGAACTCTCCGCGCTAATCGGCAATGCGCCGTGGGTGCAGTGCGCCGAATACGCCGATTCAGGCACCGTTTCCTGCGTGGGGATCAACGATGTGGACGCGTCGCAGCACGTTGTCAGCCAGCTGGCGGACAGCGGGAGAAGCCGCATTGCGCTGATCAACCATGATTTAAGCTACAAATATGCACGTCTGCGCGAGCGCGGCTATAAAAGCGTGGTGCATCTGCGCAATCTGGATTATCAGGTGGTGCAGTATGCGAGCGATCTCAGCTCCAGCGCGGGCATGGCGGCGATGAAAACGCTGCTGGCGGATAATCCGCCGGATGCCGTGTTTGCGGTGTCGGACACGCTGGCGGCGGGGGCGATGCGTGCCATTGAACAGGCGGGATTACGCGTTCCTCAGGACATCGCCGTGGTGGGTTTTGATGGCACCGAACTGGCAGAAATGGTCTCTCCGCAGCTCAGCACCATCGAGCAGCCGTCGCAAGATATTGGGCGCAAAGCGGTCGATCTGCTGCTCAACAAAATCGATAATCCGGATGCGCCCACCGAGCGAGTGATGCTGGACTGGCGCTATGTGGCGCGCGCCAGTACCTGAGGCTTATTTCGCGAAGGCGTCCGCCAGTGAACGGATATCGTTTCCTGTGGGCGACTGATGTATTCTCAAGCCAAATTCTTCCACCACGGCATAGATATGATCGAAAATATCCGCCTGAATGGTTTCATATTCCGCCCAGATCACCGTGTTGGTAAACGCATAAATTTCAATCGGCAAACCGTTCGCGTCCGGCGCTAACTGACGAACCATCAGCGTCATATCTTTGCGAATGCGCGGGTGGTTGCGCAGATATTCATTCAGGTAAGCGCGGAACGTCCCGATATTGGTCATCTTGCGCAGATTTAATACCGATTCGCCTTCGCCATTTTCCTGATTCCACAGATTTATTTCTTCATGGCGCGCGGCCATATAAGGCTTAAGTAGTTTTGCCTTAATCAGACATTGCTGTTCGTCCTCATCCAAAAAATGAATGCTGGTGGTATCAATACTCAGGCTGCGCTTAATTCGCCGTCCACCCGATGCTGACATGCCGCTCCAGTTTTTAAACGAATCAGAGACCAGCGCCCAGGTGGGAATATTGCTGATGGTGTTATCCCAGTTGCGCACTTTGACGGTGGTCAGACCGATATCCGTGACCGCCCCGTCTGCGCCGTATTTCGGCATTTCCAGCCAGTCGCCGGGCTTGAGCATATCGTTGGCAGACAGCTGAATACCAGCAACAAGGCCAAGAATCGGATCTTTAAAGACCAACATCAGCACGGCGGCCATAGCGCCTAAACCGCTGATCAGAATGGCCGGAGACTGACCAATCAACAGAGAAATAATCAGGATCCCAACCACAATTGCGCTGACCAGTTTGACGCCCTGGAATATGCCTTTGAGCGGAAGCTGAGATGCCGTCGCTAATTTTTGCGAAAAATTGAATATCACATCCAGCAGAGAGAAGAACGACAGCAGGGCATAGACCATGACCCACAGTTTGGCGCAGGTCATGGTTATTTCTGCGGCTTCACTGCCTTTTTGTAACCACAACGCCGCCTGAATGTTGACGATAATCCCTTGTAGAGTGAAGGCCAGACGGTGAAATAATTTATTCTGCGTAATGATTTGCAGCCATAAATGAGAACTGGCCTGCGCGCGCTTTTCGAACAGACGCAAAACCACCTTATGCAATATAAGGTGGACAATCACGGCAGTCAGTAAAATGATGCCAAAGATAATCACCAGCGAAGTGGTGTGGTTAATTTCGATCCCCAGTTCTTCAACCTGAGCAATTAATTCCTGCATAACGTCTCCTGAATATATTCCTTTTTATCATGAAGGTTGCGCTTTTATTATGCAACCCGGAGGCGTTATGCCGGATTTTACGAGGCGGCGGGGAGTGGGCCCGCATTCAACTGGTGGCGCAACCACAACGCGACACCGCCCAGCGCCAGCATCATCAGCACTTCAATGCCGAGAAAACCGATCATCGCCTGCGGATAGTGCCCGCCGTTATGCCGCTCAAGCATCAGGAACAACGTGCCGAGCACGGCGGGACCAAGACCCACGGTTGCCTGCTGCAAGGTACTCAGAATGGCGCTTCCGGCCCCCGCGTCACAGCTGCTGATGTCGCGCATCCCAATTCGGTAAAAGCTGTTCACGATCAGCGCCTGACCATAGCCAATCAGGATGGTGGCAGGCGCCAGCGTCAAGGCGGTATTGGCCTGCCCAAAGCGCCAGAACGTCGCCATTAACAGCAGTAAACCTGCGATTTGTATCGTCAAACCCGTCAGTAAAATGCGCCCCATGCTGTGGCGGGCGATCAGTTTTGGCGCATACCAGGCCGAGACAAAATAGGCCACGCCCAGCGCGATAAAACTATTCCCTGATTGCCACGGGGCCATACCCAGACCGGACTGCATCGTGAGCGCCATGCAGAACATAAATCCCGACCAGGCGCTGAAAAACAGCAGGGCAATGAGCATCCCAAAACGAATGCTGGTCAGTTTGAGCAAGCGAGGGGGTAGCAGAGGATGTTCGCCGCGCTGCTGTTTTTGCAACGCGCTGGTGCGCATCCACAGCCCAAGCGGGATCACCGCAATCAGCGCCAGTTGCAGGAACCATGGCCAGTGAAGCTCCGCGCCGAGCGCCATCGGAAAAAGCAGGCAGCAGAGGATAGCGGCCAGCAGCGCGGTGCCTAGCCAGTCAATGCGCGAGGGCGTTTCACGGCGGGTTTCCGGGACGTAGTAACGGCTCAAGGCCAGGACCACCAGGCAGATCGGCACGTTAATAAAAAAGGCGTTCCGCCAGCCCAGCCCGGCGATATCCGCCGACACCAGCCAGCCGCCGCCCATCTGCCCGACGATAAAGGCAATCCCGCCGATGCCGCCAAACAGGCTGATCGCTTTGGCATGCGCCGTGCCTTTCAGCGTGACGTGGAGCGTCGCGAGGATTTGCGGGACGATCAGCGCCGCGCCCGCGCCCTGTAATACGCGCGCAGCCAGCAGTTGCTCAACGGTTCCCGCCATCCCGCACAATAACGACGCCACGCCAAATGCCGCAACGCCCCACATAAACAGCCGACGACGGCCAAGGTTATCGCCCAGTTTACTACCCAGCGCCAGACAGACTGCAAATGCGACGCCGTACAGGGCGACGATCAGTTCGAGCTGCGTCGGGCTGGTATGCAGCGATTGCGTGATGGAATCCAGCGCAACGTTGGTGATCGACGTATCAATCAGCGGCAGCATCTGGCCCGTTAAAAGCAATATCAGGCCTGCACGGCCTGGTGAAACAACAGACGTATTCATGGTAACTCCATTGCGTCATTCAGCAGATGGTCGTAGCATCAGGGAAATTAAAAACGGGTACCAGTTCTTGTTTATACTGGTACTGGCACTACCACGCAGGGGGCTGTATGACGCTGATGACCGAACCGGTATCTTCGTTGCAGGATGACAACCGCAAGCAGCTCGGCGCTTTTTTACGTGCGCGCCGGGAAAGTCTCGATCCGCAGCGTCTGGGTTTACCGCGAAGTGGACGGCGACGCACGCCGGGCCTGCGCCGTGAAGAGGTCGCCATGCTGGCCGATGTCGGCGTGACCTGGTACACCTGGCTTGAGCAGGGAAGGGACGTGAACCCGTCCAGCGTGGTTATGCTGGCGGTCGCGAAAGCGCTGCAATGCACCGCCACCGAAACGCGTCATCTGTTCGTTCTGGCTGGATTGCCCTTGGGCGAAGTACCGCAGCAAGTACCCTGCGAAGGGATCAGCGAAGGTACGCGGCGTTTACTCGACACGTTGATGCCAAAACCTGCCAGCATTCAGAAACCGAATTTCGATATTGTGGCGTGGAATGACAGTTTTGGTCATTTGATGGGCGTGGATTTCAACGCGATCCCCGAAGAAGACCGCAACTGTATTTACCTTTTTCTCACTCACCCCGCGTGGCGCAGTCGACTTGGCAAGCGCGCCGACGCGCTGCCGATTTTTGTCTCCTATTTCCGCGCGGCAATGGCGGAGCATCGCGGCGATCCGCAGTGGGAAGCCAAGCTGGCACGGTTCTTTGCGGTCTCAGAAGAGTTCGAAGCCTTGTGGCATCAGGGCTATGACGTGCGTGGGGTTGAGAATCAGCAGAAGCTCTTTACCCATCCGCAGCTGGGCGATTTTTATTTGCAGCAGATGTACTGGTATTCCGCACCTCGTAACGGCTCGCGGCTGCTGGTGTATTTGCCCGTCGATGATGAAGGGGAAAAGGTACTGGCGTGGCTGGCGGAAAATCATGACTAACCGAAAGCCCTTCTGATTGATTAAGGGCTTTTATGTTGATTAATATGTTTCTGGAAGTTTATTGATTTTGATAAGCACTCCGCGCTCGATGACAATATAATCACCTGTTTTGAGATCGCTTAGGATTTTCATTACGCGGCTACGCGATATATGAGTTTTATCCATTATATAATCACAAGCATTTACCATCATGCGGAGTTCATCTTTCTCCGCCATTAAGCTCATTAGATTTTGCTTAATCAATTCGTATGTTGTGCGTCCGGCTGATGTCTGATGAGCTTCTAATAGCCGCTGAACACCAAACATAAAAAAATAAGCGGCTTCCTTCCAGAGGTTTTCACGCTCAATGATGTCAATCACACTTTTATTTGAGAGTATTTCATACTCTACATCACTGTGTGCCTGCATATAAAAACCTTCATTAGTGTCAATGAGGATATTCATACCCACGATCATGGGGGCCTCTACAAATTTTAATAATAAACTGTCGCTACTACGATGTATTGCAACTGTCCCTGAATGAAGTATAAAAGTCATTGCTTCTTCATAGTTATCCACAGATATTATTTTACGCTCACGCCCATTTCGTATACGCGTTGGGTCAGAAATTGCTTCTATTATTTTTAGAATGTGGTTTTCAGGTTTCATGATTCATAACCATCCCAAGGTAATTTCTGACCAAGTATAACAGAGGTTGATAAAACCACGTGCAGCGTGAAACTGGCTTCAGAGGGAGATTTTGACTGTAGTCAATGAGAATGACGGACGCTAAGAAGGACGCTTAACGAAAAAGGTTACAGAAAACGGGGTGTTACAGATTTTCACATCATTTTAAAAGTCACATCCGAAGAAAAACTCCGGTCAGGTATGACAGGAAGCCGCCATTCTGTACTTGGCCTCCTGTCAATTCACTCCTGCTGGAAGAACTTAGTTATAGGCAAATGACATCGTGACGACAGAGTTAATCGTACCTGGCGTTACGCTACCATTTTTACTGAATGCGCGGGTTTGCAGTTTCCAGGTCGGTTTGCCATCGGTCACTGAAGCGATATCGATAGTTGAGGTTTTCCCGTTACCGTATTTCTCTTCTGTTAAACCTTCCAGCTGTACGGCAACTTGGGTGGCTGTACCGGTGTTTGTGTACAAACTTTCAGGGTCGTCTGCATCTGGAGTGCCATTGAAGGTGGCTGTCACGCTGGAGGTTCCTGCCGGGCAATTCTCTAGCACGACGTTGATGGGTTTCCATGCAGAACCGCTGCCAGCGGTATTGAGATCGGCGCTCTGTAAGTCCTGACCGAGATCGATATTAATGTTCGCGCTGTCCGGATTTACCTGGCATGGGGAGGCTACGACGTTACCGGTGATATTAATCGTAACCTGATCCGCCGAGAAAACGCTCTGGCAATACGATGTTGATGCGATAAGCGTGAGTGTTGAAGCGAGTACCATTTTTTTTACGTTAAACATAATTATTACCATTTAGAGTGAAGGTGAGTGCATCATGCCTACAGCGCCAAAGTCGCTGATGACGCTAAATTGAATATTTCCGCTATTTGTACCCTGCGGGAGAGAGTAAGTAGTAGTGCTGGAAGGGGCCGCGTAAGAAACGTTGGGTATTTTTTTGCCAGCGACTGTTATTTCGTTAAAGTTAATAAAACAAGGAGTTGGATTTTTTATCTCGAGTTTATTACCTGTTATATGCCAACTAAGCTTGTTACTTTCTTTTTCTACATCAATGTTTTTAAGCGTCGATGGACGTTAAATAAGCTTAATACTGGTCGCTACGGCTATTTGCAGAGTATTCTTTTCACGCGGAGCTGACGGAATCGCTTTGACTCGTAACCAAAACATAGATTCTTGGTTTTGCTGGATATTGCCTGTAAGGATTATGCGCATCACATTTTCTCTCCCGCCGTTGAGGCGATAGAGCGGTGGGGTAATGACAAAAGGTGTCTTTTGTGTACTACCATTGAGATTATCAACCACGGTTTGAATTAAATAGGGCGAACTGTCCGGGTTACGTACGCTCAAAGAGACTTCTTTTTTGTCGCCTTCATAAATAACACGTGTGCCGCCAATGGTTACAGTGGCGCAAGCACTGTGTGCAGCGGTTATCAAAATACAGCTTGCTACTAATCGAAATGAGGTATTCAAAAGTAAACTCCAATTAAATGTAAGAGGAACGTGCTCCCTGTAAATGACTCCTTAAGAATGTGCTTAATTTATCGACGACTATTTACTCTGTCTCGAAATTTATTGTCCTGTTTGAAGTCCTGGAAAGGATCTATTTTTGGTTGTTTTTTGTCCTTATAATTGTAAAAATTAATTCATCAGCAAGACGCAATATTCTGCTTATGAGCATTATAATAAGAAACGTTTATTTTACCTGGAACTTATAATGAATAAATTGTCTCTTTCTATCGTTGTCACTTCTAATGGTGTAAGAACAGGGACAGTAACAGCGTTGATACTGATGCCTCTACTGGCATTGCTCTGTAATTGTTTGGGGCGAATGTGGGAAGCCTGGATGTAGGTGCAGCCTTTGCCAGTCAGAAGCCAAGCGGTATAGTCCGTAACGACAATTCAAATCACCTGTTCATGAGTGATGCCTTCCGGCCTTTATGGCAAAGAGTATTTAAAAATTTACTGTACGAGTGCAAATTTGGCGTCTTATTTTTACTAGTCAATGTTTCAGTTCTTGAGTAATGCAAGTATGCCTGGAGAAATATTAAGAATGGAATGTTATCATTAATTCGGAATTTTTCTATAATGAAACCTGCAATTATAACTTCATCGTCTTACTATTGTTTTTTAACGGCATTATTACTTTCTCTACGATGGAGGATTACATCCTTCGCATCCAGTGTAATTCTTGGCGTTAAACGTGTGATTTATCGTCAGTCACAAAAGCATACAAGTACTGATTTAATCAATCAGCAAGGTGTGAAATCCAGTGGTTTTTTTATTAATCCGCCGCAGTGGGTCCTTCAACTTTCAAAAATGAATGTGCTACGCATTATTTATGTCGGTCAAATACCGCCCCAGTACAAAGAATCCGTTTTTTACCTTAACAATAAAGCGATTCCATCAACTGAGAACAAAATGCAGGGGATGAACAATCCCCCCTCCGACCAAACTCTGGATGATTACGGTGCTGTGACGCCTGTTTTCACCTGTAAAGCCTAATCCCAGAGAGATAATGTGATGAAATACATAAAAAAAATACGTGTTGCGCTTGCCTTGAACTGGCGTTTTTCGCCACTGGCGTTGATGATCGGTACCTGCCTTTGGTCCGGCAACGTGCTGGCAGAGGAATATTTTAACCCTGCTTTTTTGTCAGAGGGAAAAGGGCAAGTGGCCGATATCTCACGCTTTGAAAACGATGCAGGACAAGCGGCGGGAACTTACCGCGTCGATATTTTTTTGAATAATGATTTTATCGCCAGCCATGATGTTGAATTCAAAAATCGCAAAGACGTTGAATCGCCAGGCACCGCACCAGACGATACAGGCCTGATTGCTTGTCTCTCCACCAAAACGATGAGTGACTTGGGTTTAGATCTCAGCATACCGGCTGATAAAAAGTCGGCGGCAACTGGAGAGTGCATCAATATTGCCTCGCTGATCGAGGGCGCTAAAGCCAGTTTTGATTTTGGTCATCAACGTCTGGACCTCAGCGTACCGCAAGTGGCGCTTAAGAGTTCAGCTCGCGGCTACATACCGCCGGAGAAATGGGATCAGGGGATCAATGCTCTGCTGCTGAACTACAGCTTTAATGGTTCAAAGAGCAAAGCCAGTAACAATAAAAGCAGCAGTAACTTTCTGGGCTTGAATAGCGGGATTAACGTTGGACCGTGGCGTTATCGCGAATATTCCACCTTTAACCGTTCTACCAGCAGTAACGGAGAAACATCAAACAAGTGGCAGCACATCAGTGGTTACGTTGAGCGCACAATCATTCCTTTGAAAGGAGAGCTGACCGCGGGTGATAGTTACACTTCAGGGGAAGTCTTTGATAGCGTCAGTTTTCGTGGCGTGCAGCTTGCATCGGATGACAATATGCTTCCGGATAGTCTGAAAGGCTTTGCGCCCACTGTGCGCGGCATAGCGAAAAGCAACGCGCAGGTGACCATCAAGCAGAACGGTTACGTGGTCTACCAGACCTATGTTGCGCCGGGCGCATTCTCCATTGAAGATTTGTTTCCCACCTCATCAAGCGGAGACTTGATGGTCGAGGTTAAAGAGCAGGATGGATCAATCTTTTCCTACTCCGTGCCTTACTCTGCAGTGCCTATGCTTCAGCGTGAAGGACGAGTGAAGTATTCAGTGACGGCGGCCAATTATCGCACCAGTAACGAGGAGCAGGATGAAGTTGCTTTCGGCCAGGGCACATTGACCTGGGGTTTGCCTCACGGCTTTACCCTTTACGGTGGCACTCAGCTGTCAAACAACTACCATGCACTCGCGGCTGGGGTAGGGTTAAATATGGGGAATTGGGGAGCATTCTCCACCGATATTACACATGCAAACAGTACGCTTATCGACGGCAGCCAGCACACTGGAAATTCAGTACGATTGCTTTACGCTAAATCATTGAATGAATTAGGCACGAACTTTCAGCTAACGGGTTATCGCTACTCTACTTCGGGCTATTATAGCTTTGCGGATACGACCTATAAGCATATGGATGGTTATAACAGCGATCCGGAAAACGAAGATGATGATCGCAACAACGACCATCCAGACTGGTACGACTATTACAACCTTTTTTACACCAAACGCGGCAAAATGCAGGTCAATATCTCCCAGCAACTGGGTCAGTTGGGGTCGATTTATCTGAGCGGAAGCGAGCAAACCTATTGGCACACAGAGGACAAAGATACGCTGGTACAGTTTGGCTATAACACCGCATGGCACGATATCAATATGGGCGTGAGCTACAACTACAGCAAGTCCACTGGGCAGTCACTTCCAGATCAAATGATCGCGTTAAACGTCTCGCTGCCATTAGGTAAATGGCTTACCACAGAGGGTAGCAACGCCTCACACAATGCTTATGCAACCTGGAGCAGCAGTCGGGATAACAAAGGGAGTGTTTCGCAAAATGCTGGAGTCAGCGGTACGTTGCTTGAAGGAAACAACCTGAGCTATACCGTTCAGCAAGGTAACGGTAACCAGGGGGCAGGCAACAGCGGCAATGCCAGCCTGGCACATCAGGGTGGCTACGGTAGCTCGAATGTGGGTTACAACTACAGCGACAATGGGAAATCTCAGCAATTAACTTATGGTGTGGCGGGAGGCATTGTTGCGCATCGCCAAGGGGTGACTTTTAGCCAGCCACTGGGAGAAACCAATGTCCTGATTGAAGCACCCGGTGCCGATCGTGTGAAAGTCGACAATGTAACGGGTGTGAAAACAGACTGGCGTGGCTACGCAGTGGTTCCCTTTGCCACCAACTATCGTAAAAATCGTATTGCGCTCGATACCACAACGCTCGGTGATAAAGTGGATCTTGAAAACGCTGTCGTGGACGTTATCCCCACTAAAGGCGCATTGGTTCGCGCTTCTTTTGATGCTCACGTCGGGATCAGAGCACTTTTAACACTTATGCATAACAACCAGCTCATTCCATTCGGTGCAACGGTCACGCGTGATGATGAATTGACGAGTGGCATCGTGGGTGATGAAGGACAGGTCTATCTTTCTGGGCTTACACCACAAGGCAAACTCAAGGTGCAGTGGGGGGAAGGGGCTGATCAAACGTGTGTCGCAGAATATAAACTTCCACAAGCTGCTGAAAATAAAGCGTTAACCCAAGCAAATGTACTTTGTCGCTGATAACAATGGCCATAATAAGAATGTCTGGCAGTTAGCGGTATACGCCTTTTTTCTTACTGAGCTATAACTCAATGAAATGATTTGTGACTTCGGGTAAACGACGGTGATGATATTTTTTAATTTACTTGTCAGTTATTAAATTTCAAGGTAAATATTGACAGTGTAATTCATGAAAATACTACCGAGCCAGTGCCTGATTCTTAAATGTTATGGAGTCGCAGTGGGCAAGTCGGTGATGTTTACCTGCTGCAAGAAAATAATATTTAGGTATCTAATTAGGTTAAGTGATGATGAGTGTGAATATGGTCTATTCAAGTTTGTAGTGATGTTGAGGTTTTAATAAATATGATTTTAATTTATAGGGATTGCGGGTTCTATTATGATGCATAAAGTTAAAGTGGTTTAGTGGTTTAGTGGTTTAGTGGTTTAGTGGGTAAGTGCCATTTTTTTATTAATGGTTTTATCAGTTTTAAGTAGCATGGCCCATGCGAGCGGATGTAAAAACCTTAGTACCGGCACAACGCACTTTACGATCGGAGATATCAATATATTAACAACTCCTGCCGTATGTGAGGTAATAGCATCATTTACCGTTACGCCATCCGTTTATGGTGAAATGGTCCAAGGGTGTAATGCGGGGTATTCAAAATATTTAAGAGGAACGCCTACCGGCTTGAAGTATCTCGGTTATACAGATATATATGCGTCTAATGTTCCTGGAGTAGGTTTTGCAATATGCTATATGTCATGTGATGGACCTTCATCGGGTTGGCCACCTTTTTTAACTGAATCAACATCACCTTCGTGTCCGTGCAATTTCGGGCATGAATGGTATTTAGTCCTTATTGCTACAGGTCCTATTTCGAGTGGGAAAATTGACTCTGGGTTATATGCAGAGGTAGGTACCGAATATGGTATGGTTAACAATGTAGACGTAATCGGAGGTAATATAAAAGCAACAACATGTTCGATTGGCGAGGAGAGTGTGAGTGTTGCTATGGGGAATGTTGCGACAAAAGATTCCAGCTCGATAGGAACCACGAGCAATGCACATGATTTTAATATTAAGATTACATGTGACAATAAAGCTAATGTAAGTGTAGTTATGAACGGTGTTAAAGATGAAAATACATCTGACCATAGTGTTATATTATTGAGCAATGAAGGTGTTTCTGGAAACGCCTCAGGCGTTGGTGTTCAAGTTCTGTATAATAATCTCCCCCTTCCACTGGGTGAGTCGATTCCACTTAAGACGGTTAATGGTGATGCTCAAGAGACGCTGACGTTTGGGGCTCGTTACTACCAAACTGGCAATGTAGTAACAGCGGGTAAAGCTAATGCAGTGGCAACATTAAACATTCCCTATCAGTAAGTGGGTTAATTCTTTTAATGCGTAATATCACATTTTTAATTTTACGCGTTAAGGTATCCAGCCCTTTTATACCTTTCCTTGGATTAAACGTATTCAAATCCAATAAAGTGAGATCACTCGGAGAATGCATTTTCATGAGTCAAAAAGTAGGTCGTTGACGGAGATTCATGTCTTGTGAGGTCTATTGCCACAGATTGGCTCAACGGCAGGCCTCAAGAAACGGCGAGAAGGACTGAAGATCCCTTACCGTCGGCTCAGTCAGTTCACGTGAGTATCAGATATAATGTACGAATATGATTAATTTCGTGGATAAATGATGAACGTCACCCGTAAACAAGAGCGTCTGCTGCGCCGCGCACTCAGCGAATGGGAACAGGATGGCACGCTCAGCAATGAGGAACATCTGCGCCTGGCTGGCACCTTAAAACGTGTGACGCTGGACTGGCAACGCCTCAGCCGTTACGCCTTCTGGACAGCGCTCGCCTGCGTGATTATCGCCGTTGGCAGCCTGTTTGCTGACAGCGAGATGATGGCCCGCATTATCGAATTCTTTGCTTTTTCTTCGCTCGCCCGTATCGGATTACCCGCCATGCTGGCTGTCGTGTTTTATCTTTGGGGATTCAGCCGACAGCGGCGCGAAACCCAGTGGCACTACTCTATCGAAGCAATTCTGTTTCTCGGCGTGCTGTTTACCGCCATCGCACTGTGGCAACTCGGCGAACGGCTGGATAACGGCAGCGGGCACATTGCGCCGCTCTTCCTGGCGGGCTGCGCGGTGTATGGCCTGGTAGGATTCTTTGGGCGCTCCGGGCTGGTGTGGCTGTTCTTCTTGTTATCGCTCGGCAACTGGTTTGGCGCGAAAACGGGGTATATGTCCGGCTGGGGTGCATACTGGCTCGGAATGAATTATCCGGTGCGCTTTATCTTCTTCGGCGGCGCGCTGCTGGCGTTGTGCTGGGTTTTGCGCGCGATGCTGCAACAGCGCAATCTGTACACGACCAGCAAAGCGATGGGGCTGACGTATTTGTTTGTCGCGCTGTGGATTATGTCCATTTTCGGCAACTACGATATCGATAGCTGGTATGGCATGACGCGCGAAGCATTACTTCCGTGGGCGCTGCTGTTCGCTGTCGCAGCGGTAGTGTGTATTTACATCAGCCTGAAAACGGACGACGGGATGCTGCGCGGTTTTGGCCTGACGTTTCTGGCAATCAACCTGTATACCCGTTATTTCGAATATTTCTGGGACGGGATGAATAAAGTGATTTTCTTCCTGATTCTGGCGGGGTCGTTGGCGGTGATCGGGCGATACGCCGAGAAGATTTGGCACACCGCAGAACGGCGTGCCAAAAGCGATTAGCACTCGGTGATAATGGTGCTCAGCGGCAGGCGGGATTTCGGCAGGGAGGCGTTGAAATCCTCCACGCTGTGGCGGCCCACGGGCACAACCACCAGGCTGGTGAAGCCTTTTTCTTTCAGACCAAATTCGGCGTCGAGGATCGCGGCGTCGAAGCCTTCAATCGGTACGGCGTCCAGACCCAGTGCGCCAACGCCCAGCAGGAAGTTGCCGACGTTCAGGTAAACCTGTTTTGCCATCCACTGATCGTCATCTTTCAGATCAACGCGGTGCATATCCGCGAAGTAGCAGCGGCCTTTGTGGTTGGCGGCTTTGGCTTCTGGGGTGTTAAAACGCCCATCGGCGTCTTCCTGATCCACCACGCGCTCAAGCCATGCGTCGTCCATTTCGGTTTTGGCGCAGAACACGATCACATGGGATGCATCGAGCATTTTGCGTTCGTTGAACACGAAAGTGCCCGCTGCCGATTTTGCGACGCGTGCTTTGCCTTCTTCCGTGCTGGCCACGATAAAGTGCCACGGCTGAGAGTTGGTGCTGGACGGGCTGAATTGCAGCAGAGTTTGAATTTTTTCTGCTTGTTCTGCAGTCAGTTTGAACGTTGGGTCGAACGCCTTGGTTGAGTGGCGCTTGCGGGCAACGGAAATGATATCCATAACGGCTCCTGGAGTGAAATTCGCCCATGCGCGGGCGCGAAAGAAAAGCAGAATACAAGCGTAAGCGGGAAAAGATAAGTGCGTTAAATGCGCTTACACTGTTCGTTTGAAATGAACAATCAGACTGGTCGAATGCGTTTTTGGTCTTTTTTAGGCAGCTTATCGACAACCAGATTCCAGGAATCGAGCACCAAATCGGTGACCAAATCCGGAGTGATATCATCGGCGGCGTAAATCGAAATCCAGTGCTTTTTGTTCAGGTGATAACCGGGTTCAATGCCGCGATAAATTTGCTGATTAAGCAGGGATTTTTCAGGATCGGATTTCACACTGACGTGCTGACGCCCGTGGGAAACGGCGGTGAGCATGAAAATCTTGCCGCCCACTTTAAACACGTCATACTCCGGGCCAAAGGGCCAGCAGTGCTCGATAAAAGGCAGTTCCAGCGCCACGCGATGCGCGTGTTCCTTCAGTGACTTACTGTCCATTCACATCCTCGATGGCGATTGCGCGCCACATTGATTCAAATCCGAGGGCTTTAAATTCTACCGCGCGCGACGGATCGCGGGTGGCGAACGCCATCGTCGTCTCGGCAAGCGATAAGAAAATCGCATCGCCAAAGGTACGGAATTCGTCTGACATAAATACCTGGCGCACCGAGCGGCGGCACAGCTCATGAAGTTCCGGGAACATTTCATGCACTGCCTGTTCGGTTTCGGCGTTGATTTTCTCGCTCACGCCCAGCTGGCGGATTGCGCCGTGGGCAATCGGATTGCGGATCCCCCAGTCAACGTAGCTGTTCCAGATATTGCGGGTATGTTCTTTCGGCGTGCTCAGGGCGCGATCGAGATTCGCCAGCATGGTCTGGCACAGGTCCTGTTTCAGGTGCAGATAGAGGGCATTCAGCAGATCGTCTTTGGTCGCGAAGTAGCGAAACAGGGTGCCTTCAGCAACGCCCGCGTTTCGGGCGATCAGCGCGGTCGACGCTGCAACGCCTGACTGCGCAAAGGCCACAGTTGCCGCTTCCAGTAACGCTTGTCGTTTATCTTCACTCTTCGGACGTGCCACTCATTCTCCTCCATACACGTCATCCTTCACTCTGGCTCTGCGTTGGCGGTGCTCGAAAATCTCAGCCACACTCGTGATGTGTTTCTGAGGTTATCTCCCTGGCCGCGCTGATTCAGGTTGAATGATTGTGTGCATCAAATTTACAAAAACCACGATTGAAACATGCTCTCTTCCACGCTGCAACGCGGAATGTCAAAGATCGAAAACGTCTTGACGATATATTCATCACATCTATAATGAGTGCTTACTCACTCATAATCAAGTTTAACCCGCGCAAACCATCGGATGGGGCGCGTATTCGGGTCAGGATATGAAAAAGCCTCTACTCATCAGCATGGTGTTTGTCATGATTATAGCGTCCGCGGCAAGTTTACCCTTTGTACTGAATGCCGGATTTGGCCAGCCGCCGCAGGGTGAGCAGCTTAGTGAAATTGAGGCTTCGCCGCATTATCGCGACGGGCAATTCCATAACCAACTCCCGACGCCGGGCTACAGCGGCGACAAAAGCATGCTGGCGGCGTGGTGGGAATTTCTCGTCACCAAACGCGAAAACGCCCGTCCTGCGCAACCGTTACCGCTTATCAAAACCGATCTGGCAAGCCTGCCGCTGGAGCAGGACACGCTGGTGTGGCTCGGCCACTCGTCCTGGTATTTACAGCTGGCGGGCAAACGCATCCTCATCGATCCGGTTTTCAGCAATTACGCCGCGCCGTTTTCGTTCCTGAACAAAGCCTTCGCCGGGGAATATCCGTGGCGTGCCGAAAACATGCCGGAAATCGACCTGCTGATTATTTCGCATGACCATTATGACCATCTCGATTACGCCACCATCAAAGCGCTGATGCCGAAAGTGAAGCGCGTTGTCACGCCGCTTGGCGTGGGATCGCACCTGCGTTACTGGGGTATGGACGCATCAATAATTGACGAACGAGACTGGAATCAAACGGTACGTATTAACGATGATCTGATGATTCATGTGCTTCCGGCGCGTCATTTCTCCGGACGCGGGCTGAAGCGCAATCAGACCCTGTGGGCGAGCTTTATGTTTGTCACCCCTGAGCAGAAAGTTTATTACAGCGGTGATTCCGGCTACGGCCCGCACTTCAAGGCCATCGGCGAGCAGTTTGGTGAGGTCGATCTGGCGATTATGGAAAACGGACAATACGACCAGGACTGGAAATACATTCATATGCTGCCCGAACAGACGGCGCAGGCCGCAGCGGACATCAACGCCAAAGCGGTAGTGCCGGGGCATTACGGGCGATTTGTGCTGGCGAAACACACCTGGAACGATCCGGTGATTCAGCTGACGCGCGCCAGTCATGACAAAAATTATCGTTTGCTGACCCCTGAATTGGGTGAGCCTGTGCATGTTAATGATGCGACGCAGCAATTTCGTGAGTGGTGGGAATAATGATTAATCACGCAACAGAGGGGGAGAGCAGCATGACTATTTCCGCTCAGGTCATCGATACTATCGTCGAATGGATTGACGATAATCTTCATCAGCCGCTGCGCATTGAAGAGATCGCCCGCCACGCGGGGTATTCCAAATGGCATTTGCAGCGTCTGTTTATGCAATACAAAGGCGAAAGCCTGGGGCGTTATATTCGCGAGCGTAAATTGCTGCTGGCGGCGAAGGATCTGCGTGAATCGGACGAGCGGGTGTACGACATCTGTCTGCGCTACGGGTTTGATTCTCAGCAGACGTTTACCCGCATCTTCACGCGTACGTTCAACCTGCCACCAGGTGCGTACCGCAAAGAAAATCATAGCCAGACGCACTGAAACGCCCCCTCATCCCAAAGGGGTTAGGGGAAAGAAATTCCTACTTCAAAGGGCGAGGGGATAAAAACCGCACCGACGATCCCCTCTCCCTTGGGGAGAGGGTTAGGGTGAGGGTCCCAGACCGCTCGTTTTACCAGCTGTAATTCACCGTTGCGGTCATCGTCCTGCCAATGCCGTAGAAGCACGCCGTATCGCTGGCGCACGACGCCACGTATTTCGTATCCGCCACGTTATTGACGTTGAACTGCACGCTCGCCCCTTTCAGGCTGCTGTTCAGCTCGCCCAACTGATAGCTCACCATCGCGTCATACAGATCCACCGATCCCACTTTGAAGGTGTTTTTCGCATCGCCATAGCTGGTGCCGATATAACGCATCCCCACGCCTGCGGTCAGGCTTTTCAGCGCGCCGCCAGGTACGGTGTAGCTCGCGAAAGCCGACGCCATATGCGTTGGGATACGCGCGGGCGTTTTGCCTTCGGTTCCTGCCACCGTGGTGCTCTGGGTTTCCGCATCGGTGTAAGTGTAAGAGCCGATCAGGTTGATGCTGTCCATCAGCGTGGAGTGAATTTCGGCTTCCACCCCTTTCGAGCGCACTTCACCCGCGTTTTCAAACCAGCCTTCGGCGCTGTTGTACGTCGCCACGTTGCTCTGGGTCAGATCGTACAGCGCCAGCGTCATCAGCGTGGAGTCGACCGGTTGATACTTCAGGCCAATTTCGGTTTGCTTGCCGGTCGTTGGTTTAAACGGCGCCACGCCCGGCGCACGGTTAGTTTGCAGGCTGGGTTCAAACGACGTGCTGTAGCTGATGTACGGTGACAGACCAAAATCAAAGGCGTACAGCAGACCGGTGCGCCAGGTGAATTTATTGTCGTTTTGCTGAGTTTGCGTGCCGCCGTCAAAATCGATGGTGCGCACTTCGGTCCAGTCGTAGCGCCCGGAAACCAGCCACTCCCAGTTATTCCAGCTCATCTGATCCTGCAAATACAGCCCCATCTGATCGAGATTTTGCTGTTCGTCGGTGGCGGTGCTGAAGGTGCTTTCATCGACGTTAATGCCGTAAACCGGGTTCGTCCAGTCCAGGTTATATTGCGCGCCCATCCCGCGCTCCAGCAATTGCTTATCTTTCGACGTTTTGTAATCCAGACCGCCGAGCAGGGTGTGATTGACATCGCCCGTCGCAAACAGCGATTCAAGCTGGTTATCAATGCCAAACTCATTGGTGGTGCGCTCTTCGTGCTGGGCGCGACGGGTCAGTACCGTGCTGGCCGCCGCGCTGTTCGCATACACCAGATAGCGATATTTCTGCTTGATGGACGCGTAACGCGCGTTCTGGCGGAAGGTGAGGTTATCGGCAAACTGGTGCTCCAGCTCGTAGCCGATCATGGTTTGCTCGCGCCACGACTGGTTGTAATCCGGATCGCTGACGTTAAAATCGCGCGGAATATAGCGGCCATTCGCGCTGGTCACCGTGCCGTACGCTGGCAGGAAGTTGCGATAACCGGCGTCGGGATCTTTCTGATAGCTGGTCAGCAGGGTAAAACGCGTTTGATCGTTTGGATACCAGGTGATCGCCGGGGCAATCGCCATGCGCGTTTCTTTATAATCTTCCACCTGATTGTGCTGGGTGCGGGCGATACCGTTTACGCGGTACAACACGCGGCCGTCATCGCTTAGCGGCCCGCCAAAATCAAACGCACCTTCCGCCAGATCGTGATTCCCTGTGCGGAACTGCACGTTGTGAATCGGCTCGCTGGTGGGGCGTTTGCTGGTCATGCTGATCAACCCGCCTGGGTTAACCTGACCAAATAAGACCGACGCCGGACCACGGACCAGCTCGACGCGTTCGAGAAGCCACGGATCAACGGAGCCGGTTTGCGAAGACGCCGTCGCGCCAAAGCTTAGCCCGTCGAGGAATTTGGGCACGTAGCTAAAACCGCGCACAAACACCTCATCGTTACGGTTCGACGAGCCGCGATATTCAGTGAACACCCCTGCGGAATAGCGCAGCGCCTGTGACACTGACGTGACGTCCAGTTGCGCCATTTGGTCACGCGTGATCACGGAAACCGACTGCGGCGTTTTCACAATGTCCGCGCTGGTTTTGGTGGCGGAGAGCGTTTTGGTCGCCACGATCCCTTTCACCGGCGCGGTTGGTTCTTCGCTGACGCTCTGCGTTACTACTATGGTTTCTTCTTTGGTTTGCGCCTGCGCGGCCACGCTAACGGTGGCCAGACTCAACAGCCAGAGTGGCATTATCTTATTCTTATTAAACATGTTAATTGAACTTCCTTGGTTGCTATCGCCATAAAATGCCTGATTTGAAGTGGCTAAAAATCAGGCATAACACCCTTTAACGGATAGGATGATATTGCAAATCATTCCCATTTGCATTAGCGTAAGTAACAAATTTTTACAGGAAGCGGGTGTGAATGAAGAGGGCATGGAGTGGGCTGTTATTAGGGATAAGTACGCTGCCAGCGCTGGCGGCGACGTGTGAACACCCTTCCATTAAGGGCGAGCAGCAGGGGAAATTTGATGCCAGCGGCGAGGTCTGTTTTATCCTGCCCGCGCTCGGTGAAAACTATGTCTCCGCGACGCTGCACGGCGTGACGGATGCCCGTCTGCTGGACGGCAAAAACCGCCGTATCCGCACGCTGATTGAAAATGGCCCGGCGGATGGCGAGCACTCTCTGCTTTTTGCGCTTCCTGTTCAGCAAAACACCTCGCTGGTGTTGCACGGCGAAGCGGGAAAGCCGTGGCGTTTTCAGTGGCGAATGAAAGAAACCGCGCCGTTACCACGCACACAGATGATTGAGCCGGAAAGCCCGACGCTGCAAAAACTGGCTAAAACGATTGCTGCCGGTGGAAATACTGATGCGTTCTGGCAGGCGCAAATTCGGCAGGGAACGCCGATGGTGGAGCCTTTCGATGCCAGCCATAAGCGCATCACGTTTTTATGGCGCGGTGCGCGCGATAACGTGTTTATTCTCGGATCGCCCGCGGGCGATCACGATCCGCTGTTCCGTCTGGGGAAAACCGACGTCTGGTTCCGCAGCTACGTTGTGCCGGCTGATACGCTGATGCAGTACAAACTCGCGCCAGATGTCCCGCGTATCGAAGGCAGCGCCCGCGATCAGCGCCGTGCCATTCTGGTCAGCGCGCAGGCCGATCCGCTTAACCCGCAAACCTTTGGCGATCAAAAAGCGGATCGCTGGAATCGCTATTCGTTGTTGGATCTCAGCCCCGTGCGCTACTGCTCCGCTGCTGCCGCCGCACAGCCGCTGGCGCACGGTTCGCTCACACGACACGCATTTACCAGCAAAATACTGGGCAACGGGCGGGAAGTGATGATTTACCAACCGCGTGGTACACAGCCCGCGCGCTGGACGCTGATCCTGTTCGACGGGCAGATTTACCAGGACGAATACCACTTTGCCAACGTGCTGGATGGGCTGATTGCCCGTCACCATGTGCCGCCGGTTAACGTGGTCTTTATCGACAGTCTCGATCATGCCCGCCGTGGCAAAGAGCTTCCGCCGAATCCCGATTACGCCGACTTTATGGGGCAAGAGTTAATGCCGTGGCTGCGTGGACAGGGAATAGCGATGCAGCGTCAAAAAACGGTTCTGGCAGGTTCAAGCTACGGCGGCATTGCGTCGTCGTGGGTGGCGCTGCGCTATCCGCAGCTGTTTGGTAACGTTCTGAGTTTGTCCGGTTCGTACTGGTGGGCGCCGAAAGGCGAAGCGCCGGGCTGGCTGACGCGTCAGTATGCGCAGTCTCCGCAGTATCCGATTCACTTCTGGTTGCAGGCTGGGCGATTCGAAACGACCGGGCCGGGCGGGGGGATCTATCGCAATACCGAGGCGTTCGAACAGGTATTGCGTGAGAAAGGCTATCGCGTGAGCTTCCATCCGTGGTCAAGCGGCCATGATTATGCGGCCTGGTGTGAAGCGCTGATCCACGGGATGCGGGATTTCAGCGGCTTACGCGGCCAGTGAAAACCAGCGGCGCCAGACGAATCGCAGCACAAAGAATTCTATGGCGCCGAGCAGTAAAAACCACAGGCAGAACACAATCGTGTACAGCTGATTCAAATCCATCAGATGGAACTGTGCGACCAGTTTCTGCGCGACGGCCAGCCCAAAAGAGGGCGCGGGGAGCAGCAGGCAGGAGAGCAATGCCATCAGCAAAATGCCTCCTGCCGTTAACAGTGACTCTAACGGGTGCTTCATATTAATGTTAATCATCAGTTAAAAAAGTTATTGTCCGGCATCTTGCAACGTAAAGCAATATCCACCCGGATTAACGTATTCCGATAATAAACCCTAAATGACCCGTCAAATATTTGCGAATTAATTTAATTACGCCCCCGCAATTAAATTACTCTGTCGTTATGTAAATTATTGTCACGCTCAGGCGAAGAATTTTACAAACGTATAAGTGCTATATCCAATTAACGTCGCAATAACAATTGCAACAACGACATACAAAGCCAGACGCCGCGTGCTATTAATCCCAAACATGGTATCCCTCGTTTAGTTATCGTTTAGAAACATTTTGCAAAAATCATCTTATCGAAATAATGACCCACAGAATTTAATTACGCAACTGTCATTATATTGCGATGCTGAAAATAACTCTGCAAGCGTTTAAAGAGTAAAAGTTGAATAATTAAAGCCAGAAAGGAATTCAGGCTTACGTCCACCGGATATTAAAGGAAATGTATCTATGACCAACAAAATGAACACCGAAAATCGGCCTTACCACCAGACGGTTGAGCAGGTTCTCGCAGAAAAAAAGAGTAACACCAATGGGTTGAGCCGTGATGAGGCTCAGGCTCGATTGCAGCAGTACGGCCCCAATGCGTTGCCAGAGAAAAAAGGCAAACCGGCATGGCTGCGTTTTCTGGCCCATTTTAACGATGTGCTGATTTATGTTCTGTTAGCGGCAGCATTATTAACCGCGCTCATGGGCCATTGGGTCGATACGCTGGTCATTTTAGGTGTGGCGGTGATCAACGCATTAATTGGCCATATTCAGGAAAGTAACGCCGAGAAATCACTACAAAGTATTCGAAATATGCTTTCGAGTGAAGCACGGGTTATTCGAAATGGGGCACACGAAACGATTCCGACGACTGATATTGTCCCGGGCGATATTATTGTTCTGCGTGCGGGGGACCGAATTCCTGCCGATATGCGTCTCATTGAAGCGCATAATTTACGCGTAGAAGAAGCTATTCTGACCGGTGAATCCACGGTCGTGGATAAACATATTCTTCCCCTGAACGGTGAATTATCGCTGGGCGATCGCACCAACCTGGTCTTCTCCGGTACGACCGTGAGCGCAGGTGGCGGCGTGGGCGTAGTCATTGCCACCGGGCAGGACACCGAGCTTGGTCACATCAATCAGATGATGGCGGGCATCGAAAAGCACCGTACGCCGCTGCTGATGCAGATGGACAAACTCGGCAAAGCGATATTCGCGCTGATTCTGGTGATGATGGCCGCGCTGTTTGTCTTCAGCATGCTGTTGCGTGATATTCCGCTGGGCGAGCTACTGCTGTCCCTGATTAGCCTCGCGGTAGCGTCCGTTCCGGAAGGTCTTCCTGCGATTATCTCCATTATTTTGTCCCTCGGCGTACAGGCGATGGCGAGCAAAAAAGCCATCATCCGCAAACTGCCAACCGTGGAAACGCTGGGTGCGATGACCGTGGTCTGCTCCGATAAAACCGGCACGCTGACCATGAACGAAATGACCGTCAAAGCGATTATCACCGCCGACAGCTGCTATCGCGTCGAAGGGAATAGCTACGAGCCGGTGGGCGACATCTGTCTGGAGGGCAGCGACGAGCCGGTGCAAATCCAGCCGGGCACGGTGCTGGAGCACTATCTGCGCACCATTGACCTCTGCAACGACAGTCAGATGATGCAGGATGAACGCGGTTTGTGGGGCATCACCGGCGGGCCGACCGAAGGCGCATTGAAAGTGCTGGCGGCGAAAGCGAATCTCGCGCCTGTTGTGACCACGCTTATCGGTAAAATCCCGTTCGACTCGCAGTACAAGTACATGAGCACTCACTACTTGATTGGCAGTGAAGCGCAAATCCTGATTACCGGCGCGCCGGACGTGATTTTCGGCCTGTGCGACCAGCAGCAAACCCGCACCGGTGCCGAGGCGTTTAACCGCGCATATTGGGAAACCGAAATGGAGCGCTATGCGCGTCAGGGCCTGCGTATGGTTGCCGCGGCCTTTAAGCCCGCGCCAGCGGGGCAGCAGGCGCTGAGCCATGACGATCTGCAAAACGGTCTGATTTTCCTGGGGATCGCCGGGATGATGGACCCGCCGCGCCCGGAGGCCATCGACGCCATCCACGCCTGTCAGCAGGCCGGAATTCGCGTGAAGATGATCACCGGCGACCACCCGCAAACGGCGATGAGTATTGGTCAGATGCTGGGCATCACCAACAGCGCGCAGGCGGTGACGGGCTATGAGCTGGAGCACATGAACGATGCCGAGCTGGCAGAGGCGGCAGTGGAATTTGACATTTTCGCCCGTACCAGCCCGGAGCATAAGCTGCGTCTCGTCAGAGCCTTGCAGCAGAAAGGTGAAATCGTCGGCATGACCGGAGATGGGGTGAACGATGCGCCCGCGCTGCGTCAGGCGGATGTCGGCATCGCGATGGGCATCAAAGGCACGGAAGTGACCAAAGAGGCCGCTGATATGGTGCTCACCGATGACAACTTTGCCACCATCGCCAGCGCGGTCAAAGAGGGGCGTCGCGTCTACGACAACCTGAAGAAAACCATTTTGTTCATCATGCCCACCAACCTGGCGCAGGGGTTGCTGATTGTGATTGCACTGCTGGCGGGAAATATCATTCCGCTGACGCCGGTGCTGATTTTATGGATGAACATGGCGACGTCCGCCACGCTCTCCTTCGGCCTGGCGTTTGAAGCCGCCGAGCGCAACATCATGAAGCGTCCGCCGCGTCAGACCGGACAGCACGTTATGGATGCCTTTGCGGTCTGGCGTGTGGCGTTCGTCGGTACGCTGATTGCGATTGCGGCGTTTGCCCTCGAAGCCTGGCTCGCCCCGCGCGGCCACAGCGCCGAGTTCATCCGCACCGTGCTGCTGCAAATGCTGGTGAGCGCACAGTGGGTCTATATGATCAACTGTCGTAACACCAACGGTTTCTCTCTGAACCGGGGTCTGCTGGCGAACAAAGGGATTTGGCTGGTGACCGGCGTGCTGCTTCTGCTGCAGCTGGCGATAATCTACCTGCCGTTTATGCAGATGCTGTTCGGCACCGAAGCGCTGCCGCTGCGCTACTGGGGCATTACGCTGGTGATTGCCGGGGCGATGTTCTTTATCGTCGAGATCGAGAAGCGACTGACGCGCAGGTTCCGTAAGGCTGCATAACCTTTGCCCTCACCCTAACCCTCTCCCACAGGGAGAGGGAACTCTGACCACACCCGGCGTGGGAGAGGGAACTCTGATCACACCCGGCGTGTGAGAGGGAACTCTGATCGCACCCGGTGTGTGAGAGGGAACTCTGATCGCACCCGGTGTGTGAGAGGGAACTCTGATCACACCCGGAGTGTGAGAGGGAACTCTGACCACACCCGGTGTGGAAGAGGGGACTCTAACCACACTCACTGCGGGCGGCGGGGGCGTTAACCTCCCTCTCCCTCCGGGAGAGGGCCGGGGTGAGGGGATTTCAACGAGGCACTTCCATGAAAACGACTTTCCTGCGCATCGCCACGGCCTGCGCGTTCCTGGCCTGCACCCTGCAAACCGCCGTGGCTGCGGCCATTCCGGTACGTGTCGCCACCGTTAATCAAACGGATCACGCCGCCGAACGCCAGATCCCTGGCCGCGTCGAGGCGATCCACACCGTTGAACTTCGCGCCCGCACGGAAGGGGTGATCACCCAGGTTCATTTCCGCGACGGGCAATACGTCCGACAAGGCGACGCCCTTTTTGAACTTGATGACGCCGAACCGCGTGCGGCGGTGCGACTGGCGCAGGCCGAAGTAAAGAGCGCTGAAGCCACGCTACGCCAGGCGCAGCAGCAGCTGACGCGCTTTCAAAGCCTCGGCACCAGCAATGCCATCAGCCGACACGACGTCGATAACGCCCTCATGCAGCGTGACGTGGCACGCGCTGCGCTCGAACAGGCCAAAGCGCACCTTGAAGCCCGCAACGTCACGCTCGGCTTTACCCGGATCACCGCGCCTATCAGTGGACGGATGGGGCACAGCCAGTTCCACACCGGCAGTCTGGTCAATCCGGCAAGCGGTGTGCTGGTCGAGATCGTCCAGCTCGATCCGGTGCGTGTCGCCTTTGCTGTCGAAGAGGGCGTCTTTGCGGCGAAAGCCGGAGCACACGCGGATCTCAGCGCCATGAAAAGCGCGTGGCTGGCGCAAATACCGAACGGCGACCAGCGTGTAAACGGCACGCTGACCTCGGTGGATAACCGCATCGATCCCCGCACGGCGAGCGTGATGCTTCGCGCCGAATTCGCCAACCCGCAGCATCGCCTGCTGCCCGGCGGCAACGTGAATGTGTTTCTGCGACCGCAGAGCGAGCAGCAGACGCTGGTGATTCCGGCGGCCGCGGTTCAGCAAAACGACGCCGGTTTTTACGCCTGGGTCGTCAACGATCGTGACAAGGCAGAAAAACGCACGCTGACCCTCGGGGGGCAAATCGGCCAGCAGTTTATTGTGCAAAGCGGCGTAAAACCGAATGAGCGCGTGGTGACCGACGGCGCGCAGCGCTTGCAGCCCGGTGTTGCCGTTCAGGTTGCGAATTAAGGAGCTACTATGCTGACGTTTTTCATTAAACGCCCGCGTTTCGCCATGGTGATTGCGCTGGTGATCACCCTGCTTGGGGCTATCGCGCTGAAGCTGATCCCCGTTGAGCAATATCCGCAGATCACGCCGCCAGTGGTGAATGTCAGCGCGAGCTGGCCGGGCGCCAGTGCGGCTGATGTGGCGGAGGCCATCGCCACGCCGCTGGAGACGCAGATCAACGGCGTGGACCACATGCTGTATATGGAATCGACCAGTTCCGATGAGGGCGCGTACAGCCTGAATATCACTTTTGCGGCGGGAACCGACGCGGATTTGGCGGCGATCGACGTGCAAAACCGCGTGGCGCAGGCCGTGGCGCAACTGCCCGCCGACGCACAGCAAAACGGCGTTCAGGTGCGCAAGCGCGCCACCAATCTGATGATGGGGGTAAGCCTTTACTCACCGGAACAAACCCATTCGCCGCTGTTTGTGAGTAACTACGCCAGCACGCAAATCCGCGAAGCGCTGGCGCGTCTGCCGGGCGTGGGTCAGGTGCAGATCTTTGGTGCGCGTGATTTCAGCATGCGCATCTGGCTGCGTCCGGATCGCATGAACGCCCTGAACGTCACGACGGATGATATTTCGCAGGCGCTGCGCGAGCAGAACGTGCAGGGCGCGGCGGGGCAGGTCGGCACGCCGCCGGTGTTTAACGGTCAACAGCAAACGCTGACCATCAACGGGCTGGGGCGACTGAACGAAGCCGACGCCTTTGGCGATATCATTATTCGCGCCGGAGAAATGGGGCAACTGGTGCGCCTGAAAGACGTCGCGAATATCGAGCTGGGTTCGCGCAGCTACAGTTCCGGCGCGCAGCTTAACGGCCATGACTCCGCCTATTTAGGCATCTATCCCACGCCGTCGGCCAACGCCTTGCGGGTGGCGGAAGCGGTGCGCGGCGAGCTTGAGCGCCTGTCCGCCCGTTTCCCGGCAGATTTAACCTATGAAGTGAAATTCGACACCACCGAGTTTGTGGCCGCCACCATCAAAGAAATTGGCGTCTCGCTGGCGCTGACCCTGCTGGCCGTGGTGGTGATCGTGTCTCTGTTCCTGCAAAGCTGGCGCGCGACGCTGATTGTCGCCATCGCGATCCCGGTGTCGCTGATCGGCACCTTCGCCGTGCTGTATGCGCTGGGTTATTCCGCCAATACGCTGAGCCTGTTCGCCATTATTCTGGCGCTGACGATGGTGGTGGACGACGCCATTGTGGTGGTCGAAAACGTCGAAACCCTGATGGCCGAAGGGCAAAGCCGGACGGCGGCCACTGCCCTTGCGCTGCGCCAGATTGCCGGACCGGTGATCGCCACCACGCTGGTGCTGCTGGCGGTATTTATTCCGGTGGCGCTGCTGCCAGGCATTGTTGGCGAGCTGTACCGCCAGTTTGCGGTGACGCTTTCTACTGCCGTGACGCTGTCGAGCCTGGTGGCGCTGACGCTGACGCCCGCGCTGTGCGCCATGTTGTTGCGCCCGCGTCCCGCGCGTCCGGCAGCGATTTTCCGTGGTTTTAATCGCGGTCTTGACGCCACGCGCGATGCTTACGCGCGTCTGGTCAACGTATTGAATCATCGGCCTTTGCTGGCGTTTATCGCCACCGCAGGCGCAGCGGCAGTGGTGGTTTTCAGCTTTACCGCCATGCCAAAAGCCTTCCTGCCGCAGGAAGACCAGGGCTATTTCTTTGCCAGCGTGCAGTTGCCGGAGGCCGCGTCGCTGGAGCGCACCGAAGCGGTGATGTCCACGGCGCGTCAGCTGATTGCGGCCAATCCGGCCGTGGCCGACGTGATTCAGGTGTCGGGTTTTAATCTTCTCAACGGCACTAGCGCCTCCAACGGCGGGTTTATCTCGGTGATGTTGAAAGACTGGAGCGAACGTCCGCCGCTGGATGAGGTGATGGGTACGCTGCAACGCCAGCTGTTGGCGCTGCCGGAAGCGACGATCATGACCTTTGCGCCGCCAACGCTGCCTGGCCTGGGTAACGCGTCTGGATTTGATCTGCGTATTCAGGCGCAGGCGGGGCAAAGCCCGGCGGATCTTGAGCGCGTCACGCGTGAGGTTCTGGCGAAAGCCAACCAGCATCCGCAGCTCAGCCGGGTCTTCACCACCTGGAGCAGCAACGTGCCGCAGCTGACGCTGAGCGTGGATCGCGAGCGCGCCGCGCGTCTGGATGTGCCGGTTTCACGCATTTTCAGCAGTCTGCAAACGGCGTTTGGCGGCACACGCGCTGGAGATTTCAGCATCAACAACCGGGTTTATCACGTGGTGATGCAAAACGAGATGCAGTGGCGTGAGCGCGCGGAGCAAATCAGCGAGCTGTACGTGCGCAGCAATAACGGCGAGCGGGTGCGTTTGAGCAATCTGGTGACGATTACGCCGACCGTTGGCGCGCCGTTTTTGCAGCAATACAACCAGTTCCCGTCCGTTTCGGTCAGCGGGTCTGCCGCGCCGGGCGTGAGCAGCAGCACCGCCATGGCGGCGATGGGCCAGCTGCTGGTCGACAATCTGCCAGCAGGTTATGACTACGCGTGGAGCGGAATGTCGTATCAGGAGCAGCAGACGGGCAATCAGGCGGTCTGGATTGTGCTGGCGGCGGTGGTGATGGCGTGGCTGTTTCTCGTTGCCCAGTATGAAAGCTGGACGCTGCCCGCGAGCGTCATGCTCTCGGTGCTGTTCGCCATCGGCGGCGCGCTGACGTGGCTATGGATGGCCGGATATGCCAACGACGTTTACGTGCAGATTGGGCTGGTACTGCTGATTGCGCTGGCGGCGAAAAACGCCATTCTGATTGTTGAATTCGCCCGTGCACGGCGTAATGAAGGGATGGCGATTGTCGATGCGGCACGCGAAGGGGCGTCGCGCCGTTTTCGCGCGGTGATGATGACCGCCGTGTCGTTTATTATCGGCGTCCTGCCAATGATGCTGGCGACCGGGGCAGGTGCGCAGAGCCGCCGGATCATCGGCACCACGGTGTTCAGCGGGATGCTGGTGGCCACCGTGGTGGGGATCGTCTTTATCCCGGCGCTGTTTGTTCTGTTCCAGCGCCTGCGCGAGTGGGGGCATCGGCTTACGGGTGAGTAGCCCACAACTCACAGTGCTTTTGCACCAGCGAGATGAGCGAGCCGCCGTCGGCGATAAAGTCCCGCATCCGCTGGGCTTCACTTTTGCCCTGTTTTAACATCAGGGCAATTTCGGCAATCGCGCTTGCGCCCCCCAGCTTTTCGGCGGAGGGCGCAACGCGATCCAGCAGCCATTTCATATCTTCGGCAATGGTTTTCTGTTCGCCGGTATTCACGTCGGTGAGCAGCCCGTCTAAACCGTAGCGACACGCCTGGAAACGGTTGAATTTATACAGCAAATAATCCTGTTCCTGATGCTTATACGGTCGCTCGGTCAGCAGCCAGTGCGCGGTCGCCTGAATCAGTCCGGCAATATTAATGGCGTGCGCCAGCGTCAGCGGCGTGTCCATCACCCGCACTTCGACGGTACCAAAATGCGGGCTGGGGCGAATATCCCAGTGCACGTCTTTGATGGTGTCGATCATGCTGGTGTAGCTCAGGCGGCGGAACAATCCTTCGAACCCTTGCCAGTTGCTCACCCACGGCATTTTGCCGTTATCCGGGAACCCCGAGAAGATGTTGAGCCGCGACGATGCAAACTTCGTATCGCTGCCCTGCATATAAGGCGACGAGGCCGACAGGGCAATAAAATGGGGAACAAAGCGCGACAGGCCGTGCAGCAAATAGATGGCGTCATCGCCGTTTCGACAGCCTACGTGCACGTGCTGACCAAACACCGTCGCCTGCAAAATGAGATAACCAAACAGCTCCAGATTGTGATTGTACCGCTCATCGTCACACACTTCCTGACGCTGCCACTTCTGGAACGGGTGCGTCCCGCCGCCCGCAATCTGAATATGCTGATCGCCCGCCGCACGCAGGATCGCCTGCTGCATGGCAGAAAACTGCGCCGCCGCCTGGTCGATGTTCTGACAAACCCCGGTGGCGATTTCGAGCATGCTTTCGGTGATATCGTGTTTGACCTCACCGGCTTTGATGTCGTTTTTGACGGCGGCAATTAGCGCCGAAGAGTCCTGGCTGAGATCGTAGCCCGGCGGGTTAACCACCTGCAGTTCGAGTTCAATGCCCAGAGTGAACGGATCGGAAGAGTGAAAGTCGGGTAATGGCATAGCGCGCTCCGTTGAGTGGGATGCTTTGAGTATAGGCGCTGCCCTTTATTTCTCATTCGGTTGCGCCATATTCACGCGGCTATGCAAAAAGTCGATAAACGTTCTCACCTTTTCAGGGACATGGCGGGTGTTGGGGTAAAGCGCATAAATGCCCTGGCGAGGGAAAACGTGATCCGGCAGCACCCGGCGCAACGTGCCTTTTGCCAGCGAATCTTGCGCGAGCCACGAAGGAAGCAGCGCCACCCCGGCATGATTAAGCGAAAACGCCAGCAGCGTGGCGGCGCTGTCGGCCATGATCGTCACGGGCTGGTGGGCGGCAAACATCACGTGGTCGCCGTCAGGTGTCAAGACCTGCCAGTTTAACGGCGTGGACAGGCGGCTGTGTGCAATCCACTTTGCACTGGCAAGTTGCTCTAACGTGTTGATGCCTTTCTCGCTGAGCGAGTCCAGGTAGGCGGGCGACGCGACAGGGTAAATATCGAATTGATCGATAAGTCTGGCGTGATGAGTCGAGTCAGCCAGTTGGCCGAGTCGGATCGCCACATCAAAGCGGCCGGAAATAAGATTGTCACTTTTTGATGAGGAGACGTGCTGGATGCGCAGGTGAGGATACTGAGCCGCAAACGCCGCCAGCGCGGGCACCACCACGCGCGCGCCGTATTCCGGCGTCGTGGTAATGCGCAGTAACCCGCTTAATCCGCCGTGATCGCTCCGGACTTCATCTAACACACGCTCTGCATCCTGAAGCAACTGCTGGCAGCGATGATAAAACCGTTCACCCGCATCCGTCGTCGCCACATGGCGGGTGCTTCGCGTGAGGAGTGAAACCCCAAGCTCCTGCTCCAGCTGTTTAATGTTGAAGCTCACCACGGCTTTGGTCAGCCCCAGCGTTTGCGCCGCACCGGTGAAACTTCCGGCGTCTACCACCGCCACATACATCCCAAGACGCTGCATGTTGATCATGTTGTTGCCCGTTCTGCTCAGTCAATTGTCAAAAATACGTTGACAGTGTAACCCGCAAACGTGGATTTTTCCCGTGGCGTCATGCGCCTATACTGCGCGGCCTGGCTGTTTTGAGTGAGAATAAAATGACGTATCGCGCACGTGTTGCCAGCGTTTATTTGCTGGGATTCTTTGTCGATCTGGTGAATATGTTTATCGCCAGCGTGGCGTATCCTGAAATAGGTCGGCAATTTGACGCCCCCGTCAGCCCGCTGGCGTGGATCAGTAACAGTTATATTTTGGGCCTCACGCTGGTGATTCCGCTGAGCAGCTGGCTGGCAAAACGTATTGGGGCGAGGCGTTTGCTGATGTTCTCTTTGCTGGTATTCATTATTGCGACCTGCGGCGTAAGTGCGTCATTCTCGGTTCCTCAGCTTATTGCGTGGCGAGGCGTGCAGGGGATGGGCGGCGGATTGTTGATACCCATTGGTCAGACGATGACTTACGCGCTGTACCGCAGCCATGAACGGGCAAAGCTGTCATCCGCCGTGATGTTAGTGGCGCTGCTGGCTCCCGCGCTCTCGCCCGCCATCGGGGGTCTCTTCGTTGACAGCCTGAGCTGGCGATGGGTGTTTCTGGCAAGCTTACCGTTCGCCGTGGTGGCATTGATTCTGGCCAGATGCTGGCTTAAACCCGATGCCCCTGCCGAAAAAGGTGCACGGCTGGATCTGTCCGGTCTGGCGAGCGCCAGCGTGGCGCTCACGTTGATTCTTATTGGGCTGACCGTGTTGGGCGAATCGCATCATGCACAACTGGGCGCGGTGCTGTTGTTAATCGGCATTGTCGTCATGGGTGGGTATGTGCGTAGCGCGATGAAAAAATCCAGTCCATTGCTCAACCTGCGGCTGATAAAGGAACCTCTGTTCCGGACCTCAATGCTGATTTATCAATTCGTTCCGGGTATTTTTACTGGGGTGAGTTTGATTGCCATGTTTTACCTGCAGAACCAGTTGGGCATGTCAGCCGCGAAGGTAGGCGCGATGATGCTCCCGTGGGCGTTGGCGTCTTTTGTGGCGATAACGTTGACGGGGAAGATCTTCAACGTTCTGGGGCCACGTCCGTTGTTTATCACCGGTTGCCTGATTCACAGTGTGGGCGTTGGACTGCTGGCGCTGACCGGCCACACCGCGCATACCCTGGTGGCGGTACTCGCATTCATCTTGATGGGATTCGGCAGCAGCTTGTGCAGCAGTACGGCGCAAAGTGCCGCATTTATTCGGATGGCCAACGAGGATCTGGCCGATGCCAGCGCGTTGTGGAACATTAACCGCCAACTGAGTTTCTGCCTGGGCGTGACGCTCATCAGCCTGCTGTTTAATGTGATTGCAGATACCGGGTTGCCCGTAGACCAGGCCTATCATTTGAGCTTTGTGTTAGCGGCTTGTAGCGCGGTGATTCCGCTGTTGTGCTGTTTGCGCATCGCGAACAAAACCCTTATTTTCACCCTTAATCAGGAACAAAAATGAATCGTTATTTTAAAGAAGTATTGGATACGCATGAACTGATCCGCGACTGGCTGGGCAATGCCGAAACGCCTGTGGAGACATGCGATGATTTATTATCGCGTTTTAGTCCTGACTTCTCGATGGTCCCTCCGAGTGGCGTGTTTTTCGATTTTAATGCGTTAAACCGTTTCTTCCGCGCGCAGCTGGGCGCGCGCGCCGGGTTAACTATTGAGATTATTGATCTGCAAATTATCGCGGAAAGCGAAAGGGGAGCGACGGTCACCTATACGGAACGACAGATAATACCTGGGCAAAACACAACGCAACGTTTTGCGACAGCGGTGTTTGACATCAATCCGGATGGGCGTGTGATGTGGCGACACCTACACGAAACCTTTTATTCAGCCTGAGATCGGATGCACTGCTTTTATTAATAAACGCCCGCCTTCGTTAGAAAATTCTACCTGGAGCATGGTTATTTTTTATTTTGTCGACCATGCTCAATATAATTATAAATCAGACACTTTCGACGTCCTCGTCTCTCTCATTCCCAGGACATATCAATGCGCAAGGCACTTATCCCCCTCGCTGTGGCCGTGGCAATGTTTCTGTTGGGTGTATTTATTATTAATACGCAGATTTGGTATTCGGCACGCGTAGACAGCCTGGCGGGCGCTCGCTATGCGGTCAAAAACATGAACATCATTCTTGAGGAAGCCCGTCATGCGACCCGCACGGCGATACTGCTGGCTGACAACGAGTGCGATGTGGAAGGCCAGTACCGGCTGGGCACCGAGGCGGCGTTGCAACCGCATCTCAGAACCATCGTCATTCTCAAAAAGGATGCGGTCTGGTGTTCGTCGCTACCTGGCAACCGTATCTTGCTGGTGAACAGCGCCGCGCTGCCGAAATCCTCACTCCTTCTTGTGCCTGCGCGAAGCACGGTCAATGGCCGCCCGGTGCTGATTTACCAAACGGAATATGCCGGAAGCCGCATTATGATCAGCATGAGCGACAGTCATATTCGGGACGCAATGGATATTCCGTTGAACGGTATTTTGTATTCAATAAAAGTGGGCAAGAATATTTTGGGTATGACGGGTGATGTCGAGACCGTTAACGATGCCCACCGTGCTGATTTAAGCGTGCAGGCGACTGACTTCCCTTACAGCATCGATTTCGACTCGCCGCCGTTATTCAGCCTGAAAAAATTAATCGACGGGGCCGGAGGGGTGTTACTTTTTTTAATGCTTATTTCCGGTCTCTCCGCTTACCTGCTGCACAAATACCTGAATAAAAATACGCTGCCGGAAGAGTCTCTTCGCCGGGCCATCTTCAGAAACGAGATCGTTCCTTTTTATCAACCTATCGTGAATGGCAAAGAGGGCACGTTGCGCGGTGTCGAAGTGCTGGCTCGCTGGAAACATCCGCAAGGCGGGTATATTTCGCCGGCCTCCTTTATCCCTGTGGCAGAAAAAACAGGACTGATCGTGCCGCTCACGCAGAGCCTGATGGCGCAGGTCTCGGCTCATATGAATGCCATTGCCAGTAAATTACCCGAAGGGTTTCACGTCGGGATCAATTTTAGCGCGTCGCATATTGCCGCGCCTTCCTTCGTGGAAGAGTGCCTAAAATATAAAGACAGTTTTATCCGGCCTGATTTGAATCTGGTGATTGAGGTGACGGAACGTGAGCCGCTGGATGTTGATGAGCATCTTGTCCAGACCCTGAATACCCTCCATGAAAATGGCTTTGCGATTGCGCTGGACGATTTCGGGACCGGGTATTCCGGGATCTCTTACCTTTATGATCTGAATATCGATTACATCAAAATTGATCGCAGTTTTGTGGGCCGCGTGAATGCCCATGAGGATTCGACTCGAATCCTGGATTCCGTGCTCGATCTCGCGCGTAAACTTAAAATAAGTATTGTTGCCGAGGGCGTCGAAACGCAGGAGCAGCTGGAATATCTCAACCGCAATAACATCGCCTTTATGCAGGGATTCTACTTCTTCAAGCCCGTGCCCTTTACGGAGCTGATTATGATCCTGTTGTCCAAACCCCGAGTGAAAGTGGAGGTTGAATCATCAGCCTCTTTATAACCATTTGCACCCGCGTGATCGAACCGCTTGCGCGCATGCCACCAAAAGGGCGGCTTGAATGCTGATAAAACAGAAAACGCACGTGGGCATGTGTGTCGCGACGGCTTTGGTGGCGTTCACGCCGGGAGCGGCTGGGGCGGTCTCGCTGGGCCTGGAGGGCGGGAGTTACGGCACGCCGTACAACGATCGCCACGCAGAAAACTGGGTGCTGCCGTATGTCGGCCTGGAGTATAAACCGTTTTACATTGATGGCACGGAGATGGGGTTCACGCTGGTTGACGACCCGGTCAACACGCTGAAGCTCAAGGTCTGGTATCTCGACGTGCAATACGATGCGTCTCAAGGGCGCACCGCCGCGCTGCGCCGTTTAAACAACCGCCACAGCACCATGCTGGCGGGCGCAAGTTACCTTCTGACGACGCCCGTTGGCGGTTTTGAGACCACGCTTGGCGTCGATGCGCTAAATCAGAGCAAAGGCGTCACCGCGAATTTTTCGTGGATAGTCATGAAGCAGTGGGGCGGCTTTACGCTGGTGCCCATCGCGGGTGTGGACTGGAACAACGGGCAGCAAAACCGCTATTACTATGGCGTCTCGGATGATGAAGCGTCGGCATCAGGGTTATCCGCCTGGCGGCCTCACAGCAGCGCAATTCCGTTTGTTTCGCTGGCGGCTAACTATAACTGGCAAAAAAACTGGAATACCTGGGCTGAAGTGACGGGGCGTTTCTACTCGTCCACCATTACCGACAGCCCAATGGTCAACAAGGACGCGATTGCCGAGCTGACAGTCGGTTTTAGCTACGACTTTTGAGCGGACCGGAGAGGCTCAGCAGCGCAAACACAAGGCACAGCGCGCCGGTCAGCCAGGGCAGGCCATGCAGTGAAAACGTCATCGCGAAACCACCCAACAGCGGCCCAGCCAGCGCGCCAGCGCCCCAGGCCACCGACATCGCTGCGTAAATCCCCGCCAGTTGACCGCCTTTGAACCGTTCGCCCACCCAGGTAATCGCGACGGTATAGATCCCCACGAAAATCCCGCCCCAGATAAATAGCATGGCGTAAGAGAGCAGATGGAACGCGAGAATATGCGGCCAGACAAACGCCAGCGCAGCGGCGATAAAGGCCAGCGTGGTCATCAGCCTGAGCCGATCGACTCTGTCGGCCAACCAGCCGATGGGCAGCTGTAAAATGATGGCGCCAAACATCAGCACTGAAATCAACAGCGCGGAGGCGGATTCGCTCCAGCCCAGCTTGATGGCGTATAACGAAAGAAAATTCATTCCAAGCACTTCCACGGCGGCATTCAGCACCGTGGCCATTACCGGAAGCGCGGCCAGTTTCAGGCTGTTACGCAGCGTTTCGGGGTTCTCTTCGTGCCCTTCGACGCGGGGCATCCCGGAAGTGAAAATGAAAACGATAGCGAGCGCAGCCAGAACGCTGGCGACGTAAAAGGCGAGATTCCCGTTGCTGCCGGTCCACGCCAGAATCAGCGGTCCGGTGGCAAATCCCAATGACATTCCGGCGGTGTAGAGCGCCAGCACTTTTCCTCTGGCGCGTTCAACCGTGCTGCCGTTAAGCCAGGTTTCGGTCTGCACCATGATGATTTCGCTAAACAGCCCCAGCCCCATTCGCAGCAAAAACCACATCGGGAACGAGACGACGCCGAACAGCACAAAAATAAGCGCGATGGCGCAGAGCGACACCACAATGAGCGTAAGAGGGCGGAATCGCCGGAACAAGGCGGGTAAAAACGGCGCAATCAGAAACACCCCGACGGCGTGCATAGCGGCATTAAAGCCGATCACGCTTTCACTCACCCCGGCGTTGAGCAGCTTAAAGGCGATCAACGGCGAGCTGAGTCCGTAGGTCAGGCTAAAAACCGTGACCGAAAAGATCACGGCGATCAGACGTTTATTCACTAACATAAGCGGGATTCGCCGTTTTATCAGAAAGGCTGTTGGCCAACGGTCATCAATCAGTTGCGGTTTAAAATGCTGTCACCAACCACGTCTGCTTTCACTTTATTTTCGTCTCGGGTATACCCGTTTCTTCATTGTAGAGTTCTATTTATTAATTGCCTGTAAAACGTGATTATTCGTTCGTCGCGGTGTGGCGCAGTGACTTTTTAGTCGGCGCTGTTTTGGTCTTGCTGCTGGCGTAAATAAAGCACAGCGCGAGGCCCAGGCACACAATGGCCCCCAGACGGCTCATCGAAAATGGAATCGATGGATTGTGCAGCCAGCCAAAGTTATCGATCAGCATACTCATGGTTAACTGCCCGAATATCACCGCGACGGTGGCGACCGCAGCCCCAATGCGCTGCACGGCGAGCACCATGATGACAATGTACGGTACCCCGAACATCGCCCCCAATAGCTGCCATTTCGGCACGTCCAACAGGCTGACCGCGTGGGGAGACTCGAAGAAGAAAATCAGCAGCCCGGTGATCAACGCCCCGACGGAAAACGTCAGAAATGCACTCTTGAACACCCCAACTCGACTGCCCAACTGCCCATTAATGGCGGCCTGAATGCTGAGCGTCGCGCCGCCGATGACGGCCAAAATAATCATGATTATCGTCATTGTACGTTATCCCTGAGCCACGAGAACCAGCGCCGCGATGATAAACATCAGTGCGATGATACGTTTACTGTCAATTTTACGGTGCGGCGTTCCCAGCAGCCCGAAGTGATCGATAATCAGGCTTTTAAACACCTGACCGGCCAGAACGCCAATCATGGTCATCGCCACGCCGATCGCGGGTGTAGCGACGGTTAGAATGATGACGTAGACCGGACCGAGCACGCCGCCCAAAAGTTGCCACGAAGGCTGGGCGAAAAATGACGGGCTGTTGCGCGGGCTGAAAAACAGCATCAGCAGAAAGGTCAGCGCAGCACCGACGCCAAAGACGCTGAACGTCGCCCACAAATCACCGACTTCGCCGCCCAGCGGCCCCAGCAAGCCCGCTTCTACAGACAGCCCCATGCCGCCCGCGATCACCATTAGAATGAATACCAGTTGCATAACACACCGTCCCACGTTGTCGAGCCGGGAAGACTACGGCGAAACATCCGTGAGAAAAATGCCATAATGCGATAAACACCTGTGCAGGAAATGCATCAATGTACGATTTCGCCAACATCAGTATCCGCTGGCTGCGCTTTTTTATTGACGTGTATGAGACGCAGAATTTTTCTGTGGTGGCGCGGCGCGAAGGGATTTCAGCGTCTCAGGTGTCGCGCGTTATCCATCAGCTTGAAGATGCGATCGGCCAGCAGCTTTTCTATCGCAATACCCGCGCGGTCATGCCGACTGAAAGTGGTCATCTTTTCGTCCGCTATGCGCGAACCGTGACGGGGAGTCTGGAGGACGCGCGGCGGGAACTCGACGAACGCACGCGTGAGCCGTCCGGGGTGATCCGCATGAATGCACCGGTGTTTTTTGGGCAGCGGCACATCGCCCCCTGGCTGCCCGCGTTGGCAGAACGCTATCCCCGGCTGAACCTGGATCTGACGCTGACGGACGATTATATCGATCCGCACAAGGATGCTGCCGACGTGATCTTTCGCATCGGCGAGCTGACGGATTCCTCCTTCCACGCGCGCATTTTCGGCCAGCAGTTTTACCATCTGGCTGCGTCACCGGCGTATGTGCAAAAGCATGGCGCACCTGAAGGGCCCGCTGATTTGGCCCGGCATCAATGCCTTGTCTACCGTGGCTCTTCCGGCCCAAACCGTTGGCTGGCACGTCAACCGGGCGGGGCGTGGGTGCATTATCCGGTCACGCCGCGGTTGTCTTCCAATAATGCGGAAACGCTGCTTATCGCGGCGCTCGGGGGAATGGGCATCGTTCTTTTCCCGGACTGGTTGATTGGCGAGCGGTTACAGCGCGGTGAGCTGGTGGCGTTGCTGCCAGAGATAGAGACCTCCATTAAGACGGAGCCGCAGAGTATTGCCGCGATTTATCCCCATACCCGCCACCCGCCGTTGAACGTCAGGGCGGCGATTGATTACTTCGTTGAAGCGTTCGGGACGCCGCTTTACTGGCAATCCGATGCCGGAAAAAACAGAGCGTAACGAGCGCCATTCGTGCCCGGCGTTCCGAAAGTCGCTGCGCGCGCGGACCCTGTAAAGTGGTACAGTCTCCAGAATTGCAGGTATAATCCCACTCATTATTCATCAGGTTTAGAAGCGAAAATGACAAAACTTACCTTACAAGAGCAGATGCTAAAAGCGGGTCTCGTGAGCAGCAAAAAAATGGCCAAAGTCCAGAGAACAGCGAAAAAGTCTCGCGTTCAGGCCCGTGAGGCAAGAGAGGCGGTGGAAGAGAATAAAAAGTCACAGCTTGAGCGTGATAAGCAGCTGAGCGAACAGCAAAAACTGGCTGTGTTATCGAAAGAATATAAAGCTCAGGTTAAACAGCTTATTGAAATGAATAAAATTACCGATTCAAAAGGTGATATTGGTTTTAACTTCACCGACGGTAATTTAATTAAAAAAGTGTTTGTCGATAAGACCACTCAGGCGCAGTTGATCAGCGGCCGCCTGGCGATTGCGCGTCTGGCAACGGATAAAAATGGCGAGAGCGAATATGCCATTATTCCTGCGGTTGTGGCCGATAAAATTGCCCAGCGCGATGCAAACAGCATTGTTTTAAACAGTGCGCTGAGTCAGGAAGAGCAGGATGAAGACGATCCGTATGCTGACTTTAAAGTGCCTGACGATTTGATGTGGTAAGCCGCATTTATTGAATACACGCATCACATCTTCAGCCCGCGACAAACACATTCCTGTCTGTTCTGAACACGGCGCCGAATTGCTTTCGGCGCATCGTCAGTCTTCTCTTCGCGTTTAAAACGGACTGGCATTTTGCGCTTTGATTATCTCTTTACGGATGGGATGCACAAAGTGCAACTCGCTAGCGTGCAGCATCAGCCGTGGCGTCTTTTCGGTCCCTGGCCGTAGCAGACCGCCGTACAGATCGCAGCCCAGAATAGGGTGGCCCAACTGCTGACAGTGAATGCGCAGTTGATGGGTACGCCCTGTTTCTGGGGTCAGCTCAACCCGCGTCAGCGGCAGTTCCGCCCCGTCTTCCCCTACACGATAAAAACGCTCGATCACCCGATAGCGCGAGCGAGCGGGCTTGCCGGTGATGGCACAAATCGACATCAGCGGGAACAGCGCCGGATCTTTGGCTATTGGCGCGTCGATCGCGCCTTCATTGTTCTCAAGATGCCCGCAGAGCAGGGCGCTGTATATTTTGGTCACCGTGCGCTGGCTGAACTGCTGGCAAAGTGCGGCATTGATTGTCTTGTTGCGGGCGATCACCATTAACCCGGACGTGCCGAAATCCAGCCGATGGATAAGCGTGCAGCCAGGAAAGGTTTTGACCAGCCGATAATGCACGGAGTCGAGATTTTGCGGATTCTTCCCCGAAAGGCTCAACAGCCCGCTGGGTTTATTGATAATCACAAGGTGCTCATCCTGATAGAGAATCTCTATCGTGTCATGGCACGGCGGGGCGATAAAGGTATCGAGAATGGTAGACATCGGGCTGCCCGGATGGCGAGTGGGAGCGGATCATAACCATTTTTCAGCCGACTGGCGAATCGAACGGCCGCCTTCAGGATATCGTTATCCCCTCGCGCAGCAGAAAATTATTGTCCACACTTAACCCAAAGGCGTGGTCTGCGCGGGCATTGTGCTTTAAACTGCGCGCTGCAAAAATTGAGATGATGAACGATTAATTAGGCGGTAATGGCGATGAACGGAACAATCACAACCTGGTTTGAAGACAAAGGTTTTGGATTTATCAAAGATGAAAACGGTGATAACCGTTATTTTCATGTGATCAAGGTCGCCAACCCAGAGCTCATCAAAAAAGATGCCGCCGTGACGTTTGAACCGACGACCAATAATAAAGGGCTGTCGGCGTTCGCGGTGAAAGTCCTTCCCGAAAGCAAATACATCTATATTGCAGGCGAGAAAATCAAGCTCACGTCCATCAAGTCCTTCGTGGTGTACAGCGAAGAAGTGCCTGTTGAAACCCGCATTGATAAAGAGAATGCCGTGCTGTCAGTGGGCATACTGATGAGTAGCATCAGCCCGAAATCTGCCGCCGCTAAACCTGGCGAAATGCGCTCGCTGAAAAAACTGGCGATCACCACCTTCCAGGGCTCGACGCTCATTTTCACCGCCGATGAGATAGACATCGAAGCCACGGTAAAAATGCTCAAGATCTAACATTATTCAGACCGACCCAGTGCCGAAATCCTGCTAACGCGTGCAGAATTTCGGCACCGCTGATTGAACGTTGGGGTGGCTATCAGGCCGCCTGCGTGACAGAAGACTCCCTCACAAACTCCGCCAGCAGCCAGACCATATCATGCAGCAATCCTGTTAACGTTTTCTCTACGCTTGCAGAAAGTGTTCCCCCTTGAATAGCCTGCGTGAGCGCCTGCGCATACTCCACCTGTGTAGCGGTGTTCTGCCAGCAGTCGGGCGCGCAGGAGTCGATTTTTTCGCCTTCGAGCAAATGCTTTACCAGATAGGGCGAGAGATCGCTGCAGAGTGAATGCAACTGACCAAGCGCATCCAGCAAACGCTCGCACAGCGCACGGCGTGTTTCGGTATCGTCCGTTTCAACCAGTACGCTCGCAAACGCGGTGCAAGCATCGGCGATTTGCAGTGAATCGGCGGAAGCGGGAAGCGACAGCGCAAGCAATTGGTGAGTAAAACTGTCAGCGGATTGTGAAGTAGGCAAAGTTGGGATAATCGCCATGTGGTTTTCCTTTTGAGTAAATATCTCCTGACCACCACACGAGTTACGACGCTCAGGGATGGTAGCGCTGACGGAGGTAGGAATACCGTACACGATAAAAACGGCCAGCTTTTCGGCTGCTCCACCAGCGCCGCCATGATCTTAATGGGACACGCACTGTTGCGACAAACATTGTCGTATCGTGAAGTCTGGGTTCCTACACCCGATTGCGGATGTGCCGCAATGCACGCACTTTACGACCCTGAAATGGCAAAGAAAAGTCATTACACGCGCTAACTTTTTGGTTTGCGAGGCGTCTTCCAGAATCTTGCGCGATTGAGCCTTTTAAGCGGGGAAAGAGGATACCGGAGCCCGATGGCTCCGGTGGATGAGGTTAGAACTCGTAGCGAGCGCCAAGGTTATAACGACGGCCTTCCAACATGGCTGATTGGTTGTAAGTGGTGGTGTAAACCGGGTTTGCATCGAACAGGTTGTTAATCCCGGTCATCAGCGTGATGTTCTTGTTCAGGTGGTAGCGAGCGCCCAGATCCACCAGCGCATAAGCTTCCGTCGAAGTGGATTTGCCAATGTCCGGCGAATTGCTGCGCCAGCTCGATTTGGTCCACAACTCCAGGTCATTTAGCACATTCCAGGTCAGCGACACGTTAGCCATGCTGGTTGGGAAATCACTCAGCGCATAGCCTTTGTAATCACCGCTTTTCTGCTCGCTGTGCGTGTAGGTGTAGTTGGCGTTGGCTCTCAGCGAGGCGGTCACCTGCCAGTCGCCGTTAAGCTCAATACCATAGATTTCCGCATCGCTGACGTTAAAGTACTGATAAACGCTGTCCGCGGTGTAACCGTTGTATACGCATTTTTGCGTGGCCGTCTGGGTACAGATGGTGTAGTCGCTGATTTTGTCCTTAAACTTGGTGTAGAAAAGGGTCGCATCCAGCGCCAGCGCGTCCTGTTGCCAGTAAACCCCCACCTCGGTGTTCACGCTCTGCTCTGGCTTCAGATCGTCATTCCCGATGCTGATTTCAGAATAGGGATAGCTGCCATAAACACTGGTAAAGCCTTCGTTATTTTGACGTAAATCCGGTTTCTTATAGCCAGCCGACACGCCGCCTTTCAGCGCCCAGCTTTCGTCGATCGTCCAGTTGCCATAGAGTTTTGGCGTGACGTGGTAGCCAAAATAGCTGTCGTGATCCAGACGTGCGGAGGTGGTCAACGTGAAGTCTGGCACTATCATCCAGGCATCTTCAGCAAACACCGCCCAACCATCGCGGGTGATTTTACTGACCGGCGTGACGCCAGGTGCTTCTTTATCCTCGATGCCAAAGGTGTCATCCAGCTCATTGCGCGTCCAGTTCGCGCCAAGCGTTAGCTTGTGATCGCCCAGCGAGAAGGTATTCGCGCTGTTAGCTTCAAAGTTACGCTGCTTGATAAACTGCGAGCTCATCCCCGGCACGCGATATTCCGTTTTGGCTTTTTCGTAGCTGATGTAGTTCTTCACTTCCAGCAGGTCGTCGCCATACCACGCGTGCTGAGAAAGTGACGCCGCATCGCGGTCGAAGCCCCAATACCATTCTTTATTGTTATGTGATTTTTCCTGATTACCCTTTGTGACGTTCAGATCCCAGAGCTGGGTATCGGTCGGTGACATGGCGATTGTCGCATCCAGATTTCCGGCTTCATGCTTCACAAAGCGTTGATCCGATTGACTGTCATCGTCACGGCGATCCAGATAATCCGCGGCCACGCTGACGCCGAGCTTACCTGGGATAATCGGCCCCATTAAAAAGGCATTGGTCTGGTTGGTGTTGCCGTATTCGCTCTTTTCCTGCAGGAAGTAGTTATTTTCCAGCACCCCGGTCCAGTTCTCGAGGCTATAGGCTTTTTTGGTGATGACGTTGACCACGCCGCCGATGGAGTCAGAACCATACAGAGAAGACATCGGTCCACGGATCACTTCGATGCGCTCGATGGCCGCTATTGGCGGCATAAAGGCTGCTTCAGTCCCAATATGGTGCCCGTAAGGGCGCGATTCGCGGGTGGCTTGTTTAATGCCGTTAACCATGTACGACGTGTAGGTGGAATCCATGCCGCGCATCTGTACGTCACCGGTTGCCAGGCTTCCGTGACCATTGCCGACCAGCACGCCCGGCATCTCACGAATCGCTTCCGTCACGTTCTGATTCGAGCGGGTATTGAGTTCCTTTTCATTGACGACAGAAATGGTTGCCGGGGCTTCGCGGCGTTCCTGGCTGAAACCGGTCGCGGTGACCACAATCTGATCTTCATTGAGTGGTGCGGTCTCTGCTGCATAAACAGCGGCCGGGGAGGTGGTCAGGGCGAGCGCAACCGCCACCGCCGTGCGTGTCTGAATCATCACAACAGAATCCTTAGAATTGGGTTAAATCAATCTTGAGCACGTAGTCCGCTTCTTTCGCTTTTTCGTCCTGTTTAACGCTCACATACAGCGTGCTGGCGTCGGCAGAAAGCACCAGGCTGTTCGGCATTGCGGCGGTTTTAATGGTGTGCTTCACGGCATAGCTGTTCGCGTCGACAACGCTTATCTGGTGCGCGTTGCGGTGGGTCACGTAGATCTCGTTGCGCGCAGGGTGATAAACCACGGCGATGGAGTTCGGCGAAGGGATACGGTGGATAAGCTTGCCGGAATCCAGTTCGACAACCAGCACATCCGCGGTGTTGGTGTCGGCGATATAGCCCACACCTTTGGACGTGTTCAGGGCAATATTCAGGAAGTAATGTTCAGGGTCAGCAGGATCGACCTTCACGCGTTTGAGGGTTTTTGACGTTTTTCCGTCGAGCGTGATCAGCTCGCCAGTTCCGGTGACCACGTACACTTTGTCACCCGCTTCATCCACCGCAAAGCCGACGGGCTCTAGCTTCTCAATTGTCTGTGCAAGCGCTTGTTTTTGCGTATCGACAACCCACAGCAGGCCTTTGTCCTTGCTGCCGATTCCGGAGACGTACAGGCGGTGATGTTTTTTATCCAGCACCACTTCGCGAACGTGCGCTTGTCGGTCCGGGTTTGAGTCATCACTCAGCTGAATGGTTTTGATCACTTTGTTGGTGCGGGTATCAAGCAGGGTGACTGACCCTTCCATCGCGTTACCGAGATACAGAATGTGGTTTGCTTCATCCAGGGCGACGGCAAAAGTACGGCGTTCAGTCGCGATTTTTTGATAGATCTTCAGGGAATCGGCATTCAGACGGAAAACCAGACCGGCCTTTTTATCTGCTTCGAAAGAGGGCGCAGACGCCGCGTACAGTGCCTTTTGCGCATTATCATACGCCAGTTCGTAAACGCCATGCCCCAGCGGCTGCGTCTGAAAATCCTTATCGGTGAATTGCTTAGCGAATACAGCGCCTGAGTGGATCGCCATAGAAATGGCCAGCGCACAGTAGGTGGTTTTTTTTAGCGTTGAGGTCATCATGTCATTTTTCTTTACAGTTGCTTACGTAACGAAAAATGATAATGAAAATGTATATCATTTACAATTGTAAATAGTTATCAAATTACCTACCAGTTTTTGACTTGTGATCGGCAACAGGTTTTAGGCACACGGGAAATGTGATTGAGGGGGAGGAAAAGAGCCGGGCTGCTGAACCTGCCCGGCTTGAAGGCAAAGCGTTAGCCCATGCGATGTTCACCGTTAAGCATGGCCTGACGGTCAAACACCCGCTGAATTTGCCCGTGCGCCATAAACGCCGCACGATCGGACATATGCGCGATCACGTCCGCATCATGGCTCACCAGCAAATAGGTCATGCCATGCTGCTGTTTCAGGCGGTTGAGTAAATTGAGAATTTCCGCCTGCACCGACATATCCAGCGCTGACGTGGGCTCATCCAGCAGCAACAGCTGCGGGCGAAGGAGCAGCGCGCGGGCGATAGCTACGCGCTGGCGTTGGCCGCCGGAGAGCTGATGCGGATAGCGTTTCGCTGCATCTGCCGCAAGCCCGACCTGCTCTAATGCCTCGGCCACTTTTTCCGCAATCTGCGTTTCGCCGTGGATTTTTAACGGTTCCGACAGCGTGCGCGAAATCGTATGGTTTGGATGCAGCGACGCCCACGGGTCCTGAAAAACCATCTGCACGTTGCGACGCAGCGCGCCTGTAAACCGGGCGTCGGGCTTCAGGTTTTCGCCCAGTAGCCGGAGATTGCCGCTCCACTGGCGCTGCAGCCCGGCGAGCACGCGAAGCAGGGTGGATTTGCCACAGCCGGATTCACCGATCAGGCTAAACGTTTCGCCTTTTTCAATCGTAAAACTGGCGGCCGATACCGCCGTTTTCTCGCCAAACGCGACCTGTAACTGACTGACTTCAACGAGCGCCATTGTTCGACTCCTCCCATGGCTGAGTGCGATCCAGCGTGGGCAACATTTGCCCGTAGGTACTGGCATCGGGCCGACAGGTCCACAGCGTACGGGTATACGGGTGCGTGGCCTGTGGCAACTGATTCGCCGCCATTTCATCGACCTTTTCACCCTGATACATCACCAGCACCCGGTCGCAATGCTCCGCCACCAGCGGCAAATCGTGGCTGATCAGCAGCATGGCCATCTGGCGCTGTTCACACTGTTGCACCAGCAGCTCAAGGATTTGATTGCGCAGCCGGGCGTCGAGCGCAGAAGTCGGCTCATCGGCAATCAGCACCTGCGGGTTATTCATCAGCGCAATGGCGATCATGATGCGCTGGCCCATGCCGCCTGATAATTCCCCGGGGTAACGGGCCAATACCGCATCGTTTAGCCCGACGGCGTGGATCATCTCGCGAACGCGTTCTGCCCGCTCTTTACGCGACAAAGATTGATGCAGCGTGAGTGCTTCTTCCAACTGTGCCGCAACGTTTTTTACCGGATTGAGCGCGTAGCGCGGATCCTGAAGCACCATCGCAATGCCATTGCCGCGCAGCGCCTGCCAGCGGCGGTTATTCAGGGTCAGGAGATCGTTGCCCAGCACGTTAAGTTGGCGAGCGCTCACCACGCCGGGTTGGCGCACCAGACCCATTAGCGCACGGGCGGACATGGATTTTCCCGAACCGGATTCGCCGACCAGCGCCAGCCGTTCGTTGCCCAACGTAAAGCTCAGATTGTTGACCACGCGCGCGGCGGGGTAGTCGATATTCAGCGCGTCGACGATGACGCGGGGTTCAGTCATGATGAGGCTCCAGTATGTCGCGCAGGCCATCGCCCAATAAATTAAACGCCAGGCTGGCGAACAGAATCGCCCCGCCCGGAATGGCGGCAATCCACCACTGATCGAAAATCACCTGCATGCCGTCGGCGATCATTGCTCCCCATTCGGCCATCGGCGGACGCGCGCCCAAACCGAGGAAACCCAGCCCGGCGGCAGCCAAAATAATCCCCGCCAGATCGAGCGCCAGACGCACAATCGCAGAGGGTAAACACAGCGGCAGAATGTGCCCGAGCAATAATCGCCCGCCGCGAATCCCCATCATCTCGGCGGCAGCCAGATAATCGCTGTGGCGCAGACGCTGGATTTCACTCCGCGCCTGACGCGCATATGCCGGCCAGGTCGTGAGCGCTAACGCCAGCGCGCCATTCACCAGGCCGGGGCCGAGCATGGCGACGAACGCAAAAGCCAGAATCAGGCGGGGCATCGACATCACCACGTCGGTAAAGCGCATCAGCACGCGCTCTACCCAGCCGCCGTAATAGCCGGACATAATCCCGATAAGCAATCCGGCGGGCAGGGTGATAACGGTGACCAGCGCGACCAGACCCAACGCCGGGCGGCTGCCGTAAATCAGGCGCGAAAGCAGGTCACGCCCGTAGCTGTCAGTGCCCAGCCAATGGGCACTGTTCGGTGCTTGCAGACGCGAAGCCGCATCCTGCCAGTTGGGATCGAGCGGTGCGAGCCACGGCGCGAACAGGGCGATAAAAACTAAAATCGCGATAGCAATAAGCCCGCAAAACGCAGCGGGAGAGCGGCGCAGGCGGCGTAAGAAAAGATAAAACGGCATTAGCGCACCCTGGGATCGGTTGCCCGCACGAGCAGGTCAGTGAGGTTATTAATCAGCACAAAGCACACGCCAATCACCAGCGTCCCGCCCATGATGGCGGTGGTATCGCCCGCGAACAGCGCGGTGGTGAGATAGCGGCCAATACCCGGCCAGGAGAAGACCGTTTCGGTCAGTACCGCGCCCTCCAGCATGCTGGTGTACGACAGCGCAATCACGGTGAACAGCGTGCTGCGAATATTCGGCAGCACATGGCGCAGCAGAATGGTCATCTCCCCGGCACCTTTGGCGCGCGCCAGCAGGATGTACTCTTTATTCATTTCGCTCAGGCACGCGGAGCGCGTGAGGCGGGTGATGCTTGCCAGCGAATAATAGGCCAGCAGCAGCACCGGTAGCACCAGATGGCTGACCGCATTTTTGAACGCCGCGCTGTCGCCCGACAGCCACGTATCAATCAGCGCAAACCCGGTGCGCGGTTCGACGGTATATTGCCAGATATCATCCAGCCTGCCGGGTCCGGCGCTCCATTGCAGATTCGCGTAGAACAGCGCCAGCATCAGCAGACCGAGCCAAAAAATGGGCACCGAGTTGCCGAGTAGCGTCAGCGTGCGAATAGCTAAATCGAGCGGCGAACCTGCAAAGCGCGCGCACAGAACGCCCGCGATCACGCCGAGAACGGAACCGATAATCAGCGCCAGCGTGGCAAGCTCCAGTGTGGCAGGGAAAGCGTGAAGCAGATCCTGCAACACCGGCTGCCCGGTCGCGCTGGCAATCCCTAAATCGCCGTGGGCAAGATTTTGCAGATAGTGCCAGAACTGCACCGGCAGCGGCTGATCCAGCCCAAGCTGATGACGAACCTGATCGTACGTGGACTGGCTGGCGTGATCCCCGACGATCTGTAAAACGCGATCGACGGGGGAAAACGCGGAGAGCGCAAAGGTAACGAGCAAAAGCCCGAGCAGCGTGAGGAGTAGGGTGACGAGACCTTGTAAAAAACGCGTCACGCCGGAAGAAAGATGTGGCATAAAAACTCTTTATTATTTATCAGCTGTATGACTTCTCCCTCTCCTTTGGGAGAGGGTTGGGGTGAGGGGGAACATGCAATACCAGGGGGGATTCCGTTCACCTCATGTCCATTGCTTCTCTGGGCGATTCGGATCAGTGAACGTGCCAGGGCGGCTCAATCGCCACCGCCCTGGCGACCCGGGCTCCCGGCACGAAAATCGTCGCTACGCGATTCCCTCAGCTTTTTCCTTCAGGCTATCGGGTCGGGCGCGATCCTGCATCCCTGCAGGTCACGCCCTCTCCGCGCATCCCTGCGCGTCGCCCCCGGCCTTTCGGAAACGCTTCGGCGATTTACAGCCGGATCAAAACCCTCGCTGCATGTCTTCTGGTCGCCTCAGCAAGCTATTGCTGCTGCAATTATTTCGTCACCCGATCGTACCAAACCATATCCGCATTCAGCCCCTGCTGATAACCCTTCACGTTGTCGCGCACCACAATTTGGGTTTTGCCCTGATCGACAAACACGTACGGGGAGTTATGCTGCAATTCCTGCTGCATTTTAGTGTATAGATCCAGACGTTTCGCCGGATCCGGTTCGGCGACCGCTGCCAGCGTGGCTTTGGTCAGCTCGGGGATTTTCCAGCCGTTCAGCCCTGCCACGGTGCTGGATTTCCCGTCGTTCCACGCAAAGGCGCTCGCGTTAGAGTGTGCATCGAAATAATCCGGGATCCACAGGCGAATCGCGGCCTGATGCTGCTTCGCGCGCACACGGGCATACACCTGGCTACCCGCGGCCGGGAGCAGATCCACTTTTACGCCGCCCTGAGCAAAGCTCGCCTGCATCGACTGGGCGATAGTGATAAACGGCGGTTTGTTCTCCACATCCAGCGTGAAGTGCGCGTCTTTGATGCCCGCTTTGGCGAGGATTTCTTTCGCTTTGGCCGGATCGAATTTAAACGGGTTATCTTCCAGCGCGCCCGGCAGACCGACCGGCAGGAAGCTCTGATGGACAAAATATTGGCCCTTCAGCAGATTTTTGGTGATGCCTTCATAATCTACCAGCCAGCGCGAAGCCTCCCAGAATGCCGGATTATTCAGCAGCGGATTGGCGCTATTTCCGGCGTTAAACACCAGATAGTTTTGCTCGGCTGACGGAATGCTCAGCACCTTCACACCCGCTTTGCCTTCCAACGCGCTGATTTGGTCAGCACCCAGATCGCGCGCCACGTCTGCATCGCCCTGCTGGATCAGCAGACGGCGAGAGGCCGGATCCGGCACGTTTTTAATAATGATACTTTTCAGCTTCGGTGCGCCACCAGGCGCCGTTTCGTTGGCCTCCAGCACGATGGCCTGATGCGGCTGGTAAACCTTCATCTTGAACGCGCCGCTACCCGCAGAATGCATTTTCAGCCATGCGTTGCCGAAGTCGTTGTCTTTCACATTCGCGGAAACTTGCTTCTCATCCACGATCGAGGCGATCGGCGTGGAGAGAATATTCAGCGCCACCGCCGGGCTGACGTCCGCCGTCCAGTGCAGCGTGAGCGTATGGTCATCCACTTTTTTCAGCTGGCTGGCGATATTGTTTGGCTCCCAGCCCAGCACGTTCAGAATAAATGCCGGGGATTTGTTCAGCGTGACCGCGCGGGTATACGAGAAAATCACGTCTTCCGGGCGCAATGGGTTGCCGGAGGCAAATTTCGCGTCGGGTTTCAGCTTGATGGTGAGCGTTTTGGCAGCGGCATCTTCCTGCCAGCTTTCCGCCAGAATTGGGGTGATTTTTTCCGGATTATCGCGGTCTGGCTGAACCAGACGCTGGTAGAGGCTGGGCACCGTCTGAATACTCGAAAGCTCATTGGCTTCGGCGGGATCGAGGCTGACGATGTCATCAAGACCCTGTGCGACAACCAGTGTATTTGGCGGAGTAGCGGCGTGGGCGGCAGCAGACAGCGCAGCCAGCACCAGTAACGGCAGCAATTTTTTCGTCATAGCGATCCCTGGAAGTGATTTATTGTGATTGTTTTAGGCTCCGTTACGTTAGGCGCAGTCAGAAATTCCGCAAAGTTCAAATTCTGCTTTGCTTATGCCTGCACGGTATAAGGCATGCGTAATGGCTATTAAGCGCCGCGAACAAACAAACCCTTCCCGCCTGCTTTTTGTCCTGATATAACAAATGCATTACATATCAGGGAGTCACAGACGTGCCGGAAATCAATCAACATGGTCAAACCGTTAACGATATTGTCCCTGACTGGAAAGGGGCACAGCTTTTAACCCGCACGCCGCTCATCGGGCGATTCTGTCGGCTTGAACCGCTGGATGCCACGCTTCACGCCGCCGACCTTTTCGATGCCTATTCAATGGGCGATGACAGCGACTGGACGTGGCTTGCCAGCACCCAGCCTGAAAACGTGGAGGCGACGGCCCACTGGATTATCGGCAAAGTGATGGATGACGGGCTGGTACCTTATGCCGTGATGGATGTGAACTCAGAGCGGGCCGTGGGGCTGGTGAGTTACATGGCGATTGAACGAATGATGGGCTCGGTGGAAATCGGCCACGTCACATGGTCGCGCAAAATGAAAAACACCGCGATGGGCACCGAAGCTGTCTGGCTTCTGCTGAAAAATGCCTTCGAGCATGATTATCGTCGGCTGGAGTGGAAATGTGATTCGATGAACGTTGCGTCACGCAATGCGGCAGAACGGCTCGGATTCGTCTGGGAAGGGCGATTGCGGCAAAAACTGGTGCGTAAAGCGCGCAACCGCGACAGTGACATGCTTTCTATTATTGATGCCGAATGGCCGGAACGTGATGCGGAATTTCGCGCGTGGCTGGCGGCGGAGAATTTTGACGCAGAAGGGCGGCAGATAAAGCGTCTTGAGGATTTTCGTTAACGGTTATCCTGACAATGAGCGACGCTCGTTATCACCTTAGAATGCCCGAAGGCACGATCCCAAGAAGAGAGAAACAAAACGTGAAAAACACCCGTTTTCCCTGGCAAGTTGCCTGCGCCGTCGTGATGTTATGGAGCGCAGCGGCCAGTGCCGCTAATCCTTATTTCCCCGCGTGTAACGATATTCAGCAAACCACTGAAAAGGCGAATCGCGGTAATAAAGTCGCGCAGCACGATTTGGCCAACTGTTACTACAACGGCATTGGCGTGAGTATTGATGCGCCCAGAGCCGTATCCTGGTTTACCAAAGCCGCCGAGCAAGGCTATGCGCCAGCGCAGTATGCGTTAAGCGAACGCTACCGGTACGGTCATGGTGTTGAAAAAAACGAGCAGCAATCGTTTGAATGGATGAAGCGTGCAGCCGAACAAAACTATTTGTACGCGCAAACCAGTATTGCCACTAAATATGCGATGGGTGAAGGCGTCACGAAAGATCCGGTACAGGCGGCGAGCTGGACTCGCAAAGCGGCGGATCAAGGCAGCCCGGGCGATCAAAAGTTACTGGGTTTTCTTTACGAAAACGGTAGCGGTGTGCCGAAAGATAATGAGCAGGCGCGTTACTGGTATGAAAAAGCCGCCAGCCAACAGGCTGATCCTTCCGAAGCCCGCAGTGCTCAGCGGTATCTCGATGCTTTGAACAAACGGTTAGCGCAGAAGTAGAAAACAGGCCCGCGGCGCTGTGGTGCCGTGGGCGTGGGTGTTTTTATTGCGTCATTGTTTGAGCCAGTTTTTTTATACCGTCAACTATTTCTGAGGGGGTATGCGCTGCAAAACCGAACAGAATAGCCTGCTTCGTGGGTTTTGTTTGGCAGTACCGCGAAAGAGGTTGTGCGCCTAAACCGGCTTTACGGCATTGATCGATCATGTACGATTCCTGAATCCCATCGGCTAACCAACACACGATGTGAATGCCTGAATCGAAAGGTTCGGCGAGAGTGATTTCTGGTAAGAACAACTGTATGGCTTCGATCATTACGCGCTGTCGTTCATGACAGGCTTTTCTTACCCGTCTGACGTGACGCGCGTAATGTCCTTCGGAAATAAATGCGGCAAGTATCATTTGTTCCAAATAAGGGGTACGCGTATCGCCATAATATTTGGCGATTTTAAATGACTCCACGAGACTCTCGGGTATCACTAAAAAACCCAAATGAAATCCGGGGAACATCATTTTAGAAAATGACCCGGCATATATTACCCGCTGTTGTTTATCCAATCCTTGAAGGGCTTGTATGGGTTGAGCGGTATATCTGAATTCACTGTTATAGTCATCTTCAAAAATCCACATCTTATTTTCTGAAGCCCAGTCAAGCAGCGCAATTCTTCTGGATAAACTTAATGTGCCGCCAAGAGGAAATTGATGAGAGGGCGATGTGAAAATCATTTTTGCCTGTGGCCAGTGCTTTATCGCATACGAAATATCCATACCCTTGTTATCACTGATGACAGGGCGGACCATGGCCCCCATGGACGTAAATGCGCCTAACGCCCCGTCGTAACCCGGCTCATCCAGCCACACTTCGTCGCCTCTTTGTAAAAGGACGTGCGCCGTAAGATTCATCGCCTGCTGGGTGCCATTGACGATAAGAATCTGCTCGTCAGAGCAATGCAAACCTCGCGTTGCGCGTACGTATTCGCCAATCGCGGCTCTTAAGGGTTTATATCCCAGGGCTTCATGGAGTTTGCCATCCTGATGACGAAACTGACGCCAGATTCGCCCTAACATGCGTCCCCAAAGCTCATAGGGAAATAAATCGACACAGCCGATACCAATATTAAACGTCATATTGTTCCCGGAGAGCGGCGCGGTTTTCTCCCATATTTTTGTCAGTGCGTCCCGGTCAGGATGAATAGTGGGCACACTATTTTTGGGGCTGGTGTCCTGGTCAGGGGCGGTGGCTTTAATATGAATCACATCATCCGGAACAGTTGAGGTGACAAAGGTTCCTGAGCCGTGTTTGGTCGTGAGATAACCTTCATCGATAAGGCGATCGATACCGGCTATCACCGAGTTTCTGGAAATTGACATCATCTCAGAAAATGTCCTGCTGGAGGGGAGTTTACTGCCCGCCTTCAGTTGACCATTGAGAATCAGTTCTTTAATCGTCAAATAAAACTGCTCTTTGATTTTTCCTTTTTTAAGTATTAAGCCAGGAAAACTCACAACGCTTTTTTTGTTCACAAAGTGGATCCCTGAAAAAATCAAAAAGTGTGTCTTATATGATACCACTAAGGGGCGTACTCTTTCACTATCAAGATTGATAAGGTTCTATAAGGTGATTGATATGATGGATGAAAGTTTAAAGATTTCTGTGGCTCCCGTTCAAGAGGACGATTATGCAAAGTGGCTGCCTTATTGGGTGAAGTATCAGCAATTTTATGAGGTCCAGTTGCCTGAAGAGACGACCTCTGAAACCTGGAAGCGCTTTTTTGATGCCGATAAAGACATCCATTGTGCGGTGGCGAAAAAAGGGCAAACCGTTCTTGGGTTTGTTCACTACGTTTTTCATGGCTCAACTTGGTCTGTAAATGACTTTTGTTATTTAGAGGATTTATTTGTCGCTGAAAATAGCCGGGGAAATAATATCGGCAAACAGCTGATTGAATATGTCCAACAAAAAGCCAAAGAGCGTGAGTGTGGGCGGCTATATTGGCATACGCAGGAGAAAAACGTGACGGCGCAAAGACTGTATAACTGGGTGGCAGAAAAACCAGGCGTTATCGAATATAGATTGCCGCTCTAAAGTTAACGCTCGCGAGTAATGAATATGCTTTTCGGTGAGGGGATTTCTGCACCGAAAAGTAAAAGCCCGCACAGATCTGTCTGCGCGGGCTTTTATTTTAGACTGAACTGATTATTTTTGGCCCACTGTCTTATTCTTCCATTCGCATTGGCATACGGTGATGATGTATTAAAAGAGATCATGCGTCCCATCGTCCATTTCGTATACCAGGGTTTACCATAAAGAATATCGTCCGAGCGTTCATCAATCAGTCTCACTATATTTTCTTTTGCTGATTCGAGTTCAGTGAGTAACGCGTGATAATTTAATTCTTTATAATCCGCATAAAATTTTTGCGCCAGAAGGCCCAGTTGATTCCACTTAAATCCGGTTTCCGGGAAATCAACGGGCAACCCTTTTTCGTCAGCAGTGATCCACTTCACCACCAGATGGTTCCAGCCGAGCAGATAAGAAACCAGATCGCGAACACTCATCTGCGTGCCTTTCGCATGCCCATCCATGGCATTATCCAACGTCATCTCTTCAGGGATGGTGTTGAGATAGCCCATTAATTTACTGAAATTTTTATCAATCGCTGAACGTAATTCAGCCTTTGTTTGCGGCACAGTCACAAAGCGTTACCTCGCACGTAGTGCGTCCTGCTTACCTGGATTACATTGCTCGTGAGTTCCAGGAAGATAAAATTTCCCCGCTTTATCTGGCGCTGTTCCTCCAGGGCAACCTGAACGGCCAGGGGTGTTATTTGCGCTGCCTCCGTCTGAACCATTCCCACCGTCAGCCCCGTTTCCGCCGTCGCCACCATTCCCACTATTTGCGGCACTGACTGAAAAGCTAAACAGCATGAAAGCACAGAGAAATATACGTTTAATCATGATTCTGACTCCAGTATTGAGCAGTACGATTCCAGGAAATCTGGTGGAACGGCCGAATGACTCACCCATAACCCATTGAACGCCTTTAAAAACCCTTTGTAAACTCCGGTTTTTGGCTGTTTTCGAAGAGACAATGATTACCGATTTGAATAATCAACATATGCGCCTGGAATATTACCGATGTAAGGCAAATCTATTTCACTTTATATTCGAGCCGCTTCGCAATTATTAACATTCGCCAATAATACGACACTGTGGATTTATCCATGGCGTTATAATAGAGACGGCAACGTTAATCGTGAGAACGACAAAGTATGGCAGAGGCACAAGCACACAAACGCCACGTTCCGACAGAGAGGCCTGAACTGACACAACTTTAATGATAATTATTTTCATTTAAATATAGCCTATGCTATATAAGATAGCACAGGCTAATTTTGCTTTGAATTTAACCACTTCAGGAGGCTCTCGCGATGCGACCATGGCAAGGATTTAAAAAGGTGCTGTTCGGCATACTGTTCACCGCGGTAAGCACCTCGGGAGCATTTGCGGCGGAAAAATTCAGGGTAATCACCACGTTTACCGTCATTGCTGATATGGCGAAAAACGTCGCAGGCGATGCAGCTGAAGTCACCTCGATCACCAAACCTGGCGCAGAAATCCACGAATATCAGCCTACTCCCGGTGATATCAAACGCGCGCAAAAGGCACAGCTTATTCTGTCGAATGGCATGAATCTGGAGCTGTGGTTCCAGCGCTTCTTCCAGCATCTGAATGGCGTGCCGGAAGTGGAAGTCACGAAAGGGATCACGCCGATTGGGATAAACGAAGGGCCGTATAACGGCAAACCCAACCCGCATGCGTGGATGTCCCCGGACAACGCGCTGATTTACGTCGATAACATTCGCGATGCACTGGTGAAGTACGATCCGACGAATGCCCAAATTTATCAGCGTAACGCTGAGATTTATAAGCAAAAAATTACCCAGACGCTTGAACCGCTGCGCAAGCAGGTGGCTGACATCCCAGAAGACAAGCGCTGGATGGTTACCAGCGAAGGGGCGTTTTCCTACCTCGCGCGGGATTTGGGCCTGAAGGAACTTTATCTCTGGCCGATCAACGCCGATCAGCAGGGTACGCCGCAGCAGGTGCGCAAAGTGATCGACCTGGTGAAGAAAAATCACATTCCGGCGGTGTTCAGTGAAAGTACCGTTTCCGATAAACCGGCTCGTCAAGTGGCGCGTGAAACCGATACCCACTACGGCGGCGTGCTGTATGTGGATTCTCTGAGCGCCGAAAACGGCCCGGTGCCAACCTATCTCGATCTGCTCAATGTCACGACCCGCACGCTGGTGCAGGGTATTCACGACGGCATGAAGGAGTAAATATGCAGGCTCAGGGGATTGTCGTATCCGATGTGACGGTGACCTATCGTAATGGTCACACCGCCTTACGGAACGCCACGTTCAGCGTACCGGGTGGCTCCATTGCGGCACTTGTTGGCGTGAATGGTTCTGGTAAATCGACGTTGTTTAAAGCGGTGATGGGATTTGTCCGGGCGGCGAGCGGCAATATCGCGATTCTGGGCATGCCCACCCAGCAGGCGCTGCGTCAGAATCTGGTCGCTTACGTCCCTCAGTCGGAAGAGGTGGACTGGTCGTTTCCGGTGTTGGTCGAAGATGTGGTGATGATGGGGCGCTACGGCCACATGGGATTCATGCGCATCCCCAAAGAGAAGGATCGCCAGATTGTCACCGAAGCGCTGGCTCGCGTCGATATGCTCGAGTTACGCCATCGACAAATCGGCGAACTGTCTGGCGGGCAGAAAAAACGCATCTTCCTGGCACGCGCTATCGCGCAGCAGGGCGAAGTTATCCTGCTGGATGAGCCGTTTACCGGCGTGGATGTCAAAACCGAAGCCAGAATTATCAGCCTGCTACGAGAGTTGCGTGACGAAGGTAAAACGATGCTGGTCTCGACCCACAATTTGGGTTCAGTGACCGAATTTTGCGATTACACCGTGATGGTGAAAGGTACCGTGTTGGCAAGTGGCCCGACGGAAACCACCTTTACGGCCGATAACCTCGAGCGCGCCTTTAGCGGCGTGCTGCGCCACGTGGTGCTCAGCGGTTCGGAAGACCGCATTATTACCGATGACGAGCGTCCTTTTGTCTCGCATCGTCTGCCTGCGGATAAGCGGGAACCATCATGAACGCGCTCCTGGAACCTTTTGGCTATGAGTACATGCTCAATGCGATGTGGGTGTCGGCGATGGTGGGCGGTCTGTGCGCGTTTCTCTCTTGCTATTTGATGCTCAAGGGCTGGTCGCTGATTGGTGACGCGCTCTCGCACTCGATTGTGCCGGGTGTGGCAGGGGCGTACATGCTCGGGCTGCCGTTCTCGCTGGGGGCATTTTTGTCGGGCGGGCTGGCGGCTGCCAGCATGCTGTTTCTCAACCAGCGAAGCCGCCTGAAAGAAGACGCCATTATTGGGCTGATTTTCTCCTCCTTTTTCGGGCTGGGACTCTTTATGGTGTCGCTCAATCCGACCTCCGTGAATATTCAAACCATCGTGCTGGGCAATATTCTGGCCATCGCGCCAGAAGATATCCTGCAGCTCACGATCATTGGCGTGGTCTCGATTCTGGTTCTGCTGTTCAAATGGAAGGATCTGATGGTGACGTTTTTCGATGAGAATCACGCTCGCGCCATCGGCTTGCGTCCTGAGCGCCTGAAAATCCTGTTCTTTACGCTGCTGGCGGTCTCCACCGTGGCGGCGCTGCAAACGGTCGGCGCTTTTCTGGTGATCTGTCTGGTGGTGACGCCCGGTGCCACCGCGTGGCTGCTCACCGATCGTTTTCCGCGTTTGCTGATGATTGCGGTGGCGATTGGCAGTCTCACCAGTTTCCTCGGCGCGTGGGCCAGCTATTATCTGGACGGCGCAACGGGCGGCATTATTGTGGTTGCGCAGACGCTGCTGTTCCTGCTGGCCTTTGTTTTTGCACCGAAGCATGGCCTGCTGGCAAACCGTCGTCGGGCGCGTCAGGCGGTGGAGGTACAGGAATGATCGCGCTACTGCTCGAACCCTTCCAGTTCGCTTTTATGAATAATGCGATGCTGATTTCACTGATGGTCGCCGTGCCCTGCGCGCTGCTGTCGGTCTTTTTGGTCCTGAAGGGCTGGGCGCTGATGGGCGATGCAATGAGTCATGCGGTCTTTCCGGGCGTGGTGCTGGCCTGGATGCTCGGCCTGCCGCTGGCGTTAGGCGCGTTCGTGGCGGGATTATTCTGCGCCGTCGCCACGGGATACCTGAAAGATAACAGCCGTATCAAGCAAGATACCGTCATGGGCATCGTGTTTTCCGGCATGTTCGCCGCAGGGTTGATTCTCTATATCGCCGTTAAGCCGGAAGTGCATCTCGACCATATTCTGTTTGGCGATATGCTGGGGATTAACGCGATGGATATCGCCCAGAGCGGGATCGTGGCGGCGCTGATTACGCTGGTCATTGGCCTTAAATGGCGCGATTTCCTGCTGTTCTGCTTTGACTATCAGCAGGCGCAGGTGAGCGGTTTACGCACCCGGTGGCTGCACTATGGCCTGCTGTGCATGGTCTCGCTCACTATCGTGGCGACGCTAAAAGCGGTGGGGATTATTCTGTCGATTTCGCTGCTGATAGCCCCTGGGGCGATAGCGGTGCTGGTAACGACGCGCTTCCACGTCGCGCTGCTGGTGGCGGTGGTGATATCCATGCTGGTGTGCGTCAGCGGCGTATACCTATCGTTTTACCTCGACAGCGCGCCTGCGCCGACCATCGTAGTGCTGTTTGCGCTGGTGTTTATCATCACTTTTGCCGTGACCAGCGTGAACGCTAAGCGGCGGGAAAATATGACAGCAGGGTAATCACCCGATCGTCATCGCGCAGGCAGTGAAGTGTGAACTGCGTGCCTTCGTGAAAGCCCGCTAGTGGACGGGTCAGTGCCAGCGTCAGGCTCCCGGCTGCGAGCGCCATGACGCGTGCGCTGTCAAAACCCATCAGGGCATTAACGTTGGGAAACAGCGCTTTAAACACGCTCTCTTTAGCGCTGAATGTCAGGGTGAGCGCCAGCGCAAACGGCAAGGATGTGCGACGTAAAAGCGTCTCTTCTTCGTGGTCGATAATTCCGTCTTTGATCTCTTGTGCCTCAAGCGCATCCAGGATCTGTTCGCAATCAATCCCCAACAGCTGCTTCGTGTGATTCGATACGACGGCCAGCGCGCAGGTGGCGGTATGAGTGATACTGCCGACGCACCCCGTCTGCCACAGCGGTTCGCCATTAATACCGATGCCGGGAATAGCGGAGACACCGAATTGCTGCAACGCATGGGCTGCGGCGATGCGTCCGGCGAGATGTTCGGCTTTACGTTTGTGGGCGGCGTGAGCTAGGTGTTGATGATGAGGCAGCCACAACAAATCGGCGTCAGTAAAGGTGTCGGGTTCAAACGCGATTTGGTGAACAGTTTGGCTGGCAAGGGAAAAGGTGGTGTGAAGCGTGCGCATGGATCCCCTTAGATGCAAAAAGCCCCCTTCGGTGGAAGAGGGCTTACAGTCTATCAGAAGTGCGTATTAACGCTCATATACCAGGTTCGACCCGGCTCGTTATAGGTGTACGCGCCTGCACCGTACATATACGCTCCGGTTTTGTCGTTGCCGGTGGTTTGCGCATTACCCACGCGCCACTGGCGTTTATCGAAGACGTTATCCACGCCACCGGTCAGGCTAACGTTTTTAGTCACATCCCAGCTCGCGCTCAGGCCTACGATGCTGTACGGGCTGACTTCGTCGCTCTCAGAACCGGTCACCGGTTGACCTTTGTAGTTGTATTTCTTCGGCTGCTGTTTGCCGTACCACGTAAAGGTAGATTGCACCGACACATCCTGATGTACTTGCCAGCTCAGCGTTGAGTTCAGCGTGTACTCCGGGATGATCGACAGACGATCGCCGGTCTCTTTGTTCTTACTTTGTAGCATGTAAGTAATGTTGTTGGTCCAGTTCACCGTCTCGGTAACCGGCACATTCAACGTTCCCTCCAGGCCTTCTACGACCGCTTTCGGCACGTTTTCCCACTGATAAATATCGGTTTTGGTTTTGCCGAGAGAGGTCTGATCAATTGGGGCATAACCGGCTTCGATTTTATCGCGGTAATCGTTGCGGAACCACGTCACGCCCGCCATCCAGCCGTCACGTTTGAACTCCAGACCGATCTCTTTGTTGATGCTGGTCTCGGCTTTCAGATCGTCGTTGCCCATCATGTAGCACCCGACGCCGTCACCGCTGGCGTAGCAGCCCTGGCCTTTGCTATAGAGCAAATAGTTCGGGTTGGTCTGATACAGGCTTGGCGCTTTGTATGCGCGCGCGATACCCATTTTCAGGGTGAAGTCATCGCCTAAGCCCTGAGACAGGTTCAGGGACGGGCTCCAGTTATTGCCAACGATCGTGTGATGATCGAAGCGCAGCGCCGGTGTCAGCATGGTGCTGTCGGTCAGTTCCATGTTGTTTTCGGCGAACAGAGAGAAGATTTCAGCCTGCGAATACGGGCTGCGATTGTCGCTCATGCCAGGGATCGTGCCGCCTTGCTGGGCCTGTCCGTTGGAGGACATATCCTTCATGCGCTGCTGATTCCACTCGGTTCCCAGGGTCAGGTTTTGATTCACCAGGAAATCGATCGGCAGGTTTACCTCACTGTGCAGCATCACGTCTGACAGATCGGTATCGGTAAATTTATTGCTGTTGAACAACCCTTCCAGACCGCCTGCCAGGCCTTCACCCAGACGTGAGTTGCGGGTGTGTTCGTACTGCGCCCAGTTGCTGGTGGTCACGCCATTGTCCCAGCCGCCGTTCCAGGTGACGGCAAAGTTCTGGCGATAAATACGGTTAGTCTCTTTACCGTAATTTTTTTTCACCAGACCGTTGCTGCTGTTATCGTTGTTGGTGTTCTGGGTGTCACCCGCGTAGAGGTTATTCTGACGGCTGTAGCCCGCTTCAAACTCCAGCGACTGCATCGGGGCGAAGTCCCAGCGCACCACGCCGTTGACGTCTTTGTTCTCGACCCCTTCACGACCGGCCGGGAGCGTGTCGGCATACATACCCGTACGTTCAGACTGATGACCCTGGTTGATATCCCATGCATCGGCCTGGGTTTTATCCAGATTGCCGTAAAGGCGGAAGCTAAAATCGCCGCCCAGCGGGCCGCTCAGGTTGAAGTTGGTGCGTTTTGTTGAACCTTCCTCTTTGTGCTCAGGCGCGTTCAGATAAGTGTTCCAGGAACCATGCCACTGGTCATCGAATTTCTTGGTGATGATATTCACCACGCCACCCGCTGCACCATTACCGTAACGCGCTGCCGCCGGGCCGCGAATCACTTCGATGCTTTCAACCATTTCAGGAGGAACCCAGCCGGTATCACCGCGGGTATCGCGCTCGCCACGCCAGCCCAGACGGATGGAATTGCGGCTGGTGACGGGTTTGCCGTCAATCAGGATCAGGGTGTTTTCCGGTCCCATGCCGCGAATGTCGATCTGACGGTTGTTGCCGCGCTGGCCGCTGGTGGAGTTGCCGGTCAGGTTGACGCCTGGCATGGTACGGATAATTTCGGCTAAGTCTCGTGCCGGAGGATTTTTACGAATTTCGTCGGCAGTGATTTTAGAAACGCCCGGTGCCTGTAAATTCTGCTCTGCGGCAGTGATCACCATGGTGTCTTCGTGCGATGCGCCGCTGGCGGTGGCATCGTCTGCCATCGCGGGCAATGCAACCCCGTAAATTCCCAGATTGACCAGCAAGGCCAGGGAGTGAATCTTCTTATTCATTGTACGTCCTGCTTTTCAGTGCCGCGTCCCCTTGGCTCCATTCCCGAATGGGAGAGGAGGCGGCAAGTTGTCACCCGCATATTGCGTAAGCAGCCCTGTCCTCGAGCGCACACAATGCATGGCATGGTTATTTTATGAGCGCGCTTCCCACAGCGCGGGCACTACGCTATTGCAAATGAAAATAGTTATCAATAATATTATCAACAAAATTTGTCCTGAAACAAAATACTGTTAAACATGAGGTTAAGCGGGTGACGGCGTTAACAACGGGAAGTGAAGCCTGGTGGCAGTCGAAAAACGGTCCGGAATGGGCGCGTGAAAAAGACCTTTATCGTGTCACCTTTTGGTGGCGCGATCCGGCTGGCACGGCGCGTTCATCGGCGATAAAACGGGTGTGGATTTACATCACTGGCGTCACCGATCACCATCAAAACGCGCAGCCGCAATCACTCGAACGCATTCCCGATACCGACGTCTGGCAGTGGCAGGGCGATTTCAGCCCGGAATGGCGCGGCAGTTACTGTTTTATCCCCTCTGAAAACGAACACGATTTTGCCGAAGCGGTTTTCAACGCCGCAACGCCCGATCGCATGGCGCTGCGCGAAGGCTGGCGCAAACTGCTGCCAAAGGCGATTTCCGATCCGCTTAATCCGCAAAGCTGGCGCGGGGGGCGCGGGCACCCGGTTTCGGCGCTCGAAATGCCGCACGCGGCAGTGCAGCCCGGCTGGAATCATCCTGATACACCGTATTCCCCACCTAAATGTATCGACTGGCACAGCCCGCGCCTGGGCAATTCCCGCCGCGTGTGGATTTTTACCACCGGCGATGAGAAGAACCCGGCTGAACGTCCGCTGGCGGTGCTGCTCGACGGTCAGTTCTGGGCTGAAAGCATGCCGATCTGGTCGCCGCTAACCGCCCTGACGCAAGAGGGCGTCCTGCCGCCCGCGGTGTACGTGCTGATTGATGTTATCGACACCGCGCACCGCAGCCGTGAGTTGCCCTGCAACCCCGATTTCTGGCTGGCGGTACAGGAAGAGTTACTCCCGCAAATACAGGCGCTAACGCCTTTCAGCGCGCGCGCGGATCGCACCGTGGTTGCCGGGCAAAGTTTTGGCGGCCTGTCGTCACTGTATGCCGCGCTCAACTGGCCGCAGCGGTTTGGCTGCGTGCTCAGCCAGTCGGGGTCGTACTGGTGGCCGCACCGCGGCGCGAATCAGGACGGGCTGCTTATCGAACAACTCAAAGCGGGTGAGAAATCGGCGACGGGCCTGCGTATCGTGCTTGAAGCGGGTCGCCGCGAACCGCTGATTTTCCGCGCCAATCAGGCGCTTTACGCCCAACTACAGCACCCGCAGCAAACGGTTTTCTGGCGTCAGGTCGACGGCGGACATGATGCGCTTTGCTGGCGTGGCGGGCTGACGCAGGGGCTAATGACCCTCTGGCAGCCGCTCATTCATTAACGCCAGGCTGGCGATTTCTCTCGACAGGAGTTTGGTATGGAATTCAGTAATCCCTTCGACAATCCACAGGGGCAATTCGCTATTTTGCAAAATCACCACGGTGAGTACAGCCTGTGGCCGCAGGCGTGCGCATTGCCCGCTGGCTGGCGTGTGATCTGCGAGCCGCAATCGCCGCAAGCCTGCGAACAATGGCTGACCGAGAACTGGCAGACGCTTGTGCCCTCTCATTTTGCGGAGGACAAGGCATGAGCGCGCGTCTTCCGCTTGTGGCGGCCCAGACGGGGATCTGGATGGCAGAGCAGCTTTCAACGCTGCCAAACGCCTGGAGCGTAGCCCACTACACCGAGCTGAACGGCGAAATCAACGCGCCGCTGCTGGCAAAAGCGATAGTGGCAGGCATGACGCAGGCCGATACGCTGCGCACACGCTTTAGCGAAGACAACGGCGAAGTGTGGCAGTGGATTGATGAGTCGATGGTTTTCGCTGAACCGCAGATTATCGATTTGCGTCACCACACCGATCCGCACGCGGCGGCGATGGCGCTGATGGAGGCCGATCTTAACCAGAACCTGCGCGTCGACAGCGGTCAACCGCTGGCGTTTCATCTGCTGATTCACGTGGGCGAAAACCACTGGTACTGGTATCAGCGCTATCACCATTTAGTGGTTGATGGCTTCAGTTTCCCGGCCATTACCCGCCAGATCGTGACTATTTATCGCGCGTGGTCTGCAAACCAACCGACGCCCGAATCACCATTTACGCCGTTTGCCGACGTGGTGGATGAATACCAGCGCTATCGTGAAAGCGAGGCCTACAAGCGTGATGGCGCGTTCTGGGCCGAGCAGCGCAAACAGCTGCCACCGCCGGTGTCGCTCTCTGCCGCGCCGCTGCCGGGGCGCGCCGCGACGACGGATATTTTACGACTTAAGCTAGCCGCCGATAGCCGCGCGTTTAGCCAGCTTGTCCGCGCATCAGGCCAGGTTCAGCGCACCGATCTGGCTCTGGCGCTGGTCGCGCTGTGGTTGGGGCGTCTGACCGGCCGACTTGATTACGCCGCTGGATTCATCTTTATGCGCCGTATGGGATCGGCGGCGCTCACCGCGACCGGCCCGGTACTGAACGTCCTGCCGATGGCGGTGAATATTGATCCAAACGAAACGCTGCCAGCGTTGGCGCAGCGTCTGGCGAATCAGCTGAAAAAGATGCGTCGCCACCAGCGCTACGACGCCGAGCAGATTGTTCGTGACAGTGGTCGCACAGCGGGTGACGAAGCGCTGTTTGGCCCAGTGTTGAACGTCAAAGTTTTTGATTACCAACTGGCGCTGGACGGCGTGCTGGTGACAACGCACATGCTGGCGACCGGTCCGGTCAACGATCTGGAATTGGCGCTTTTCCCGGACGAGCAGGGCGGTTTGAGTATTGAAATTCTGGCGAACAAGCAGCGCTACGACGAAGCAACGCTCACGCGACACGTTGCGCGTCTGGACAGGCTGCTGGCGCAATTTGCGGCCAATGCCGACCTGAAATGTGGTGACGCCGAAACCGTCTCGCCGCAGGAATACCAGCAGCTCGAGCGCGTTAACGATACGGGCGTTGCGCTGCCGCTCACCACGCTGAGTGCGCTGGTGGCGGAGCAGGCGCAAAAAACGCCGGATGCGCCCGCGCTGGCGGATGCCCACAATGAACTCAGCTATCGCCAGATGCGCGAGCAGGTGGTGGCGCTGGCGACATTACTGCGCGAACGTGGGGTGAAGCCGGGCGACAGCGTGGCGGTTGCCTTGCCGCGTTCGGTATTTCTGACTCTGGCGCTGCACGGCATCGTCGAAGCAGGTGCCGCCTGGCTGCCACTCGACACCGGTTATCCGGACGATCGCCTGCGTATGATGCTGGAAGACGCGCGGCCATCGCTTCTGATCACCACCGACGATCAGCTCCCGCGCTTTAGCGACCTACCGATTTCGTCGTTTAGTTACAACACACTCTTACCCGCTGCGGACGGTGAACCGTTGGGCCTGAGTGCCCCGCAGCAGACCGCGTATATCATCTTTACCTCCGGTTCGACCGGACGCCCTAAAGGGGTCATGGTGGGGCAAACCGCCATCGTCAACCGTCTGCTGTGGATGCAAAACCACTATCCGCTCACCGCGCAGGACGTGGTGGCGCAGAAAACGCCGTGCAGTTTTGACGTCTCGGTGTGGGAATTCTGGTGGCCGTTTATCGCCGGAGCAAAACTGGTCATGGCCGAGCCGGACGCGCACCGCGATCCGCTCGCGATGCAGCAATTCTTTGCCCATTACGGCGTGACCACTACCCACTTTGTACCGTCGATGCTGGCGGCGTTTGTCGCCTCACTCACGCCAGAAAATGCGGACTGCTGCGCGAGTCTGAAACAGGTGTTCTGTAGCGGCGAAGCGCTGCCGACCGAGCTGTGCCGCGAGTGGGAACAGCTGACGCACGCGCCGCTGCATAACCTGTATGGCCCGACGGAAGCGGCGGTGGACGTGAGCTGGTATCCGGCGTTTGGCGACGAGCTGGCGGCGGTGTCAGGCAACAGCGTGCCGATTGGTTTCCCGGTGTGGAATACCGGCCTGCGTATTCTCGATGGCCTGATGCGCGCGGTGCCGTTTGGCGTGGCGGGCGACCTGTATCTCACCGGCATTCAGCTGGCGCAGGGTTATCTGGGACGACCGGATCTGACCGCCAGCCGCTTTATCGCCGATCCGTTTTCCCCGGGCGAGCGTATGTATCGCACCGGTGACGTCGCCCGCTGGCTGGATAATGGCGCGGTGGAATATCTGGGCCGGAGCGACGATCAGCTGAAAATTCGCGGTCAGCGTATTGAGTTGGGCGAAATTGACCGTGCGATGTTATCGCTTCCTGATGTGGCGCAGGCGGTGGCGCATGCCTGCGTGTTTAATCAGGCTGCGGCCACCGGCGGCGATGCGCGTCAGCTGGTGGGCTACGTGGTGTCCGAATTCGGTTTGCCGCTGGATCGCGAGGCGCTGCTTGACGCATTAAAAGCGCAACTCCCGGCGCACATGGTCCCAGTGGTGTTGTTGCAAATCAGCGAACTGCCGCTATCGGCCAACGGTAAGCTGGATCGCAAAGCGCTGCCGCTGCCGGATCTGACCCGCAAAACCTCCGGGCGCGCGCCGAAAACGGCAACGGAAATCGCCGTCGCGCAGGCATTTTCCGATCTTCTGGGCTGCGACGTGAATGACATCGAGGCGGATTTCTTTGCGCTCGGCGGCCACTCGCTGCTGGCAATGCGCCTGGCGGCACAGCTGAGCCGTGCGTTTTCCCGCAAAGTGACGCCGGGACAAATTATGGTGGCGTCCACGGTCAATCAACTGAGCACACTGCTGGCGTCACAAATCAGCGATGAGCAGGCGCAGCGTCTGGGCTTTGAGACGATTTTGCCGCTGCGTCAAAGCGATGGCCCGACGCTGTTCTGCTTCCATCCGGCGTCCGGGTTTGCGTGGCAGTTCAGCGTGCTGGCGCGCTATCTCAGCCCGCGCTGGTCGATTACCGGTATTCAGTCGCCACGTCCGGAAGGACCGATGGCGCAGTGTGCGACGCTGGATGAGGTGATCGCGCATCATCTCAATACACTGCGCGCGCAGCAGCCGCACGGACCGTATTATCTGTTCGGCTATTCCCTCGGCGGGACGTTAGCGCAGGGGATCGCGGCGCGTCTGCGCGAGCAGGGCGAAGAGGTCGCTTTTCTGGGGCTGTTGGACACCTGGCCGCCGGAGACGCAAAACTGGGCGGAGAAAGAGGCCAACGGTCTTGATCCGGAAGTGCTGGCGGAAATCGAGCGCGAGCGCGAAGCGTTTGTTGCGGCGCAGCAGGGGCAGGCATCCAGCGAGCTGTTTAACGCGATTGAGGGCAACTATGCGGATGCGGTGCGCTTGCTGACAACCGCGCACAGTGCACGATTTGACGGTAAAGCGACGCTGTTTGTCGCCGAGCGTACGCGAACGATGGAGCCGCAGCAGGCGTGGGAGACGTGGGTGAATGAGCTGGTGGTTTATCATCAGGATTGCGCCCACGTCGATATCATCTCCCCGCAGGCGTTCGAGCAGATTGGCCCCGTGCTGAAAGAGATTTTGGGGTAGATTTCCCCTTCACCCTAGCCCTCTCCCTCAAGGGAGAGGGCACCGTTCTGCGCAGGCATTTAGTCCAGCAGGTGACTTCCGGCAAATCTGGATCGCAGGTGGTTTTTCTCCCTCTCTGTATGGGAGAGGGAACCGTTCTGCGCAGTCATTCAGCTCGGCAGATAACCTCCGGCGAATCGGTAGCGCTAGTGGGTTTTCTCCCTCTCTGTATGCGGGAAGGAACCGTTCTGCGCAGTCATTCAGTCCGGCAGTTAACTTCCGGCGAACCGGTAGCGCTAGTGGGTTTTCTCCCTCTCTGTATGAGGGAAGGAACCGTTCTGCGCAGTCATTCAGCCCGGCAGATAACCTCCCGGCAAATCGGGAGCGTTAATGGGTTTCGGCCTCTCCCTCGGTGTGGGAGCGCTGATATTTGTCTCCCTCTCCCTGTGGGAGAGGGGCGGGGTGAGGGCACCACAGCGCACGAAGCAAAGCAAAACGGCAACACGAAGTTGCCGTTAATATTTCTCTTTCACCTCTTTGGGGTGGGATGAATCAGACCGCACGCCGTCCTATCGGCACCACCAGCGGTGTACCGGCAATCGGATCGTCGATAATCATGCAGCGCATCCCATAGATCCGCTCGATCAGCTCTGGCGTCACAATCTCTTTCGGCGCGCCTTCCGCGACGATTTTCCCGTCGCGCAATGCAATCAAATGCGTGGCGTAGCGGCACGCCTGATTCAAATCGTGCAACACCGCCGCCAGGGTATACCCCTGCGTGCGGTTGAGTTCACTCAGCAACTCCAGCAGATCAATCTGGTGGCTGATATCCAGCCAGGTCGTCGGCTCATCCAGCAGCATGATCGACGTCTCTTGCGCCAGCACCATCGCAATCCACGCGCGCTGTCGCTGCCCGCCGGAGAGCGTATCGACGCTTTGCCCGGCGAGATCGGTAATGCCCGTCGCCCGCATTGCGGCGGTCACCGCCGCTTCATCCTCTTTACGCCAGCGGGTAAACATCGGCTGATGCGGATAACGCCCGCGGGCGACCAGCTCCTGCACGGTGATGTCGCCCGGCGTCGTGGCGTTTTGCGCCAGCAGCCCGATGCGCCGCGCCACCTCTTTACTGGCGAACTGCTGAATCTGTTCTCCGTCGAGATACACGCTCCCGTGCTGCGGCGTCATCAGACGGCTTAGAGTGCGCAGCAGCGTGGATTTCCCGCAGCCGTTCGGGCCAATAATTGCCGTAAAATGGCCGTCGGGGATCGACACATTTAACGCCTGCGCCACGGTTTTTTTGCCGTAACCGAGGGTGAGGTTTTCGCCGCGCAAGCGGGTCGCTGTCTGGATCATTTCTTGCGGGACTCCTGAACTAACAACACGATGAGATAGATACCGCCAAGACTGACGGTCACGACGCCCACCGGCAGTTGATAAGGCATAAACAGCTGCTGGGCGCAGAGATCCGCGACCAGCAATAAAAGCGCGCCGCACAGCGCCGACTGGGTGAGACCCCAGCGCGCCGTGCCGCTGATGCGGCGGGCGATATGCGGGGCAACCAGCGCGATAAACGAAATGGGGCCGGCAATGGCGGTGGCGGCAGCGGTAAGGACAACGGCGACCAGCATCAGCGTCAGACGCGAGCGTTCAACGCTCACGCCCAGCGCGCAGGCGCTATCGTCACCCATCTCCAGCAGGCGCATGCGGCGCACCAGCAGCCACGCACAGACAAGCATCATCATGATAATCGGCGTGGCGGGTAGCGTTTTGGCCCACGTCAGGCCGTTTAGCGACCCGGCGTTCCACAGCCCGGCGGTGAGCGACGTTTCAAGCGACGCATGCAACAGCAGCCAGGTGTTAAACGCCATCAGCATGGCACGAATACCAATGCCGATAATGATCAGGCGGAAGGTCTCGATTCCGTTGCGCCAGGCTAGCGCCCAGACGACAAGCGAGGTCAGCACGCCGCCCGCCATCGCCGCAAAGGCAATCGCCGTGAGATGCTGACCAAACAGCACCATCGCGACCAACACGCCGCTCCACGCGCCAGTATTGAAGCCCATCACGTCCGGACTGCCCAGCGGGTTGCGCAGCAGCGACTGGAAAATCGCACCGCTTACGCCAAGCGCGGCGCCCACCAAAATTGCCATCACCACGCGCGGCAAACGCCATTCGGTGACCACCATCGTGATATTGCGCGGGGCGCTGCCGGTGAGGGCGTTAAAGACCTGGGTGAAATCGAGCGTCACCGCACCGCTGCGCAAACTCCAGACGGCGGCCACGACGCTGGCCATCACCAGCAGCAGGCAGGTGCTGACTAATCGGCGGGAAGGGGTTATCACAGCGCACCTCCACGCTTACGGCGAACCAGGAAAATCAGCACCGGTGCGCCGATAAAGGCGCTCACCACCGACACGCGCAGCTCGCCCGGCACCAGCAGGCGGCCAATAATATCGGCAAACAGCAGCAGAACGGGCGTCGCGAGCAGCGTAACGGGGAGCGACCAGCGGTGATCGGCCCCCACCAGCCAGCGTGCCATGTGCGGCATCATCAGGCCAATAAAGGCAATCGGCCCGACGACCGCCGTCGCGCTGCCGCACAACACGGTTATCGTTAATAATCCAATTAATTGCGTTCGCGCCACGCGGCTACCGAGCGCGGTGGCGGTGTCGCTGCCGAGGCTCAGGCTGTTGAGTGCGCGGCTTAAAAACAGCGCAACGGCGGCGGCGATAAGCACCGGGATCGTGACAATTTGCAACGTCTGTAGCGTGCGAATATCCAGCGATCCGGCCTGCCAGAAGCGCAGTTGATCCCACACGTCGGGATTGAGCAGCGCAATGCCGCTCGATAGCCCTTCGAGCACCGCGCCGAGCGCGACACCCGCTAGCGTCAGGCGTACCGGGCTTAACTGTCCACCGCCCTGACTGCCGGTGAAGGCGACGATCAACGATGCGGCAAGCGCACCGCAAAAGGCCATCACCAGTTGCTCTGTGGGGGAGGAGAAGCCAAACAGCGCTGCGCCGAGCACAATCGCGAAACTGGCCCCCGCGTTGACGCCCAGAATGCCGGGATCGGCCAGCGGATTGCGAGTCAGCGTTTGCATGAGCGCTCCCGCCAGGCCAAGCGCCGCGCCTGCCAACAATCCGGCGAGCGTGCGCGGCAGTCGTGCGTCGAGCACAATCGTGCAGTCGGCGCTTTGGCATGTGCCGGAAAGGGCATCAACAATGACGGATGCCGGCAGCGGTTTTGCGCCGACCAGCAGGCTGAGCGCCATAGCAAGAATTAACAGCATCAACAAAGCGGGCAGCGCAACGGCGCGTACCGCGAGAGGAGAAGACAACATAGCAACGTCCATGATTTGATAATGATAGTAATTATCGTTATCTATCTTATTTGGCTATGTTAGCATGTGCGACCACGAAATTGGTAGAGAGTTAGACCTCAAGGCCTTGTCATGAATCAAAAATCCTGGCTGCTTAATCTCAGCCTGCTCAAGACGCACCCCGCGTTTCGTGCCGTTTTTATTGCGCGTTTTATCTCCATTTTATCCCTCGGACTGCTCGGCGTTGCCGTGCCGGTACAGATCCAGGCCATGACGCAATCCAGCTGGCTGGTTGGTTTGTCTGTGACCTTGACGGGCAGCGCGATGTTTATTGGGCTGATGGTCGGCGGGGTGCTGGCGGATCGCTACGAGCGCAAAAAATTGATTCTGCTGGCGCGCGGCACGTGCGGCGTTGGCTTTATTGGCCTGTGCCTGAACGCCATGCTCCCGGAGCCGTCGCTCATTGCAATTTATGCGCTGGGTTTATGGGACGGTTTCTTCGCCTCGCTGGGCGTGACGGCACTGCTGGCGGCTACGCCTGCGCTGGTCGGGCGTGAAAATTTGATGCAGGCGGGCGGAATCACTATGCTCACCGTGCGTCTCGGATCGGTGATTTCGCCGATGGTGGGCGGCCTGTTGCTGGCAACCGGCAACGTGGCATGGAACTACGGTCTGGCGGCAGCGGGCACTTTTATCACTACGTTGACTCTGCTGCGTTTGCCGCTTTTGCCACCCCCGCCACAGCCGCGCGAACACCCGCTGAAATCGTTGATGGCGGCGATTCGTTTTCTGTTTAGCAATCCACTGATTGGCGGCATCGCGCTGTTGGGCGGGCTGCTGACGATGGCGAGTGCGGTGCGCGTGCTCTATCCGGCGCTGGCGATTGAGTGGCAGATGAGCGCCTCGCAGATTGGCCTGCTGTATGCGGCGATTCCGCTCGGTGCGGCGTTTGGCGCGCTGACCAGTGGCAATCTGGCGCACAGCGCGCGTCCGGGGCTGATTATGCTCTCTGCAACCGTCGCTTCGTTTATCGCCATCGCTTTCTTTAGCCTGATGCCGTTCTGGGCGTTGGGCGTGGTGTGTCTGGCACTGTTTGGCTGGCTGAGCGCGGTGAGTTCGCTGCTGCAATACACCCTGATTCAGACTCAGACGCCGGAAGGGATGCTGGGGCGCATCAACGGTTTATGGACGGCGCAGAACGTGACGGGCGATGCGATTGGCGCAGCGATCCTGGGCGGGCTTGGCGTGATTATGACGCCGGTGGCATCGGCCAGCAGCAGTGGGTTTGTGCTGGCGATTGTCGGTGTGATTTTGCTGATGACGTTGGTGGAGCTGCGGCGGTTCCGTCAGGAACCGATGTTGAAGGATAGTGCAGCCTGATGCCCTCACCCCGGCCCTCTCCCACAGGGAGAGGGAGAAAACACAAAAAACGGCAACTGGGTTGCCGTTTTGCTTTTACCTCGTGCGGTCGGATGCCCTCATCCCGATCCCTTCCCACGGGGAGAGGGAGTAAACCTGAGGTCTTCTTTCCGACCGGAGAGGGAGAAGACAATCAATTTCGGGCTTACTTGAACAGCGCATTTAAACGTTCCAGCACCAGCATGGCGCTGTAATAATCCAGACGGAAGGTCTCCGTTCCCAGCGCCCAGACGCGTTTGTTTTGCACCGCAGGCAGGTGCGCCAGCAGCGGATTAGCGTAGATCGCCTCGACGTCTTTCTGGTCGCCCGCAAACAAAAATAGCCCTTGTCCATTCAGCCCTGCCGCCAGATTCTCACCCCCCAACTGGATAATGTCGTGGCGCTTACCCTGACTTTTTGAGGTGTTCAGCCCAGCAGGCAACTCAGCCAGCTGGAATCCAAGCTGTTGCAGGAACTTGCCCTGCGCCGATTCGGCGGTCCACAGGTTCGCGCTGTGCGCGGCGGCGGTGTAGACAATCGCATTTACCGGCTGCGGCGGCAGTTTCATTTGCTGCTTCACCAACGTCAGCTGTTGATCAAATTCGGCGATGCGCGCGGCAGCCTGCTTTTCGTGTCCGGTCAGCGTGCCGAGTTGAGTCAGCAGTTCCTGCCAGCTTTTGTCGTCGTAATTGATGACAAGCGTCGGCGCAATGGCGGAGAGCTGATCGTACAGCGCTACGGCAGAATCTCCGCCGGTTGCGCTGATGAGAATCAGATCCGGCATTTGCGCGGCAACGGCTTCAGCGCTTGGCTCGCCGATATAGAGACGCGAAACCTGCCGTTTTTTGGCGATATCCCCCCACTGGCGCATAAATCCTTGCGCATCCGCCACGCGGTTATTCGGCGTTGTCGCGCCGCTGGCGACAACCGGTGCGTCAATCGCCAGCAGCGAACCGGTCAGCGTCACGCTGGTAGAAACAATGCGCATCGGCTTGCTTTCCAGCGTATGAACGCCACGGCTGTCGGTCACCTGACGGGGCCAGTCGTCGGCGGTGGCTGAGGTTAGTCCTAAAACAAAAAGTCCTGCTAAAAGCAGGGCGTGACGACAAACAGCAAGGAGTTTCACAAAGCGGCATCCTGTTTTTGTTGAGGTTAATGCTTCTCATTTTCATGAATGCGACGAAGGGATGCAAGCGATAGTCGCACAAGATGCGCTGTCGGCGGTTGACAGAGTCGCGCTCTGCTATTAGGTTAGCCATCGAAAATATAAATGATAATTATTCTTACTGCGTTTATCATTTTAGGAGGATGATATGGATACGTCATTGGCTGAGGAAGTTCAACACACCGCGACCACGCTGCAATCAGACAGCTTTTTCTTTATGTCGCCGAACCGCAGTTTCACCACATCTGGCTGTTTTGCCCGTTTTTCGGAGTCCGCAGCAGGCGGCGACGATCCGGCAGGTGTCTTCCAGCAAAAGCTGGCGCAGGCCTTCAATGACGCCAAAGCCAGCGGGATTTCGCATCCCATTATGGTTGGCGCCATTCCGTTTGATACCCGCAAACCGTCGTCACTGTTTATTCCGCAAAGCTGGCAAACCTTTTCGCGCCCGGCGCGACAGAAATCCGCACGCTACCATTCCGACTCGCAGGAACTGACGGTCGTAAGCCGCACGGAAATCCCGCCACAGCCCGTATTTGAAGAGATGGTGGCCCGCGCCGCCGCGCTCACAGCAACGCCGCAGGTCAATAAAGTGGTGCTCTCGCGCCTGATTGATATTGCCACCGATCGGCACATCGACAGCGGTGCGTTATTAGAACGCCTGATCGCGCAAAACCCGGCGAGCTTTAACTTCCACGTTCCGCTCGAAGATGGCGGCGTGCTGCTCGGGGCAAGCCCTGAGCTGCTGCTGCGCAAAGAGGGTGCACATTTTAGCTCGCTGCCGCTGGCCGGTTCCGCGCGTCGTCAGCCGGACGATATGCTGGATCGCGAAGCCGGAAACAAACTGCTGGCGTCTGAAAAAGATCGCCACGAGCACGATCTGGTGACGCAGGCGATGAAAACGGTGCTGGAAAAACGCAGCCATAAACTGGCGATGCCGTCTTCTCCGCAGCTGATCACCACCCCCACGCTCTGGCATCTGGCGACCCCGATTGAAGGCGAAGCGCGAGAGAACGAAAACGCCCTGACGCTGGCCTGTCTGCTGCACCCGACGCCTGCGCTGAGCGGTTTCCCGCATCAGGCCGCCAAAGAGATAATCGCCTCTCTCGAGCCGTTTGACCGAGAACTGTTCGGCGGGATCGTCGGCTGGTGCGACAGCGAAGGCAACGGTGAATGGGTCGTGACGATCCGCTGCGCGCGCATTCATGAAAACACGGTTCGCCTGTTTGCGGGCGCGGGCATTGTCCCGGCTTCATCGCCTGTTGGCGAATGGCGCGAAACCGGCGTCAAACTTTCCACCATGCTCAACGTTTTTGGTTTGCACTGAGGAACAATCATGACTCTTCCCTTTACCCGTTGGCCTGAGGCATTTGCCCGGCGCTACCGTGAAAAAGGCTACTGGCAGGATGTGCCGCTGACCGACATTTTGACGCGTCATACTGACAACGACGCAACGGCGGTGATCGACGGTGAACGGCACTACACCTACCGTCAGCTGCACCAGGCAGCGAATAATCTTGCGTCCGCACTGCAGGCGCAGGGGATCAAGCGCGGCGAAACGGCGCTGGTGCAGTTGGGCAACGTGGCCGAGTTTTACATCACTTTCTTTGCCCTGCTGCAGGCGGGCATTGCCCCCGTGAATGCGCTCTTTAGCCATCAACGCAGCGAGCTGAACGCGTACGCACTTCAAATTACGCCTGCGCTGGTGATTGCCGATCGCCAGCATGCGCTGTTTGCGGGCGATGATTTCCTGAATACGTTTGTCGATGAACATCGCTCTGTGCGTGTGGTGCTGCTGCGCGGCGATAACGGTGAACACGCGCTGGAGAAGGCCATCGCGCGTCCGGCTGACAACTTTATCGCCAGCCCAACGCCTGCCGATGAAGTGGCGTTTTTTCAGCTTTCCGGCGGGAGCACCGGCACGCCAAAACTGATTCCCCGCACGCACAACGACTACTACTACAGCATTTTGCGCAGCAACGAGATTTGCGGGATTACGGCAGACACTCGCTACCTGAACGCGCTGCCCGCGGCGCACAACTTTGCGATGAGTTCCCCAGGATCGCTGGGCGTGTTTATGGCCGGTGGGTGCGTGGCGCTGGCAAACGATCCGAGCGCCACGATCTGCTTCCCGCTGATCGAAAAACACCAGCTCAACGTTGCGTCTTTGGTTCCTCCAGCGGTCAGCCTGTGGTTGCAGGCCATTGCAGAAGGGGCGGGTAACGCTCAACTGGCATCACTGACGCTGTTACAGGTGGGCGGAGCACGGCTTTCCGCCACGCTTGCGGCGCGCATTCCGGCGGAAATCGGCTGTCAGCTGCAGCAGGTTTTTGGCATGGCGGAAGGGCTGGTGAACTACACCGCGCTCGACGACACCCCGGAACGCATCATTAATACTCAGGGCCGTCCGATGTGTCCGGACGACGAAGTGTGGGTGGCGGATGAAAACGGACAACCGCTGCCGCGCGGTGAAGTCGGGCGTTTGATGACGCGCGGGCCGTACACCTTCCGTGGCTATTTCAACAGCCCGGAACACAACGCCAGCGCTTTTGATGCCGACGGTTTTTACTGCTCCGGGGATCTGATCGCCATTGACGAGCAGGGTTACATCACCGTACAGGGGCGCGAAAAAGATCAGATCAACCGTGGCGGCGAGAAGATCGCGGCGGAAGAGATCGAGAATTTACTGCTGCGTCACGAATCGGTGATCCACGCGGCGCTGGTCAGCATGGAAGACAGCCTGCTGGGCGAAAAAAGCTGCGCGTATCTGGTGGTGAAAAAGCCCCTGCGCGCGGTGGATGTGCGTCGATTCCTGCGCGAGCAGGGGATTGCAGAATTCAAACTGCCGGACAGGGTCGAGTGCGTGGACGCGCTGCCGCTGACGCCGGTCGGGAAAGTAGACAAGAAACAATTGCGCTTGTGGCTCGCTGAACGCGCCCAGGGCTGAGGAACAGATTATGGCGATTCCAAAATTAACCGGTTACGCGCTACCGACGGCGGCTGAGCTGCCGAACAACAAAGTGAGCTGGGCGTTCGAGCCTGATCGCGCTGCGCTGCTGATCCACGACATGCAGGAATATTTCCTCAACTTCTGGGGCGAAAACTGCCCGATGATGGAGCAAATGGTCGCGAACATCGCGCAACTTCGCGATTACTGCAAAAAGCACAATATTCCGGTCTATTACACCGCGCAGCCAAAAGAGCAGAGCCACGAAGACCGCGCGTTGCTGAACGACATGTGGGGACCGGGGCTGACCCGCTCACCGGAGCAGCAGCGTATCGTATCGGAACTGACGCCAGATGAAGCTGACACCGTGCTGGTGAAATGGCGCTACAGCGCGTTCCACCGCTCGCCGCTGGAGCAGATGCTGAAAGAGACCGGTCGCAATCAGCTGCTGATCACCGGCGTTTACGCGCACATCGGCTGTATGACTACCGCCACCGACGCTTTTATGCGCGATATCAAACCGTTCTTTATCGCCGACGCGCTGGCCGATTTCAGCCGTGAAGAGCATCTGATGTCGTTGAACTACGTGGCGGGTCGCACCGGACGCGTGGTGATGACCGACGAGCTGCTGCCATCCGTACCCGCCAGCAAAGCGGCGCTACGCGCTGTGATTCTGCCGCTGCTGGACGAATCCGACGAGCCGATGGACGACGAAAACCTGATTGATTACGGTCTCGATTCCGTGCGCATGATGGCGCTGGCCGCCCGCTGGCGCAAAGTTCACGGCGATATCGACTTCGTGATGCTGGCGAAAAACCCGACCCTCGATGCCTGGTGGGCGCTGCTGTCCCGCGAGGTGAAGTAATGGCCGGATTCGATTTTACCGGCAAAACCGTCTGGGTGACGGGCGCGGGTAAGGGCATCGGTTACGCCACGGCGCTGGCGTTTGTCGAGGCGGGCGCGCTGGTGACGGGCTTTGATCTCGCCTTCCCGGCGAACGATTATCCGTTTGCGACAGAAACGCTTAACGTAGCGGATACGACGCAGGTGAGTGACGTTTGCGGGCGCATGCTGGCAAAGATGGAACGCCTGGACGTGCTGGTCAATGCGGCGGGCATTTTGCGCATGGGCGCGACCGAGCAGCTGTCGCAAGACGACTGGCAGCAGACCTTGGCGGTGAACGTCGGCGGGGCGTTTAACCTGTTCCAGCAGACGATGGGCCAGTTCCGTCGCCAGCAGGGCGGGGCGATTGTTACCGTGGCCTCTGACGCCGCGCACACCCCACGTATCGGGATGAGCGCTTACGGTGCATCGAAAGCCGCGCTGAAAAGCCTGGCGCTGACTGTCGGCCTTGAGCTGGCAGGCAGCGGCGTGCGCTGTAACATCGTCTCACCAGGATCGACCGACACCGACATGCAGCGCACGCTGTGGGTGAGCGACGACGCCGAACAGCAGCGCATTCGCGGCTTTGGCGAGCAGTTTAAGCTGGGTATTCCGCTCGGCAAAATTGCGCGTCCGCAGGAGATCGCCAGCACGATTTTGTTCCTTGCATCAGACCACGCCAGCCACATCACGCTGCAGGACATCGTGGTGGATGGTGGCTCAACGCTGGGGGCGTAATGATCTGGAAACGTCACTTATCGCTTGAAGAACTCAACGCCACCAGCCTGAACACGATGGTGGCGCATCTGGGCATGGTTTACACGCGCATCGGCGACGACACGCTGGAAGCCGAAATGCCGGTGGATGCGCGAACGCATCAGCCGTTTGGCCTGCTGCACGGCGGGGCGTCCGCGGCGCTGGCGGAGACGCTCGGTTCGATGGCCGGTTTTCTGATGACCCGTGATGGGCAAAACGTGGTGGGGACCGAGCTTAACGCGACCCATCATCGCGCGGTGTCGCAGGGAAAAGTGCGCGGTGTTTGTCAGCCGCTGCATCTTGGGCGTCAGAACCAGAGCTGGGAGATCGTGGTGTTCGACGAACAGGGACGGCGCTGCTGTACTTGTCGATTGAGCACGATGGTGCTGGGGTAGTGGGTGCGGTTTGATGCCCTCACCCTAACCCTCTCCCACGGGGAGAGGGAATTGCTCGTGCGGTTTTTTGCTCCTCGCTAACACTTCCAATGCGTTCCGCTTTTCTTCCTCTCCCTTGGGGAGAGGGAATCGCTTGTGCGGTTTTCGCTCCTCGCTAACATTCCTAATGCGTTCCGCTTTTCTCCCTCCCCCTTGGGGAGAGGGAATCGCTCGTGCGGTTTTCGCTCCTCGCTAACATTCCTAATGCGTTCCGCTTTTCTCCCTCTCCCTTGGGGAGAGGGAATCGCTCGTGCGGTTTTCGCTCCTTGCTAACACTCCCAATGAGTTCCGCTATTCTCCCTCTCCCTTGGGGAGAGTGAATCGTTTTTGCGGTTTTCGCTCCTCGCTAACATTCCTAATGCGTTCCGCTTTTCTCCCTCACCCTTGAGGAGAGGGAATCGCTCGTGCGGTTTTTTGCTCCTCGCTAACGCTCCCAATGCGCTCTGCTTTTCTCCCTCTCCCTTGGGGAGAGGGCTGGGGTGAGGGGCAAACATCAACTCAGTGCTATTTTCCATCCCGGCACGCGCTAAAGTGATCCGCTTAACACAGTGAAGTAAATATCTGGTTTGACCACGCATTATTGCGTTTCAAAGTTGTTAAATTTCAAGCCGTGATCTAGAAACAAAATGTAACATCTCACTGTTTCTCGCTAACGGACAACAACTATGAACAACTCAGGGAAATACCTCATCTGGGCAATGCTCTCCGTTGTAGGCGCATTTGCTCTGGGCTACATCGCCCTCAATCGTGGTGAACAGATCAATGCGCTATGGATAGTCGTGGCTTCCGTCTGCATTTATCTGATCGCGTATCGTTTCTACGGACGTTTTATCGCCGACAAAGTGCTGGTGGTAGACGGTACGCGCATGACGCCAGCTGTTCGGCATAACGACGGCCTGGATTATGTTCCAACGGATAAAAAAGTGCTGTTTGGTCACCACTTTGCGGCGATTGCCGGGGCGGGTCCGTTAGTCGGGCCGGTACTGGCCGCGCAGATGGGGTACTTGCCGGGCATGATTTGGATCCTGGCGGGTGTCGTGCTGGCGGGCGCTGTGCAGGACTTCATGGTGCTGTTCGTCTCGACTCGTCGCGACGGGCGCTCACTCGGTGAGCTGGTGAAAGAGGAGATGGGCGCAACGGCCGGGGTTATCGCGCTGATCGCCACCTTTATGATCATGGTGATCATCCTGGCAGTGCTGGCGATGATCGTGGTGAAAGCCCTGACCCACAGCCCTTGGGGAACCTATACCGTGGCATTCACCATTCCGCTGGCGCTGTTCATGGGGATCTACATTCGCTACATCCGTCCGGGGCGCATTGGTGAAGTCTCAATCATTGGCCTGTTCTTCCTGGTGTTCGCGATTATTTCTGGCGGCTGGGTGGCGGAAAGCCCAACCTGGGCGCCGTATTTTGACTTTACCGGCGTACAGCTGACCTGGATGCTGGTGGGTTACGGGTTTGTGGCTGCGGTTCTGCCGGTCTGGCTGCTGCTGGCCCCACGCGATTATCTCTCTACCTTCCTCAAAATCGGCACCATTGTTGGTCTGGCGATTGGCATTCTGATCATGCGCCCAACGCTGACCATGCCTGCGCTGACCAAATTTATTGACGGCACCGGCCCGGTCTGGACCGGTAACATGTTCCCGTTCTTGTTTATCACCATCGCCTGTGGCGCGGTATCGGGCTTCCATGCGCTGATTGCATCTGGCACGACGCCGAAAATGCTGGCGAACGAGAATCAGGCTTGCCTGATTGGTTACGGCGGCATGTTGATGGAATCCTTCGTCGCCATCATGGCGCTGGTTTCTGCCTGCATTATCGATCCGGGCGTGTATTTTGCGATGAACAGCCCAATGGCGGTTCTGGCACCTGCTGGCACGGTTGACGTGGTCGCTTCTGCGGCGCAGGTTGTGAGCGGCTGGGGCTTTGCCATTACACCGGAAACGCTAACGCACATAGCCAATGAGGTGGGGGAGCAGTCGATTATCTCCCGTGCAGGGGGCGCACCGACGCTGGCGGTGGGGATGGCGTACATCCTCCATGGTGCGCTCGGCGGGCTGATGGATGTGTCGTTCTGGTATCACTTTGCGATCCTCTTCGAAGCGCTGTTTATCCTGACGGCGGTCGACGCCGGTACACGTGCGGCGCGCTTTATGCTGCAGGATCTGCTGGGGGTGATCTCACCGGGGCTGAAACGCACCGATTCATTACCGGCGAACCTGCTGGCAACGGCACTGTGCGTCCTGGCCTGGGGCTACTTCCTGCATCAGGGCGTGGTCGATCCGCTAGGCGGCATCAATACCCTGTGGCCGCTGTTCGGTATCGCCAACCAGATGCTGGCAGGCATGGCGCTGATGCTCTGCGCGGTCGTACTGTTCAAAATGAAGCGTCAGCGTTACGCATGGGTAGCGCTGTTGCCAACTTCGTGGCTGCTGATTTGTACGCTGACGGCAGGCTGGCAAAAAGCCTTTAGCCCGGACAACAAAGTCGGGTTCCTGGCGATTGCTAACAAGTTCCAGGCGATGATCGACAGCGGTAAAATCCCTGCGCAATATACTGAGTCTCAGCTTTCACAGCTGGTGTTCAATAACCGTCTGGATGCCGGACTCACCATCTTCTTTATGGTGGTGGTTGTGGTGCTGGCGTTGTACTCTCTGAAGACCGCGCTGGCGGCACTCAAAGAAGACAAACCGACAGCGAAAGAGACGCCATACGAGCCAATGCCAGAAAACCTGGATGACATTGTGACTCAGGCGAAAGGGGCGCATTAACTAATCCCCTTCTAACCCTCTCCCCTGCGGGGAGAGGGAACATACATAACCCTCGCTCTCATGAGAGAGGGATTGAAAGAGAGAAACATCATGTTCGACACGTTATCCAAAGCAGGGAAATACTTAGGCCAGGCAGCAAAAATGATGATTGGCGTGCCGGACTACGACAACTACGTCGAGCACATGCGCGTCACCCATCCCGATCAGTCGCCGATGACCTATGAAGAATTTTTCCGCGATCGTCAGGACGCTCGCTACGGTGCCAAAGGCGGCGTGAAGTGCTGTTAGCCTTCTTTAGGCAGATAGAGACTGATTTGTTCCTGCGTGCAGCCGTAAATAGCAGCCAGCTTTTCACGCGTGCGTTTCTGCGGGCGGGAGTCTACCGCTTCAAGTTGCGAGACGGCAGACTGGCTGATGCCGAGTTTGTCGGCCACTTCCTGCTGAGATAATCCGCGCAGAATTCGCCATGCGGCCTGCAGGCTGACTTGCTGATACGTCATGAGGCTGCAAACGTCAGCAGGTAATCCAACGTCATCGTAGATATCCTTTTCGTCATCAACGCTTTCCCAGTTTTCCTCATTTTCATCATCATATTCAGCCGTTTGCAGGACCATACGAAGATAGTCATCATAAGGAATGACTGCGTACTGTGGTTTTCCATCAGCATCAGCGATCAGTTGTACATCCATAGGGAACACTTTCCTCGTGAAGATAGGTCGTTGAGCTTCTTCGCTTGACTGCCACGATGTAGCAAACATCTCGTGATTCGCCCTGAATCATGAAGATTACGCGGTATTCGCCTGCTCTAAGCCGATAGTAATTGCCGGGCAACGATAGCTTTTTAATATCCGGTCGAGGCGTATTTTTATCGGTTATCGAGTTTACTTTCTCCTCAATTCTCTTTTGAGCGCGCACCTCAATTTTGGCTAAATCTCTTTTTGCAGATCTTGACCAGATAATCTTCATCCGTACCTCCACTGTACGCCCCTGCATTTTATAAGGAAATAATAAGGTTATTAGTTAAATTCTGATTTTCTTATACAGGTACTGTAGAGCGGAGAGACTGCGGGAGAAAGAGGCAAAATGCAGCGCGTCGGGATGGCTCGCAAACGCCTCTGCGAGTCGACAGAGGCGTGCAAAAAAGCGGATTTGCGATCGCAAATTTCCGTCAGGCGTTTAACCCGCCATCCACATCCAAGCCGGTACCAGAAATCTGTCCCGCCTGAGGACTGGCGAGAAACGTGACTGCCGCCGCAATATCCTCCGGCGTGCCGTAATGGCCGGTGGCAATCAGCTGGCGCTGTGAGTCGGCCTGTTCGCCGTCCGCCGGATTCATATCGCTATCCGTAGGGCCAGGATGCACTAGATTGACAGTAATTCCCCGTGGTCCCAGGTCGCGCGCCAGACCACGCGTCAGGGAATTAAGCGCGGATTTGCTCATTGAATAAACGGAGATTCCCGGCTGAGCAACGCGATTGGCCAGACAGCTGCCAATATTGATGATGCGCCCGCCTTCTTTAAGATGCGCAAGGGCGGCCTGAATGGCGATCACGACGCCGCGAATATTGACGTTGATCACCGCATCGATATCCTCCAGGGACATGGATTCCAGTGGACCGCCGCGCGCGATGCCAGCATTGTTGACCAGAATATCCAGCCCGCCGAGCGTCTGCACCGTCTTATTAACCGCATGCTGAATCGCCTGAGCGCTCGCGCTGTCTGCCTGAATGGCTTCGCTGCGCCGCCCAAGCGCGGCGATTTCATCGGCGACAGCCTGGGCTTTATCGGCGGATTTTTCATAGGTGATGACCACATCGGCCCCTGCGCGTGCCAGCGACAACGCAATGGCACGCCCCAGCCCACGGCTGGCTCCGGTGACCAGCGCCTTTTTACCTGTTAAATCGATCTGCATGATGACCTCTGACGAGAGTGGTGAGATTCATCATTAGGTATAGAGGGAGTTTTTCCCCCGTCAATGCGCTGAACGGGGGAGGGCAATTATTGGCGGAAGGATTCCACTTTCTCAAATGCGGCGCGTAAAACTTCAGGCGATAGCGCAACCGGCAGATAATGAATGGATTCGACTGGGCGCAGCGTATGGGTGATCACTTTATCCAGCTCCGCACGGTTGTTGATGTCCACGTCCAGTTCGCGCAGGGTGGTCGGCAGATTGAAACGCTCATACGCGGCGATCAGTTGCGCCAGAACGTCGTCCTGACCGAGCAGGGCGCTTTGCACCAGAATGCCGTAAGCGACTTTGGTGCCGTGCAGGAACTTGTCGGTTTGCGGTAACACGGTCAAACCGTTATGTACGGCATGCGCCGCCGCCACGCGGGTATAGCGTTCGCCCAGCCCGCCGACCATACCGCCGCCCGCGATAATGGCATCTACCACATCGCGAAACGCCTGCGTCTGCTCCCCGCGCGCCTGATCCGCCAGCGCCTGTTCGCTGCTTTCCAGCAGCACATCACGGATCGCCAACGCACCGTTTATGCCGAGGCGAACGGTCAGCGATAACGCTTCCGGCTTCGGCGCTAAAACCACCGCTTCGTACCATTTCGCCAGCGTATCGCCGATGCCCGCCAGCAGGTATTCCTCCGGGGCGTTCAGAATAATTTGCGGCTCAACCAGCACCAGGAAATTGGCGTCATCGAAGATCTCAAACTGCAACGCCTGACCGGCGTCGTTATACCAGACGGAAAGCGGTGTCCAGGCGGCACAGGTGGCGGCAATGGTTGGAATACCGACGAACGGCACGTTTAGACGACGCGCCACGGCTTTGACCGTGTCCATGACCGCGCCGCCGCCTACGCCAATCACCACGCTGGCGTCACTGCCGGATTCATTCACCAGATGGGTGACATCGCGTTCGCTGCAGTGGCCCTTGAACAGCAGATGTTTTGCGCCATCGGCGTTAAAGCTTTCTGGCAAGAAAGGGCGTGCCCCTTCAATTGCGCGTTCGCCGTAAATCCACACCGCACGGGAAAGTTGTTCAGGCGTGAAGAAATCGTTCAGGCGCGCAAGGCTGCCGCTGTGAGAAAAGTAGTTGGCCGGGCCGGGTACGACACGAATATCGGTATTGCTCATTTTGGGTGTCCTTTTTGCGAAGCGCTAACCTGATGTTATGTCTGGACATCCGGATGGCTAATAATATTTAGCTTTATCTTATGCCTTTTCTATCATTGCCAGTCAACCCGACCTGTGAAAAATTCCATAAATCAAAATATTAATGAAGGATTTACGCGGATGGTATCCAGTCGCCTTGAGATGCGCGGTATCAGCCTGGCCTTTTCCGGGTTTCAGGCGCTGTCGCGTGTGGATTTCACGCTGACGTGCGGATCCGTGCACGCGCTAACGGGCGCAAACGGCGCAGGGAAATCAACGCTGATGGCGGTGCTGTGTGGCACTCACGATCACTACGAGGGTGAAATCAGTATTAACAATCAGCCGGTAGCGATCCGCGAACCGCTCGACGCCAAACGGCTGGGCATTCATCTGGTGCAGCAGGAAGTCGACGTGGCGCTGATCCCCGGATTGAGCATCGCTGAAAATATCATGCTCGACAACCTGGCACACCCGGGGCATCGCTATCGCTGGAGCGCCATTCGCGAGCAGGCAAAGCTGGCGCTGGCGCAGCTCGACGTGTCCCTGAACGTGCGTCGCTCGATAGACAGCTGCTCGCTGGCGGAAAAACAGCAAATTTTGCTGGCGCGTGCGCTGTCGCATCACTGCCGTTTTCTGATCCTCGATGAGCCGACCGCGCCGCTTGATGCTCACGAAAGCGAACGCCTGTTTGCGGTGGTCAAACGCCTGCAACAGCAGGGCATCGGCGTGGTGTTTATCTCCCACCGCATCCACGAACTGAAAGCGATTTGCGACACTTTAACGGTGCTGCGTGACGGCAAATTAATTGAATCCGGCCCGATGGCGAATTTGAGCGGCGAAGCGATCGTCGAAAAAATGCTCGGTCACGAGCTGAGCGATATCTACCCGCCCGCGCGGCCAAAATACAGCGACGAAACGCTGCTACGTGTAGAAGGGCTGCACGACGACGCGCTGCTGAAAGATATCTCTCTGCATCTGCGCAAAGGCGAAATTCTCGGCATCGCCGGGCTGGCGGGTGCGGGAAAAACCGAGTTGTGCAAGGCGCTGTTTGGCGCGAGCAAAAGCCGCGTCGAGCGCGGTGAACTGCATCAACAACCCTGGAAGCCGCGTGACCCGGCGGATTCCGTGCTTCGCGGACTGGCGCTGGTCCCGGAGGAGCGGCGCAAAGAGGGCATTTTTATCGACGAGCCGGTGAGCATGAATTTGTCAGTGAGCGCTGATAACAGCTTTTCGCGCTGGAGCCTGTTCGGTCATCGTCAGGCGTGGCGCTGGGCTGAGGAAGTCATTGCCCGCGTCGGCGTGCGTGCGCGTGGTCCTGGGCAGGTGTTGCGCCGTCTTTCCGGCGGCAACCAGCAAAAAGTGGCGATCGGCAAATGGCTGCGCAATGAAGCCAGCGTGCTGATTTTTGACGAGCCCACCAAAGGCGTGGACGTCAAAGCCAAAACCGACCTGTTCCAGCTTATTGATGGCCTGGCGCGCGAAGGCAAAGGGGTGATTTACGCCTCGGGTGAGTTCGCCGAACTGGTCGGATTGTGCGACCGCATCTGCGTGCTGTGGGACGGACGTATCGTGGCGGAAATCGCCGGTGCCGAGGCCCGCGAAGAGACATTACTTTATTATTCAACCGGAGGTACGGCGTCGTGAGCAAGGCCCTTTCAGTCAATACAGCGGCGTCGGGCCGTCAGCAGTTTTTCGATTTTCTCTATAAATGGGGCATGTTGCTGACCGTTGTCGCGCTGGTCGCGATTTTTGGCATCGCATCGGACAACTTCCTCGATCCCTTTAACATCATCAATATTCTGCGATCGATCGCCATCGTGACGGTGATCGCCATTGGCGTTTCTGTCTCGTTGACCGTCGGCGGCTTTGATCTGTCGGTCGGGTCGACGGCATCGCTGGCGAACGCGCTGGTGATTTCGCTGTTTGTCTGGCACGGCTTTGGCACTACCGAGTCGATTCTGATCACCCTGGCTCTGTGTACGCTGGTTGGGTTGTTCAACGCCTTTCTCATCGTGATCCTGCGTATTCCGGACATGCTGGCGACGCTTGCCAGTCTGTTTGTGATTCAGGGTGTGGCGATGACCTACAGCTACGGCGGATCGATTACCGAAAACATGGTTCTGCCGAGCGGCGACATGGCCGAAGGAACCATTCCGGCAGCGTTCGGCCTGCTGGGTCAGGTGCCCACGATTGTGATAATCATGCTGGCAGTGACGCTGCTGGCGCAGCTTGGCTTATCGCTGACCACGCACGGACGCCGTATGTACGCCATCGGCGGCAATCCGGAAGCGGCGCGCCTTTCCGGCATTCGCACCACCCGTTACAAAGTCGCGGCATACGTGATTGCGTCGCTGTTGGCGGGGTTGGGCGGTATTTTGCTGGCGTCACGCATTGGTTCGTCGCAGGTGAATGCGGGCGGTGGCTATCTGATGGATGCGGTCGCGGCGGCGTGGATCGGCTTTTCGCTGGCGGGTTCCGGTAAGCCCAACGCGCTCGGCACGCTGGTGGGGGCGGTGATCCTCGGCGTGTTGTCTAACGGGCTGGTGATGCTTTCGGTGCCGTATTACGCGATGGACATTATAAAAGGGCTGGTGCTGGCTGTGGCGCTGGCGATTACTTACATACAAAAACGCTAACAACATTTCACAACACAACGGGAAAACAAAATGAAAAAAATCGCACTCTCTTTGGTGGCGCTGGGTTTACTGAGTTCGTTGCCTGGCTACGCGGCAACGCCTGCGCCGGTTCCTGCGGCGATCGCTAACCATGAAGGCCCGATCCGCATCGCGGTGATCCGTAACCTGGGCTCCGATGACAACACCACGCAGTTTGTCTCCGGGGCGATTCAGGAAGGTAAAAAGCTCGGCTTTAAGGTCAGCACTTTTCTAAGTAACGGTGATGACGCTAAATTCCAGGACTTTGTAAATCAGGCGATCAGCCAGAAATATGACGGGATTATTTTGTCTCAGGGCCGCGACCCGTATTCCACCGCGCTGGTGAAAAAAGCCGTCGATGCGGGAATCAAAGTGGCAGTGTTTGATACTGCCGTTAACGGTGACATTCCCGGCGTGACGGTTACCCAGCAGGATGACGCGTCGCTGACCAATCTGTCGTTTGGCCAGTTGGCGAAAGATTTCAACGGCAAAGCCAATATTATCAAACTGTGGGTTGCCGGTTTCCCGCCGATGGAACGCCGTCAGGCGGCGTATCAGGAACTGCAAAAGCAGTATCCGGGCATCAAAGAGCTGGAATCTATCGGCGCAGTCTCTTCTGACGTGCAGGGCGATACGGCGAACAAAGTCGGCGCGGTGCTGGCGAAATATCCGAAAGGCCAGATCGACGCGATCTGGGGTACCTGGGATGCGTTTAGCCAGGGCGCGTATAAGGCGCTGAAAGAGAATGGCCGTACCGAAATCAAACTCTACAGCATCGATATTTCCAACCAGGATTTGCAGCTGATGCGTGAGTCCGGCAGCCCGTGGAAAGTGAGCGTGGCGGTGGATCCTAAGCTGATTGGTGCGACCAACGTGCGTCTGATCGCGAACAAAATTGCCGGTGAGACGACGCCTGCGACATATGATTTTAAAGCGGCTGCCATTCCGCAGGCGCTGCTGGCAGCGCAACCGGGTGCGGTGAACGTGGCTTCCCTTGGCAAAATCATCCCAGGCTGGGGCCAGACCGAAGACTTTATCGCGCCATGGTTTGCGACGCTGGAAGCGAAAAATCATTAATAGTGCGGTGCGGTCTGATGCCCTCACCCCGGCCCTCTCCCACGGGAGAGGGGGAAAAGAATCACGCCCACCCTCTCACTGCGGGAGAGGGTAAAAATCAACAGGGACTTGATATGAACTCTTCATTACCCACCCCTGAATACAGCCGCAATATGCGGCTGATCGGCCATAGCGATCAGGGCGGTCGCCCGGACGGCGTTCAGCTGATGGTGCATCGCGGCTTTGCCTATATCGGTCATATGGTGTCGCAGGGGTTTTCGATTGTGGACGTGCGCGACCCGAAAAATCCAAAAGCAGCGGGCTATGTTCCTGCGCCGCCGGGCACCTGGAATGTGCATCTTCAGGCTCATGACGATCTCCTGCTGGTGATCAACGCCCGCGATCTATTTGCCGATGCGCGTTTTGCCGACGAAAAGGTTTATTACACCCGTCAGGTGGGTGAAACCGTCAGCGACGTGCAGGACAAAGGCTGGAGCGCAGGGCTGCGCATTTTTGATATTTCGACGCCAGATAAACCACGCGAAATCAGCTTCTTGTCACTCGACGGGATCGGCATTCACCGCATCTGGTACGTCGGCGGGCGCTGGGCCTATGTCTCGGCACTGATCGACGGGTTTACCGACTATATTTTCCTGACGATCGATCTGGCGGATCCGCGCAAACCCGAAGTGGTCGGGCGCTGGTGGCTGCCGGGGATGAATCAGGCGCAAGGCGAAAAGCCTTCTTTCCCGGAAGGAAAACGCTATGCGCTGCATCACGCGATTATTGCCGGTGATACGGCCTACGGCAGCTGGCGCGACGGCGGTTTGACGCTGCTGGACGTGCAAGACCGCACGCAGCCGAAACTTATCAGCCATCGCAACTGGAGTCCGCCGTTTGGCGGCGGCACGCATACGGCGCTGCCGTTACCGGATCGCGATCTGCTGGTGGTGCTGGACGAAGCGGTGCTCGATAATCAGGAAGATGGCGAAAAGCTGATCTGGCTGTTTGATATTCGTGAGCCGTCGAATCCGGTCAGTATTTCCACGTTCCCACAGCCGGATGAACGGGATTACGTGGCGAAAGGCGCGCACTTCGGGCCGCATAATTTGCATGAAAACCGCCCCGGCAGCTTCATCAGCTCGACGCTGATTTTTGCGACCTATCAAAACGCTGGCGTGCGTGCGTATGATATTTCCAATCCTTATCGTCCTGTTGAAACCGGTGCGCTGGTGCCGGCTGCTCCCGCGAAAATGATGGATACCCGCCCGAACCGCCCGCAGGTGATTCAGTCTTGTGATGTGTTTGTGGATGCACAGGGCATTATTTACAGCACGGATTATAACGGCGGCTTGTCGGTGATTGAGTATTTGGGATGAGGGATCGCTAAAGCTTAAGTGCGCGCGTAAATTACCCCTCTCCATTCAGCGAGAGGGCCGGGGTGAGGCGGAGCAGGCGGCTCTGATTTTCTCCCTCTCCATTTAGGGAGAGGGCTGGGGTGAGGGGGAGCAGGCGGTTCGCTGGTGTATTCCGTTCACTTCATGATTTCTGCTAAGTTGAACAATTGCACTTGTGAACGTGTTAAGAGGGCTATCGCCGCCCCCTTAACAATCCCGGCTCCCGGCAAGAAAATCGCCGCTTCGCGGATTACTCGCCCCATCCATGGCGCTCGCCTCTTCGGGGCCAGCGAGAGCGCTGTTCAAAATTGCTCCCGGCAATTTTGTCTTCGTCTTATTCCCTTCGGCTTTCGGGGACGGGCGCTGTAACGTCCCTGTAAATGCGCCCTCGTCGCGTCGCCCCGGCCTGCGGAAAACGACTCAGCGATTTACAGCCGGACCAGGGCATATCTAAAGGCATTGCTGTACAAGAAGGAAAAAATCCAAAGATTTAGCTGTACTGACGCACCCTTGCCACCAGCGCTTCTGCGCTATCAATCCTGTCGGCAATCACGATCAGCGCTTTGCCAAGCGTAATGGCGTGGCGCAGGCATTCGTGGCGCATCGCGTCGTCTTTGATGGTGTCGATATCCGCGACGTGCGACAGCCCCACGCTGCGGCGAATCAACTCCGTGCCGCAAAAACCAATCGCATCGGTCCAGACTTTTTTCAGGAACTGAGAGGCGTAGCCTGGCACAGACAGCGCGGCATCGCGGGTTTTCTCGGTCGCCAGCGCCTGGAAGCGTTCAGAAAAGGTATTCCACAGTTCCTGAATATCCGTCAGACGCTGCTCGCGCGCGGCCGCGGCATCGCGAATCCCCAAATGCCCCGGCAGCCCGCAGAAGTTCAGCAGCAGGTTGCCGATAGCCGTGCCGATATCAAAACCGATTGGGCCGTAATACCCGAATTCGGCATCGATCGCTTTCAGGCTGTCCTCGGCGACAAAAATAGAGCCGCTGTGGATATCCCCGTGCAGAAGCGCTTCGGCCTGCGAAAAGAAACGGTGCTTCAACGACGCGACGGCAATTTTCAACTGGTCGTCACTGCGTAGCGCGGCGACGTCAGCCTCCAGTTCAGCCGGATAATTATTGCGTTCGTGAATCTGATACGGATCGTTGAAGAACAGGTCTTCAGTGATCTCGCACATTTCCGGGTTAATGTATTTTGCGACCTGCGCTTTTTTAGCGTGCGGATGCAAATAAAAATCGCTGGTGTGGAACAGCGTATGCGCCAGATATTCACCCAACTGACGTGAGGCCTGCGGGTAATACACGCCGCTAATCAGTTCGCCGCGCCAGATTTTATGGCTGGAGAGATCTTCCATCACCATTACCGCCAGTTCCGGGTCGTAATGATGGATTTTGACCGTGTGCTGCGGGCTGTGCTGGTAGTGTTCGACCAGCGTTTGCGCTTCGAGACGCGCGCGGTCCAGCGTTAACGGCCATGATTCACCGACGCAGCGCACGTAAGGCAGCGCCTGTTTGACGATGATGCGGCTCACGCCTTGTGCGTCGAAAATTTTAAACACCAGATTGAGATTGCCGTCGCCTATCTCCTGCGCCTCTACCAGCGATGATGGGTTATCGAGGCCGCCGAACTGCTTTGCATACTCCACGGCATCCTGGGCGGTAAAGGTACGGTATTGCGACATTGCGTGTTCCTCATGGGTTTGCTAATAAAGACATTTAGACGTCTATACATCTGAATTTTATCCTGACACAATGTGATACATCAACGCAACAGAGAATTAACGACATGCAGACATTACAGACGACCAGCCTGCGGGTGGCGGATAATCAGCTATTTATTCTCGATCAGCAGGCGCTTCCGCAGGAGAAACGCTGGCTGGATGCTTCCACCGTCGAAGCCCTGGTGGGGCACATTCACGCCCTGCGCGTGCGCGGCGCACCGCTGATCGGACTCTCTGCAAGCCTGCTGCTGGCGCTGTTAGCGGAAAACGGTCACAGCCGTGACCAACTGGCCGTGGCGCTGGACACGCTACGCGCCTCGCGCCCGACGGCGGTCAATCTGATGAACAATCTCGATCGCATGAAGCAGGCGTTATGGCAGGAAGATTTTGTTCCGGCATTGGTGACGGAGGCGCTGCGCCTGATCGAGGAAGATAAGCAGCTCTGCGATGCGATTGCGCGGGCAGGAAGCCAGCTGGTGAAACCGGGCAGCCGGTTGCTGACTCATTGCAATACCGGCGGGCTGGCGACGGCGGGCGTGGGGACGGCGCTGGGGGTGATTGCACACGCTTTTGCTGCGGGAAATGTCAATAACGTCTGGGTGGATGAAACGCGTCCGCTGTTGCAGGGCGGCAGGCTGACGGCGTGGGAGCTGGGCGAGCTGGGTGTGCCGTATCAGCTGATCACCGATTCAATGGCTGCCAGCCTGATGGCGAAAGGGCAGGTCGATGCGGTGTGGGTAGGCGCGGATCGTATTGCTGCCAACGGCGACGTGGCGAACAAAATCGGCACCTATTCTCTGGCCGTGCTGGCAAAATTCCACGGTATTCCGTTTTATGTTGCCGCGCCGCAGACCACGCTGGATCCGCACTGTCCGAACGGGGAGGCGATCCCGATTGAGCAGCGTGATGCCCGTGAAGTGACCGGCGTAGCGGGCAGTTTTGGTGCGGTGCAGTGGGCGCCTGAAAATGCGCAGGTGTATAACCCGGCGTTTGACGTGACGCCAGCGGCGCTGATCAGCGGTTGGGTGCTGGATACGGGCGTGGTGTTGCCAGAAGCGGTGGAGCAGGGCGTGTTTAAGAGCAGCGCCGTTTGATGCCCTCACCCTAGCCCTCTCCCACGGGGAGAGGGAACAAACACTAAAACCGCAGCTTACCTTGACCCTTCCAGGGGAGAGGGAACAAACATTAAAATGGCAGTGCGGTCTGATGCCCTCACCCGGACCCTCTCCCACGGGAGAGAGGGCAAAGACTAAAAACGGCAGCTTTCGCTGCCGTTTCGCATTTACCTTCTGCCGTTTTACATTCACCTTCTGCCATTTGCATTTACCTATGGCAGTCGCGGGTAGGCATCGGCGATGGCGTCGCCGGTAAACTGGGCTATCCAGCCTTCGGGATTATCGAAAATACGGATGGCGGTGAAGTTTGGCTCGGAGCCCATATCAAACCAGTGCGGTGTGCCCGCGGGCACTGAAATCAGATCGTTTTTCTCGCACAGCACCTGATAAACCTGGTCATCGATATGCAGGCAGAAAAGCCCTGCACCTTCCACGAAGAAGCGCACTTCGTCTTCGCCGTGGGTGTGTTCGTTAAGGAATTTGGCGCGCAGCGCCTCTTTCTGCGGATTGTCCGCGCGCAGGCTGATCACATCCCAGCTCTGATAGCCTTTTTCGGCAACCAGTTTGTCAATCGCGTGCTGATAAGCGTTGATCACTGTTTCCGCTGCCGGATCCTGACCCAAGTCGCGGTCGGCTTCCCAGCGCTCAAAGCGCACGCCGCGCGCGTTCAGCTTATCGGCAATCTCTGCGGCGTCGGTACTGTGCCACAGCGGCTCACGGGTTTCTGTTTCCGAATAAATGGTCAATGCACTCATGAAGGGATCTGCTCCGGATTTATCTCGTCAAATTGATGGACCTGATGGTGATGGCTTGCGCCGTCATCATCGCCGCGAATCAGCTGCAGGGTGCGAAAACCTGCCTGTTCAGCTGCGTCCAGCTCTTCATGAATATCCGAGAGGAACAGGATCTGCGAAGGCGATACGCCGATTTGCGCTGCAATGTTCTGATAAGACTGAACGTCGCGCTTGGCACCGACGCGGGTATCAAAATAGCCGCTGAACAGATGAGTAATATCACCTTCATCGCTGTAGCCAAATAACAGTTTCTGCGCGGCGACGGAGCCTGAGGAATAAACATAGAGATCAATGCCTTGTGCTTTCCATTTTTCAAGCGCGGGCAAAACGTCCGGGTAGAGCTGGCCGGTAAAATCACCGTTAACGTACCCGTCCTGCCAGATAATTCCCTGCAACGCCTTTAACGCCGTGGATTTACGATCTTCATCCATAAAGGTAAACAACGCGTCGACCAGCTCGCCAATAGTGGCGTGTGGTGCCGCGATTTCATCACGCAGGTTGTCCAGAATGGATTTCACCGGCTCGGCGTATTGCTGGGCGGTGACAAACGCCGCCAGTCGCTCACGCGCGTAGGGAAACAACACATTATGCACAAAACGAATATCGCTGGTGGTGCCTTCAATATCCGTCACAATCGCGCGAATCATATTTTCTCCAGTTGTCGTAAACGCATTTCGCATTCAAATAAGAATTCTAAACCTTCCAGATGACGGCGGGCTTCTGCCACATCGCGTCCCCAGCAGGTTAAGCCATGACCGCGCAGAAGAAAACCATAATTAAAGGGGCGTTCTTGCGCGTAGTGGGCGATTCGCGACGCGAGAGCATCAATATCCTGATCATTATCGAAAACCGGGATGGTCACCGTGTCCAGATGCGTGCTTTGTCCGGTGAGGGATTTTTGCATTTCAAACCCGCTGATACGCAGCTCTGTCTCTTTCACCAGGCGCGATAGCACGGTGGCGTTGACGGTGTGAACGTGTAGCACCGCGTTGGCCTCGGGGAACAGGCGATAAATTAACGTGTGTAACCCGGTTTCCGCCGAGGGTTTACGGCCAGACGGCGCGCGGTTGCTGGCGATGTCCACTTGCAGGAAATCGTCAATCGTCAGGCTGCCTTTGTCTTTGCCCGATTCGCTGAGCCAGCAAAAGGCGTCGTTCTGGCGAATCGACATATTTCCGCCGGTCGCGGGTGCCCAGCCTTTTGCGCCGATCCAGCGGCAGGCGTCGACCAGGTGCGTGAGTTGCAGGTTGTCTGTCATTTTCCTTTTCCCTCTGTCGGTCAGGAATATTGATATGATTTAGACGTCTAAGCGTCTTGATTGCCAAAGACTAACATCGTGTTATAGTGTCAGCAACATAAGTATTACACGCAGGCATGACACAATGAGCAATAACCCGTTGATTCCGCAAAGCAAACTTCCCAACCTTGGCACCACAATCTTCACGCAAATGAGTGCGTTGGCGCAGCAGCATAACGCCATTAACTTGTCGCAGGGATTTCCGGATTTTGACGGGCCAAAATATTTGCAGGAACGCCTGGCGTACCACGTAGCACAGGGCGCTAACCAGTATGCACCCATGACGGGCGCGCAGCCGCTGCGTGAAGCCATTGCCGATAAAACGCAGGAACTGTACGGCTACAAACCGGACGCCAACAGCGATGTGACGGTCACGGCGGGAGCGACGGAAGCGTTATACGCGGCGATTACGGCATTGGTGAGAGCGGGCGATGAGGTGATTTGCTTTGACCCGAGCTACGACAGCTATGCGCCAGCGATTGAATTATCGGGCGGTGTGGTAAAACGCATTGCGCTCCAGCCGCCGCATTTTCGCCCGGACTGGCAGGCATTTGCGGCGTTACTCAGCGACAAAACCCGGCTGGTGATCCTGAATACACCGCACAATCCGTCGGCCACGGTCTGGCGAAAAGCCGATTTTGCGGCGCTGTGGGAGGCGATCGCCGAACGCGAAATTTATGTTCTGAGCGATGAAGTTTACGAACATATTTGTTTTGCCGAAGAGGGGCACGCCAGCGTATTGGCGCATCCGCAGCTGCGCGAGCGTGCGATTGCCGTGTCGTCCTTCGGCAAAACCTATCACATGACCGGCTGGAAAGTGGGGTATTGCGTTGCGCCCGCTGCCATCAGTGCGGAACTGCGCAAAGTGCATCAGTATCTGACGTTTGCGGTAAATACCCCGGCGCAGCTGGCGCTGGCGGATATGCTTCGCGCCGAGCCGGAACACTACCGTGAGTTACCGGAATTTTATCGCGCACGTCGTGACCTGTTTGTGAACGCGTTAGGCGCCAGCCGTCTGGAGATTTTGCCGTGTGAAGGGACCTACTTTTTGCTGGCGGATTACAGCGCCATTTTGGATCTGGACGATGTGAGTTTTTGCCAGTGGCTCACCAAAGAGGCGGGCGTGGCTGCTATTCCGTTATCAGTGTTTTGCGCCGATCCGTTCCCGCATAAACTGATTCGTCTCTGTTTTGCGAAGCAGGAATCGACGCTGTTAGCCGCGGCAGAGCGTCTGAATATGCTGTAACTGTTTGACGGTCCAGGCTTCTGAATAACGATATTCGGTCATTCCTATCACAGCCATAGGCACGAATGCCGCTGCTGCGCATTGCCCAACGCCTGCGTGGGTGGTGTAATCACATCGCTGTAACGGATCGGCTAAGGTCCTGTAGAGCGCAACGCATCGCCAGTTCATCTGGCACTGAATCGACCTGCGGGACGTTCAGGTAACAGGGCCGCCCATCGAGGCGGCCTTTTTACGTTTTGCAGACCGAAAAGCAACGTTCAGGCAAGTCATGGTCAGGTTGTAAGGTATCGCTGATTGATTTGATACGGCAAACGCATTGGCCCCATCAGATGAAGTTCGTTACCTTAGCTCTCAACGAAAACACGGAGGAAGTACAGATGTCCTTGATTAACACCAAAATTAAACCATTCAAAAACCAGGCGTTCAAAAACGGCGAATTCATCGAAGTGACCGAGAAAGACACCGAAGGCCGCTGGAGCGTGTTCTTCTTCTATCCGGCTGACTTCACCTTCGTTTGTCCGACCGAACTGGGCGACGTAGCAGATCATTACGACGAACTGCAGAAGCTGGGCGTGGACGTTTACTCCGTCTCTACGGACACCCACTTCACCCACAAAGCGTGGCACGGCAGCTCCGATACCATCGCGAAAATCAAATACGCGATGATCGGCGACCCGACTGGCGCCCTGACCCGTAACTTCGACAACATGCGTGAAGATGAAGGCCTGGCAGATCGTGCAACCTTCGTTGTTGACCCGCAGGGCATCATCCAGGCAATCGAAGTTACCGCTGAAGGTATCGGCCGTGATGCTTCTGACCTGCTGCGTAAAGTGAAAGCAGCTCAGTACGTTGCGTCTCACCCAGGCGAAGTGTGCCCGGCGAAATGGAAAGAGGGCGATGCGACCTTGGCTCCGTCTCTCGACCTGGTCGGCAAAATCTAATTTCCCGTCGTCTTTCGCGCCATAGCGGCGTTGGCGTCGCCTGTTCACCCCGGTCACTGACTTGTGTCAGCTCCCGGGGATTCTCAGGCTAGCCGCCTTACTCTGGCGCGAAATACTTAGGGAATTACAGTTTCTTCGGTTATTGCGCTATAGCGGCGTTGGCGTCGCCTGTTCACCTCGGTCACTGACCTGTGTCAGCTCCCGGGGATTCTCAGGCTAGCCGCCTTGCTCTGGCGCGAAATACTTAGGGAATTACATTTTTCGGGTGCAAAATTTTGCACCCGATTTTCAAATTTCATTACGCAATCTCATTTAAGCCGCATCGCGGCGGTCGCCAATAAGAGGCGGCTTAAATGAGGAAGCGTAAAGCAGGAGATTAACGATGCTCGACACCAACATGAAAACCCAGCTCAAGGCCTACCTTGAGAAACTGACCAAACCTGTTGAGTTGATTGCCACGCTGGATGACAGCGCAAGATCGGCAGAAATCAAGGAACTGCTGGCGGAAATCGCCGAACTGTCACCAAAAGTGACCTTTAAAGAAGACAACAGCCTGGCGGTGCGTAAGCCGTCATTCCTGATTACCAATCCAGGTTCTGACCAGGGCCCGCGTTTTGCTGGTTCTCCGTTGGGGCACGAATTTACCTCGCTGGTGCTGGCGCTGCTGTGGACCGGTGGTCATCCATCGAAAGAAGCCCAGACGCTGCTGGAGCAAATCCGCGATATCGATGGCGATTTCGAGTTTGAAACGTACTACTCGCTCTCATGCCACAACTGCCCGGACGTGGTGCAGGCTCTGAACCTGATGGCCGTGCTGAACCCGCGTATTAAGCACACTGCGATTGACGGCGGCGTGTTCCAGAATGAAATCACCGAACGTAATGTGATGGGCGTTCCGGCGGTGTTTGTGAACGGGAAAGAGTTTGGTCAGGGTCGTATGACGCTGACCGAAATCGTGGCCAAAATTGATACCGGCGCGGAAAAACGCGCGGCGGAAGAGCTCAACAAGCGTGATGTTTACGACGTGCTGATCGTCGGTTCCGGCCCAGCGGGTGCTGCGGCAGCGGTGTACTCTGCACGTAAAGGGATTCGTACCGGCCTGATGGGCGAGCGCTTTGGCGGCCAGGTTCTGGATACCGTGGATATCGAAAACTACATTTCCGTGCCAAAAACTGAAGGCCAAAAGCTGGCGGGCGCACTGAAAGCGCACGTCGATGATTATGATGTCGATGTGATCGATAGCCAAAGCGCCAGCAAACTGGTTCCGGCTGTGACAGAAGGCGGTTTGCATCAGATTGAAACGGCTTCCGGTGCGGTACTAAAAGCGCGCAGCGTGATCATCGCGACGGGCGCGAAATGGCGCAACATGAACGTGCCGGGCGAAGATCAGTATCGCACCAAAGGCGTCACCTACTGTCCGCACTGCGACGGCCCGCTGTTTAAAGGCAAACGCGTGGCGGTGATCGGCGGTGGTAACTCCGGTGTGGAAGCGGCCATTGATCTGGCGGGACTCGTTGAGCACGTCACGCTGCTGGAATTTGCCCCTGAAATGAAAGCGGACCAGGTATTACAGGATAAAGTCCGCAGCCTGAAAAACGTCGATATCGTTCTGAATGCGCAGACCACGGAAGTGAAAGGCGACGGCAGTAAAGTTACCGGTCTGGAATACCGTGACCGCGTGAGCGGTGATGTACACAACGTGGCGCTGTCAGGCATTTTCGTGCAGATCGGTTTGCTGCCAAACACCACGTGGCTGGAAGGGGCGATTGAGCGCAACCGCATGGGCGAAATCATGATTGATGCCAAATGCGAAACCAGCGTGAAAGGCGTCTTTGCGGCGGGTGACTGTACGACCGTGCCGTACAAACAGATTATCATCGCGACGGGCGAAGGGGCGAAAGCGTCACTCAGCGCGTTTGATTACCTGATTCGCACCAAAACAGCATAATAAAAGAAAGTAAGGCTTCACCTGCAAAAATAAAAACCCCGCGAAAGCGGGGTTTTTTATGCGCGTTATCTGACGACCAGCACCGGAATATGCGTGTGGCGGATGACGCTGGAGGCATTCGAACCCAGCAGGTGGGTAGAGATAGAAGGATTGCGCGAACCGATCACCACTACGTCGGCGTTGAGTTCATTCGCCATTTCGTTCACCGCGTCGCGAACGCTGCCAAACCGCACATGGGTTCTGATGCGCGCGGGATCGATGCTGAAATGTCCCACCATGGTTTGCAGGCGGGTTTCTGCTTCGCGTTGCAGATTCTCCTCAAAGCGGCGCACGTCAGCGGCGAAGCGATGCAAACTCAGGCTGGCAGAGCCTGGCAAGACGTGTAAAAGATGAATGATGCCGTCCTGCTGCGCCAGGAATTCTGCGTGGCGCACGGCCTTGTCGCTCAGTTCCATTTCAAAAACATCAACCGGCATAATGATTGTCTGATACATACCCGTTTCTCCTTGTTTATAAACGCTGAAAACATTCAAACATAAAATATTATCTGTTTCTGATATCTGTCAGGCAGTTTTTCACGTTTTGGCGTTTATTGACTTAACTTTGCGGAGAAATGAGAGGAAGACGGTCTACCAGTGGCGTTCAAGATACAGCACGGCCGTGACGATAATCGCCAAAAAAATGAAATATACCAGCGTTATGCCCAATATCTCATTCATGACCGTCCCCGCGGCACTGAAACGGATTAAGCCTGGATTAAGGGGATTTTGCGCGCTATAGGACAAATGGGTGATTTTGCGGAAAGAGGATGCAGACGCATCCTCTGGGCAAAGCGGTTAACGCTTATTCAGATGGGATTAACGCAGGTAATCGCCGGCAGCTTCTGGCTGGTAGAGCAGTTCCAGCACTTCAAGGTGTGCAGAGGCGCCACCAGGCAGTTCCCAGTGAATGGTATCGCCCGTGCGCAGGCCAAGGAGCGCGGCGCCGACGGGGGCCAGAACAGAGAGCTGGGTGCTGCTGTCGGTCATCTGCGCAGGATAAACTAGCGTGCGGGTGTGCTCTTCACCGGAGGTGAGATCGCGGAATCTCACCTGGCTGTTCATGGTGACGACATCATGCGGCATCGACTCTGCCGTACACATCTGCGCGCGGTCCAGTTCGTCGTTCAGCGCATCGGCAATGGGCAGCGACGCGAACGCGGGTTTCTCCAGCAGACGGTCGATACGTTCTGCATCAAGTTCATTGATAATGATGGTGGGTCTGGACATTTATTACTCCATGTCTTTAGTGCTGCGTGTCGCGCAGAAACCAATCCAAAAGAAAACCCTCGCCGTATGGCAGCGAGGGTTTTATCTCTCCTGATGATACTGGCTGAACACCGAAGTTTGAAGTGATGAATGTCACATTCATCGCGCAGATGAATTTTTGGCGAAAAACGTGATCGTTCTCAGATTTGCAGTATGCTTTTTAAGCGCCCTTTTACGGGCGACGATCTGCACACGGTGTTCCATTCAGGAGATCTCATGAGCGATTACGACAAACTTACCTTGAAAGACGGCAGTTATTTGCATTTCAAAGACTGGGGCAGCGGGCAGCCCATTGTCTTTAGTCATGGCTGGCCGTTAACGGCTGATGCCTTTGAAGATCAAATGTTGTATCTGGGGTCGAAAGGATTTCGCGTGATCGCACACGATCGGCGTGGACACGGGCGTTCTGCCCAGACCTGGGACGGGAACCATATGGATCAGTACGCTGACGATCTGGCGGAACTGACCGCGCATCTGAATCTTAAGGATGCGGTGCATGTCGGCCATTCCACCGGCGGCGGTGAAGTGGCGCGCTATATTGGCCGGCACGGAACCGAACGGGTCGCAAAAGCGGTGCTGATTAGCGCGGTGACGCCGATTATGATCAAAACCGATTTCAACCCCAACGGGGTGCCGAAAGAGGTGTTTGATGGTATTCGGGAAGGCGTGGTTAACGACCGCGCAGCGTTCTTTTATGAACTGACAGCGGCCTTTTATGGCTATAACCGCACGGGCGCGAAAGAGTCTAAAGCGGTTCGTGAAAGCTTTGTCGAGCAAGGGCTTCAGGGATCGATTAAAGGGTTATATGACTGCATCAAAGCATTTTCGGAAACCGACCTGCGTGTCGATCTGAAAAAGATGACCATCCCGACGCTTGTGATCCACGGCGATGACGATCAAATCGTGCCGTTTGAAACCTGCGGAAAAGTGGCAGCGGAGATCCTGCCTGATTCCCAGCTCAAGGTGTACGAGGGCGGTTCACACGGGATTTGCACCACGCATAAACACCAGATCAATGAAGACTTACTGAAATTTATTCAGTCATAATTTTTAACGGATTGCGCTACGCTGATTGTCCTGAATCAGGGGAATGAGCGAAGCGTAATTCGTGCCTGTCAAATTTCACGCAGAGAGTGCCATGTATTTCTATCAACCATCCCAGGGACACGGCCTGCCACACGATCCCTTAAATGCCATTGTCGGCCCCCGTCCTATCGGCTGGATTTCAAGCCAGGACAGTGAAGGGCGGCTCAATCTTGCCCCGTACAGCTTTTTTAATTGCTTCAACTATCGCCCGCCGATCATTGGTTTTTCCAGCAATGGCTGGAAAGACAGCGTGCAAAATATCGTTCAGACCGGTGAGTTCGTCTGGAATCTGGCCACGGTTGAACTGGCGCAGGCGATGAATGAAACCTCCGCCACGCTCCCGCATGAGGAAGACGAATTTTCCTTTTCCGGCTTAACGCCCGTCGCCAGCCAGCTGGTGAAAGCGCCGCGCGTGGCGGAAAGCCCGGTGAATTTTGAATGTCGTCTGTCGCAGTGCATTCAGCTTACCGGCGCAGACGGTACGCCGATTGAAACCTGGCTGGTGCTGGGCGAAGTCGTCGGGGTTCATATCCGCGAAACGCTGCTGGAGGAGGGAATTTATCAGACCGCCAAAGCGAATCCGATTCTGCGCGCGGGTGGCCCAACCGCGTATTACTCGATAAGCGAAGCGCAGCGGTTTGACCTGGTGCGCCCGGATGCACGCAGCAGAGGCTGATTTTTTAACCCGGCACAGCGCCTGCGCCGGGTCAATTATCAGTAACCGACTTTATCGATGACGAACTGTTTGCCACAGTTGCCGGGATGCGGCTGCTCGGCAAACGACGCGGCAGACAGCGGAGCATTAATGGTCGCGGCGTTAAGGGAAATTTGCATCTCAGTCAGATAAGCGGGATTGCCGCTGCAGGTCAACTTAACGGCTTTGACTGACGCGTTACCCCAGCTTTTCGCGATGGCGCGATCAATGGTTTTACGGCTGACCGTTTTGCCGTAGTTATCTGCCAGCACTTTGCCCAACTCGCTGGCTTTCACTTCCTGATTCATGCGCACCATGGTGCCAAAATAGGCATCCGGGTCAAAACCAAAGCACACGCCGTGCTTGGCGTATTCGTAGCGTTCCAGACAAGAGTTACCGCCCGCGCCGGGCATCACACCACTCAGTTTTGCCGCAGATTCCAGCGACAGGCCAGTTTCGGCGGCTGCACATTTGCGGTTACCTCTGGCCTCGGGCATGTTAGGAAGAGGGCGTGTGGCGCAGCCGAAGCGCATCCATCGGCGGTCGTCTACGCCCCGTGCAGAGATGGATTTTGGCAGACTCGGCCAGAGGCCGTGAACCGTCAGGAAATCGGTTTTGGTTTTGCTCTCTTTTTGCAGACGACACTCATCAGGCTCGTTGCGATCGTGCTCGTGCATGCTCTGGCAAAATCCTGTTTGCCACGACAGGGCAAGAACATAGCGATCAAAATCGGCGTACTGGGTGGCCTGAAGCGGAGCTGATTCTACGGAGAACGCGCACAGCGCGAGGGCCGCCGCACTGAATCGACTAACGATATCCTTCCTGAACATGTGAATTCCTGACGATTTAACGCAAATTAATTCCAGGAACTTATTAAAGCACAAAAAGCGCCCGTAGGCGCTTTTGAGAACTGTGACGCTTAGCCTGCGATCGTGGCGGGAACCAGAATTTCGGTCGCGACAATCACAATCACCAGCCCCACAAGAACAGGGACGGAGGTGCGTTTCACGACTTCGAACGGGGAGATTTTCGCCATTCCCGCAACCGCCACCACCACGCCTGAAACCGGCGAAATAGTACGGCCCAGGTTAGATGCCTGCAGCATTGGGATAGAAAGGTACGCCGGGTTGATGCCGGAAGAGTGCGCCAGTTTTGGAATCATCTCCACGAACGCATAGAACGGTGCGTTACCGGACCCGGTGGTCATCGCCGCCAGCATGGTGAGGATCACCAGCACCAGCATCAAAATAATGCTTGCGGAACCAAACGAGGTGGCGATAGAGATCAGGCTCTGAATAAAGCCGATGGTGCTCAGACCTTGGGCAAATACGCCAGCCGCAACCAGCAGCATCACCACGCTGGCAAAGGCATCCGCCATGCCGCGATACGCCACTTCCAGACCGGAATAGACCTTTTGCGTGTTAAACCCGCGCACGAATTCCAGTACCGCGGCCAGCAACATGCAGATCACCAGAATGGTGATGATGTGGAGTTGCGGGCCCCATTTGCCGTCAAAAATCAGTACGCCCACGATAGGGGTGAACGGCAGGATGGCGTAAAACGACGGGGCGGTGGTGGTGATTTCGCTGACATCCAGCATCTCGTGGCTGATGTTTTCTTTTTTATCGAGATACTTCTGCCAGAAATAGTGAGCAACCGCCATGCCGATAATCGCGGCAATGGAGATCGGCAGCGTCGTTTTAAAGGCGAAATCAATCAGCGGCATTTCCGCGGCTTTAGCGGCCAGGACCACGTCACCTGAGGTTGGGGAGAGAATAATGGCAGCGGGGGAGGCACAAATGGCCGCAGCGGCACCACGGCTAATCCCGACGTTCACCATAACCGGGAACAGGGTGGCCATCAGCAATACGCCCAGACCGGTCGCAGACGACACCGCCAGAGACATCAGGCAGGCAACGAAATAAGCGGCAATCATCAGGATGTACGGGGAATTAATATATTGCAGCGGTTTGGAGGCCAGTTTCACCACCATATCGTTGGCGCCAATATGTGTCATATACGCCGCGAAACCACACAGCATCATAATCATCATGCCGAGATCGCCGCCGCGGCTCATCAGCAGGATTTTAATATATTCCACAATATCCGTAGCGGAATAACCGGTGCTCTCTGCGCTGGCGGGTAATACTTTATGGCCCATTAGCGCGCTAACAATCAGCAGTATCAAGCCACCGACAAAGAGAACGCCGGTCGCGGAATAGCCTTTAATGATGTAGCGGGCGACGCCAACAATGACGACAACTCCCATGAGGAGTTCGAGAAAGGTAAGCATGGTTTCCCCTGTTAATGCGCTCCCCAGAGAGCACGGAAAATCAAAAAAATGAAGGGTGAGAATGTGCCGAATTAATGGTCAGTCATTGATGACTAAAATCAATAAAACGACTACTAAAGGAGTAATCAGCGATATTTTGCCATTAGTGTGCCATTTATGTCATCACAGTATTGACCGAATCAATCATTAACGTATGTCATCGGATTGATAATGTATTGTTGAGGTTATTCGGTGCTTTTACCGTGCGACTGATTAAGAACGTAAAACTGATTAAAATAACTTTAATTTCTGCGAAAGCTGTTCTTATACTCGCATTCCTTTTATGACCCGACGACGCAAATATGCACGCCAACTGGACCTATCGCCTGCGATTTCTTAAAAAGCATCTTTTGATGTTTTTATGCGCGTTTGGCTGGCTGGTGATCCAGAGTCAGGTGGCGATTGCTTCGCATGATTGTTCGCTGGATCCGCGCGGTGCAACCGCCACAATCCAGCATATGGACATGACGGCAAAACCGCTTTCCCACGATGTCGTCAGTGCCTCCCCACTGTGTGAAAAACATTGCGTGCCGGATCAGGTACAAAAAGATCCTGCGCAGCCGCATCTGGTGGCCTTACCCGCCGTCATGACGCTCGCCCTTACCACGCCACAATGCAGCGAAATAGCGCATTCTGCGTGGTCACTCACCCCTCCCGCTGTGGGGCCACCGGCAACGATCCGTTTTTGCCGGTTCCGGGAGTAGAAACCTGTTCATTCGTTGAATTGATTTTTTAATTTACGTTTAACAGGAGTTTTATCATGCGAGCTTTATTTATTTCCGCGCTGATGGGCGCGTTGTTTTCCCTTTCTTCTTTTACCGTTCAGGCAACCGAACCGTCTGCCGCCGCACAGCGCTGGCAGGGGGAGGGACGCGTACTGGAAATCTCACCACCCAAAATCATTCTTGAGCATCAAGCCATTCCTGAACTGAAATGGCCCGCGATGACCATGCCTTTCACCCTCGCGAAAACCGCTGAGACGTCCTTAGTGAAGCCCGGCGATCGCGTCACCTTCACGCTTGAGCGGGCGGGCGATGGGTTTCAGATACGCTCTCTGACGCCGCTGCACTAAGCGAGGACATCATGAAAAAAACAACACTGAGCATCTGGCTCGGTGGGGTGCTGCTCGGCGTGTTTTGCTCCGCCGCTCAGGCGGAGCCATGGACGCTGGCGCAAACCCTTTCCGTGGCCCAACGCTATTCTGCTGAACTTTCCGCCAGCCGTAACGAAGCGCAGGCGCTGGATGCGATGGCGGAATCCGCCACCCAACTTCCCGATCCCAAACTGAAGTTCGGCATCGAAAACGTGCCGGTTCAGGGCAGTAACGACCAGCGCTTTACCCGCGAAGGCATGACCATGCAGCGGATTGGCATCATGCAGAGTTATGTGAGTGCCGAAAAGCGCGAGCGTAAATCGCAGACCTTGCAGGCGCAGGCCCGCGGTGTGGTGGCGAAGTCTGCGACCATCCGCGCCGCGCTTCAGCGAGATACCGCGCAGGCGTGGCTCGATTTAGCGCTTGCTCAGCAGGCGCTAACAATCGCTCATCAACGCGTGAGTGAAACAGAGCGCCAGCAGGGCGTGCAGAAGGCGAGCGTGGCGGCAGGCAGCGCCACACCCGACAGCGTGTTGTCGCTCCAGATGACGCTTAGCGCGATGCGCGACAGCGTGACGCTGACGAACCGGGATGTGCAGCTGGCGCAAAGCCGTCTGTTTCAGTTGACCGGCCAGGCGATAACCAAGGTACAAGGCCCGCTGCCACGCTATCAGCGGTTACCGGCGGATGAAAAAACGCTGGCCGACGCGATAGTCCGACATCCCGAAGTCGAAGCGGCGCAGCGCGAATCAGAAACGGCGAAAGCCCGCTCGGCGCAGTCGGCCGTTGCAGCGATTCCTGATGTGGACGTGGAAGTGTTCTATTCCCATCGCGCCGAAGGGTACGACGATATGGCTGGGGTGATGTTTACGGTCGATCTGCCGCTGTTTCAGTCGCGTCGACAGGATAAAGAGTATGCCGCTGACGTGTCGCGCTCGATGCAGGCGGTGGATCAGTTGACGTTGATTCAACGCGAACATCTGGCGCAGGTGCAGTCTCTGGTGGCGCAGTATCAGGCCGCGCAAACGCTGTGGCTACGCCAGCGCGATGACATTTTACCGTTGCAGTACGCGCGGCTGAATGTGCTCGCCGCGCAGTATCGCTCCGGGCAATCGGCGCTGCCCGCGTTGCTTGAGGCGCGTCGCAGCGTGCTGGATACCGAACTGGCCGTAAATCAGACCGAGCGCGAAATGGCGCGAACCTGGGCCGCGATTCAATGGCTGACCCCACAGGAAATCACACAATGAAAACAACAACGTTAACCGCTGTGACGCTCGCCGTACTGCTGGCTGCTGGCGGAGGATATTTCCTTGGACAGCGCCAGTCGCATGCCACACCTGAAGTTGTGAAAACGGCGGAGCGCAACGTGCTCTACTGGTACGACCCGATGATGCCCGGACAGCGTTTTGATAAGCCGGGCAAATCACCGTTTATGGACATGGAGTTGGTGGCGCGTTATGCCGACGAAGAGAAAGCAGCAACGGGCGTGGGAGTGAACGCTCAACAGCAGCAAAACCTCGGGATGAAGACCGCCAAAGTGCAGATGCGTCAGCTTACGCAGCCGTTTACGGCCTTTGCGACCGTGTCGATCAACGAGCGGATGCTGACCACGATCCCTGCGCCTACCGCGGGCGTGATTTCAAAACTGTACGTGCGAGCCGAGCAACAGCAGGTCAAGGCCGGTGAGGCGCTGGCAGAGATCTGGGTTCCGCAGTGGACGACCGCGCAGCAGGAATATCTGGCCGTCCGTCAGCTTGGCGATGCGATGTTAACCCGCGCCGCACGCGACAGGCTGGCGCTCCAGTTTATGTCAGAAGAGACGATCCGCGCGCTGGATCGTAGTGGAAAACCGCAAACCCGATTAACCCTGCGGTCAGAACAAGCTGGGTATGTGGCAAAGCTGAACGTCCGGGAGGGCGCGCAGGTGGCGGCCACCGCACAGGTGTTTGATATGGCTTCGCTGGACAGCGTATGGCTGGTGGTCGATTACCCGCAAAATCAGGCGCAAGCGCTCACGGTGGGCAGCGAAATGATGGCGACGTCGGAAAGCTTTCCGGGCCAGCGCTTTCACGGCACCGTCAGCGAGCTATTGCCGCAGATGGATACTGCCACGCGAACCCTCAAGGCACGCGTTTTGATGGACAATCCGCAACACACGCTTAAGCCGGGGATGTTCCTGAACGTCGTTCGTGCAGGGCAAAAAACGGAGGCGTCGGTGCTGGCGGTACCGGAGGAGTCGGTGATCAATAGCGGGGCATCGCAGCGTGTGCTGCTGGCAACCGGCGAGGGTTATTTCCATCCGGTGAACGTCACAACGGGTGTGAGCGCCGATGGCTGGACGGAGATTCTCACAGGGGTGCAGGCGGGCGACACCGTGGTGACGTCGGGGCAATTCCTGATCGACTCTGAAGCCAGTCTGCGTAGCGCATTGCCGGAGGTGACGAAATGATTGCTGCCGTGATTCGTGCGTCGTTACGTAACCGTCTGCTGGTTATTCTGGCGGCCTGTGTGATGGCGGGCTGGGGCTGGTGGGCGGTGCAACGCGCACCGCTAGATGCGTTGCCCGACCTGTCGGATGTGCAGGTTATCGTCAAAGCCAGTTATCCGGGTAAAGCGCCGCAGGTGATTGAGGATCAGGTGACCTGGCCGCTGACGACGTCAATGCTGTCAGTGCCCGGCGCTAAAACCGTGCGCGGTTTTTCGATGTTTGGCGACGCCTATGTGTATGTGTTGTTTGAAGATGGCACCGATCTCTACTGGGCGCGCTCACGGGTGCTGGAGTATTTAAGCCAGGTGCAGTCGCAATTACCGGCGGGAGTAAAAGCCTCTCTGGGACCGGATGCGACGGGCGTGGGCTGGATCTATGAGTACGCGCTCGTCGATCGCACGGGTAAGCACAGCCTGGCCGATTTACGCGCACTTCAGGACTGGACGCTCAAGTTTGAGCTGAAAACGGTACCGAATGTGTCGGAAGTGGCGAGCATCGGCGGGATGGTGCGTCAGTATCAGATTGTGGTCACCCCTGAGAAAATGCGCGCGCTGAATATTACTCACGGGCAGATCGTGAGCGCGGTACAGGCGGCAAACAAGGAGAGCGGCGGCGCGTTGCTGGAGATGGGGGAAGCGGAATACATGGTGCGTACCACCGGTTATCTGCGCACGCTGGATGATTTCAGGAACGTGGTGATCACCACACGCGACGGGATCCCTGTATTGCTAAAAGACGTAGCGACGGTCGGCCTGGGGCCGGAGATCCGTCGGGGTGTGGCGGAGCTTAACGGCGAGGGCGAAGTCGCGGGCGGCGTGGTGGTGATGCGTTACGGGCAGAACGCGCTTGAAACGCTTCATGCTGTGAAAGAAAAACTCAGCGCGCTGCAAAAAACGCTGCCAGAAGGGGTTGAGATTGTTCCGGTGTACGACCGATCGAAGTTGATTGAGGAATCGGTCAAAACGCTGACGCACAAACTGCTGGAGGAGTTCGCCGTCGTCGTTCTGGTGTGTGCGCTGTTTCTGTTTCACTTCCGTTCCGCGCTGGTGGCGATTGTTTCGCTGCCGCTGGGGATTTTGGGCGCGTTTGTGGTGATGCACTATCAGGGTATCAACGCCAATATTATGTCGCTGGGCGGGATTGCCATTGCCATCGGTGCGATGGTGGATGCCGCGATCGTAATGATCGAGAACATGCACAAAGTGCTGGAGCAGTGGCGGCACGATCATCCAGACGAAGAACCGGCATCGGCGGACTACTGGCGTCTGGCGGAGCGTGCCGCAGTGGAAGTGGGACCTGCGCTGTTTTGTAGCCTGCTGATCATTACGCTGTCGTTCATTCCGGTATTTTCCCTTGAGGCGCAGGAAGGGCGCATGTTTTCGCCGCTGGCTTTTACCAAAACCTGGGCGATGGCCATGGCCGCGGGGCTGGGCATCACGCTCATTCCGGTGCTAATGGGTTATTTTATTCGCGGTAAAATTCCTGACGAAAAAGCCAATCCGATTAACCGTTTTTTGATTCGGCTTTATGAACCGCTGCTCGATAAAGTTCTGGCGTTTCCCAAAACGACGCTGGCGCTGGCATTGCTGCTTTTACTGGTGACGCTGTGGCCGCTGAGTCGTCTTGGCAGTGAGTTTATGCCCCCGCTGGACGAAGGCGATCTGCTGTATATGCCGTCTACGCTGCCGGGAATTTCGGCGCGCGAAGCCAGCCGTTTGCTGCAACAAACGGATCGGTTAATTAAAAGCGTACCGGAAGTGGCGAGCGTGTTTGGTAAGGCTGGACGGGCTGACACAGCGACCGATCCCGCGCCGCTCACGATGCTGGAAACAACGATCCACTTTATCCCGCGTGAACAATGGCGGCCGGGCATGACGCCCGCGAAATTGGTCGAAGAACTGGATAAAATCGTCTCAATACCCGGTATCGCGAACGTGTGGGTGCCACCGATTCGCAATCGCCTTGATATGCTGGCGACGGGCATCAAAAGCCCGGTGGGGATTAAGGTGAACGGCAGCAATATTGCCGATATTGAACGTGTCGCTGCTCAGATTGAGCAGATTGTGAAACAGGTGCCGGGCGTGACGTCTGCGTTGGCCGAGCGGCTGGCGGGTGGGCGCTACGTGGATATCCGTATCGACAGGCAAAAAGCCGCACGGTATGGCGTGTCGGTTGACGAGTTGCAGGGGATGGTCTCCACCTTGGTTGGCGGTGACAATATCGGCGAAGTGCTTCAGGGCCGAGAACGTTACCCCATCAATGTGCGCTACCCCCGCGACGTTCGCGATAGCGTCGAAAAGCTCCGAATGTTACCCGTTATCACCACGAATGGGAGCCAGATTACTCTGGGTGAACTGGCGGACATCGTCGTCACAGAAGGCCCGCCAATGCTGAAAAGTGAGAATGCGCGGCTCTCGAACTGGATTTATGTGGATCTGCGTGGACGAGATTTGAAGTCGGCGGTGACCGAAATGCAGCAGCGGGTTGCGGAGAAGATCGCGCTTCCTCAGGGGGTATCGCTGTCGTGGTCCGGACAATTTGAATATCTGGAGCGTGCCACAGAGAAATTGAAAATCGTTCTCCCAATAACCTTAATGATTATCTTTATTCTTTTGTGGCTGACCTTTAAACGTATTTCTGATGTCTTATTAATAATGGGGACATTACCTTTTGCGCTTATCGGCGGGGTGTGGTTGCTTTGGCTGCTGGGATATAATCTTTCCGTTGCGGGTGCCGTCGGCTTTATAGCGCTTGCCGGTGTTGCTGCCGAGTTTGGCGTTATTATGGTGCTGTATCTCAATCAGGCGCTTGATAAATATCGTCAGCGAGATCCTGAGGGTGGAAACAGGATGGTAATGCGTGCGATCCATGAAGGAGCAGTCCTGCGCGTGCGGCCAAAAGTGATGACCGTCGCGACGATTATGGCGGGCTTACTGCCGATTATGTGGGGCGGTGGCAGCGGTTCCGAGGTCATGCAGCGCATCGCCGCGCCGATGATAGGGGGAATGGTCACCGCGCCTTTGTTGTCGATGTTAGTTATTCCCGCACTGTATAAATTGTTGCATAAAAGTTAGGTAGCGTAAGCGCCTTGCTTATTTCAAGGCGCATCGTCACGTTTTGTAGGATTATTCCCATTTTGTAACTTAATAATTCGGACTTTCACCGATGTCGTTATGGTTTCATTCAATTAAAGTTTGTTAAAATTCTGCCGAATACTAAAAATGGTAATTGTATTGTGACGGTAAAAAATAATATTTATTTGTTTGTGTTGTTTATTTTTGCACAGCTTACGCTTTCAACATCGGCAGTCGCGGATGAGACGACATCGCAAAAAGGGTGGTTCTCGACTTTCACCGACAACGTGACGCAGACATGGAATGAGCCAGAGCATTACGATCTGTATGTGCCAGCTATAACGTGGCATGCCCGTTTTGCGTACGACAAAGAGAAAACGGACCGTTATAACGAGCGCCCATGGGGTGCGGGTTTTGGTCAGTCACGCTGGGATGACAAAGGCAACTGGCACGGTTTGTATCTGATGGCGTTTAAAGATTCCTATAACAAATGGGAACCTATCGGCGGCTATGGCTGGGAGAAAACCTGGCGTCCGCTGGCGGATGATAATTTCCATTTGGGTCTGGGGTACACGGCCGGCTTTACGGCGCGTGATAACTGGAAATACATCCCCATTCCGGTGCTGTTACCGCTGGCGTCAATCGGCTACGGCCCGGCGACCTTCCAGATGACCTACATTCCTGGAACGTATAACAACGGAAACGTGTACTTCGCCTGGATGCGCTTCCAGTTTTAACTGAAAATTGTCCACAAATTAGTGTAAAAACAGACCTGTTTTGCGTGGGTTAAGGACAAATCGCCAGTCGATAAAATTAACGCGACTTTTGTCACTTTTTAACAAAGAACCTCTGGACAAAATGCGCCACAATTGTTGTACTGATACCCGACACAGCATTTGTGTCCATTTTTCATGCAAAGGTAATTTTGATGTCTAAGATTAAAGGTAACGTTAAGTGGTTTAATGAGTCCAAAGGATTCGGTTTCATTACTCCGGAAGATGGCAGCAAAGATGTGTTCGTTCACTTCTCTGCAATCCAGACTAATGGTTTCAAAACCCTGGCTGAAGGCCAGCGCGTTGAGTTCGAAATCACTAACGGTGCCAAAGGTCCTTCTGCTGCTAACGTAACTGCTCTGTAATTCAGACAGGTCAGCAAGAACTTCAAAACCCGCTCAATGAGCGGGTTTTTTTTGGCGTATTATCAGCTAAATAAATATAATCTTAGAAAACTGGCGACGATCAACACGCTCAGTAATACCATTCCCGCGCTCATCAAATTTTCTTTCATGCCATCACCCTCAATCAATATTGCGACAAGAGTGACAGAGAAAAATTAAGCCAACATTAACGCTGTTGTGTTTAGTGCGCGCTTGCGGCGGAAAATAACCAAAATGCGAGCGCCGTCATCGCAAACGAACCCAGCATATTGACGGCAATGTTTGCCAGCGCCCAGTTTATGCGACCATCCTGCAACAAAAAAACCACTTCGGCAGAGAAGGTTGAAAAGGTCGTCAGGCCGCCACAGAATCCGGTGGTGATCAGCAGTTTCCACATCGGGTCGATATGGGTCATTCGATTAAACCAGGCCAGCCCCACTCCAATGATAAAAGCGCCTATCAGATTTGCCGTAAGCGTCCCCAATGGAATGGCCTGATGCATAGGGTTAAAGCGCATGCTGAGAAACCATCGCGCTACGCTACCTGTCCCACCACCAATAAAAACCGCTAAAAGGAGTTGTAACACGGTCAGTTCCTGCTATTTGATCTAGTAAGGGGCCAAGTGTAGCGCTAATTTACGTAGGGGATAAATATGATTGTTGCAGTTGGGCAGTTCGCTGTAACGGCAGACTGGCATGAAAATGCGCGTCTCTGTGTCGCATTGATGGCGCAGTCGGCAAGACAGGACGCTGCATTGCTGGTGCTGCCTGAAGCGCTTTTGGCGCGTGATGATAACGATCCTGATCTCTCCGTTAAATCTGCGCAGCGACTGGACGGCGGTTTTTTGACGCTGTTACTGGCAGAGAGCAAAAGTAACAGACTCACCACGATTTTAACGGTCCACGTTCCGACGACTCAGGGCAGAGCCGAAAACACGCTTGTCGTTTTGCGTGAAGGGAAAATCATTGCGCACTATGCAAAACTCCATCTCTACGATGCGTTCAATATTCAGGAATCCCGACTGGTTGACCCCGGGAATCAGATTCCGCCGCTGATAGATATCGACGGCATCCGTTTTGGATTGATGACTTGCTACGATTTACGTTTCCCGGAGATGGCACTGAACCTTGCCCTGGCAGGGGCTGACGCATTGGTTCTGCCTGCGGCATGGGTGAAAGGCCCGCTTAAAGAGCATCATTGGGCAACATTGCTCACCGCGCGGGCGCTGGATACAACATGCTATGTGGTGGCGTCTGGAGAGTGCGGCAATAAAAATATCGGGCAAAGCCGTGTGGTTGATCCGCTCGGGGTGACTATCGCGGCGGCAGGCGAGGCACCCGCGCTTCTGATGGCGGAGATTGATCGCGAGCGAATCGCACTCGCGCGTCGACAATTACCGGTGCTACGCAACAGACGGTTTGCGCCACCGCAATTATTATGACGTTTTTTTCATCAGTGCTTGATTCACCTTGTTACAGATTGCTATTGTGTCCGCGCGTCGAATGTCCGTTAATTAGATCAGGTTTTTTGGCGCAGTATGCAGCCTGTTTTCAGTGAAAGAAGGTATCTATGGGTGAGATTAGTATTACCAAACTGCTGGTGGTCGCGGCGCTGGTTGTTCTGCTGTTTGGTACCAAGAAGTTACGTACGCTGGGCGGAGACCTGGGTACGGCCATTAAAGGCTTCAAAAAAGCGATGAACGATGACGACGCTAATGCGAAGAAAACCGCAGATGGCGACGTTACGGCGGAAAAGCTCTCGCACAAAGAGTAATGGCAAAATCTTTCCAGGCATTCGGAAAGAAAAAAACCGGCTTATAAGCCGGTTTTTTTATGGGTGAAGTGTAATAACTTGTTACTTCACTTCTTCGCCTTTCGCCTGCATATCGGCATGGTAAGACGAGCGAACAAACGGGCCGCAGGCTGCGTGGGTAAAGCCCATCGCCATCGCTTCGGCTTTCATCTCATCAAACTCATCAGGGCTAACATAACGCTGAACCGGCAAGTGGTGGCGGCTTGGCTGCAGATATTGGCCCAAGGTCAGCATGGTTACACCATGGCGACGCAGGTCGCGCATCACTTCGATAATTTCAGCATTGGTTTCGCCCAAGCCGACCATCAGACCTGATTTGGTCGGAATATGCGGATGTGCTTCTTTAAAGCGCTCCAGCAGCTTCAGGGACCAGTTGTAGTCAGCGCCTGGTCGTACCTGACGATAAACGCGTGGAACGTTTTCCAGGTTGTGGTTAAACACATCTGGTGGCGTCGCGGTGAGAATCTCCAGCGCACGATCCATACGACCACGGAAATCAGGGACCAACGTTTCAATCTTGATGCTTGGGCTTTTCTCGCGGATGGCACTGATACAATCTGCAAAGTGCTGCGCGCCACCATCACGGAGATCGTCACGGTCAACGGAGGTAATCACCACGTAGCGAAGCGCCATGTCAGCAATGGTCTGAGCCAGCTTCAGCGGTTCGTTGGCATCGGGCGCGACTGGACGACCATGCGCTACATCGCAGAACGGGCAGCGACGGGTGCAGATAGCTCCCAGGATCATGAAGGTGGCGGTACCGTGGTTGAAACATTCCGCAAGGTTAGGGCAAGAGGCTTCTTCACATACAGAATGAAGGCCATTCTTACGCATCGCCGCTTTGATACCCTGAATGCGTGAAGAGTCAGCCGGAAGTTTGATTTTCATCCATTCCGGTTTTCTTAACAGCGCTTCGCGCTCCGTAACCACGTTTTTAACCGGGATAAGGGCCATTTTATCGGCGTCGCGGTACTTAACACCGCGTTCCATCACAATGGGTTTACTCATAGCGTGCGTGTTCCAGTTGCGAAATCGAGGGAAAGCGTTTCAATTCAAGGGAATGTTGTATTTATCAACTATTTTTGAACGAACGACAGGCAGTATATCATTGATACGGACGATAAAGCAGCCTGTGAGGTCGCCAAATTGTAAAATAGTTGTTGTTTTGTGCCTTTGCCCCTATTGGGGCAGGCCGTGTGTTGGGCGGATCCTCAAAAAGCCTGGCGGACAATGTTGATAACATTTTCCAGCACCGGATCGCGAAGACTGAGCTTGTTGTAATGCAGTGAGATCTCGATGGATTCTGCATTTAGAGGCGCGAAAGGAATTTGCTCGAGCGGCCAACAGTGACGCAGCAGATTGTACAGTCGCGCAGGCATGATGGTGATCAAATCGCTGCTGCCAATCAGCGCGGCAATCGTGAACATATTGTAACTGCTGAAGCTAATCTGGCGATCCGGGAACAGATCGTTAATACGCTGGCGAAGATGGTTTAGGTTATGCCCATCATTCATGAATAAAGCGTATTCATAGTCGCGCAAATTTTCCATGGTCGCGGTCTGGCTTAGCGCAGGATGATTTTTGCGGCAAACCAGCAGCAATCCATCGGCATAAAGGACACTGTGAGCCAGGGCGCGAGAGCCGAAAGAGTTGCTGTCGATGATCAGGTCTGTCTGGAACTGAGCAAGCTGCGTTTCGGTGTCATTAACCTGAATATTTCGCAGCAATAATTGCGGCGCTTCACGTTTGACTGCCTGATAAATCGTGGGCAAGACCAGCGCACCTACCGAAGGGGAGGTGCCAATGGTAATGGTCCGTTGCTTATCATAACTTCCGGTCAGATCCAGCGCGCCGAGAATCGACTCTAGCCCCTGGCTAATGTACTCATGCAGGTGAGTGGCATACGCAGTGGGCGTGACTCCTTGACCTTTACGTATAAAAAGAGGGTCAGGAAAAATGGCGCGCAATTTTTGAATGGACTGACTAATTGCCGACGGGGTGAGATTAAGAATTTTCGCAGCATTAACGATACCCTTATGGACATATACTGCCTCAAAGATCGTTAATAAATTGAGGTCAATATTGCGTAAAGTCCGAAAAACTTGCGGCTTGTCTTGTCCGCCGGGATCAATCAGTCGTTTAGCTGGTAAATTATTATAATCCACGCTGTCACTCCGTATTCATTCACAATATGAATGATAGTTGAATTTATATATTATGCTTGTAGTGATTTTTAAAGTGTTTTGCGGATTTCACTTGTTTATCAAAATCAATCAGTTGAAAAATTACCGATCAAATGATGACCATTTATTCAGTAAATATTCATTTGTTGAATAAAAAATGATGAAATTAGTTCCACTCGCTCAAGCGCTTCGAAAATATAGAATCTGCGGATTATTGTAAAGCTGAAAAGCGGCAAATACGCGATGGCCAGCTAAATAAAGAGGCCATCATGTATTATATATTAAGCGGGAATATATTCGTGCGGGGGATTGTTTAGCAGCGCTAAAAGTTTACTCACCAGGAGAGGGCCAATAATACCCGGTGTGGCGTTTTCTACCCACTGACGCATTTGGGTCATTTCCATTCCTGCATAACCGCAAGGATTGATGCGCAGGAAGGGGGATAGATCCATGTTGATATTGAGCGCAAGCCCATGAAATGAGCACCCTTTTCTGATTCGCAAACCTAACGAGCAGATCTTCATCTCACCGACATACACCCCCGGCGCATCGGCACGCGGATGAGCGTCAATATCGTACTCAGCCAGGGTATCAACCACGGTTTGTTCGAGCAATGTGACCAATTCGCGAACACCCAGCTTACGACGCTTCAGATTCAGGAGAACGTACATGACCTGCTGACCAGGTCCGTGATAGGTCACTTGCCCGCCGCGGTCACTTTGGATAACAGGAATATCACCTGGAACTAATACGTGCTCTGCTTTTCCAGCCTGGCCTTGAGTGAAAACGGGATGATGCTCTACCAGCCAGATTTCGTCAGGCGTGTGGTCATCGCGAGAATCGGTGAAATCATGCATGGCCTGAGAGACAGGCTCATAGGGTTGCAGCCCGAGATGGCGGACAAGAATTTTATCCTGATACAAAACAGCAACTCCGGGGATGTGGCGACAAAAGGGTGTGGGGAGTATATCACAGAGGCTAAAGTGGGTTACCCGGCAAAGCGGGTAACCACGGGGATTACAGCACCATACGTACGATGTCGATATTACCAAGCTCTTCGTACAGCGTCTCAACCTGCTCAATATGCGTGGCAGTAATGGTAATTGAGACGGAATGGTAGTTGCCTTTGCTGCTCGGTTTTACCGTCGGAGAGTAGTCACCTGGCGCATGGCGCTGTACCACTTCAACCACCTGGTCAACCAGCTCCGGCAATGCCTGACCCATTACTTTGTAAGTAAATGAGGTTGGGAATTCAAGCAGTTCGTTAAGTTTGGTTTTCATGTCAGCTCCGGCAGTACATCAAAAATAATAACTCCCACAACGGGTGGGAGTTATCTGGATACCTAGTATATGGGGATGGAAATCACACTTTCAAGTGTTCAATTATTAACCAAACCAGTGATGGAACATCAATTTAATGTAATCAATGATTTTGCCGAAGAAATTGCCTTCAGGAATTTCGTCAAGAACAACCAGAGGGCGCTGATCGATGGTTTTTCCATCCAACTGGAAGTTGATAGTACCAACAACCTGGTTTTTCTTCAGTGGTGCGTGGAGTTCACTGGTGTTGAGCACGTAGCTGGCTTTCAAGTCTTTCATACGGCCACGAGGGATCGTCAGGTACAGATCTTTATCAACACCCAGCGACGCGCGGTCGTTGTCGCCAAACCACACTGGCTCAGAGGCAAACTCTTTACCGGCTTTAAGTGGGTTCACGGTCTCGAAGAAACGGAAGCCCCAGGTCAGCAGTTTTTTGCTTTCGGTTTCACGGCCTTTAAAGGTGCGCCCCCCCATCACGGCGGAGATCAAACGCATCTGACCTTCCGTTGCGGACGCCACCAGGTTGTAACCGGCTTTATCCGTATGGCCTGTTTTGATGCCGTCAACCTTCAGGCTGTTATCCCACAGTAAGCCGTTGCGGTTGGTCTGACGGATACCGTTAAAGGTAAATTCTTTTTCTTTATAGATGGTGTATTCGTTGGGAACGTCGCGGATAAGTGCCTGACCAATCAGCGCCATGTCACGTGCAGAACTGTACTGACCTTCAGCATCAAGGCCGTGAACGGTCTGGAAGTGGCTGTTTTTCAGACCCAGCGCGGAAACGTAGCTGTTCATCAAGCCAACGAACGCATCCTGGCTGCCCGCCGCAAAATCGGCCATCGCAACACAGGCATCGTTACCTGATTGCAGGTTGATACCCCGGATCAGCTGCGATACGGGAACCTGCATGCCTGGTTTCAGGAACATCAGGGAAGAGCCTTTGAACACCGGATTACCGGTAGCCCATGCATCGTTACCCACGGTAACCAGATCAGTTTCTTTGAACTTGCCCGCTTTCATGGCCTGACCGATGACATAGCTGGTCATCATCTTGGTGAGGCTAGCCGGGTCACGGCGTGAATCCGCGTTCATTTCAGCCAGCACTTTGCCAGAGTTGTAGTCGATCAGGATGTAGGATTCCGCGTCAATTTGCGGAACGCCAGGGATCATGGTCTTGATATTCAGGTCATCAGCGTGAGCAACTGACAGCGTTGCTGCGCAAAGGGCCGTGGTCAGCGCCATGCGCTGCAAAAAACGAGCGGAGAAAGTGGTCTTCATGGTCAGAACAACGACATCCGTGATGGAATTAAAAAAAGTGCCTTACTATAGCAAAAGCTATACAGGCAGGCATCCGACTTTCAGCACGAGTTTGTGAACGTTGGTTACACAAGCTGACAATTCGGATACCGCCGATTAATTAGTTTGCAACAGCGATAAACGACTGTAATTGCGCTTCGCTTTGCAGACGTTGCTGTAACGCGCTGGCCTGTGACTTGCTAGCGAATGGGCCCATCTGGATACGCCAGACGGCGCCGTTTTGCACCACACGACCCGGAACGTCGAACTGCTGCGTCAGACGTTGTTGATACTGCTGCGCACGTGCCTGATCGCTCACAGCGCCGACCTGAACCACAAATCCACCTGCGGTAGAGGTAGCCGTATTCTGTGCAGCGACCGGAGCCACGACGGGAGCAGGTTGCGCGGCAGGTGTCGCAACGACGGGTGCTGGCGTGGGTTCATTCCCTTCCAGCACACCAGAAGCGAGCGTGGTCGGTGCGCCCAGGAAACCGCTGCTGTTTACAGGAGCGCCAGTCGTATCGTCACTTTTCAACGTATCGTTGCTAATTGCGCGCACGTCGCCCTGAGGCTGCATCGGCTCAGAAGCCGAAGAAGCGCTGCCCATACCCCCGCTTAAATCCGGGCGCGACGGCAGAGCATAAGTCTGTTTCGCGACGGTGGTACACACCGTGCCTGGGCCGGAGAGCGTCCCGTCCTGTGCGACAATAATAGGATCGATACGCACTTTGGTATTATTAGAGGTATTAAGACGATCAGCCGCCGCGCGCGACAGCGAAATCACGCGGTCAGTGCCGTACGGTCCGCGGTCATTAATACGCACCACAATCATGCGACCGTTGGCGAGGTTAGTGACGCGCACGTAGCTTGGGATAGGTAAGGTCGCATGCGCAGCGGTGATTTGCATGGGATCAAACGCTTCACCGGATGCAGTCTGGTTGCTGCCAGGCTCTGCGTCATAAATCGCCGCAAAGCCGGCCTGGCTGAAACGGGACGGATCCTGAACGATTTTATATCGCTTACCGTCGCGCTCGTAATCCTGATTAGCGGTCGCATTCAGCGGCTCGTAAACCGGATCGGCACCGCTGATTTCAACCACCGGAGCGTTACAAACCGCAGGCTGCGGCGGCGCTATGGTCGCCTGCTGTTGACCATCATCACTTGAACAGGCAGCAAGTAAACTTGCTGCGATGCAGACACCCAGCCACTGCTTGCGCATTGCAATCCCCTTATTTTTATACGCTCTTGGACAACATTTTTCTGTGGGTATGGATAGACATGACTATCCCGAACCCAGCCATCAAGACGATCAGTGCCGAGCCTCCGTAGCTTACCAGCGGGAGCGGCACGCCAACGACGGGCAGAATTCCACTCACCATACCAATATTTACGAAGACATATACGAACAGAATCAACATCAACCCGCCGGCCATGACGCGCCCGAATGTGGTTTGCGCATGTGCGGCAATCCACAGGCCACGCATAATCAGCAGCAGGTATAACCCCAGTAAAATCAAGATGCCCACCAGACCCAACTCTTCAGCCAGAACGGCGAAGATAAAGTCCGTGTGACGCTCCGGCAGGAATTCAAGCTGCGACTGCGTACCGTGCAGCCAGCCTTTACCCCGCAATCCACCGGAACCAATGGCAATCTTTGACTGAATAATATGATAGCCCGCGCCGAGCGGATCGGTTTCCGGATCAAGCAACATCATGACACGCTGTCGCTGATAATCGTGCATCAGGAAGAACCACAGTATCGGTATAAAGGCGGCGATCAACACTACCGCGATCCCAATCAACCGCCAGCTCAACCCGGATAAGAACAGGACGAACAGGCCAGATAATGCGACGAGAATTGATGTCCCCAGGTCTGGCTGCGCTGCCACAAGGAGCGTTGGCAAGAAAATCAGCACCAGCGCGATAGCGGTATTTTTGAGCGAGGGCGGGCAGACGTCGCGGTTGATAAAGCGAGCCACCATCAGCGGTACGGCGATTTTGGCAATTTCAGACGGCTGGAAACGCACAATCCCCAAGTCCAGCCAGCGCTGTGCCCCTTTTGAAATCGCCCCGAACGCATCGACAGCGATCAGCAGAATGATACAGACAAAGTATAGATAGGGCGCCCAGCCTTCGTAAACGCGCGGCGGAATTTGCGCCATTACTACCATGATCACCAGGCCCATCGCGATCTGGCCGATTTTGCGCTCCATCATGCCGATATCCTGCCCGCTGGCGCTCCAGATGACGAGGGCGCTATACGTCAGCAATGCCAGCAGGATCAGCAGCATCGCCGGGTCGATGTGGATTTTGTCCCACAGCGATTTTCTGTTCGGATTATCCGTCATGATTATTGGTCCTCCGCTGCGGTGGCGGCTGGGGTTTCAGCAGGTAGCTCGGTGTTGTTATCGCCCAGCATAATATGGTCGAGGATTTGGCGCATGATTGTCCCGACTGCCGGGCCAGCACCGCCGTTCTCGAGAATCATCGCTACCGCAACCTGCGGATTATCATAAGGCGCAAATGCCGTCATGAGCTTATGGTCACGCAGACGTTCAGCGATTTTGTGCGCGTTATACGTTTCGTTCGCCTTCAGGCCAAAGACCTGCGCGGTACCTGATTTCGCCGCCACTTTGTACGGTGCGCCTGCGAAGTATTTATGTGCGGTGCCGTTCGGACGATTCGCCACGCCATACATGCCGTCTTTGGCAATTTCCCAGAAGCCGGAATGAATATCGCCCACCGGGGCTTCATGCGGTTGCGACCACGGCACTTGCTTACCATCTTCAACGGTGCTCATCAGCAGGTGCGGTACTTTCACCACGCCATCGTTAATGAGGATCATCATCGCTTTGCTCATCTGAATGGGCGTAGCGGTCCAGTAACCCTGGCCGATGCCGACCGGAATGGTGTCGCCTTGATACCACGGTTTTTTAAAGCGTTTGAGCTTCCACTCACGCGTCGGCATGTTCCCTGAGCGCTCTTCCGCCAGGTCAATGCCGGTGTAATGACCGTAACCAAATTTGCTCATCCACGCGGAGAGGCGATCGATGCCCAAATCATAGGCTACCTGGTAGAAGAAGGTATCTGCCGACTCTTCCAGCGATTTGGTGATATTGAGATGACCGTGACCCCATTTTTTCCAGTCACGATAACGTTTTTCAGAACCGGGCAACTGCCACCAGCCAGGGTCAAACAGGCTGGTATTGCGGTTGATCACGCCCGCACTCAACGCCGAGACGGCGACGTAAGGCTTAACGGTGGACGCTGGCGGGTAGACGCCTTGCGTTGCACGGTTTATCAGTGGGGTATTCGGATCGTTCAGCAAACCGGAATATTCTTTGCTGGAGATGCCATCAACAAACAGATTGGGATCGTAGCTTGGCATCGAAACCAGAGCCAGAATTCCCCCGCTACGCGGATCGGTCACGACCACGGCCGCACGGCTGCCGGCCAGTAGCGTTTCAACATATTGCTGAAGCTTGAGATCAAGTGTCAGGTAGACGTCATGTCCTGCTTGTGGCGGCACTTCTTTGAGCTGACGGATAACGCGGCCGCGGTTGTTGACTTCAACCTCTTCGTAGCCCGTCTGCCCGTGCAGCACGTCTTCGTAATAGCGTTCAATGCCGAGCTTGCCGATATCATGGGTCGCGGCGTAGTTTGCCAGTTTGCCGTCTTTATCGAGGCGCTCAACGTCTTTATCGTTAATCTTAGAAACGTAGCCAATGACGTGCGTCAGCGCGGAGCCGTAAGGATAATAGCGACGCTTATAGCCTTTAACCTCAACACCCGGGAAGCGATACTGGTTCACCGCAAAGCGGGCGACCTGGACTTCCGTCAAATTGGTCTTCACCGGAATCGAGGTAAAACGGTGGGAACGCGCGCGCTCTTTCTTGAAGGTTGCGATGTCATCATCGGTGAGGTCGACCACCCCTTTCAGCGCATCCAGCGCGTCCTGCACATTATCCACTTTCTCCGGCATCATCTCGATTTGGTAGATGGTTCGGTTTAACGCCAGAGGCGTGCCGTTACGGTCGTAGATAATGCCGCGGCTAGGCGCGATAGGCACAAGCTTGATGCGGTTTTCGTTGGAGCGCGTTTGATAGTCAGTAAAGCGGACGATTTGCAGATTATAGAGGTTGGCGATCAGCACGCCAGTCAGCAGCAAAATCCCGATAAAGGCGACCAAAGCCCGGCGCACAAACAGCGCGGACTCAGCCGAATAGTCGCGAAAAGAATTCTGTAGTTTCATCCGCTGCTTAATTTGCCCTGGTCAATCATTACTCACGGTGATAAGGGTGGTTGGTAGTAATGCTCCACGCGCGGTAAAGGCTTTCCGCGACCAAAACCCGGACAAGCGGGTGAGGAAGCGTAAGCGCGGAGAGGGACCAACTTTGTTCTGCGGCCGCTTTACAAGCTGAGGATAATCCTTCTGGCCCGCCGATCAGCAGGCTGACGTCACGGCCATCCAGCTTCCAGCGCTCCAGTTCTTGCGCCAGCTGCGGCGTATCCCAGGGTTTGCCTGGGATATCAAGGGTCACGATGCGGTTCTTGCCAGCGGCAGCCAGCATCAACTCACCCTCTTTATCGAGAATACGCTTGATATCTGCGTTTTTGCCGCGTTTTCCTGCTGGTATTTCCACCAGTTCGAACGGCATGTCTTTAGGAAAACGACGCAGATATTCAGTAAAACCCGTCTGTACCCAGTCTGGCATTTTTGTGCCGACGGCTACCAGTTGCAACTTCACGCATCAACCCCAGAGCTTTTCCAGCTCATACAGACGACGGCTTTCGTCCTGCATGACATGGACAATCACATCGCCGAGGTCAACAACAACCCAGTCAGCAATGGCTTCGCCTTCCACACCCAGCGGCATAAGCCCTGCAGCGCGAGATTCCTGAACAACGTGGTCAGCAATAGAGGCAACGTGGCGAGTGGAAGTACCGGTGCAAATAATCATGCAGTCGGTGATACTGGAACGACCGTGAACGTCGATAGCGATGATGTCCTGACCTTTCAGGTCATCAATTTTGTCTATAACAAAATCCTGGAGTTCTTTACCCTGCAAGTTTTCCCCCTGGGTGAATGAAGTTGAGCAATGAGTGAGTAGCCTGGCAGTATACCTGAACTGACGGCTGTGTCGGGACAAATGTCACCAGACGGAATTTTTAAGGCGGGTATCATCCCATCCTCGGCCTGACAATGCATCGCCATTTTTGTAAAACAATTTCTGTAAAGCTATGACTGGCAGAAGTCAGGCTGCGGAGGATATCAGCCTGGAAGGGGCTGTCAATGGCACGGCGTCGAATTAGCCGATTTTTCGCGCTTAGCCTGATGCATCTGTGCTTTTCTGATACAAACCTTGCTGGCGGATGTAGTCAAGCACGGGCGTGGGCAGCAATTCATCGCAGGGAAGTGCGTTTTGCAGCCGTTCACGTATCAACGTAGCAGAGATATCAAACCATGGCGTTTCGGCCAGATAAATTTTACCGGCTGGCAAATTATGCAAATCGTCCGCATTGTGCGTCAGATGCGCTTCAAGCCAGGACTGATACTGCTCGTCTTTCATCGTGAGCGGATAGCCTGGACGGCGGCAAACGATGAGATGGCTGTTTTGCAGAATGGTTTCATACTGATGCCAGGTGGGGAAGTTCAGCAATGAATCCTGGCCGATGATGAATCCTAATGGCCGGGTTGGGCCTTGTTCCGCGCGCCACTCCATCAGAGTTTGAGAAGTGTAAGAAGGCGTATCGCGGCGCAGTTCTCGCTCGTCTAACTGAAAAAGAGGTTTATCCGCGATGGCCAGTTCCAGCATGTGCTTACGCTGTTCACTTGTGGCTTCGGGTTGAGGACGATGCGGCGGAACATTATTTGGCATGATTGTCACGCGCTGCAGGCCAATCAGATTCGCCAGTATTTCAACCGGTTTCAAATGCCCATAATGGACAGGATCGAACGTACCGCCAAAAAGTGCCTGTAAAGAGTTCATCTCAACCATCAATAAACACGTCTGCCAGCGCCTTATGACACATCAGCAGCGAGAGGCTTTCCAGTTCGGCCCAAACCGACTGACCATAATCCTGTTTCAGCGTCAGCTCCGCGCGCGTCAGAAGTTGTATCGCCTGACGAAGTTGTTCGTGGCTCAGTCGGTTGACCGCTTCGGTGGTCATCGCCCGACGGTTTTGCCAGACACGATGTTTATCAAAAAGCGCGCGTAGCGGGGTGTTAGCCGACTGGCGTTTTAAGGTGTTAAGCAGTAACAATTCGCGCTGGATAGTGCGCAGCAAAATGACCGGCTCGCTGCCTTCCAGACGCAGCTGCTGCAAAATGTGCAGTGCGCGTTTACTTTTCGCCGCCAGCAGAGCATCGACCCAATGGAACGGGGTAAAGTGCGCCGCGTCGTTCACCGCCTGTTCAACGCGAGGTAAGGTGAGTTTGCCATCTGGCCACAGCAGCGATAGCCGATCCAGCGCTTGTGCGAGTGCCAGCAGGTTTCCCTCATAGCAATAACAAAGCAGCTGATTCGCGGCGTCATCCAGCTGGAGATTCAGTTGTTTTGCCCGGACCGCAACCCATTTTGACAGTTGCGCCTGTTCAGGCGTCTGGCAGGTGACTTGAACGGAATGGGTCGCCAACTGGGTAAACCAGGCGGCATTTTCCTGCGCTTTGGTGAGCTTATTGCCGCGAACAATCAGCAATAAATCAGGGTGCAGCAGGCTCACCAGCGTCGCGAGCTGCTCGTTAATGGCCGCATTAGGACCATTTTCCGGGAGCTGGATCAGGAGCGTCTGGCGGGATGCAAAAAGGCTCATCGCCTGGCAAAGCGAAAAGATCGTCTGCCAGTCGGTGCTGTTATCAAGCTGGAAAGTATGGTGTTCGTCAAAGCCCTGAGAAGCAGCCGCCTGACGCACAGCGTCCTGACTTTCCTGGAGCAAAAGCGGATCGTTTCCGAGTAACAGATACGCCGCGCGCAGCCCTTCGTTGAGCTGCGCGCGGAGTTGTTCAGGATACAACCGAAGCATTAGTTACCCAGCGTCGTAGAGACGCGAGGTGCGGTTTCAGCCGATTCAGGCTGGTCCGCTGCCGCTTCTTTAGAAGCAACCTGGATGCTTGGCAGTTTACGGATCAGCTGTTCCGCGGCCTTGTCGTACATTTCGTTAATAATAATTTCCTGCTCGGCGTCTTTTGCCAGCGCAGTTTGCGGGTTATCAAAGAACGAACGATAGACCTTGGTACTGATCGGGTAAATGTCGCGACCCGGAATCAGCACGGCAGCACTCACCGACATCACCATCTGGTATTCCGCGGTACGGCCATCCTGGAAGATGGACGCGGTATCTTTGCTCAGTGAAGAGTTTAATATACGGAATGATGGTATATCCTGGCGCAGCGTTCCTTTCTCAATCAGCTCAACGCCATTGAGACGCAGCTGGTTACGAATCGCACGGCTCAGTGGACCATTTGGGTCCCCCGAATCGAAGATCATCGTTTTCATTTGTTCAGGCACTGCAGTAGTGTTACGCAGATGCCAGCCACAACCTGCGGTGACAAGCACCGTCAGGGATAAGAGTAATGTTGCCAGTTGTCGCACGTTTCCTCCCGCGCTTAGCCAACGACCAGATTCAGCAGTTTACCGGGTACGTAGATCACTTTACGCACGGTAACGCCCTCAAGGTATTTCGCAACCAGATGTTCCTGGCCTGCGCGTTCACGAACCTGTTCTTCAGTTGCATCGACTGCAACGGTAATTTTACCACGTACTTTACCGTTAACCTGAACCACCACCAGCGTAGTGTTTTCAACCATCGCTGACTCATCAGCAACAGGCCACGGTGCGTTATCGATATCGCCTTCGCCTTTCAGTTCTTGCCACAAGGTAAAGCACGCATGTGGTGTGAACGGGTTCAGCATACGAACGACGGCCAACAGCGCTTCACGCATCAAGGCACGATCCTGCTCGCCTTCCTGCGGTGCTCTCGCCAGCTTGTTCATCAGTTCCATAATAGCCGCAATTGCGGTATTGAAGGTCTGACGACGACCAATATCATCGGTTACTTTTGCGATGGTTTTGTGAACATCGCGACGCAGTGCCTGCTGATCTTCGCTCAGCGCACCGACGTTCAGGGCTGGCGCTTCACCTTGAGACGTATGCTCGTAGACCAGTTTCCAGACGCGTTTCAGGAAGCGGTTCGCGCCTTCTACGCCAGATTCCTGCCATTCCAGCGTCATATCCGCCGGGGATGCAAACATCATGAACAGACGCACGGTATCGGCACCGTAACGTTCAACCATGACCTGCGGGTCGATGCCGTTGTTTTTGGACTTGGACATCTTGCTCATGCCGGTATAAACCAGCTCATTGCCCGCCGCGTCTTTCGCTTTCACGATACGGCCTTTCTCGTCGCGCTCAACGATCGCATCAACCGGGGAGACCCAGTTACGCTCACCGTTCACGCCGACATAGTAGAACGCATCCGCGAGAACCATGCCCTGACACAGCAGCTGTTTTGCTGGCTCGTCAGAGTTAACCAGACCCGCATCACGCATCAACTTGTGGAAGAAGCGGAAGTAGAGCAGGTGCATGATGGCGTGTTCAATACCGCCGATGTAAATATCCACCGGCAGCCAGTAGTTCGCTGCTTTGGAATCCAGCATACCTTCCTGATACTGCGGGCAAGTGTAGCGCGCGTAATACCAGGATGATTCCATAAAGGTGTCGAACGTATCCGTCTCACGCAGC